>NZ_NESP01000001.1:1435216-2152824 GCF_003063475.1 Limnohabitans curvus
CGCGGCTCCACAGGGGGTGCCGTCAACATGGTCAACAAAGTGCCGCGCTTGATGGACGAAAACCAAATCGACGTGACCGTGGGCAGCCACAACCACCGCCGCGTGGTGGGTGACTTCAACCAACAAACCGGCGAGAGCTCGGCCTTGCGCGTGAGCGCCATGAAGACCACCGCCGACAACAACGGCGCGGGCAGCAGCATTGACAAACAAGGCATCGCTGGCAGCTACCGCTGGGGCATTGGCGAGCGCGACGAATTCACCGCCAGCCTGTACCGCTTAGAAAACAACAACGGCATCAATTACGGCATGCCGTGGATCAAACCCACCAGCACCAG
Organism: Limnohabitans curvus; assembly: GCF_003063475.1. Classification (NCBI taxonomy): domain Bacteria; kingdom Pseudomonadati; phylum Pseudomonadota; class Betaproteobacteria; order Burkholderiales; family Comamonadaceae; genus Limnohabitans; species Limnohabitans curvus. The sequence continues at coordinate 1,435,552 of NZ_NESP01000001.1, forward strand.
CCTTGCCAGCGCCACCACCTTGCTGCCAGTGAGCCCCACGAGCAATTACGGAATGGCCAGCGACTACAACGATGGCACCGCCACCTACGCCACGCTCGCACACACGCACCGTTTTGATGGTGAGACCGAACTCACCACCCGTGTGCGCCGCGGTGCTTACACGCGCGACCAACGCGCCAGCACCATTCGCTTGACCGCTGGCGAAGACTTATCCAACTTCAGCTCCATCACCGAACTCACACGCGGCACGCAAAACAAAATTCAAAACTTGGACTCGGTGTATATCCAAAGCGACTTGAGCGCCAAGTTCAACGCCCTCGGCATGAGGCATGAGTTGCTCAGCGGCGTGGACATTGCGCAAGAGAAAAAAGTGGTTTACGGCATTCCGAGCTATGGCGTCACCGGCACCAACGCCACGCTTTACGGCAACACCTATCTCGGTTCGTTCGGTCTTTTAAAACCCAGCACATACGTTGGCACAGCCAACGACGGCGCGAGCGTGAACGAGAGCATTCGCCCACCATTCGAAACCAACAACTACACCTCCACCGCTTGGGGTGTTTACGCGCAAGACTTGGTGCAAATCGCCAACCACTGGAAACTTTTAGGTGGCCTGCGTTACGACAGCCTGAATGGCAGCTACAACACCAACAACTACAGCTACTCCGGCAATGCCACCACTGCAGGTAACTTTAGCCAAACAGGCGTCACCAACTACAAAATGAACGTCGGCGAATGGAGCAAGCGCGTGGGCGCCTTGTTCCAACCCAACGAACGCGAGTCGTACCACTTCTCTGCGGCCACCTCGTTCAACACGTCGGGCGATGCCTACTCCTTGGGTGCGAGCAATGCCGATGTGCCACCCGAACAAAGCATCAACTTAGAGCTGGGTGCCAAGATTGATTCGGCCGATAAAAACTTCACCACACGCTACGCGCTGTTTCGCTCCACCAAACTCCACGAGCGCAACACCGACCCCTTGGTCGACGTGGCCGTGTTGTCGGGCAAGCGCCACGCCACAGGCTTAGAGCTTGACTTCACAGGTCGCATCACGCCACGATGGGAAGCGTATGGCTCGTTCATGTGGATTCCAGATGCACGCATTGACGAAGCCTACAAGTCGCCCACCGGCAGCGACAACGAGCGCACCGGCGCACGCCCCTCGCTCACACCGCGTATCAGCGCCACGTTGTGGAACACCTACCAAATCAACGGCCAATGGCGTGTGGGCGCAGGCCTGAACCACCGTGGCGCACAAACGCCCAACCGCAACCCCGGCTGGGAAGCGCCTGCCTTCACCACAGCCGACGTGATGGCCGAGTACCGCGTGGACGAGCAGCTCACCTTCAAAGGCAATGTGAGCAACCTCACCAACAAGCGCTACGCCGACCAGCTCTACAGCGGCCACTACGTGCCGGGTGCGGGACGCTTGGTGCAGGTGACGGGCTCTTACAAGTTTTGACAGGAGACACCATGACACCGCTTTCAACACGCCCCATGTCATCGGGTCGAGCATGCTGCTGACCCTGCCCAATTTGTTGTCCGCAGAAGAGCTGAGCCAAGCCCGCGCTTGGCTCAAAGATGCGCCTTGGGAGCCGGGCCTTGGCACGGCAGGTCGGCAAGCGGCGATGGTGAAACACAACGAGCAATTGCCACAGACTTGTGATGCAGCGGTGAACATTCGAGAGATGGTGCTCAAGGCACTCAACGCCAACCCCACCTTCTTCTCGGCCACGCTGCCCAAGAAAATTTACACACCGCGCATCAACCGCTATGCGGGTGACAGCAATTACTTTGGCAAACACATCGACGGTTCGATCCGCATGCTGAGCCACGAAAAACGCGTGCGCACTGACATTTCATGCACGGTGTTTTTGAGCGACCCCGACACTTACGACGGCGGCGAGCTGACCATTGCCGACACCTACGGCGAACAAAGCATCAAGCTGCCCGCAGGCAGCATCGTCATCTACCCGGGCACCAGCTTGCACGAAGTCAAACCCGTCACACGCGGCGAACGTTTGGCTTGCTTCTTTTGGATTGAAAGTTTGGTGCGCAGCGACGAACAACGCCGCTTGCTGTACGAACTCGACATGAGCATCTTGAGCTTGCGTGACCAATATGGCGAACTGCCAGAGGCCGTGACACAAACCGGCGTCTATCACAACCTCTTGCGCATGTGGGCAGACACCTGATGCTGCAATTCACTTACGCGCCATCACACGCAGAGCGACCACGCACAGCCCCCACCGTGGTGCTATGTGTGTTGGCGCTGCATGTGTTGGCCATTGGCAATTTGCTGTTGTCGCCAAGCACCACCGACATCGACAACCAACACAGCATCGCCATGGAAATGGTGCTGGCTCCGGTCAGCAACACAGCAACAAAAGCACAGACGACAGTCACGCCCACGGCCGCGCCGACAACACCCAGCACGCCTGCCGTTGCCGCACCTTCGCTTGCATCTGCGCTGGCCACACGCAACGCGGAGGCCTTGGCTGCATCCTCAGCTACTAACGCCAACGCCACACCAGCAGCGACACCCGCACAAACAGGCAAATCACAAGGCACCCCCGCCTTCAGCCTACCCAGCAGCGAAGCACATGGCTTGAACAACCCCAAGCCCGCTTACCCACGTATGAGCCGTCGCTTGAACGAACAAGGGCAAGTGTTGATTCGCGTCTTTGTAGCGGCCGATGGCTCAGCACAGCAAGGCGAGGTCAAAACCAGCAGCGGTTATGACCGCCTCGACCAAGAGGCCTTGCGCACCGTACTGCGCTGGCGGTTTGTGCCGGGTCAACGCTTGGGCACGCCCGAGGCCATGTGGTTCAACGTCCCCGTTAATTTTGTTTTGGAATAACTTTTGGAAACTGTCATGGAAAACCAAGCCGGCATTTTGAATTTTTGGCAACAAGGTGACGCCATCACCCACATCGTGGCGCTGCTGTTGATCGGCATGTCTGTGTTGTCGTGGGTGGTCATCGTCATGAAGGCGCTCGACATCGTGCGCTTGAAACGCATGGCGCAACACGTCGAATCGTTTTGGCACAGCAGCAACTTAGACGAAGGCTTGGCCGCACTCGATGGCGCCACACCACACGCCGCCAACACCAACCCGTTTTACAGCTTGGCCAAGCAAGGCCACGAGGCATCGGCCCACCACCGCGCCACGCAAGAACAACTGCACGACAGCTTGGACGTGAGCGATTGGGTCACACGCAGTTTGCGCAACGCGATTGACGACTCCACCGCGCGCTTGCAAGCAGGCTTGGCCGTGTTGGCATCCATTGGCTCCACCGCACCGTTCGTGGGTTTGTTCGGCACGGTGTGGGGCATTTATCACGCACTCATCAGCATGGGTGCCTCGGGCCAAGTGGGCATGGACCACGTGGCGGGCCCGATTGGCGAAGCCCTCATCATGACGGCGTTAGGCTTGGTGGTGGCCGTGCCTGCGGTGCTGGGCTACAACGCCTTGGTGCGTGGCAACAAATTCATCTTGGGCCAACTCAACCGCTTCGCACACGACTTGCACGCCTTTTTGGTCACAGGCGCTCGCGTCGGCCAGCGCAACCACGCAGGCGTTTGAGCATGTCGTTCTTACCCGCCCAAGACGATGACGAGGTGATGACCGAAATCAACATGACACCGTTGATTGACGTGATGCTGGTGTTGTTGGTGGTGTTCATCTTGGCCGTGCCTGCCATTCACAGCGCCATTCCCTTGGTGCTGCCGCGCGCCAGCAGTGCGGCGCCACAACAACCCGCCGAACCCGTGCGCCTCGACATTGACGCCCAAGGCCACACCTATTGGAATGGCAAACCGGTCGAAGACGACGCACTCAAAGCCCAAGCCCAACAAGCCGCCACGCTTGACCCGCAACCCGTGGTACGCCTGAGTGGCGACCGTGCCGTGCCCTATGAACGCGTGCTGCAAACGCTCAGCACCTTACAAGGCGCGGGGTTGGCCAAGGTCAATTTCATCGCCCAAAAGCCTTGAGCACTCGCCCGCCCACATCGGCCTCAATAGCCACGTCAGCCACGTCAGCCACGTCAGCCACGCAGCCTGCGCCAAGCCCAGCGCCCACCACCGCGACTGGGTGCGTGGGGCCACTACGCGTGGACAGCGCAGCGTTGATGGACGGCCAACGCGTGCTGGAAATCGTGCATTTGGGCGAGGTCTATCGGCTACAAACCACGCGTTTTGGCAAGTTAATTTTGACCAAGTGATGACGCAAGGACGGCACCGCACAAGGCTGTCTCAATCGGCCTCATTGAGACAAACAATCACCGACACAGAAAATCTTGACTATCATTCACGTCAATGAGTTTTGCTCATTCGATAGTTTTTAACAACCACACAAAGGAAACCACATGTCTTTGATCAACACACAAGTTCAGCCTTTCAAAAACCAAGCCTTCCACAACGGCAAGTTCATCGAAGTGACCGAAGCCAGCCTCAAAGGCAAGTGGAACGTGTTCATCTTCATGCCAGCCGCTTTCACCTTCAACTGCCCCACAGAAATCGAAGACGCTGCTGACAACTACGCTGCTTTCCAAAAAGCCGGCGCTGAGGTGTACATCATCACCACCGACACCCACTTCTCACACAAAGTGTGGCACGAGACTTCTCCAGCAGTGGGCAAAGCCAAGTTCCCATTGGTGGGCGACCCCACACACAAATTGACACGCGCTTTTGGCGTGCACATCGAAGAAGACGGCCTGGCTTTGCGCGGCACTTTCGTGATCAACCCAGAAGGCATGATCAAGACCATGGAAGTCCATTCCAACGAAATCGCGCGTGACGTGTCTGAAACACTGCGTAAGTTGACTGCTGCTCAGTACACGGCCGCCAACCCAGGCCAAGTGTGCCCAGCGAAGTGGAAAGAAGGCGCGAAGACTTTGGCGCCTTCCATCGACTTGGTCGGCAAGATCTAATTTTTGCCACCGCGTGGTCCTGCGCAGCAGGGCCACTTCGGTCTCACAGCCTGCTCACCCAGGACGCTGACCGCAGCGCATGGCCTCAACCCCGTGCGCTGTACTCAGCGAATTCCCCAACCTTTTGAACCCACCAGGTCAGCGCCAAAAGTGCTTGGCCTAGGTTTTCTGCACCCCGAAACAGGAGAACACCATGCTCGACGACGCACTCAAATCACAACTTCAACAATACCTTGGCATGCTGCGCCAGCCCATCCGCTTGATCGCCTCACTTGACGACAGCGAAACCGGCAAAGACATGCACGAGCTGCTCAACACCATCGTGGGCCTGTCAGACAAAGTCACACTCGACACCTCGGGCACCGATGCACGCAAGCCTTCCTTCGTGGTGGCACGTGAGAACGAAGCCCAAGGCGTGCGCTTTGCAGGCTTGCCTCTCGGCCACGAGTTCACCTCGTTGGTATTGGCGCTGTTGTGGACCGGCGGCCACCCACCCAAGGTGGAACAAGACGTGATCGACAGCATCAAGGCCCTTCATTCTGCGGATGGTGGCGACTTCAACTTTGAGGTCTACATGTCCCTGAGCTGCCACAACTGCCCAGACGTGGTGCAAGCGCTCTCGCTCATGGCCATCGTCAACCCCAAGGTCAAGACCGTGGTGATCGAAGGCGGCGCATTCCAGAAAGAAGTGGAAGAGCGCCAAATCATGGCGGTGCCCATGGTGTTCTTAAACGGCCAAGTGTTCGGCTCTGGTCGCATGAGCGTGGAAGAAATCGTGGCCAAGCTCGACACAGGCGCCGCAGCCCGCGACGCGGTGAAGATGAGCGAAAAAGCCCCTTACGACGTGTTGATCGTGGGCGGTGGCCCAGCCGGTGCGGCCGCCGCTGTGTATGCCGCCCGCAAAGGCATCCGCGTGGGCATTGCGGCTGAGCGCTTCGGCGGTCAGCTGAACGACACCATGTCGATTGAGAACTACATCTCGGTGTTAGAGACCAACGGCCCCAAACTCGCCGCTGACCTCGAAGCCCAAGTGCAGCACTACGGCGTAGAAATCATGGCGATGCAACGCGCCAGCAAAATTGTGTCTGCCGAACAAACGGGCGGCATGACCGAGGTGCACTTAGAAAACGGCGGCGTGCTCAAAGCCAAGAGCGTCATCTTGTCCACCGGCGCACGTTGGCGCAATGTGAACGTGCCCGGCGAAGCCGAGTACAAAAACAAAGGCGTGGCCTATTGCCCGCATTGCGACGGCCCCTTGTTCAAAGGCAAGCGCGTGTCGGTGATCGGCGGCGGCAACTCTGGCGTGGAAGCCGCGATTGATTTAGCAGGCATCGTCGAACACGTGACGCTGATTGAATTTGCCGACCAGCTCAAAGCCGATGCCGTGTTGGTCAACAAGCTCAAGAGCTTGCCCAACGTGACCATCCATGCCAATGCCCAAACCACCGAAATCACCGGCGAAAGCGGCAAGGTCAATGGCCTGAGCTACAAAGACCGCGCCACGGATGTGGTGCATCACATTGAGTTGGAAGGTGTGTTCGTGCAAATCGGCTTGGTGCCCAACACCGAGTTCTTGAAAGGCACGTTGGAGCTGAGCAAGTTTGGCGAAATCGTGGTGGACGCCAAAGGCCACACCAGCATGCCCGGCGTGTTTGCTGCGGGTGACTGCACCACCGTGCCCTACAAGCAAATCATCATTGCGGCAGGTGAAGGGGCCAAAGCGGCGTTGTCAGCGTTTGACCACTTGATTCGCAACTGATCGTTGAGACACTTGCTGAGCCCAACGTGTGTCTATGCGTTGGGCTTTTTTCTGAGCCGCGCGTTAGTGCGAAGAGGCCGCAGACGCTGCTGGTTTGATCGTGAGCAGCTCTGGGTCCACTTGGTTGTCAACGCGGTGCGGCTCTTGCACGGGCTTGGGGCCCAGTCCTAAGAAACGCAAACCACCGTCGTTCCACAACCAAAACAAGAGGTTGATGGCGGCCAAGGCATAGACCACGTTGCGCCAAAAATATTTCGAGTTCATAAACACCACCTTTGTTCTTTAAGTTGCGCCGAATTTGCGCGCATGAAGTTGTCCGCGTTAAACCGGCCGCACGCTCACCTCTGAGCTACTGATGGCCTCTTGGCCTTGTTCGGTGTCCACCAGCATCGCGCCAGCGGCGTCTACGCCCCTTGCCACGCCGTGACGACCATCGCTCAAAGTGACGTTCAAATTGCGTAATGCGTCACGGGCATTAAAGGCGTTTTGCAATGGCGCAAAGCCCGTGCGTTCAAACGCCAGCAAAGTGGCCAACAAAGGCCCGGCCACCCTCATCAAGGCCTCGGGTGCGGTGATGCCGTTTTGCAGGTCTTGCAGGCCCAATGGCGCGGTGGACAAGCCCTCGGCCACAGGCGGGGCGATGTTGATGCCCACACCGACTACGCAATAACGACCTTGCTCTCGTCCTTGGTCAGCGCTGTAACCCATACCTACGGGCAAGGCTGTTTCAATCAATATGCCCGCCAATTTGCCCCAGCCTGTCGCCGTCTGGGGGCGCTTCACCCACAAGTCGTTGGGCCACTTCAAGCGCACGCCCAGTTCACCCTGCGGATCTAGGCTGCGCGCCAACGACAAGCCGACCGCCAAAGACAGGCCCGACCAATCCGCGGGCTTGAGCATGAGGCCCAAGGAGAAGGTCAAGGCATGGCCCACTTCACCGTGCCACGGGCGACCTAGGCGGCCACGGCCTGCGGTTTGGGTTTCGGCCACCAACAGCACCGGTTCGGTTTGGCCTGCGCGTGCGCGGCGCATCAGCTCGGTGTTGGTGGAATCAATCGCTGGCAGCACCTCGACTGTGATGCCTGGTTGCTTGGCAACCAGGGCAAGCCAGAGGTCTTCAGCGGGCCAAATCATGAGGCTCAGCCTTTTTTAGATTTGGTTTTGTCGGCCTTCTTGTCCGACTTCTTTTTGTCACCTTTGGCTAGCTTGCTCTTTGGCTTGTCCGCCTTTTTCGCTTTGGGCTTTTCGTCCTTTGGAAATTCAGAGGTGGAAGACAACAAAGTGCCACGGCACTTCTTCGCGCCGCACCAGCAAGGGTATTCCAGCTTGAGCGCGGGCGTCATGGGCGCGTCGATCACCAAGCCATAGTCGTAGCTCAGCTCTTCACCGGCTTTGATGTCGCGTATCGCCCTAATGAAAATGCGACCGTCCACTTCGTCTGGTTCACAGCTGGGTTTGCACGAGTGGTTGATCCAACGCGAAGAGTTGCCGCCGTACAGCGCGTCAATCACGTGGGTCTCGTCGATGTGAAAGTAAAACGTGTGATTGGGGTCGGTGGGGTCGTGCGGATGGCGGCGCAGCGCCTCTTTCCAGCTGATGATCTCGCCCACGTACTCAATGATGGTCTCGCCTTTGGCGAAGTCTGTCAGTGCAAAAACCCCTTTGCCATGGACACCTGAGCGACGGGTTTGGATGCGACGGCCTTTGATGGGCGCGGGGGGTTGGGCGATAGATTTTTTGGACACTGAATTTTTCTGTTAACTTAAATACGTACGCATGTGCGTGCGCGCCCGTGGGCGCGCGTGCGCACGCGAGAGAAGCAAATTGTAGTGGTCAGTTTTTAAGGAACTTTGAAATGAGCAAAACCCTCGTGATTGCCGAAAAACCTTCGGTCGCGCAAGACATCGTGCGCGCACTCACGCCTGTGGCGGGGAAGTTCGAAAAACACGACGATCACTTTGAGAGCGACACCTATGTCGTCTCTAGTGCCGTGGGTCATTTGGTGGAAATCCAAGCACCCGAAGAATTCGACGTCAAACGCGGCAAATGGAGCTTTGCCAACCTGCCCGTCATCCCCCCCTTCTTCGACTTGAAGCCGGTGGAAAAAACCAAGACCCGTTTGAACGCGGTGGTGAAGCTGGCCAAACGCAAAGACGTGACCGCCCTCATCAACGCGTGTGACGCGGGCCGCGAAGGTGAATTGATTTTCCGTTTGATCGAGCAATACGCAGGCGGCAAAAAGCCCCTCGACAAACCCGTCAAACGCCTGTGGTTGCAGTCGATGACGCCGCAAGCGATTCGCGATGGTTTTGAATCTTTGCGCAGCGAAAAACAAATGCAAGGCTTGGCCGATGCCGCACGAAGCCGCTCGGAAGCCGACTGGCTGGTGGGCATCAACGGCACCCGAGCCTTGACCGCGTTCAACTCGCGCGAAGGTGGCTTCTTCTTGACCACCGTGGGCCGTGTGCAAACGCCCACGCTGTCTGTGGTGGTGGAGCGCGAAGAACAAATTCGCAAGTTCATCAGCCGCGACTACTGGGAAATTCACGCGTCATTCAAGGTTGAAGCAGGTGCCTACCCCGCCAAGTGGTTCAACCCCGAGCACAAAAAAGACGCCGAGAAAAAACACGACCGTGTGTGGAGCGAAGCCGAAGCTTTGGCCATCGCCGACGCTGTGCGCAACCAAATTGCCACCGTCACCGAAGAAAGCAAGCCCACCACCAAAGCCAGCCCCGGTTTGTTTGACTTGACCTCGCTGCAACGCGAAGCCAACGGCCGCTTTGGCTTCTCCGCCAAAACCACCTTGGCCTTGGCGCAAAGCTTGTACGAGCGCCACAAGGCGCTGACCTACCCACGTACCGATTCACGCCACTTGCCCGAAGACTATGTGGCCGTGGTGAAAGACACTTTCACCATGCTTGCTGATAGCGGCATGAAGCACTTAGAGCAACACGCCACCGTCGCGCTGAACAACAAGTACGTGCGCAAACTGCCCCGTGTGTTTGACAACAAAAAAGTCAGCGATCACTTTGCGATCATCCCGACCTTGCAAGCACCCAGCGGTTTGTCTGAAGCCGAGCAAAAGTTGTATGACTTGGTGGTGCGCCGCTTCATGGCGGTGTTCTTCCCCAGCGCCGAATACATGGTGACCACGCGCATCAGCACGGTCAAAGCTGCGGGCAAAGACCACGCCTTCCGCACCGAAGGCAAAGTGTTGGTCAACGCCGGTTGGATGGCCGTGTACGGCAAAGACGCCGCGCAAGAAGCCTCCGACAACGAAGAAGATGGCAAGACCCTCGTCGCCTTGAAAGCAGGCGAATCGGCCAAGAACGAGTCGGCCGACGCCAAAGGCCTGAAAACCCGCCCACCCGCACGCTACAGCGAAGCCACGTTGCTGGGCGCGATGGAAGGTGCTGGCAAGTTGGTGGAAGACGACGAGTTCCGCGAAGCCATGCAAGAAAAAGGCTTGGGCACACCAGCAACGCGCGCGGCCATCATCGAAGGCCTGCTCAACGAGAAATACCTCATCCGCGATGGCCGCGAGATGATTCCCACCGCCAAGGCTTTCCAGCTGTTCACGCTGCTGCGCGGTTTGGGCGTGGAAGAGCTGTCCAAGCCCGAACTCACTGGCGGCTGGGAACACAAACTCTCGCTCATGGAACACGGCCAACTGAGCCGCGAAGAGTTCATGCGCGAAATTGCCGAGATGACCGAGCACATCGTCAAGAAGGCCAAAGAGTTTGACCGCGACACCATCCCCGGTGACTACGCCACGCTCAAAACCCCATGCCCCAAGTGCGGCGGCGTGGTGAAAGAAAACTACCGTCGCTACGCTTGCGTGGGCAAAGACGGCAGCGCGTCTGACTCCGGCGAAAACGGCGCAGGCTGCGGTTTCTCTATCAGCAAAATTCCAGGCGGTCGCACCTTTGATGCGGCTGAAGTAGAAGCGTTTTTGACCAACAAAAAGATTGGCCCACTCGACGGCTTCCGCTCCAAAGCGGGCTGGCCGTTCACCGCCGAAATCGCGCTTAAGTACAGCGAAGAAGACCAAAACTGGAAACTCGAATTCGACTTTGGTGACGACGGCGCAGACTCGGGCGAAATCGTGGAATTCAGCGACGCAGCACCCTTGGGCAACTGCCCCAAGTGCGGCAGCCCAGTACACGAACACGGCAGCAACTATGTGTGTAGCAAGGCTGTGCCCACGCACGCGCAAGCCACACCCAGCTGTGACTTCAAGAGCGGCAAAATCATCTTGCAGCAACCGGTGGAACGCGAGCAAATGGCCAAGTTGTTGAGCGAAGGTAAAACCGATTTGCTCGATAAGTTTGTGTCCATGCGCACACGCCGTTCGTTCAAAGCGTTCTTGCAGTGGGACGCCGAAGCCGGCAAGGTGAACTTTGCGTTCGAACCACGCGTGAGCAAGTACCCGCCCAAAGGCGGCAAGACGCCCACGACCAACGCGCTCATCAAAGCCGCTGGCAAGAAAGTGCCCGCTAAAACCACCAAGGCTGCCAAAGCAAAAGCAGAAAAAGTGGCCAAACCCAAAGCACCACGCAAAGTCACCGCAGGCTATTTGCCCAGCGCTGACCTAGCCAACGTGATTGGTGCAGAAGCCGTGGCCCGCACCGAGGTGATTAAGAAGCTGTGGGACTACATCAAGGCCAATGGCTTGCAAGATGCCACCAACAAACGCGCCATCAACGCCGACGCCAAACTCAAACCCGTGTTTGGTAAAGACCAAGTGACCATGTTTGAACTGGCAGGCATTGCCGGCAAACACCTGCGACCCATTGGTGAGTAAAAAATAGAGTGACCGCATGACCGTCCACGCCAAACCCATGATTGCCACGCCGCAGGCGATGCACTTTGTAGAACCACTCGCGCTGCAGAGTGGCGCCAGTGTGCGCGACTACACCCTCGCCTATGAAACCTACGGCACGCTCAACGCCGACCGCTCCAACGCGGTGCTGGTGTGCCACGCCCTCAACGCCTCGCACCACGTCGCAGGCGTGTACGAAGGCCAAGACAAAAGCGAAGGCTGGTGGGACAACATGATTGGCCCAGGCAAGCCTGTGGACACCAACCACTTCTTCGTGATTGGCGTGAACAACCTCGGCTCTTGCTTTGGCTCCACCGGCCCCATGCACACCCACCCCGACACGGGCAAGGTGTACGGCGCGGACTTCCCCGTGGTCACCGTAGAGGACTGGGTGAACACCCAAGCCTTGTTGCTCGACCGTTTGGGCATCCAGCAACTCGCCGCTGTTTTAGGCGGCAGCTTGGGCGGCATGCAAGCCCTGAGCTGGACGCTGCAATACCCAGACCGCGTGCGTCATGCCGTGGTGGTGGCAAGTGCGCCCAACCTGACGGCGGAGAACATCGCCTTCAACGAAGTGGCGCGTCGCGCCATCGTGACCGACCCCGACTTTCATGGCGGTCATTTTTACCAACACGGCGTTGTGCCGCAGCGCGGTTTGCGTATCGCCCGTATGGTGGGCCACATCACGTATCTGAGCGACGATGTGATGAACGAGAAATTCGGCCGTGAACTGCGTGATGCTGTCGTTGGCAGTGCCACAGGCTACAAGTACTCCACCCAAGACGTGGAGTTTCAAATCGAAAGCTATCTGCGCTACCAAGGCGACAAGTTCAGCGAGTACTTTGACGCCAACACCTATTTGCTCATCACCCGCGCCCTCGATTACTTCGACCCCGCACGCACTTACGGCGGTGATTTGTCAGCTGCGTTTACGCGCACAGCGGCTAAATTTTTGCTGGTGAGCTTCACCACCGATTGGCGCTTCTCACCCGCACGCAGCCGCGAGATGGTGCAAGCCCTGCTCGACAACCAACGCGATGTGAGCTACGCCGAAATCGACGCGCCACATGGCCACGATGCGTTCTTGCTGGACGATGCCCGCTACATGAATGTGGTGCGCTCGTACTTTGCGCGCATCAGCGGCGAGTTGCCCGCGTGCAGTTCTAACAACGGCGTCCAGCCCGCCTTGGCCGCGCACACCGGAGGTGCAGCATGACCCACGACAACTTAGTGGCCATTGCCGCCCTCGTGCCCCAAGGCAGCCGCGTGCTTGACCTTGGCTGCGGCGACGGTGCATTGCTGGCCCACTTGCAGCAACACAAAGCCTGCACCGGCTATGGCGTAGAGCTTGATGACACCAATGTGCATGCCTGCGTGCAACGCGGTGTCAACGTGTTGCAGCTCAACCTTGATTTAGGCCTGAGCGTGTTTGCCGACCAGTCGTTTGACGTGGTGCTGCAAATCGACACCTTGCAACACTTGCGCAACGCCGAAACCATGTTGCGCGAAACTGCGCGTGTGGGCAAAACCGGTATCGTGGCTTTCCCCAACTTTGCACACTGGCCCAACCGCCTGAGCATTCTGCAGGGGCGCATGCCCGTGACCAAGCGCCTGCCCTACCAGTGGTACGACACGCCCAACATTCGCGTGGGCACGTTCAAGGACTTTGAAGTGTTGGCCGAGAAAAACGGTCTGCATGTGACCGATTCCTTTGGCTTGCAAAACGGCCAGCGTGTGGACACGTGGCCAAACCTCATGGCGGGGACAGCGGTGTTTAAATTTGAGCGTTCATAAACGCTTGGTGAGTTAACGGCTTAAGACAGACGCACCCACTGCCTTATGCGCAGCTAGGGCCGTCGCCTTTGGCTCACGCAGGCTATGCCAAAGTCAGCAGGGCCAATGCACCTAAAGCGGCCGTTTCAGCACGTAGCACCCGCTCGCCCAAGCTCAACGCCACGAAGCCCTTAGCTCGCGCAGCCGCATCTTCTGCATCGGTCAACCCGCCCTCTGGGCCATTGAGCAATACCCACGACTTGCTACTTGCCGCTGCGCCATCACGCAAGGCGTTCAAAGGCTGCGTGCTCGCATTCAACGACAACACGCCATGCACCACATCCGCCTGCGCCGTTTGACGCATCAGCCACGCATCTAAGCGCTCGGGCATGTCAATCACAGGCACGCGGTTGCGCCCGCACTGCTCGCTCGCGCTCGCCGCCACCGCTTGCCAATGGGCTTGTTTCTTTTCGGCGCGCTCGCCCGTCAGGCGAATCACGCTGCGCTCGGTCATCAAAGGAGTGATGCGGCGCACGCCCAACTCGGTGGCTTTTTCCACCAGCCAATCCATGCGCTCGTTGGCGGGCATGCCCACCGCGAGGTGCACTTGGCACACGGCTTCGCATTCCACGGCACGGTGCTCGCCCACGACCACGCGGACATCGCTGCGGCCCATGTGTTGCACTTCGGCGCTGAACTCGCCGCCCTCGCCGTTGAACAAAGTCAGTGTGTGGCCGGGCTGCATGCGCAGCACTTGCACATGGCGAGCGGCGGTGGGCGGCAGGTCGACCACTTGGCCAGCCACCAAGGGCAGGGGGCAGTAAAAGCGCGCCACCTTAGCCGCGCCCGTTCAAACGGGGAAAGGCCAAGCTGATAGCGGGCTCTGTGCCTTCAATCTTGTCGATCAAGCGCAGCAAGGGCGTGAGCTCGCTGTAGCGACTGGCTGTGGTGCGGATGTAGTTGATGAAACGCGGCGCATCGGCCAAGTACTTGGGCTTGCCGTCACGCAGGGTCAGACGCGCAAAGATGCCCGCCACTTTGAGATGACGTTGCAAGCCCATCCACTCCACGGCACGGTAAAACGCGCCGAAGTCGTTGTGCCAGCCGTCAAAGTCCATCAGGCCGAGTTTGCGGGCGCGTTCCCAGTAGCGGATGGTCACGTCCAACACCACGTCTTCTTCCCACGTCAAAAACGCGTCGCGCATGAGGCTGGCAATGTCGTAGGTCACAGGGCCATAGACGGCATCTTGAAAGTCGAGCACGCCCAAGCGTTGTTCAGCGGGGTCGTGCGGCATCATCAAATTGCGCGGCATGAAATCGCGGTGCACGTACACACTGGGCGCGGCCAAGTTGCGTTGCACGATGGTTTGGAAGGTTTTGTCCAGCATCTGGCGCTGGCTGCTGTCGATGTCTAGCTTGCGGTGTTGGGTGAGGTACCAATCGGGAAACAGTGACAGTTCGCGCTGCAACAAGGCCTCGTCATAGACAGGCAACACGCCGGGGCGGCTGCTTTGTTGCAAGGTCAACAGCGCATCAACGGCGCGCATGTACAGGCCGTGGTTGGCTTGTGGGTCGTCACGGTTGATCACGTCCATCATGGTTTGCGAGCCAATGTCGTCCAGCAACATGAAGCCCTGCGGCTCGTCCCACGCCAAGATGCGGGGGGCATAGAGGCCCGCGTCCAGCATCAGGCGGGCAATGCGCACAAAGGGTTCACAGTTTTCTTTGTCGGGCGGGGCGTCCATGACGATGCACGAGCCATTGGCCGTATCGACACGGAAATAGCGCCTAAAGCTGGCATCTGCCGAGGCGGCACGCACGGAGGCGGGCAGCACGCCGTGGGCGCTGGCTTGGGCGTCTAGCCACTGGTGGAAGGCCACTTGGCGCTCGGGCTGGGCCCATTCGATTGGCGCGTGGAGGGATGTGCCCGAAGGCTGGGAAATAGAGGGTGTGCTCATGGATAATCTAAATTCTACAAACGGTCCTCGGCGCCCCGACTTTTCGGGCACGCTGCTCAAGGGGTCGCTTCATTGAAGGTTTTCCCGTTTTCATGCTGTTGCCTGATTTTCACCGCCAAATTCGCGCCCTGTCGTGGCTGGTGATGGGCATGTTCGCCGGTCACGCCAGCGTGCAGGCACAAACGGCCGATGCACCGTCGCTGGTTTTGAAGCCGAGCAGCTTGCTGCAAGAAGCTCTGTCGCCTGAAACACGCCGCCAATTGCCCACCTTTTTACAGAGCGACACGCTCAATGAGCGAACCAGCCAACAAACTGTGCTCGAAGGCCAAGTGGTGTTGCGTCGGGGCGAGCTTTTGCTCAAAGCCGACAAAATTGATTACGACCAGGTCAACGACCTCGCCCAAGCGCGTGGCCATGTGTACATCAACCAGTCGGGCAACGTGTACCAAGGTCCAGCGCTTGATTTGCATTTGGATGCGTTCGAAGGGTTCTTCACGCAACCCAACTACCGCCTGTTAAAAAACAACGCCTACGGCAACGCCGACCGCATTGATTTTGTGGACCCTGCCCACACCGTCATGCACAACGCCAGTTTCACCACCTGTCAACGCAAGCCCGGGCCAGGCTGGATGCCAGACTGGTTCTTCAAAGGCGACAAAATTTCCATCGACAGCGATCGCAATGTGGGTTTGGTGGAAGGCGCATCGGTTCGCTTCAAAGGTGTCCCCATCTTGCCAGTGCCAGAGGTTGAGTTTCCGCTGAACGACGAACGCAAATCGGGCCTGCTACCGCCCAGCATTGGCATCGACAACATTGGCGGTTTGGAATACACCCAACCGTACTATTGGAACCTGGCGCCCAACCGCGACATGACCTTGACCCCGACGTACTGGAGCAAACGCGGCATCAACTTAGGCACCGAGTTCCGCTACATGGAAAGCGCGGCACCACAGCCTCCGTTCCAAGGCATCATGCGCTTTGACTACATGGAGAAAGACCAGATTCGCAACGATTCGCGCCGCTGGAGCATGAATTACGCGCACACGGGCCTGCTGAACCCCTACTTTGCAGGCGGTGGTCTGGGCATGAACCTGAACATCAACCGCGTGAGCGACGACGATTATTGGAAAGACTTTTCGGTCAGCAGTGGCGTCGGCATTCAACGCTTGTTGTCCAGTGACGCAGGCCTCACTTGGACCGATGGTTTTGTCAGCACAGGCATACGCGCTCAAAAATGGCAAACGCTGCAAGACTTGGCCAACGTGAACAACCGCATCACGCCACCGTTTGATCGTTTGCCCCAGGTCACAGCGCGGCTACAAAAATTCAACGTCACGGGCGGCTTCGATTTCAGCGTCGACGGTGATTTGACGCGTTTTTCATCTGTCCGCGATATCGACTGTGCCGCCGCTACGGCCAACGGCACCAGCAAGTCGTTTTACAACTGCGCCCCCAATGCCGATCGCGCCGTGTCCTGGGTTCAACTGAGCCGCCCCTTTGTGTCGCCTTATGGCTATGTCACACCCAAAGTGCAATTGCATGGCCGCAACTACCAGTTTGATGGCGGCCTTCCCAACACCTCGTTTTACGACGGCCACCAAGGCCAAACCAGCGCCAGCGTGACGGTGCCAACCTTCAGCTTAGATGCGGGCATGGCCTTTGAGCGCAACAAGCGTTTGTTCAGCCGCAACTGGATACAAACCCTAGAGCCTCGCGTGTTTTATGTGCACACGCCTTACCGCAACCAAAACTACTTGCCGAACTACGACTCGGGCAGCAACGCCTTCAACTTCGCCAGCATCTTCACTGAGAACGCCTTTGGTGGGCATGACCGCATTTCAGACAGCAAGCTGCTCACTTTGGGCGCCACGTCACGCTTCATTGATCCTGAAACAGGCGCCGAAGGCGCACGCTTTGGTGTAGCCCAACGCTTGCGCATGCAAGAGCAACTGGTCACGCTGCCAGATGACCCAACCGCCAAGGCAGGTATCAGCGACATCTTGGCCGGCGCAACCCTGAACCTGTCGCGCGCTTGGGCGCTGGACTCCACCGTGCAGTACAACCCCAAAACCAGCAACTTCATGCGCCGAGTGGTTGGTGGACGCTACAACCCCGGCTCTTACCGCGTCATCAATGCCGCCTTGCGAACCGAAAACGACGAGTCTGCCAACCCCGTGTCCAAACAGTTAGACGTGGGCTGGCAATGGCCGTTGCACGACCTGTGGGGCGGCGCAGACGGCGACGATGGCCAAGGCCGCGGCTTGGGCGAAGGCCGTTGGTACAGCGTGGCACGTGTGAACTACGACATGCTGAACAAGAAGGCGGTCGAGTCCGTCATTGGCTTCGAATACGATGCGGGCTGTTGGCTCAGCCGCACCGTGATTGAACGTTTGCAAATTACCGACGGTTTGGCCCGTCAACGCATCTTGTTCCAACTTGAGTTTGTGGGCCTGTCGCGCGTGGGCACAAACGCACTGGGCTCGCTGCGCAACAACGTGCCGCGTTACCAACCCCTGCGCCAACCGACCATGAACCCTAGCCGTTTTGGCAATTACGATTGACGATGACCATGTTCTTTTCAAAACCCCGTTCTTACCTTGTGTGGGCCTTGATGGCGTGGACAGTGTCTGTCGCAGCGCAAAGCGCCGTCAATGGTCGCGACTTCATTGTGGCCGTCGTCGACTCGGTGCCCATCACCAACCACGACGTGGCCTTGCGCGCGCCGCAGTTGCGCGACCAGCTCAAGCAACAGGGTCGCCCCGTTCCCGAAGGGGACGCGCTGCTCAAAGCCGCTTTGGAGCGTTTGATTGTTGAAAAAGCCTTGCTGCAACACGCCAAAGAAGCAGGCGTCACTGTTGAAGACGAGGCGGTGACGCAAGCCGAGCAACGCTTGGCTGCGCAAAGCCAACTCAGCGTAGATGCCCTGCATAAAAAAGTAAAAGCCGAAGGCTCCAGCGTGGCGCGTTTGCGTCAAAACCTGCTTGAACAACTCACCCTGCAGCGCCTGACCGAGCGCAATGTCCCCAGCCGAATTCGTGTCAGCGATGTGGAGATTGACCAAGCGATTCGCGAGCGTCAAAACGCCAGCGTGGGCACCAACCCCGACATTGAACTTGGCCACGTCTTGGTTGCCATTCCAGAAAAAGCCAGCGACGCAGAAGTGGCCGCGCTTCAAACCAAAGCCCAAACCGCATTGGCACACGTCAAGCGCGGCGATGACTTGGCGCGTGTTGCCAAAGAATTTTCTGACGGTGCGGAGCGCGACAAAGGCGGCTTGATGGGCTTGCGCGCTGCCAGCCGTTACCCAACGCTGTTTGTGGATGCCATCAAAAATATGAACGTGGGCGATGCAACGCTTGTGCGTTCAGGTGCCGGCTTTCATGTGTTGAAGGTGGTCACCAAACGTGCCAGCAGTGTGATCACCGTGACACAAACCCACCCCCGCCACATCTTGCTGCGCCCAGGCGGCCAGCTCAGCCAAACCACGGCACGTGCGCAGTTGGCTGAATACAAACGCCAAATCGAAGCGGGCAAAGCCGACTTTGCCAAACTTGCCCGTGAACACTCGCAAGACGGCAGCGGCCCAGAAGGCGGCGACTTGGGCTGGGTCTCGCCAGGCATGTTTGTGCCTGAGTTTGAAGAGGTCATGAACAAACTGCAACCCGGCCAAATGGCTGATCCCACCATCTCGCGCTTTGGTGTGCATCTGATTCAAGTGCTGGAGCGCCGTGAAGCCCCCATCAGCGAACGCGAGCTGCGTGACATGGCGCGCAACAACCTGCGCGAGAAAAAGTTTGATGAAACCTACCAGTTGTGGGCACAAGAAGTACGTGGCCGCGCCTATGTGGAATACCGCGACGCACCGCAATAAACAGAGCCCACTTTGAAACACATTGCACGCAAGCGCTTCGGCCAACACTTCTTAACCGACGGTGCCATCATTGAAGGCATCGTGGATGCCATCAACCCGCAAGCGGGCGACCCCATGGTCGAAATTGGCCCGGGTCTGGCCGCCTTGACACAACCTTTGGTGGAGCGCTTGGGTCAACTCAACGTCATTGAGCTGGACCGCGATTTGGCCGTGCGCCTGCGCGAGCATCCGCACCTGAACGTGATTGAGTCCGACGTGCTGCGCGTGAACTTCACCCAATTGGCCGCTGATTTGAAGGCGCCCAAACTGCGCGTGGTGGGCAACCTGCCGTACAACATCTCGTCGCCTATTCTGTTCCACCTGCTTGAACACGTGGCCGTGGTGCAAGACCAGCACTTCATGCTGCAAAAAGAAGTGATTGACCGCATGGTCGCCACGCCCAGCAGCGGCGACTACAGCCGGCTGAGTGTGATGCTGCAATGGCGTTACGACATGGAAAACGTGTTGTTTGTGCCGCCTGAATCGTTTGACCCGCCCCCGCGCGTAGACAGCGCGGTGGTGCGCATGGTGCCGTTGGCTGAGCCGCCTCAAATCAACGTCAAGTTGATGGAGGAAATGGTGAAAACAGCTTTTAGCCAGCGCCGCAAACTGTTGCGTCACACCTTAGGTCGCTGGCTAGAGGCGCGCAACTTTGCGGGGCAATTTGATGTGCAGCGCCGTGCGGAAGAAGTGCCGGTGGCTGAATATGTGGCGTTGGTGCAGCGTCTGTAAAGACCGAAGCGCCAACAAAAAACCCGTCAGCAGTCACCTGCGACGGGTTTTGTTTTTGGTGCCGCCTGAAAGGCGGCCTGCCAATTAAGCCGCTGTTTG
Organism: Limnohabitans curvus; assembly: GCF_003063475.1. Taxonomy (NCBI): domain Bacteria; kingdom Pseudomonadati; phylum Pseudomonadota; class Betaproteobacteria; order Burkholderiales; family Comamonadaceae; genus Limnohabitans; species Limnohabitans curvus. The sequence goes on from NZ_NESP01000001.1 coordinate 1,455,539, forward strand.
CCAGTAGCCTGCGTTGAAGGGGCTGCTCATGCGCAAAGCCATGGGCGACACGTCTACCAACTTGTCGGTTGGCATTTTTTCGCCCTCTTCCAACAACTCGATGCCTTCGGGCGATACGCCTGCTTTTTCAGCTGAAGGTGCGCGCGCCACAGAGAACGAGTAGAAGCAGCGGAACGCCACTTTGCGGTCAGACCAGTAATCAGCGGCTTCGCGGAAGATGTCCAACAGCTGTTCGCGGGCTTCTTTGTCGAATTTGGCGTGGGCAGGAATGTGCTCCAACACCAAGATAAAGCCAGGCTGTGGGCCAGACTTGTGCAGAGGATCGGTCATGCCGTCATACAAAGAATCAAAGTTTTTGCTGGCGGAAGCCGACAGATTGAATTCTTTAGAGATGATGTCCAAGATGTCTTGCTTGCTTTGGGCTTGAGCCAAATTGACATACAGAAAGTGGTGGCCCAGGCCTTGGGCGGCCTCTTGCAAGTCAGGCACGCGGAATGCGCGGATGGACTGGACGATATTTGTTTTGACGGTACGCAATGGCATAAGTATTCGTTTCGTGTTCGGGTTAACCCGAAAATTGGAAGCGCAAGTGTCTTCGAATTGAAACAAAAAAGCAAGGGCCCACCCATTACTGGGGGGCCCTTAAAGGGTTATTTAACCTAAAAAGCTTAATTTAGGCTAGGGAAAACGCTTAACGCACCGCGCTGGCATCCGCCACGGTCAAGGCCGTCATGTTGACGATGCGACGCACGGTGGTGCTCGCGGTCAAGATGTGCACAGGTTTGGCAGCACCCAACAACACGGGGCCAATGGCAATGTTGCCGCCAGCCGCTGTTTTCAGCAGGTTGTAGGCAATGTTGGCGGAGTCCAAATTGGGCAACACCAACAAATTGGCATCGCCAATCAAAGAGCTGTCAGGCATTTGAGCTTCGCGGACATGGCCATCCAAGGCCACGTCACCGTGCATCTCTCCATCAATTTCAAGCCAAGGTGCCTTTTTCTTAACCAAGCCCAAGGTTTCGCGCATTTTGAGGGCTGAGGGCTGATCGCTGCTGCCGAAGTTGGAGTGCGACAGCAAAGCGGCTTTGGGCTGAATACCAAAGCGACGCATTTCTTCAGCCGCCATCACCGTGATTTCAGCCAACTGCTCAGCCGTGGGGTCGTAGTTGATGTGCGTGTCGACCAAAAACACTTGGCGGTCAGGCAACAACAAACCGTTCATGGCGGCGTAGGTGCTCACGCCTTTGCGGTGGCCAATCACTTGGTCCACATAGTTCAGATGGGTCAGCGGTGTGCTCCACGTGCCGCAAATCAGGCCGTCTACCTCGCCTTTGTGCAACATCATGGTGCCAATCAACGACAAACGGCGACGCATGTCGATTTTGGCCAACTGCTCGGTCACGCCTTTGCGAGCCGTCATCTTGTAATAGGTTTGCCAGAAATCGCGGTAGCGGTGGTCTTGCTCGACGTTGACCACGTCATAGTCCACGCCTTCTTTCAGGCGCAAGCCGAATTTCTCAATGCGCTGGGCAATCACGGCTGGGCGGCCAATCAAGGTGGGCTTGGCCAAACGCTCGTCCACCACGATTTGCACAGCGCGCAACACGCGTTCTTCTTCGCCCTCGGCATAGCACACGCGCTTTTTGGTGGCGCGTTTGGCAGCGGCATAGATGGGCTTCATGATGGAGCCAGAGGCATACACAAAGCCTTGCAGCTTCTCAATGTAGGCTTCCATGTCTTTGATGGGGCGCGTGGCCACACCACTGTCTGCAGCCGCTTTGGCCACGGCAGGCGCGATCTTCATCATCAAGCGTGGGTCGAACGGCTTGGGGATGAGGTACTCAGGGCCAAAGGCCAAGGTCTCGCCCGCATAAGCCGCCGCCACCACTTCGCTTTGCTCGGCTTGCGCCAGCTCAGCAATGGCGTACACCGCGGCAATTTCCATCTCGTCGGTGATGGTGGACGCACCCGCATCCAAGGCACCACGGAAGATGTAGGGGAAGCACAGCACGTTGTTCACTTGGTTGTGATAGTCGCTGCGACCCGTGGCGATGATGGCGTCGTCGCGCACCGCCTTCACTTCTTCAGGCGTGATTTCAGGGTTCGGGTTGGCCAAGGCCATGATGATGGGCTTAGACGCCATCTTCTTGACCATCTCTGGCTTCAACACGCCACCTGCGGAGAGGCCCAAGAACACGTCCGCGCCTTCGATGATGTCGCTCAAAGTGCGCGCATCGGTTTTTTGGGCGAATTGGATCTTGTCTTCGTCCATCAGCTCGGTACGGCCTTCATAGACCACACCGGCCAAGTCAGTGACATAAATGTTTTTGCGTGGCATACCCATCTTGAGCAGCAAGCCCAAGCAAGCCAAAGCCGCAGCACCCGCACCCGAGGTGACGAGCTTGACGGTTTTGATGTCTTTGCCAGCCACCTTGAGGCCGTTCAAAATGGCGGCGCCCACGGTGATGGCGGTGCCGTGTTGGTCATCGTGGAAAACTGGGATTTTCATGCGCTCGCGCAACTTGCGCTCGACGTAGAAGCAGTCGGGCGCCTTGATGTCTTCGAGGTTGATACCGCCAAACGTGGGTTCCAGCGACGCAATGATGTCGACCAACTTGTCGAGGTTTTTCTCGTCAATTTCCAAGTCGAACACATCGATGCCGGCAAACTTCTTGAACAGAACGCCCTTGCCTTCCATCACTGGCTTAGATGCCAGTGGGCCGATGTCACCCAAGCCCAACACGGCGGTGCCGTTGGTGATCACGGCCACCAAGTTGCCGCGGCTGGTGTACTTGAAGGCGTTGTTGGGGTCTTTGACGATTTCTTCGCAAGGTGCGGCCACGCCAGGCGAATAAGCCAGGGCCAAATCGTGTTGGTTGACCAGCTGCTTGGTGGCGTGAATCGCCACTTTGCCTGGGGTGGGGAACTCGTGGTATTCGAGCGCGGCGCGGCGCAGTTCGGCACGTGCCTCGGCGCTGTTGTGAGAGTGGTTGGAACCCATAGAAATCTCCTTGTTATGCAAAAGGCGGCTGTGCTTTGCAAAAGCACACCGCCTTGGCTTGTGATTTCATTTTAGGCCTGTGACTAAGGCGCTTTATGCGTGGATGTGCTTACACAAGTGGCAATGGTTTTTACTTATTCGCAAAAGCAAACTTAAGCGGTCAGTTGTTTTGTTTGCCTTGGCCGCCACGCCAAAGAAATTAGCCGCGCATCAACGCTTCAATTTCAGAAGCAATCACAGGCACACCACGCGTGATGAGTTCGCAGCCATCAGCTGTCACGATGGCATCGTCCTCAATGCGAATGCCGATGTTCCAAAACGCCTCTGGCACATCGTCGGCAGGTCGCACATAGAGACCCGGTTCGATGGTGAGCACCATGCCCTCGCGCAAGATGCGACTGGGTCGGTTGACGATGGTCTCGCCTGACAGCGGGTCTTTGCGCTCGCTGGTTTGGCCCAGTTCAGACGGCTCCACGTAGCTTCCGCAGTCGTGCACATCCATGCCCAACCAGTGGCTGGTGCGGTGCATGTAAAACGGAAAGTACGCACGCTTTTCAATCACGTCTTGCGCGGTGCCGTGCTTGGCTTTGCTCAGCAGCCCGAGATCCAACAAACCCTGAGCCAACACTTGAACGGTCGCATCGTGCGGGTCGGTAAAACGTGCGCCCACTTTGGTGGCAGTCACGGCCGCGTCTTGGCTGGCGAGCACCAAGTTGTAGAGGTCGCGCTGCGGGCCTGTGAATTTGCCATTGGCAGGGAAGGTGCGGGTGATGTCGGAGGCATAGCCATCTAATTCGCAACCTGCATCAATCAACACCAACTCGCCTTCGCGCACAGGCGCGGCGTCGGCGCGGTAGTGCAACACGCAGGCATTGGCGCCCGCGGCCACGATGGAGGTGTAGGCAGGAAACTGTGAGCCGTGCATGCGGAACTCATGCAGCAACTCGGCGTCCAAGTGGTACTCGCGCACGTCTTGGCCCGCACGCAACATGCGCACGCTGGTTTGCATGGCACGGATATGGGCGCGAGAGCTGATAGCGCTGGCACGGCGCATCACGTCTTGCTCGTACGCGTCTTTGACAAGGCGCATTTCGTCGAGTGGGCCGCAGGCATCACGCTGTTGCGCGGGGCATTGCGCGCCAAAGCGCACACGGGCGCGCACGGCATTGAGCCAACCGTCCACACGGGTTTCCAAACCTTTGTGCGTAGCAAACGGATACCAAACCGTGTGTTGGTTCTCCAGCAATTTAGGCAGCTGTTTGTCCAGCTCGGCCACTGACACAGCGGCACTCACGCACAGCGAGGCAACGGCGGCATCTGGCCCCAAACGGTAACCGTCCCAAATTTCGCGCTCCAAGTCTTTGGGTTGGCAAAACAACGTGCTGCGCCCCGTGGCGTCGAGCACCAGCCAAGCGTTGGGTTCGGTGAAGCCCGTCAGGTAATAAAAGTAGCTGTCGTGGCGGTACGGAAAATCGCTGTCGCGGTTACGCGCGTGCTCGGGGGCCGTGGGGATGATGGCCACGCCACCGTCGCCCAACTGTGCAGCCAAGCGGGCGCGGCGAGCGGCGTAAAGAGAAGCAGAGGCTTGGGTCATGGCGCGTTCAGTTTTAAAGTGATGTTGACGTGTCAGCTGACAGATGCAGCGTTCAACGCTGCCAATCGCTCGGGCGTGCCCACATCGGTCCACGCGCCACTGAAGAGCGACGCACTTACCGCTCCATTGTCCATGGCGGCACGCAACATGGCGGCCAGTGGGGCTTTCACGCCTTCCGGATTTCCTGCGGGGATAGGACACCAAGCCGCTTCGAAGAAAGCACGCTTGTAAAGCGCGATGGTGCTGAAGGTGTAGCGCGGTATCTCTTGGCGTGCTGCAGCAGCGGCAACAACAGGCGCATCAGCGGTTGTTGCGACAGCTAACTTCGGCAAATTCAAAGCCAAGCCCTCGGCAGACAAACCAAAGTCGCCGCCTAGGTTGTGTTCGGGATTAGGGACCAGCCAAATGTGAGCGAGTTGAGGGCTGGCTGTGAAGCGCGCATAGGCCTCAGGCGCAAACACAAAGTCTGGGGCAAACACATCGCCCGCCGCCACCCAAAACACATCTGCCAACTGGGGCAAGGCACGGGCAATGCCACCTGCTGTTTCCAATGCGCCGCCAAAGTCCACGCCTTCTTGCGAATATTGGAGATGCATGGGCGCAAGGCCGTTGGTGTCAAACACATCACCAAAGTGCTGAGGAATTTGCTCGCCCAGCCAAGCCGTGTTGATGACCAAGTTTTCTACGCCGCCGCGCTGCAGGCCTTGCATGGCCCATTGCATCAGGGGTTGGCCGCGCACGGGCAGTAGCGGCTTAGGCGTGGCATCGGTGAGGGGACGCATGCGCTCACCGCGGCCTGCTGCCAAAAGTAGGCCCGTGGCAAGGCCTGACGCAGAGCCAACAGGCGAAGTTGAAGGGGCTGAAATGAGGTGTTTTGTCATCACGCCGCAGTGTAGCCAGCCCTGCCGCTGGGTATTTATGAAACATCTGTCACGCGTGGTCAGCCAGCGGTAGGCAGGCTCGCTAAAATCGTGGTTTTCCCTCACACCCCACCGGAGCCGCCTGACATGGCAAACACCCAACAAATGGCCAGCGCAATTCGCGCCTTGGCAATGGACGCTGTACAACAAGCCAACTCAGGACACCCCGGCGCGCCCATGGGCATGGCCGATATGGCTGTCGCTTTGTGGGGCGACCACCTGCGTCACAACCCCAAGAACCCCCATTGGTTGAACCGCGACCGCTTTGTGTTGTCCAACGGCCACGGCTCGATGTTGATTTACGCGTTGCTGCACCTCACCGGTTATGACTTGCCCATGGACGAGTTGAAAAACTTCCGCGTATTGCACAGCAAAACCGCCGGCCACCCCGAAGTAGGCGTGACCCCTGGCATCGAGACAACGACCGGCCCATTGGGCCAAGGCATCACCAACGCGGTGGGCATGGCGCTGGCTGAAAAGCTGTTGGCGTCTGAGTTCAACCGCGAAGGGCACGACATCGTCGACCACCACACCTACGCCTTCATGGGCGACGGTTGTTTGATGGAAGGCATCAGCCACGAAGCGTGCTCATTGGCAGGCGCTTGGAAGCTGAACAAACTCATCGCCTTGTACGACGACAACGGCATTTCCATCGACGGCCAAGTGGCCCCTTGGTTCGCTGACAACACACCTGAGCGCTTCAAGTCTTACGGCTGGCAAGTCATTGGCCCCATCGACGGCCACGACGCCGCTGTGGTGAGCCAAGCGATTGCCAGCGCCAAGCTGAGTACGACCAAGCCCACCTTGATCGTGTGCAAAACCAGCATCGGCAAAGGCAGCCCCAACCGCGCTGACACGGCCAAAGCCCACGGCGAGCCCTTGGGCGCCGACGAAATCGCCTTGACCCGCGCCGCCATCGGCTGGAACCACGCGCCCTTCGAAATGCCCAAAGAGGTGTACGCCGACTGGAACGCTGCTGCCAAAGGCAAGGCCCAAGAAGCCGAGTGGAAAACCGCTTTCGCCGCTTACAAAGCCGCGCACCCCGCCTTGGCCAAAGAACTGCTGCGCCGCATGGCCGGCGAGTTGCCCAAAAACTTTGCACAAACCGTGGTCGACACCGTCATCGGCGCCCACACCAAAGCCGAAACCGTGGCCAGCCGCAAGGCCAGCCAATTGGCCTTGGAAGCCTTCACCGCCGCCTTGCCCGAGCTCTTGGGTGGCAGCGCTGACTTGACCGGCTCCAACCTGACCAACACCAAATCCACCCCCAACCTGCGCTTTGACTTGGCAGGCAACGTGGTGAAGAACGAAGCAGGCCAAGGCGGCCGTCACATCAACTACGGCGTGCGCGAATTCGGAATGGCCGCCATCATGAACGGCGTGGCTTTGCACGGCGGCTTCATCCCTTACGGCGGCACGTTCCTGACCTTCAGCGACTACTCGCGCAACGCCATCCGCATGGCCGCGCTGATGAAGCAACGCATCATCCATGTGTTCACCCACGACTCCATCGGTTTGGGCGAAGACGGCCCTACACACCAGTCCATCGAACACGCAGCGTCATTGCGCTTGATTCCTAACCTCGACGTGTGGCGTCCCGCTGACACGGCTGAAACCGCCGTGGCTTGGGCCGTGGCGTTGCAAAACAAAAACAAGCCCACCGCGTTGTTGTTGAGCCGCCAAAACCTGCCTTACTTGCCCAAGGGCGACGTGGTGGCCACCAAAACCACCGAAGCTGCTGGCGATATCTCTGGCCTCGACGCCATCAACAAAGGTGCTTACGTGCTGGCCGAGCCAAGCGAAGTCGGCATCAAGAAAAAGGCACAAGCGATCATCTTGGCCACCGGCTCTGAAGTGCAACTGGCCATGAAAGCGCAAGCTTTGCTGGCCGAGCGCAAGATTGCCGTGCGCGTGGTGTCTGTGCCCAGCACCACCACCTTTGACCGTCAAAGCGCCGCTTACAAATCAGCCGTCCTGCCCTCAGGCGTGCCGCGCATTGCGGTGGAAATGGGCTCGACCGACGGTTGGTGGAAATACGGCGTGTCCGCCGTGGTCGGCATCGACACCTACGGCGAGTCTGCACCTGCACCCGTTTTGTTCAAACACTTCGGTTTCACGCCTGAAAACGTGGCCGACACGGTTCAAGCCGCGCTGCAAAAGCAGGCTTAAACCACCTAGGTTTTTAACTTTCTCCTGAGGCATTCACATGACCATCAAATTAGGTATCAACGGTTTCGGCCGTATCGGTCGCTTGGCTTTGCGCGCTGCGCTCAAGCACGGCTACACCGACATCCAAATCGTCGGCATCAACGACCCCAAGCCCGCAGACTACTTGGCTTACATGCTCAAGTACGACAGCGTGCACGGCCGCTTTGATGGCACGGTGGAGCACACCGAAGACGCGCTCATCGTCAACGGTAAAAAAATCAAACTCTCTCACGAGCGCGACGCACACAACCTCAAGTGGGGTGAGATGGGCGTTCACACCGTGCTGGAGTGCACGGGCCACTACTTGACCGAACCCACCAGCCAAATGCACATCGCTGCAGGCGCGAAGAAAGTGGTCATTTCGGCACCGTCTAAAGACAGCATCCCCATGTTCGTGTACGGCGTGAACCACAAGAAATACGCGGGCGAAGCCATCGTATCTAACGCGTCTTGCACCACCAACTGTTTGGCCCCTGTGGTCAAAGTGTTGAACGACAAATGGGGCATCAAGCGCGGTTTGATGACCACGGTGCACGCAGCCACTGCCAGCCAAATGACGGTAGACGGCTCCTCGCGCAAAGACTGGCGCGGCGGTCGCGGCATTTTGGAAAACATCATTCCATCGAGCACCGGCGCTGCCAAAGCCGTGGGCGTGGTGATTCCAGAAATCAAAGGCAAGATCACCGGCATGGCCTTCCGCGTGCCCACCTCTGATGTGTCGGTCATTGACCTGACCGTGGAGCTCAACAGCGATGCCAGCTACGCCGAAATTTGCGCTGAAATGAAAGCACAAAGCGAAGGCGCATTACAAGGCGTGCTGGGTTACACCGACGAAAAAGTGGTGTCCACCGACTTCCGTGGTGAGCCATGCGCCAGCGTGTTTGATGCCACCGCAGGCATCGCACTGGACAAGAGCTTCGTCAAGATCGTCGCTTGGTACGACAACGAATGGGGCTATGCCAAGCAGTGCTTGGAAATGGTTCGCGTGGTGGCGAAGAAGAAGTAATTCTTTAAAACCTTGCTACACATAAGCGCCTTCGGGCGCTTTTTCTTTGCCTGCTTTTTTCATTAGGTAAAAAAAATACATGAATTCCGGTGGAATCATGTAACAAAGTTTCATAGAATTGAGCCATCTAAGGAGACTGACATGACCATCAAAATCGGCATCAACGGCTTTGGCCGCATCGGACGCATGGTGTTCCGCGCCGCCATTCAAAACTTCCACGACATCGAAGTCGTCGGCATCAACGACCTGTTAGAGCCTGACTACTTGGCTTACATGCTTAAGTTCGACAGCGTGCATGGCCGCTTCCAGGGCGAGGTGTCTGTCGACAACGGCCACTTGGTCGTCAACGGCAAAAAGATTCGCCTCACCCAAGAGCGCGACCCAGCGTCATTGAAGTGGAACGACATCGGCGCAGACGTGGTGGTCGAAGCCACAGGTCTATTTCTCGACCAAGCCACGGCTGAAAAGCATTTGACCGCAGGCGCCAAGAAGGTGTTGCTGTCTGCCCCATCCAAAGACGACACGCCCATGTTTGTGTATGGCGTGAACCACACGACTTACGCAGGCCAACCCATCATCTCCAACGCGTCCTGCACCACCAACTGCTTGGCCCCTGTGGCCAAAGTGTTGAACGACAAATGGGGCATCAAGCGCGGCCTGATGACCACCGTGCATGCCACCACTGCCACCCAAAAAACAGTGGATGGCCCGAGCAACAAAGACTGGCGCGGTGGCCGCGGCATTTTGGAAAACATCATTCCCTCCAGCACCGGCGCGGCCAAGGCCGTGGGCGTTGTGATTCCTGAAATCAAAGGCAAGCTCACAGGCATGGCATTTCGCGTGCCCACGTCTGACGTATCAGTGGTCGACCTGACCGTAGAGTTGAACAGCGAAGCTACATACAAAGAAATTTGTGCCGAGATGAAAGCGCAAAGTTTGGGCGCATTGAAAGGCGTGTTGGGCTACACCGACGAGAAAGTGGTGTCCACCGACTTCCGTGGCGAGCCTTGCACCTCGGTGTTTGATGCCGACGCAGGCTTGGCCTTGGACGGCACTTTCATCAAAATCGTGAGCTGGTACGACAACGAATGGGGCTACTCCAACAAGTGTTTGGAGATGGTGCGCGTGATCGCCAAATAAAACAAATAGGCACTTTGCGTGCCTTGTGGCTCCAACAGCGCCAGTGCTTCAAACGCACTGGCTTTTTTATGGCGCGCTTGATGCGGCTAAAGCCGCCGATGCAGGCTCGCTAGGAGCAACAGCTTGTGCGGCCACATCATGTGGTTTGCCATGCGTCTCAGGCGCTTCGCCGCCAAACAACACCAGCAGTCCCAGCACCACAAACACCGCCGCGCTGATGCGATGCACCCAAGTAAGCGGCACCAAACGCGTGATGCGCTCGCCAAACCACACCACCGGCGCGTTGGCCAACATCATGCCCAGCGTCGTGCCCGCCACCACCCACAACCACGACTGATATTCCGCTGCCAGCATCACGGTAGCAATTTGTGTTTTGTCGCCCATCTCGGCCAAGAAGAAAGCAATGACCGTGGTACCAAACACACCAAACTTTGGCTGCACATCTGCGTCATCGTCGTCCAATTTGTCAGGCACCAACATCCACGCAGCCATGGCCAAGAACGACACGCCCAAGACCCAGCGCAACACCGTCGGGCCCATCAGGCTGGTGACCCACGCCCCCAAACCGCCAGCCAAGGCGTGATTGGCCAGTGTGGCCACAAAAATACCCCACACGATGGGCCAGGGCTTGCGAAAACGTGCGGCCAGCACGAGTGATAAAAGTTGCGTCTTGTCGCCCATTTCGGCGAGGGCGACGATGCCCGTTGAGATCAAAAAAGCTTCCATGAAGCGATCCTACCGCGCGTCGCTTTTCAAATCTCCGCACCATTTGGTGCATTTTTTGCTTACATCAGGTGCAAACGAAAAAATAGGTGCAAAAACGCACCAAAACAAAACAAACCTTCCAAGGATAAATTTATGGACGCACACAAACAGGGCGCAGATGCTTTGTTCATTCTGCTCGGAGCCATCATGGTGCTTGCCATGCATGCAGGTTTCGCATTTTTAGAACTGGGCACCGTTCGCCGCAAAAACCAAGTCAATGCACTGGTAAAGATTTTGGTGGACTTCTGCGTATCCACCCTTGCCTACTTTGTGGTGGGTTACGGCGTGGCTTATGGCGCAAGCTTCATGATCGGCGCCGAATCGCTGGCCGACAAAAATGGCTACGAGCTGGTGAAGTTCTTTTTCTTGTTGACATTTGCGGCGGCAATTCCCGCCATCATCTCAGGCGGTATTGCGGAACGCGCCAAGTTTTGGCCACAACTGATTGCCACCGCCGTCATCGTCGGCTTCGTGTACCCCTTCTTTGAAGGCATTGCTTGGAACCAGCATTTCGGTTTTCAGGCGTGGCTCAAAGAATTGACCGGTGATGAGTTCCACGACTTTGCGGGCTCTGTGGTGGTTCATGCCGTGGGCGGCTGGATTGCTTTGCCTGCGGTGTTGTTGCTCGGCGCACGCAGCAACCGCTACCGCAAAGACGGTGCGATTTCTGCACATCCACCATCGAGCATTCCGTTCCTCGCCTTGGGCGCATGGATTTTGATCGTGGGCTGGTTTGGCTTCAACGTGATGAGCGCACAAACCCTAGACAAAATTTCTGGCCTCGTGGCGGTCAACTCGTTGATGGCCATGGTGGGCGGCACCTTGGTAGCGCTGATTGCGGGCAAGAACGACCCAGGCTTTGTACACAACGGCCCCTTGGCGGGGTTGGTCGCGGTGTGCGCGGGCTCTGATTTGATGCACCCCATGGGCGCCTTGGTGGTGGGCGCTGTAGCAGGTGGCATTTTTGTGGTGATGTTCACGCTCACCCAAAACAAGTGGCGCATTGACGATGTGTTGGGTGTGTGGCCTTTGCACGGCTTGTGCGGCACATGGGGCGGCATTGCCGCAGGCGTTTTTGGCTCGCAAGCGCTCGGTGGTTTGGGCGGCGTCAATCTCACGGCGCAGTTGGCGGGCACAGCGCTCGGTGTGGTGTGGGCATTGATGGGTGGTTTTGTGGTGTACGGCGTACTGAAGATGACGCTCGGTTTGCGCTTGAGCCAAGAGGAAGAATTCGAAGGCGCCGACTTGACGATTCACAAGATCACAGCGTCTCCAGACAGAGAAGCCAGCTGGTAAGTCGGCACGATTTGTCGTTTTTCGGGTATGAATCCAGTTAAATACAGGTAAACGCTTGGTTATTTAGGTAACTTGTGCTCCATAATGGTCGCAACCTTGTGAATGCTCGTCATTGGCAAGGTTGTATTTGGTGATCGGTCAGTTTCGGTTCGGGACTCCATCGCTTTGTTTTTGTGTTTTAAGGAGTCCCTTTCATGGGCAATAAACTGTACGTCGGCAATTTGCCGTATTCGGTACGCGACAGCGATCTTGAGCAGTCTTTCGGACAGTTCGGTTCTGTGACTAGCGCCAAGGTCATGATGGAGCGCGACACTGGCCGCTCTAAAGGTTTTGGTTTCGTCGAAATGGGCAGCGATGCCGAAGCTTTGGCAGCCGTCGAAGGCATGAACGGCGCCCCTTTGGGTGGTCGTAGCCTCGTGGTGAACGAAGCTCGCCCAATGGAGCCACGTCCTCCCCGCACCGGCGGTTTCGGTGGTGGTGGTGGCGGCTACGGTGGTGGCGGTCGTGAAGGCGGCGGCGGTGGTGGTGGCGGCGGTTTCCGTAGCCCCTACGGCGGCGGCGGTGCTGGCGGCGGTCGTCGTGAAGGCGGCGGCGGCGGTGGTCGTGGCGGTTTCGGTGGTGGCAGCAGCTACTAATCGATCTGCTTCACTGCAAATCAAAAGGCTCCCTTGGGAGCCTTTTTTTATGGGCATTTGAATGCGCTTATTTTTTGTCTTTGGGTGGTTGCAATGTACCGCGCACACGTCCAGTGAGCTGCATCAAACGATCTAAATTGTCGTAGTCCATGCCGTCTGCAGTAAATCGATCACCGGCACCACGGACCAAAACAACGGGCAAGTGCGAACGAACTTGTTCGGTATTGGCAAACAAGTGCAAGAAATCACTTTGCAATTCGCTTCGTGGCGTCACCACCCCTTGGGCGCTGGTGCTGGCTTCACGGATGACAACCGCTTTATCAAACAACTGTGCCTCTGAGCCATCTGCATTGATAAGACCACGCGCAGCCACGGCGGTAGTGATGCGACCCTCTGCGCCCAAGATCCGGATGCGGGGTTGGTCGATTTCTAAGGTGTCGGTATCGGGGTAATGGCGTCCTTCGATGCCCACCATTTCGCTTTTGAGTTTGCCATCTTCGCCAAACACCTTCACTGAAAAATCTCGCATGAAATAGTCAGGGACATGGCGCGGTGCGGCTTCAAGCTCTGGCTCACTCATGGTGGGCGTGTTGCGCACGAGCCAGTAGGTGGTCATGGCCATCACGCCCATGAGTAACAGCGGCAGGTAGACAGCGAGGCGATCCCACACACGGCGGACGCGCAGCACCAACGACACAGGGGCGGCCGTGCTCATGCGAGATAACCTCTTAGCAACTCAGCGTAACAGCCACTGGCCACCAGCAACAAGTCGCAAAACTCGCGCGCAGCGCCGTGCCCGCCTTCGCGTTGCGTCACATAGTGCGCAACTGCTTTCGCTTCGATGTGTGCGTTGCTGGGTGCGCAAGCAAAAGCCGCGCGTGTCATAACAGCCAAGTCTGGCCAGTCATCGCCCATGTGTGCGGCTTGTGACCAATCCAGGCCAAGCTCATTCAAAATTTCTTGCGCAGCGGGCGCTTTATCTTCAGTGCCATAACGCACGTGCGTGATGCCCAAGGCCTTGAGGCGCGCACGCAAAGGCGCACTGTCGCGACCTGTGATGACTGCGGCTGTGATGCCCACTTTTTGCAGCATCTTCAAACCATGGCCATCCAGGGTAGAAAACCGCTTGATCGTTTCACCGCTCTCGGTAAACAGCAAACCGCCGTCGGTGAGCACGCCATCCACGTCAAAAAATGCAATGCGTATGCCTTGTGCGCGCAACAGCAGCGCGGGTTCAAAATTCAGTGCAGGGGTAAAGGTATTCATCAAATGACTTTCGCGCGCATCAGATCGTTGGTGTTGATCGCGCCGCACAGGGTGCCTTGCTCGTCCACCACCAAAACGCTGGTGATGCGGTGCAGCTCCATCAACTCAGCGGCTTCAGCAGCCAATGCCCCTGAACGCACCGTACGTGGGTTGGCGTGCATGACTTGCTGCGCGGTGAGTTGACGCATGTCGGTGCCTGTTTCAATCAAGCGACGCAAGTCCCCATCGGTGAAGATACCCAACACTTTTTTGTTCGCGTCCACGATGGCCGATGCGCCCAAACCTTTGACACTCATTTCGCGCATCAAGTCACTGAAAGTCGCTGTGGGCAACACGCCTGGCACGGCGTCACCGCTGCGCATCACATCGCTCACGTGCGTGAGCAAACGGCGGCCCAAGGCGCCGCCGGGGTGTGAACGGGCAAAGTCTTCGGCCTTGAAACCACGCGCATCCAGCAGCGCAACGGCCAAGGCGTCGCCCATCGCCATTTGTGCAGTGGTGCTGGCGGTGGGCGCCAAGTTGAGTGGACAGGCTTCTTTGAGCACGCCTGTGTTGAGCACGATGTCCGCATGGCTGGCAAGCGTGGACTGCGCGCCACCGGTGAGCGCCACCAGAGGAACGCCTTGACGTTTGAGCACGGGCAGGATGGCAGCGAGTTCATCGCTTTCACCGCTGTTGGAAATGGCAATCACCAAATCCGAATCTTTGACCATGCCGAGATCGCCATGGCTAGCCTCGGCAGGATGCACAAACATTGCGGCAGTGCCCGTGGACGCCAAGGTCGCAGTGATCTTGCGACCCACATGGCCGCTTTTGCCCATGCCCATCACGACCACGCGGCCTGTGACTTTGAGGATTGCACGCACGGCTTGCACGAATGAGGGCGACAAGCCTTCGCGCAAGTGCCGCACTGCGTCTGCCTCGATGGTGAGGGTGTCATGGGCCAGCTGCAAAATGCGCTGGTCGTCCACCTGCGCAGCAGTGCTGGCGACGTGAGCATGGGTTTGGGTCATGCGCACATTTTATCGGTGGGGTGGGCTTATTTGCCGATGCAAAAACTGGAGAAGATCACGCCCAATAAGTCATCCGAGGTGAACTCACCCGTAATGGCGTTGAGTGCGTTTTGGCTCAAGCGCAGTTCTTCGGCCAACAAGTCCAGTGCGGGCACTTGGGCCTGGAGACTGGCATTGGCCAACATGAGGTGTTCATCCACCTCGTGCAGGGCTTGTACGTGGCGCCCACGGGCCATGAACATGCCTTCGGCACCGCCCCCTTGCCAACCCACCAGATGCAGCAGTTGTTGGCGCAGCGCGGGCAGGCCGTCGCCTGTCTTGGCCGACAGGGTGAGGTGCGTGGCTTGGGTTGGCAGCGCTGCCGCCGTGCTTTGGGCATCGGCCTTGTTCCAGAGGTGCAAAACAGGCACATGGGCGTCTAATTTGCCTTGCAATGTTTGTTCGATTTGTAGATCGGCGGCGGCGTAAGCCGCATCGTCTTTGCGCGTCAGATCATGCAAAAAGAGCACCGCATCGGCCTGACCAATTTGTTCCCATGCGCGGGCAATGCCAATGCGCTCGACCTCGTCCACATCGGGATGCTCACGCAACCCGGCGGTGTCCACCACATGCAAAGGTACGCCATCAATTTGAATGGTTTGCTGCACCACGTCGCGCGTGGTGCCCGCAATCGGCGTGACGATGGCGAGCTCTGCGCCTGCCAAGGCATTGAGCAACGAGCTTTTGCCAGCATTGGGCTGACCGGCAATCACCACGCGGATGCCTTCGCGCAACAGCGCGCCTTGTTTGGTTTGCGCCATCACACGCGCAAGGTTGTGTTGCAAGCGGTTGAGCTGCCCTTGTGCGTCGGCCTGCTTCAAAAAGTCGATATCTTCTTCTGGAAAATCCAACGTGGCTTCAACCAACATGCGCAAGTGGATGAGCGCATCACGCAACTGATGAATTTCGTTGGAGAACGCCCCCGCTAACGAACGGCTGGCACCGCGGGCTGCCGCTTCGGTACTGGCATCAATCAAATCGGCCACCGCTTCGGCTTGGGCTAAATCAAGCTTGTGGTTCAAAAACGCACGCTGGGTAAATTCACCGGGCTGCGCCAAACGTAAGCCGCCAAGTAAAGGCACGCCCTGTTGGTTCAACGAAGCCGCGACGCGCAGGCAACGCGCCAAGATGAGTTGCAGCACCACGGGACCACCATGTGCTTGCAGCTCCAACACGTCTTCGCCGGTGTAACTGTTCGGGCCTGGAAAATGCAAGGCCAGCACATGGTCTATGGGCGCGCCGGTTTCATCTGGCAACGGCATGTAGGTGGCCTCACGCGGTTTGAGTCCGCGACCACACAAAGCCTGAATCAAAGCGCCGAGGTTTTTGCCGCTCACGCGCACAATGCCCACGGCGCCTCGACCGGGTGCGGTGGCAATGGCAATGATGGGGGCGTCGTGTTGAGCAAGCATGGCTAGATTGTCCAGAAAAAAACCCGCCAACCGATGAAGGAGGCGGGGTTTTGATAGACCAAGTTTCTACGTTAGAACTTAGGCAGGTTGAATTGCGGTGGCACGCCCATACGAACGTTGATGAGCCATTGCTGTGCAATCGACAACACGTTGTTGGTGATCCAATACAAGACCAAGCCTGCAGGGAAGAAGAAGAACATCACGCTGAAAGCCAGCGGCATGATCCACATCATCTTGGCTTGCATGGGGTCCGGTGGTGCGGGGTTCAATGCAGTTTGCAGCAACGTTGTCAATGTCATGAACAGCGGCAAGATGAAGTAAGGGTCTGGTGCCGACAAGTCGTGAATCCAACCCACCCAAGGTGCGTTGCGAATTTCAACGGTGGACAACAACACCCAGTACAAAGCAATGAACACGGGGATTTGCAACGCAATAGGAACGCAACCGCCCATGGGGTTGACCTTCTCTTCGCGGTAAATCTTCATCATCTCCACTTGCATTTGTTGTGGGTTGTCTTTGAGACGCTCGCGCATTTCCATGATTTTTGGATTGATGGCTTTCATCTTGGCCATGCTTTGGTACGCATGAGCGTTCAACCAGTAGAAGGCCGCTTTGAGCAAAACCACCAAGCTGACAATCGACCAGCCCCAGTTACCCAAGATGTTGTTGAGCTGATGCAGCAACCAGAACAAGGGCTTGGCCAAAATGGTCAACCAACCGTAGTCCTTGACCAACTCCAAGCCTGGGTAGAGCGCTTCAAGTTTTTTCTCTTCTTGTGGGCCTGCATAGAACGTGGCGGCCACGCTCTTGGTTTGACCTGGTTTGATGGCGTCCAAAGGCGCAATCAACGTCACGCGGTAGCAGCAATCGGCCATGGTTGAACCAATGTCGACCGCGTCGATGGAGATGTCACGGTTCATGCCATCAGGCAAGATCCATGCGCTCGCGAAGTAGTGCTGCACCATGGCGATATAGCCGGTGCTGGCTTGTTTTTCAACATCTACTTTTTTCTTTTTGATGTCGGCAAACTCCACCTTTTGGTACTTCTTAGCTTCTGTGTAAATCGCAGGGCCCGTGAAGGTGGAATAAAACGAGGACTCGCCTGCAGGCTTGTTGCCATCGCGGACCAATTGGAAATACAACTGCGGTGCCACGTCTTGAGTGCCCGTGTTCACGATGTCGTGTTTCACAGCCATGTCGTACGCGCCACGCTTGACGGTGTAGGTCTTGACCAACTTCACGCCGCCTTGTGCAGTCGACTCAAACGTGATGGACAACTCGTTCTCACCGTCTTTGAGTTGGCGAGCGCCTGGGCGAACGGTCATCAAGGTCTTGTGTGTGGGCAATGCAACGCCTGGGGTGCTGGCTATCAGACCCGTTTGTGCGGTATAGATGCGGTCTTTGCTGTCGTCCAACAACACAATTTTGTGACCCGGCTTTTGCTCGTCTTCATGCTTGAGCAACTCGGCACGGACCAACGTGCCGCCTTCGGTGTCGAAGCTGAGTTTGAACAAATCGGTTTCAACTTGAACCAACTCTTTGCTGGCAGCGCGTGTTTCAACCACTGGCACAGCCACCGTACCTTGCGGCACAACAGCCGCTGGTACGCCCGCCGCTTGCGGTGCGGCAGCTGAAGCTGCTGCCACTTGCGCTTGTTGCGCAGGTGTTGGGAAAAATGTGGCTTTGTGACCGTTGTGAACTTGCCATTGGTCCCACAGGAGGACCATGGAGAAGCCAAAGATCACCCACAAAATGGTGCGGCGAATGTCATTCATGAAGTTTTCTTTCCGGAGTTGGAAGAGGTCAAAGAGGTAAACAAAGCGGGAGGTACGGGGTCATGTCCACCCACACACCAAGGATGGCAACGCGCTAAGCGACGCAATGTCAGATAGCTGCCACGCGCAGCACCATGAACTTCTAAAGCTTGCAACGAATACACAGAGCATGTCGGTTCAAATCGGCACGATGACCCCAGCCATGGACTGAGGAACAAGCGGTACCCACGCACCAACGCCATTAAAAATGACTGCATCATGGTGTACTCACTCTGCCAAACAATTGTTTGAGCTCTTCACGCACCGTTTGCTTGAGTACATCCGAAGACGCGCTGACAAACTTCTGTGCGTTAAATGTTGCGCGTAACCGAACCACATAGGCGGTGGGCATCAAGCCTTTTTCAAAGTCACGCGAAACAGCATGGATTTGACGTCGAATTAAATTGCGCGTGACAGCGCGCTTGGCCCAACGCTTGGGCGTCAGCGCACCCATCATCAAGACGCCATCGACAAACAGGGTCGGGGCTTCTTCAAACCCAGACCCTGTAGAGGCTTTGGCAGACGGTTGCCACTGGTGCAGCACAAAGTGCGGCGTGCGTGCAACAGAACCTGCCGACATGACGGCCTGAAATTCTGACCACTGTTTCAGACGTACCACGGCGCTTGGGTCGCGGGCCTGTTCAGCAGTCAAAAATTAGACAGCCAGACGCTTGCGACCTTTGGCGCGACGTGCGTTGATCACAGCGCGGCCACCGCGTGTTTTCATGCGGACCAAGAAGCCATGGGTACGGGCGCGACGGGTTTTAGAAGGCTGGTAAGTGCGTTTCATGATTTTTCCAAAAAGCTAAGCCCTGAGAGATCAGGGAAACCAATGATTATCTCAAACTTTTCGCCCCCTTGCAGACTTTTATCCACACTCTTTTTAGCTTTGCTTTTTTAAAAGTCTCGCAGTTTTAGATGACCTGTGGATAATTTTTTGATAAAGTGTCCAGTTGCCTGTCTTTTTAAGGCAGCTATCCACAGAAAAAATATTGCATGAACCAGGGTCTTCCATCTTCTGCCGCCGACGGCCTACCACCAGGTTCTGGTGAGGGTTTGTGGCAGGCCTGCGTCGATCAATTGGCGCAAGAATTGCCCGAACAGCAGTTCAATACTTGGATCAAACCGTTGGTCGCCAACGTCGCTGAAGACTTCAGCAAAGTGGTTATTTTGGTTGGCAACCGCTTCAAATTAGACTGGATTCGCGCCCAATACGCCAATCGAATTGCAGGCTTGTTACAACAAATGCACGGGCAATCTATTCAAGTGGAGTTAGCGATTACTCCCAAAGAAACGCCCGTCAGAATTAAGCCTGTCTCATTTTCCCAAGAGCTTGAGTCTTTACCGGAAAGTTTTGTAGGCCTTGAGGAAGGTATTCCCAGCGGCCCTCGTACACGCCTCAACACAGCCCTAACCTTTGACACCTTGGTTGAAGGTACAGCTAACCGGATGGCACGTGCTGCTGCGATGCATGTAGCCACCATGCCAGGGCAGCTGTACAACCCTTTGTTCATCTATGGTGGTGTGGGTTTGGGCAAGACCCATTTGATGCATGCGGTTGGCAACAAGCTGTTGTCCGAACGTCCCGAAGCCAAAGTTCTCTACATCCATGCGGAACAGTTTGTTTCCGATGTGGTTAAAGCCTATCAACGTAAAACTTTTGACGAATTCAAAGAGCGTTATCACTCGCTAGATCTACTTTTGATCGACGATGTTCAGTTTTTTGCCAACAAAGAACGCACCCAAGAAGAGTTTTTCAACGCGTTTGAAGCTTTGTTGGCTAAAAAATCGCACATCATCATGACGAGTGATACCTATCCAAAAGGGTTGACTGACATTCATGAACGTTTGGTGTCGCGTTTTGATGCGGGTTTGACAGTGGCGATTGAGCCTCCTGAACTCGAAATGCGTGTGGCCATCTTGATCAGTAAATCACGCGCTGAAGGCTCTGAAATGCCTGAAGAAGTGGCCTTCTTTGTTGCAAAGAACGTGCGTTCTAACGTACGTGAACTCGAAGGCGCCTTGCGTAAAATTTTGGCTTATTCGCGTTTCAATCAAAAAGAAATATCAATTCAACTGGCACGCGATGCATTGCGTGATTTGCTTTCTATTCAGAACCGCCAAATTTCCGTAGAGAACATCCAAAAAACGGTTGCCGACTATTACAAGATCAAAGTGGCGGACATGTACTCTAAGAAGCGCCCTGCCTCGATTGCACGTCCACGTCAGATTGCCATGTATTTGGCCAAAGAACTCACGCAAAAGAGCCTTCCTGAAATTGGTGAGCTGTTTGGCGGACGAGACCACACCACCGTGCTACATGCAGTTCGCAAAATCACGGCAGAGCGTCAACAAATGGCTGACCTGAACCAACAACTGCACGTTTTAGAACAAACACTCAAGGGCTAAACAGCAAAAGAACAACCTTGTGGATGGTTTCTGGATAACACCAGAGTTATCCACAGAAAAGTAGGAAAAATAAAGTTATCCAGTTTTGAACGACAGCAGAAAAGCAAGCTTGCCAACACCTTATGGGTCAACCCAAGTGCTTGAAAAAAAAGAGGAAAATGCTGTTGTCCACAGAAAGATGCTTTGCTTATCTACTACTACTAATTTAAATAAAGAAAACAAGAGGAAGAGATGATCGTACTGAAAGCAACACAAGACAAGGTTTTGTCAGTTCTGCAATCTGTTGCAGGCATCGTTGAACGTCGCCACACATTGCCAATCTTGGCCAATGTGTTGATTCGCAAAACAGGCAGTGCATTGCAACTCACCACCAGCGATTTAGAAATTCAAATTCGCACCACAGCTGAGCTGGATGGTGATGCAGGTAACTTCACCACGACAGTGGGCGCTCGCAAGTTGATCGACATCTTGCGCACCATGCCTTCAGATCAAACCGTGAGTTTGGAATCCAATCAAAACAAATTGATTTTGAAAGGTGGCAAGAGTCGTTTTACTTTACAAAGCTTGCCTGCTGAAGATTTCCCATTGGTACAAGAAGCTGCCAACTTTGGCCCTTCGTTCAGCGTGCCACAAAAGACACTCAAAGAGTTGTTGCACCAAGTGTCATTCGCCATGGCCGTGCATGACATCCGTTACTACCTCAACGGTATTTTGTTTGTGGCAGAAGGCAAGCAGTTGAGCTTGGTGGCCACGGATGGTCACCGTTTGGCTTTTTCTTCGGCCACGTTGGATGTAGAAGTGCCACGCCAAGAAGTCATCTTGCCGCGCAAAACAGTGCTGGAAATGCAGCGTTTGTTGAGTGACAAAGAAGGCGCGATTGAAATGCAATTTGCAGGCAACCAAGCCAAGTTCACTTTTGAGGGCATGGAGTTTGTGACCAAGTTGGTCGAAGGCAAGTTCCCTGACTACAACCGCGTGATTCCAAAGAACCACAAGAACACCATCACCATGGGTCGTACGGCTTTGTTGGCCACCTTACAACGTACCGCGATTTTGACCAGCGAGAAGTTCAAAGGTGTTCGTCTGAACCTCGAGCCAGGTGTGTTGCGCGTGGCGTCAAGCAACGCTGAGCAAGAAGAAGCTGTAGATGAACTTGAAATTGATTACAGCGGCGATGCCATTGAAATTGGTTTCAACGTGACCTACTTGATCGACGCTTTGACCAATATGGATCAAGATATGGTTCAGGTTGATTTGGCAGATTCCAACAGTTCTGCACTGATCACTATTCCAGATAACGCCACCTTCAAATACGTGGTGATGCCAATGCGTATCTAACGCGCTGTTGTTTCCCTTTTTACTGATTGAAATCGTGAGGCGCTTGTGCCTCACGCACGAAGACTTGCTATGACCGAATCCACTCAAACCCCTGAAAATCCAGTAACACCCCCAGCCGGTGAAGGCTATGGTGAAGGCTCTATCCAAATTTTGGAAGGCCTTGAGGCGGTTCGTAAGCGTCCCGGCATGTATATCGGAGATACATCCGACGGTTCAGGTTTGCACCACTTGGTGTTTGAGGTGGTCGACAACTCGATTGACGAAGCTTTAGCGGGTCATTGCGATGACATCGTGGTCACCATCCACAGTGACAATTCCATCAGCGTGACTGACAACGGCCGTGGTATTCCTACAGGCGTGAAGATGGATGACAAGCACGAGCCCAAGCGCAGTGCGGCTGAAATTGCTTTGACTGAATTGCACGCAGGCGGCAAATTTAACCAGAACAGTTACAAAGTGTCTGGCGGTTTGCACGGTGTGGGTGTGTCTTGTGTGAACGCGCTGTCCAAGTCATTGCGCTTGGTGGTCCGCCGTGATGGCAAGGTACATACCTTGGAGTTCTCTAAAGGTTTTGTGCAAAACCGTTTGATTGAAGTTGTGAACGGTGTGGAAGTGTCTCCCATGCGGATCACGGGTGATACTGAGAAGCGCGGCACAGAAGTTCACTTCTTGCCCGACACAGAAATCTTCACTCAAAACACAGATTTTCATTACGAAATTTTGAGCAAGCGTTTGCGCGAACTCAGCTTTTTGAACAACGGTGTTCGCATCCGCTTGTTGGACGAACGCACAGGCAAAGAAGACGACTTTTCTGGTGCAGGTGGTGTGAAGGGCTTTGTAGACTTCATTAACTCAGGCAAAAAGGTATTGCATCCCAATGCGTTTTACGCTGAAGGCGACCGTCCTGCTGAGACTTATGGTGGTATTCCGGGCACCAACATTGGTGTGGAAGTGTCCATGCAGTGGAACGATGGTTACAACGAGAACGTCTTGTGCTTTACCAACAACATTCCACAGCGTGACGGTGGCACCCACCTGACTGGTTTGCGTGCGGCAATGACCCGTGTCATCAACAAGTACATCGAAGAAAACGAATTTGCCAAGAAGGCCAAAGTCGAAGTGACAGGCGACGACATGCGCGAAGGCTTGTGCTGCGTGCTGTCGGTTAAAGTGCCTGAGCCCAAGTTCAGCAGCCAGACCAAAGACAAGCTTGTCTCCAGCGAGGTGCGTGCACCCGTGGAAGACATCGTCGCTAAAACACTGACTGACTATCTGCAAGAGCGTCCCAACGACGCCAAGATCATTTGCGGCAAGATTGTGGAAGCTGCGCGTGCTCGCGAAGCTGCCCGTAAAGCCCGTGAGATGACACGCCGCAAAGGTGTGTTGGACGGCATGGGTCTGCCAGGCAAACTGGCAGATTGCCAAGAAAAAGACCCATCGCTGTGCGAAATCTACATCGTGGAGGGTGACTCTGCGGGTGGTTCAGCCAAGCAAGGTCGTGACCGTAAATTCCAAGCCATCTTGCCCCTGCGTGGCAAGATTTTGAACGTGGAAAAAGCACGTTACGAGAAGCTGCTGACCAGCAACGAAATCTTGACGCTCATCACGGCGTTGGGTACTGGTATTGGCAAAGCCAGTGCTGAGTCTGGCAAGTCGGCCACCGATGACTTCAACGTCGACAAGCTGCGTTACCACCGCATCATCATCATGACTGACGCGGACGTGGACGGTGCGCACATTCGTACGCTGTTGCTCACGTTCTTCTATCGCCAAATGCCTGAGTTGGTGGAGCGTGGCCATATCTACATTGCGCAACCCCCTTTGTACAAAGTTAAGGCGGGTAAAGAAGAGCTGTACCTCAAAGACGCATCCGCATTGGATGGCTTCTTGTTGCGCATTGCGTTGAAAGACGCCAGCATCACCACCGGCGGTGCAAATGCGCAAACCTTGAGTGGTGACACCTTGGCCGAATTGGCGCGTAAGCACCAAGTGGCTGAGTCTGTCATTGCGCGTTTGAGTGGCTTCATGGATGCCGAAGCCTTGCGTGCCATTGCAGATGGTGTGTCTATCAACCTCGACACCGTGGCTGATGCTGAAAAATCTGCTCTGGCCATGCAAGAAAAATTGCGTGAACTTGGCAGCGGCTCAGAAGCTTCCGGCGAGTTTGATGTGCGTACCGACAAGCCTATTCTGCGCATCAGCCGTCGCCACCATGGCAACGTCAAGAGCAGTGTGATCACACAAGACTTTGTGCACGGTGCCGATTACGGCGCCTTGGCCGAAGCAGCACAAACCTTCCGTGACTTGGTGGGTGAGGGCTCTAAAGTGCACCGTGGCGAAGGCGAAAAGGCGAAAGAAGAAAAAGTCTCTGACTTCCGCCAAGCGATGAAGTGGCTGATTGGCCAAGCCGAAAACGCCACAGCACGTCAGCGCTACAAGGGTTTGGGTGAGATGAACCCAGCTCAGCTGTGGGAAACCACGATGGACCCGACAGTTCGCCGTTTGTTGCGTGTGCAAATTGACGATGCCATCGAAGCCGATCGCGTGTTTACCATGTTGATGGGCGACGAGGTCGAGCCTCGCCGCAACTTCATCGAAAACAACGCTTTGCGCGCTGCCAACATCGATATTTAATCGCGCTTGCCCTTCCAGCGTGAATGCTCTGGAAGGGTCTCGGCATCAAACACCTTTTGCTGTTCAGCCGTCAGTTGGTTGTAGAACGTACGCGTTGCTTCTGAGCGTTGTTTGACGTGCGATTGCATGGCGGCCAAATTGGCCTCATGCACCGAATTCATTTTTTCCATGCGCTCTGGCGTGCTCAGCTTGGCCATGGCTTCTCGATCAAGCGGTTGCATGAGGGGCTTTGCGGGCATTTTCATGCTTTGTACAAAGGCATTCCATGCGGGCTCTTGTGCGGTTGTTAAATGCAGCTTGGCTTTCAGTTCTGTCTGACGCTTCTCCCAATGCTTGGTCATGCGTTCATGCATGCGGCCCTCATCGTGGTGGACGCCCATTTCGCCCATCATGGGTTGAGCTTGTGCAGGCACGACAGCGGCCAAGGCAGTTCCAGCTAACAAAACAGACAGTGCAAAACGGGTGGTGTTCAAACGGGTCATAGAAGCTTCCTTGAAGTGAGAGGCGAAATGCCTCGGTCAAGTTCGTACTGTGAACCGTTCGTGTAACGCGTCTGTGCGTCGCCGCACAAGTTTCGTAAAGTTTTGTAGCGTGGCTTTGCCTTTACGCGACTTGGTAGCCTTCGTCGGCAATGGCATGTGCAATGTCTTCGCGTGGTTTGGTGCTGTGCACATCGACCTTGCCTGTGCTGCGGTCAATCTCCACTTTAGCTTCCGGATCCAAGCGCGCAATGGCCTTTTTGACGGCCATTTCGCAATGGCCGCATGTCATGCCCTGAACTTGAAACGTGTTGTCCATCATTTGCTCCTTATAAAAGATGTAACCTTAACTCATGTCTGAATTGTTTTGCGATATTGGTATTGGTGGAATGACCTGTGCGTCCTGCGTGGCCCGTGTGGAGCGCGCGATTGCCAAACTGCCCGGGGTTGAATCGGTGAGCGTTAACTTGGCCACCGAGTCTGCAAGGGTGACATGGGCTGCCTTGCAGACCACTGAGGACGAACAAACCCAGCAAGCCCGCTTGCGACGTGCTGTACGCGATGCAGGGTACGAGCCCTTGGCGGCTGAGCATTTAGAGCAAGCACCTGCAGGGGCCTGGGCGGGTTTTTCACTCGTTGCTTTGGGTCTGCTGCTCAGTACGCCGTTGGTTTTGCCAATGCTGGGCGATGTTTTAGGCCAGCATTGGATGTTGTCTGCGCTGTGGCAGTTTTTGTTGGC
Organism: Limnohabitans curvus; assembly: GCF_003063475.1. Classification (NCBI taxonomy): domain Bacteria; kingdom Pseudomonadati; phylum Pseudomonadota; class Betaproteobacteria; order Burkholderiales; family Comamonadaceae; genus Limnohabitans; species Limnohabitans curvus. The sequence goes on from NZ_NESP01000001.1 coordinate 1,481,247, forward strand.
GACGCCTGTGCAGTTTGTGCTGGGTGCGCGCTTTTACAAAGCGGGTTGGCATGCCCTGTTGGCAGGCAGCGGCAATATGGATTTACTGGTTGCTTTGGGCACGAGCGCGGGCTGGGCGTTGTCCGTGTGGCTGTGGCTCACCGCCCCAGCAGGGGCCATGGTGCATTTGTATTTCGAAGGCTCAGCCGTTGTCATCACCTTGGTGTTGTTGGGCAAATGGCTCGAGGCCCGCGCCAAGCGCCAAACAACCGATGCCATTCGCGCCTTGCATGCCTTGCGTCCAGCGCGCGCACGTGTGATTACTTTGGACGGCGAGGCTGAAATTCCCATCGAAGAATTGTTGGTCGGCGACCGTTTGGTGGTTTTGCCCGGTGAACGCTTCGCCGCAGATGGCGTGGTCCTTGAAGGGCAAACACAGGTCGATGAAGCCATGCTCACGGGCGAGCCATTGCCCGTACACAAGGTTGTGGATTCACGTGTGACGGGGGGCAGCATCAACGGTGAAGGCCGTGTGGTGATTCGCGTCAGCGCGACAGGCACGGCCACGGTGTTGGCCAACATCATCCGCTTGGTGGAAGACGCACAAGCGGCCAAGGCACCCATTCAGCGCTTGGTGGATCAGGTGTCTGCGGTGTTTGTGCCGGTAGTCTTGGTGCTGGCCTTGGTCACGTTGTTGGTTTGGTGGTTCACGGGTCATAGCTTTGAGGTGTCGCTCATCCATTGCGTCGCGGTGCTGGTGATTGCGTGTCCTTGTGCCCTGGGTTTGGCCACGCCAGCGGCCATCATGGCGGGCACGGGCGTGGCGGCCAAGCACGGCATCTTGATCAAAGATGCTCAGGCCTTAGAAGTGGCTCACAAAGTCGACGCGGTGGCGTTTGATAAGACCGGTACATTGACCGTGGGTCAGCCCCGTTTGTTGTCGTTGCTCGCGACCGCAAGTACCGACGCGATAACAGAGGCTCAAACTTTGTTGCTCGCCCTTGCCGCGAGTTTGCAAAGCGGCAGCGAACATCCGTTGGCTCATGCGGTGGTGCAGGCGGCCAAGGCCCAAGGCGTGGCGTTTGCCGCCCCTGACAGCGCGAAGGCGGTTCCCGGCTTTGGCAGCGAAGGTGTGGTGCAGGGGCGTACCCTGCTGCTAGGTAGCTTGCGTTGGATGACCGAACTGGCTTTGCCAGAAGGTGCATGGCTCGCGCAAGCGAGCGTTTTGCAAGCCCAGGGCGCCACGGTGTCGGTGTTGGCTGAACGCACGGCGCAAGGGATAGCACCACTCGCCGTTCTGGCCTTTGGCGATGAGCCTAAACCTGGCGTGCAGGCTGCCTTGGCTAAGTTGCGTGCGCGTGGTTTGCGTTTGGTGATGATTTCAGGTGACAACGCGGGTGCCGCACAAGCCATGGCCGCACGCTTGGGTTTGCGTTCAGACGAGGTACATGCCGACGTGATGCCCGGTGACAAAGCGGCGTTGGTGAAGCGCTTGCAACACAACCCACATGGCTCTCCCCATGTGGTCGCTTTTGTGGGCGACGGCATCAACGACGCGCCCGCTTTGGCTGCTGCTGATGTGGGGTTGGCCATGGCCAACCTCAATGCAGATGGCCAGCGTGGTGGCACCGATGTGGCCATGCAAGCCGCAGGCATCACGCTCATGCGCGGTGACGTGGCCTTGGTCGCCGGTGCGTTGGACATCTCGGCGCGCACGGTCGCCAAGATCCGCCAAAATTTGTTTTGGGCGTTTGTTTACAACGCCGCAGGCATCCCGCTGGCAGCGATGGGCTATTTGAGTCCAGTCGTCGCGGGTGCCGCCATGGCGTTGAGTTCCGTCAGCGTGATGACCAACGCTTTGTTGTTGAAGCGTTGGAAACCTTGATCGTCTTTTGATTTTCTTAGGCGTTGGCTTTGCTGTTTATCGTTGGCGCTTTCGGTGTTGAAAACCACGACACATAAAGGGCCGGCAGCACCACCAGCGTCAACAACGTGGCGGTGACCAAGCCGCCAATCACCACGATTGCCAAAGGGCGTTGGGTTTCGGAGCCGATGTCATGACTCAACGCCATGGGCAGCAAACCCAGTGCGGCGAGCATGGCTGTCATTAAGACGGTGCGTAGACGTTGCAATGCACCCTCCTTGACGGCCTCAATCACGGTGTAGCCCGCATTGCGCAACTGTTGGAAGACCGAAAGCATAACCACGCCATTGAGCACGGCTTGGCCCGATAGCGCAATAAAACCAATGGCGGCTGACACGGACAGCGGAATGCTAAAAATCCATAGCGCCGCAAAACCGCCAATCAATGCGAGCGGCACGTTGATCAAAATCAAACCCGCAGTTTTGAACGAACCAAACGCGTCGAACAGCAACACGAAAATCAGCAGCAGCGAAATTGGCACCACCACGCCCAAGCGTTGCATGGCGCGCTCTTGGTTTTCAAACTCACCGGACCAAGTGACGGCGTAGCTGTCGGCAATCTTCACGTTCTTTTCGACACGTGCCTTCATGTCTGCCACGACCGAGCCCATGTCGCGGCCCTTCACAAAAATACCAATCGCCATGGTCCGTCGGCCGGCTTCTCGGGCGATGTTCATCGCGCCGCTGCCTTGCCGAATCGTGGCCACGTTTTCTAGCGTGGCGTAGCCACCGCCAGGCAGAGCGATGGGGGTGGCTGGTAAGTTGATGACCGAGCGTCGGTCACTAGCCAAGCGCAGTACCACGGTGAACTTGCGCTCCCCCTCCCAAATTTGGGTGGTGGCGCGACCGGCCAAAGCAGACTCAATCACGTCTTGAATGTCACCCACGTTGAGTCCCAATCGTGCGGCGCGGTCACGGTCGATGTCGACGATGAGTTGTGGCACTTCACCCAATCGGTCAATCTCAGCACGCTGTACACCTACGACTTGTTTGAACTCACGTTGCATGGCTTCGGTGGTTCGACGCAGTTCATCTAAGTCGTCTCCCGAAACCTTCACCACGATCTGCCCTTTGATTTGCGAAATTGACTCCAACACGTTGTCACGAATGGGCATCGAAAATGCAGGGTCTACGCCCGGAATAATCGCCAGCTTTTGGTCCATTTCTTCAATCAGCAAATCGCGTGTCATGCCTTTGCGCCATTCTTCAGCGGGCTTCACGTCTACAAACACCTCGGCCATGCTGAGTGTTTTAGGGTCGGTGCCGTCTTCCGGTTGACCGGCCTTGGAGACCACGGTACGCACTTCAGGAATGGTCAGCAGTTGTACGCGCGCTTTGCGCAGCACTTTGGCGGCTTCTTCTTGTGACACGCTGGCAGGCATGTCCCAGTTCACCCAGAACGTGCCTTCGTTCAGTTCAGGTAAGAACTCAGAGCCCAAACTGGCTGCCGCTAAAACAGAAATGGCAAATCCACTCAGGGCGATGCCCACCACTTTGCGAGGTTTTTCAAGTGCCCAGTTCAGCACGGGTTCGTACACCCGCTTGGCCCACGACACCAGGCCGTTGTCGCCGTGCGGAATGCCTTTACGCAGCATCCAATAGGCCAGCAGTGGGACCAAGGTCAACGAAAAAATGAGCGAGCCCACCAGTGCTGTGGTCACGGATAGCGCCATAGGCTGAAAAATTCGGCCCTCGTGGCGTTGTAGTGCAAAGATAGGAATGTGCGCGGCGATGATGATGAGCATCGAGAACAACGTAGGGCGACCCACTTCGTTGGCCGCGTTGGTGATGAGCGTGCGACGCTCTTTCTCGTTCATGCCTTCACCGCGTTCGGCCAAGCGGTGCATGATGTTTTCAATCACGATCACCGCACCATCCACGATGATGCCGAAGTCCATCGCGCCTAAACTGAGTAAGTTGGCGGGCACACCCAAAATTTTGAGCCCCAAGAAGGTAGATAGCAGGGCAAGTGGAATGACGACGACCACCGCGAGCGAAGCGCGCATGTTGGACAAGAACAAATACAGCACCAGCGACACCAGTAGCGCGCCTTCGACCAAGTTTTTAAACACGGTGGTGAGGGTCTTGCCCATCAACCATGTGCGGTCGTAAAACGGCACGATCTGCACGCCCTTGGGTAGCACGCGTTCGTTGAGGTCAATCAGTTTTTCTTTGATGCCCTTGAGCACCACGCTGGGGTTCTCGCCCTTGCGCATGATGATGATGCCGGTGACTACATCGTCGTCTAAGTCTTGACCGACGGTGCCCAAACGAGGTACTGCGCCAATGGCGATGGTCGCTACATCCTTTACCAGTACAGGGGTGTTACCGCGTGCAGTGACCACGATGTTGCCAATGTCTTGCGCCGAATGCAGCAAGCCAATGCCACGAATGGCGAACTGTTGTGCGCCTTGGGCTACATAGCTACCCCCCGCGTTTGAGTTGCCACGGCCCATGGCATCTTGCAAATCTTGCAGCGTGAGTTTGTAGGCGCGCAGCTTTTGCATGTCGGGCTGCACTTCGTACTGTTTGATGTAGCCGCCCATGCCCACGACGTCGGCCACACCTGGAATTTGGCGCAACGCTCTCTCGACGGTCCAGTCTTGGATGGTGCGCAGCTCGGTAGATGTCTTGCCATCGCCCTTGAGGCGGTAACGCATCACTTCACCCACGGGGGTCGCGTTGGGCATGACATTGGCTTGCACGCCTGTGGGTAAGTCCACGCTGCTTAAGCGTTCATTGACCTGTTGACGGGCGAGGTTCACCTCGGCCTTGTCGTCGTACGTGACGACGGTGAACGACAAACCAAACTGCGTGTGTGAGAACACGCGAATTGAGTTGGGCAAGCCAGACAGCGCGACTTCAATGGGCAAAGACACTTCTTTTTCCACCTCTTCGGCGGCACGGCCAGGGTAGAGCGCAATCACCGTGACTTGGGTGTCGGTGACGTCAGGGAAGGCTTCAACAGACAGGTTTTTAAAAGCAAATACGCCCGCCATCACAAACAGCAGTGTGCCCAACAGAATGAAGAGCGGCTGGTTCAGCGCATAGTCAATGAGGCGCTTCATTTTTGACCTGCACCGCGGGCGGGAACGGCAGAGCCGGGAGCTGGGGTGTGTTGCATGGCTTCATCTTGAGCGTTGCGGAATTCGCGGGCCAGCAGCAAGCTGTTTTCTTTCACCACCAACTCGTTGGCTTGTACGCCATCAACGATGAGCACTTCTTGCAGGCCTTCATAGCCCAGCTTGACGCGGCGGGGTTCGAACACGCCAGGTTCGGTTTGTACATAAGCCCATTGCTCGGTACCGCGCAGCTGTACGGCGCTTGCGGGCACCAAAACGCCAGCGGCCAGTTTGCGCTCGATGCGGGCGGTGCCCAGCATTTCGGCTTTGAGCAAACGCTGGGCGTTGTCGATGACGGCGCGCACTTTGATAGATCGGGTGTTGCTGTCGATAAAGTCACCTGCCGCGGTGATCTTGGCCTCAAAGGTTTGGCCTGGGAAGTTCGGCAGTGTTAAAGAAATTTTGGTGCCGGGTTTGAGGGATGCGGTGTCAGACTCGCGGGCATCAATTTGCACCCATAGCACGCCGGGGTCGCTGACCACAAACAGGGCTTGGTTGCCTGGGCCGCCTTGGTCGGGGCGCACTTCTTGGCCCGCGCTCAGGTTGCGCTCGACCACCACCCCACGCACGGTGGCCGCCAGGCCTAGCTGTTGGTTCACACCATTGGTGCTGCCATACATACGTGTGCGTGCTTGCGCGCGTGCCAGTTCGGCTTTGGCGCGGAGCGCGTCGGCTTCGGTGGCATCCAGTTCTTTGCGAGAGATCACGTCGGCTTCAAACAAGGTTTGGTGACGGACCAAGGCGCGGTCGGCCACTTGAGCGTCAGCCATGGCTTTGGCCGTGTCAGCCTGGGCCGCGCCAAATTCTGGCGATGCCAAGGTGGCCAATACTTGACCGGCATTGACGGTTTGACCAATGTCAGCATTGAGTGTGAGGACGCGCCCCGCGAATGCGGGGTAGATCCGCTGGGTGCGCTCTTCGTTCCAGACCAAGCGGGCGGGTAATTCAATGGTCACGCTCTCGGCGGCCTTGGCTTCAATGGTGCTGAGTAAAGCCAGCTGTGGGTGGCCTGCGGGAAAGCGCAGTTGTTGACCTTGCACGATAGGCTGAGGCGCGGGTGGTTTGGTGGGGGCTTCTTGGTTTAGCAAGGCATAGGCCAGCACCAGAAGTGCGACGACACCGCCTGCTGCGCTGTAGCGCTTGGCGGGGGTGTCTAACAAGGTTCGGGAGGCTTGGCGCAAGCGGTCTTGCAGGTTCTGTCGTATGCTCATAGACAGGTTTATCGTTCATCGTGGCTGACCAGCCCCTGACTTCATATTTCTTTGGGCCTCACTTGCGAATTTTGTTGATTGAAGACGACGCCGTGTTGCAAGCGGTGATGCTGCGCAGCCTCAGCGATGCGGGTCATCGCGTGGACGCTGCAAGCCATTTGGAAGATGGCGCGCACTTCTGGCAAGTGCAGGCCTATGACGCGGTATTGCTGGATTTGAATTTGCCGCTCAACGGCCAGCCCCATGCCCAACAAGGCAGTGGTTTGCAGCTTTTGCGCGAAGCGCGTGCCCGTGGCGACCGCACACCGGTGCTGGTGTTGACGGCGCGTAACCGTACTGACGAACGCATTGCCGGCTTAGACGCTGGTGCAGACGACTACCTTGGCAAACCCTTTGATTTGGAAGAGGTGGAGGCCCGTTTGCGCGCCTTGGTTCGCCGCAGTCAGGGCGTGGATGATGAGGTGCAAGTGGGGCAGTTGCGCTTGCACCGCAAGCACCATCGTATTTTTTTGGGGGATGCTGATTTGGCCTTGCCCGCGCGTGAGTTTGAGGTGCTGTGCGAGCTGATGACGCCACCGGGTCGCGCCGTGAGCAAGCGTGTGTTGTCAGACAAACTTTCGGGATTTGATGAGGCGCTGGGTGACAACGCCTTAGAGGCTTTCATTTCCAGGTTGCGTAAAAAATTGGCAGACAGCGGTGCCACCATTCGCACCTTGCGCGGGATTGGCTATGTTTTGGAAGAGCAGCCATGAAAGCCACGCACAGCAAACCCTCGTTGCGCAACCGTTTGTTGCGTCATGTCTTGGTGCCGCTGGCGGTGACGTGGTTGCTGGGCTCTGCGTTGGTCGTGGGCATTGCTTCTTACTTTGCACAACAGGCGTTTGACCGTGCTTTGCTAGACGATGCTTATTTGGTGGCCAGCCATGTACGTCGTGTGACGGGCGAGTCAGGCGCGTTGGATTTGAGCCTCTCCGCCCAAGAGATGAGCACGGTTTTGTTTGACCAAAGTGAATCGTTGTATTTTGCGGTGCTCAGCCCCAGTGGTGCTTTGTTGGCGGGTCACGCCGGGTTGCGTCCGCCGCAGTTTGACGACAATTTAAAACCGCATTTCGATGCCATTGAATACCAAGGCCGTGTGTTGCGCAGCGTCACCATTTACCGCGAGCATCCGGGTAATTTTTATGTGGTGATGGCTCAAACCACGGCCAGCCGCGACCACTTGTTGCAGCGCTTGCTCACGTTTTCTATTGTTCCGCAACTGCTGTTGCTCATGGGCTTGGCCGCTTGGCTGCAGCGCGCGATTGAAGACGATTTGGTGCCGCTCGCTGACCTTGAACATGCCGTGGGCCGCCGTGACGCGCGTGACCTAACCCCTGTGCCTGTCAGCGCCACCACGCGAGATGTGCAACGCTTGGGTCAAGCCATCAATGCGTTGTTGGGGCGCATTGCGCACAGCGTGCAAGCGCAGCGCGAGTTCTCGGGCAATGTCGCGCATGAGTTGCGCACGCCTCTCGCTGGCATTCGTGCTTTGGCCGATTACGGCCTGCGTCAAAACGACCCGCAGGTGTGGCGCGAGCAGCTGCTTGGCATTGCACAAAGCCAAGAACGGGCCAGCCACTTGGTCGACCAGTTGTTGGCGTTGGCCTTGGCCGATGAGGCGCAACACACCTTAGAACAAATGCCTGTCGCCATTGATGCGCTGGTGGGCGAAGCGGTGTTGCGCTTTTTGCCCCGAGCCGATGCTGCTGGTGTTGACCTGGGTGCGCGTGGCATTGAACAACCCGTGTGGGCGTTTGCCAATGCGGCTTTGATAGAAGGCGTGTTGAATAATTTGCTCGACAACGCCTTGCGTTATGGCCGCGCGCCTGATGGCGAAAGCCACATCACGGTGTCGGTGGTGGATGCCCCGCAAGCCGTGGTGTTGGCCGTGATTGACAACGGCCCCGGCGTTTCGCCCGAGCAGCTCAAAAAACTCACGCAACGCTGGGTGCAAGGCTCGGCCGGTGAGGCACTCAAAGAAGGCTCGGGTTTGGGCTTGGCCATCGTCAGCGAGTATGTGCGTTTGCTCGGCGCCAAGGTGACCATGCAAACCGAAAGCCCCCACGGCTTGCGGGTGAGCATCACCTTGAACAAGCCCTTGTAAAATCGCCCCCTCGGCTAAAAGGGCGGCGCACAACCCTGAGGCCTCGCACTTGTGCACACCCAAAGGTTGGTTTTATGTTGTACCCCCAAGAGTTTGATGTCATCGTCGTAGGCGGTGGTCACGCTGGCACCGAAGCCGCGTTGGCCGCTGCACGCATGGGGGCTAAAACTTTACTCTTAAGTCACAACATCGAAACCTTGGGCCAGATGAGCTGCAACCCGTCTATCGGCGGCATCGGTAAAGGCCACTTGGTCAAAGAGGTGGACGCTTTGGGCGGTGCCATGGCCTTGGCCACTGACGAGTCGGGCATCCAGTTCCGCATCCTCAACAGCTCCAAAGGCCCAGCCGTGCGCGCCACCCGCGCACAAGCCGATCGCATTTTGTACAAAGCCGCCATCCGCCGCATGTTGGAAAACCAGCCCAATCTGTGGCTGTTCCAGCAAGCGGTCGATGACCTGATGGTGGAGGGTGACCGCGTGGTGGGCGCTTGCACCCAAGCGGGTATCCGATTCCGCAGCCGCACCGTGGTGCTGACGGCGGGCACATTCTTAGACGGCAAGATTCATGTGGGCTTGAACAACTACGCCGGTGGCCGCGCGGGCGACCCGCCTGCGGTCAGCTTGTCGGCGCGACTCAAAGAACTCAAGTTGCCTCAAGGCCGCTTGAAAACTGGCACCCCCCCGCGCATTGATGGCCGTACGATTGATTTCAGCCAATGCATCGAACAACCCGGCGATGGCGTGGCCAACCAAACCGAAAACGGCGCACGCTCGGCGGGCGTGTTGGGCGAGGTACCGGTGTTCAGCTATATGGGGGGAGCATCCATGCATCCGCAACACATGCCGTGTTGGATTACCCATACCAATCAGCGCACCCATGACATCATCCGCTCCGGCTTTGACCGCAGTCCTATGTTCACCGGCAAGATTGAGGGCGTCGGCCCACGTTACTGCCCCAGTGTGGAAGACAAGATCAACCGCTTTGCGGACAAAGACAGCCACCAAATTTTCTTAGAGCCCGAAGGCCTGACCACACACGAGTACTACCCCAATGGCATCAGCACCAGCTTGCCGTTTGACATTCAGTACGAGCTGGTCCGTTCGATGAAGGGCTTGGAAAATGCTCACATCATTCGCCCCGGCTACGCCATCGAGTACGACTACTTTGACCCCCGTGAACTCAAACGCAGTTTTGAAACCCGCGCCATCGGCGGCCTGTTCTTTGCAGGACAAATCAACGGCACTACGGGTTACGAAGAAGCGGCGGCACAAGGCTTGTTCGCTGGTATCAACGCCGCTTTGCAATGCCGCAGCTTGGCCGGCGCCGCCAACGACTTTGGCGGTGCGTGGACACCGGGCCGCGACCAAGCCTACTTGGGTGTGTTGGTGGACGACCTCACCACCAAGGGCGTGACCGAGCCTTACCGCATGTTCACCAGCCGAGCGGAGTTCCGTTTGCAGCTGCGCGAGGACAACGCCGACATGCGCCTGACTGAACTTGGCCGCGAAATGGGCTTGGTGGACGACGCCCGCTGGGATGCCTTCAGCCGCAAGCGTGATGCTGTTTCACGTGAAACAGAGCGCCTTAAATCGATCTGGGTGAATCCTCGTAACTTGTCGGTGGCAGAAGCCGAGCGTGTGCTGGGCAGGGCCATTGACCGTGAATACAACTTGGCCGACTTGCTCCGCCGCCCCGATGTGAGTTACCAAGGCCTGATGTCTTTGGATGACGCCAAGCACCAGAACCAAGAGCTTGTAGACGCCTTGGTGGGTGATGAGGTTTCACGTGAAACAACCCGAGCTGTCATTGAGCAGATCGAGATTGCTGCCAAATATTCCGGTTACATCGACCGTCAGCGCGACGAGGTGGCGCGTGCTGCCAATTACGAAAACCTACAGTTGCCCGAAGACTTGGACTACAACCAAGTTACCGCTTTGTCGTTTGAGGTGCGTCAGCGGCTGAGTCGCCAGCGACCCGAAACCCTGGGGCAGGCGTCGCGCCTGTCGGGCATCACGCCTGCGGCTATTTCTTTGTTGCTCATTCACCTCAAGCGATCGCGTGTCAAAGGTTTTGCTCAAGAGTCTGCTGTCAACAATTCGACCGAGGCCGTCTGATGCATCTTTTGTTGCCAGCTCTGCAAAAGGGGATTCACGATTTGGGTTTGCCTTTGTCCGGTGACCAGCAAGCCCAGTTGTTGGCCTACATGGATTTGATCGCCAAATGGACCAAGGTTTACAACCTGACCGCAGTGCGTGATGGCAATGAAATGCTCACGCACCATCTGCTCGATAGCTTGGCGGTGGTTGCCCCTCTGCGTCGCGAGCTGGCTAAGTTGGATGTGGCGAATTCGGCGGCATCGGGTGAGCGGCCCGGGCTCGCTGTAGTTCGGTCGAAGTTCAGCTTGCTTGATGTGGGTTCGGGCGCTGGCTTGCCAGGCATCGTCATTGCCATCACTTGCCCCGATGTGGCAGTGACTTGTGTGGATACGGTGGCCAAAAAAGCCGCCTTCATTCAGCAGGTGGCGGCGACTTTGAGGTTGCCCAACCTCAAGGGTCTGCATGCACGGGTCGAAAGCCTGACCCAGCCCTACGATGTCGTTTGTTCTCGTGCTTTTGCTTCGCTGGTGGACTTCACCACATGGTCCAAATCTGCCTTGGCCACGCATGGTGTGTGGATGGCGATGAAGGGTAAGCACCCGGACCAAGAGCTGGCCGTGTTGCCGGAAAGCGTCAAAGTGTTTCACGTGGAACTGCTCCAAGTGCCCGGCTTAGATGCCGAGCGCTGCATCATCTGGATGCGCGGTTAAACTTCACTCAGTTATAAATCTGAGTCTTCTATGTTTGGTATCGCGGACTACGGCGCTTTCGTCGTGGCCATCATTGTCTTTTTGGCCATTCCCGGCCCCGGTAACTTGGCCTTGCTCACCGCAACGGGCAAGGGTGGGGTGCGGTCTGGTTTGGCTGCCACGCTGGGCGTGATCGCGGGTGACCAGGTGTTGTTGTGGTTGGCCGTGGCGGGTTTGTCGGCGGTGCTCATCAACTATCCTGGTTTGTACAGCTCGGTCAAATGGGCGGGCGCTGCTTACTTGTTGGGTTTGGGCTATTCCTTGTTCAACAGCAAGCCGGGTGATGCGCCAGTGTTGAATATGAAGCCCGATCACTACTTTCGCCAAGGGCTGTTCATCACGGTGTTGAACCCCAAAGCGATTGTGTTTTACATGGCTTTTTTTCCTTTGTTTGTAGACCCGGCGGTTCATCAAGGTTTGGTCACCTTTGGTTTCATGGCTATCACCATTGCGGCGCTTACTTTTCTTTATGGGTTGGTGGTTGTTTTGCTGGCCCACCATTTGGCTGAGCGCGTGCGCGCCAATCCGATGGTGAGCGTGATGCTCAACAAAGTAGCGGGCACCTTGCTCATGGGTTTTGGCCTGAAGTTGGCGCTGTTTTAATAATTTTCCTGTCTCTTTCGAAAGCTCTATATGGCCAAAATCTTTTGCGTTGCCAATCAAAAAGGTGGCGTTGGCAAGACCACCACCACCGTCAATTTGGCGGCTGGCTTGGCATTCGTCGGGCAGCGCGTGTTGATGGTTGACTTGGACCCACAAGGCAACGCCACCATGAGTTCGGGCGTCGACAAGCGCGAGATGGAACTGTCGGTTTACGACGTGTTGTTGGAAGAAGCCAGCGTGGCCGAAGCCCGCATTCGCAGCAATTGGGGCACCGATGGCGTGCGCGCCAAGATTCCAACCTATGACGTCCTGGGTGCCAACCGGGATTTGGCAGGTGCGGAAGTGGAGCTGGTGTCTTTGGAGCGCCGTGAAAACCGCCTAAAGCAAGCCTTGGCCGCTGTGGATACCGAGTACGACTTTGTGCTTATCGACTGCCCTCCGTCACTCTCCATGCTCACTCTCAACGGCTTGTGCTGCGCGCACGGCGTCATCGTGCCCATGCAGTGCGAATACTTCGCTCTGGAAGGCTTGACCGACTTGGTCAATACCATTAAGCAAGTGCATGCCAACCTCAACCGGGACCTCAAAATCATTGGCCTCTTGCGCGTCATGTTTGACCCGCGCATCACCTTGCAACAGCAGGTGAGTGACCAACTCAAAGACCACTTTGGCGACAAAGTGTTCAGCGCTGTTATTCCTCGCAATGTGCGTTTGGCCGAAGCACCCAGCTACGGTTTGCCAGGCGTGGTGTTTGATCCGTCTGCCAAAGGCAGTCACGCGTTTGTCGATTTTGCGCAAGAAATGGTGGAGCGCGTCAAAGCGTTCTAAGCCCTAAAAAGCATCCGTATGACGGCTTCAGTTCTCATCCTGCCTGGCTGGCGTAACAGCGGGCCCACCCATTGGCAAAGCCTGTGGCAGCAGACGCACGGCTACGTGCGTGTGGAGCAGCACAGCTGGGATTGGCCCTTGCGTGGTGACTGGATGATGCAGCTGGAAGAAGCTGTGTTGGCTAACCCGGACGCCGTGTTGGTGGCTCACAGCTTGGGCTGTTTGTTGGTGGCGGCATGGGCCGCACATTCGTTGCAAACACACCGTGTCAAAGCCGCATTGTTGGTGGCTCCTGCAGATGTCGAGCGAGCCGAGATGCAACAGATGCTCCACAGTTGGAGCCCCATCGCGCGCGCGCGTTTGCCGTTCCCAAGCGTGATGGCCACCAGCCGCAACGACCCTTATTGCAGTTTCATGCGCGCAAGTGCTTTGGCGCACGCGTGGGGCTCGCGCATGGTCGATTGCGGCATGAGCGGCCACATCAATGCCGACGCCAACTTGGGCGATTGGCCCGAAGGCTTTGCCTTGTTACAAGATTTACTCAAAGAAGAAGTTACCCATGGTCACTAAAAAACCCAAAGGCTTAGGCCGCGGCCTTGAAGCCTTGCTCGGCCCCAAAGTAGACGACAGCGTTGCTGCACAAGCAGCAGCAGCGGACGGTTTGCCCAGCACCTTGCCGCTCACCCAAATGGTGCCCGGCATGTATCAGCCACGCACGCGCATGGACGAGGGCGCTTTGTATGAGTTGGCCGAAAGCATCAAGGCCCAAGGCATCATGCAGCCCATCCTCGTGCGTCAGCTCACCGATGGCCCCAATGCTGGCAAATACGAAATCATCGCTGGTGAACGCCGCAGTCGCGCTGCTAAATTAGCTGGCCTAGACACCGTGCCCGTGTTGGTGCGCAACGTGCCGAACGAAGCTGCCGCGGCGATGGCGCTGATTGAAAACATCCAGCGCGAAGACCTCAACCCGCTCGAAGAAGCACAAGGCTTGCAACGCCTCATCAAAGAGTTTGGTCTCACGCACGAGCTGGCAGCACAAGCGGTGGGGCGTTCACGCAGCGCCGCCAGCAACTTGCTGCGCTTGCTCAACTTGGCCGACCCTGTGCAGTCCATGCTCATGGCGGGCGACATTGACATGGGCCATGCACGTGCTTTGTTGGCGCTGGATCGCGGGACGCAAATCACTGCGGCCAATCAAATTAGCGCGAAAAAGATGTCGGTGCGTGAAGCTGAAAGTTTGGTCAAAAAGCTCAGCGCCGAATTCAACCTCGTGCCGCAAAAACCCAAAAGCGAAAAATCACGCGACATCAAACGCATCGAAGAAGAGCTTTCCGATTTGCTCACAGCGCAAGTTGAAGTGCGCGTTAAAAAGCGCGTCAAGCGTCATGGCAGAGTCGAAGAAATGGGCGAGTTGGCGATTCAGTTTGGATCGCTCGATGAACTCAACGGACTGATTGACAAACTGCGCAAATCGTAAAAACAGATGGCTGAAACGCTGCAAAACGGATTCTTACCAAAGGGCTTTTTCCAAGGCTCGCCGCTCCAGCGTCGTCGCAGCTTGCTCACGTACATGCTCCTTTTGGTGGGCGCGTGTTCGCTGCCGTTTTATTTCATCCACCATCCCGATTACAACCACGTCGCAAACTTGGTCGGCACCGCGGGGTATTGGGGTTTGCTGGTGTTGCTCTGGTTAGGCGCCCCGTATGTGCTCATTGCCAATGGCACCTTGCTCTGGTCCATTTCTTATGTCGCTTACTTAGCGGCGATGACGGGTGGCATTAACTCACCCGTGTTGGTGTGGATCACTGCAGTTGTGTTGCCCGCCATTTTGTTGCTTGACCGAATGGCCGCTTTCTTTTGGGTCATCGTGGTGTTCGTGGTCAATTTGCTGCTGCTGCTCATCAGTCAGCAGGGCTTGGTCAACAGCGATATCAACATGGCCAACGACGTCATGGCGTGGACGGTGGCCAACAAACTCTTCGTGTTGAGCTTGGCTATGTTCGTGGTGTTTGTTGCCGAACGCATGCACCGCAGCCAAGTGGCTGATATGGATCACAGCAACGCGGAGCTAGAACAAACCCACCAAGCCTTGATTCGCGCACAAGCGCACAAAGACGAATTCATTGCATCGGTGGGCCATGAGCTGCGCACACCCATGAACGCCATTTTGGGTCTCAACGGCATCTTGCGCACGGAGCTTTCCTCACGCGCAGAAGATGCCGAGGTGGTCGATCACATTCGCCGCTCGACAGAACAGCTGTTGCAAGTGGTGAACGATATTTTGGATTTTTCGCAACTCCAGGCCGGGCGGCTGACGCTGCGGGAGGATGAGTTCTCGCTGCGTGAAACGCTGACGGCTGTGCTTGCCTCCTTTGAGGCCAAAGCGCAGGCCAAAGGCATTGCGTTGCACCTCGATGCTGCTGCTGTACACAACATGTGGGTCAAGGGAGACCGTCAACGCTTGGCTCAAGTGCTCAGCAACTTACTCGACAACGCCCTTAAGTTCACCGCCACAGGCAACATTCATGTGCGCGGACAAGCTGTGGGTGGTGGCGTGTTGTTTGAGGTGCAAGACACGGGCATTGGCATTGCCCCGGACCGTCAAAAACAAATCTTCAACGGTTTTGAACATGCCGACGTGCAAACCAATCGGCAATACGGTGGAACTGGGTTGGGCTTGTCCATCTGCGAGCGCTTGGTTCGGTTGCAAGGCGGCACCATTGGGGTGAGTAGTGTGCAAGGCCAGGGCGCTCGGTTTTGGTTTCAATTGCCCATGCGCAGCGTCGCCGTGCAAGAGGCCAAGGCCGCCGCAGAGATGGCGCGCATGTTGGTAGACAAAGCCTTGCAAATTTTGCTCGTGGATGACAATGCGGTGAATCTGCTGGTTGCCCGCATGATGCTTAAAAAATGCTTTCCTAAATCGGAAATTGTGGAAGCCAGCAGTGGAACCATCGCGATAGAAAAGCTGCGTGCACAAAGTTTTGACTTGGTTTTGATGGACATGGTCATGCCTGAGATGGATGGCATGGAGGTCACCCAAATCCTGCGAACCAACTTTTCTGCGCCGGTGTGTCACATCCCCGTGTTGGCACTTACTGCCAGCGCCAATCCTGTGGACCAAGACCGTTGTTTGGCATCGGGCATGAACGACGTCATACACAAGCCGTTGGACGAACAAGAACTCATCGTCAAAATTTCAAATGCCCTCGCGTTGCATGCGGCCAAGGAACAGCCGTGAGCAGCATCAAGTTTGATGCCCTGGCTGCTTGGGTTGTGCCACGCTTGCCCACGCGCTTTCAAGAAGGGCGCTTGCCGTATTTGTTCTTGATCGTGTGGCTTCTCATTGCTGCGATGGTGGTGCTTGCTTTGATCACGCCTTACCCGAATGGCGTGCCTGTGCCGTTGGCGTTTGCTGTTGTGTTGCTTATCTTGCAGTTCTTGTTCATCTGGGGTTTGCCGTTGCAAGGGGCTGTCAACCTGGGTTTGCTCGCGGGGTTGTTGCAAGTTTGTTATGCGGCTTGGATGTCAGGCGGTATTTTTTCGCCACGCATGGCGTGGTTGGCCGCGATTCCTTTGATTCCGTTTTACGCCATCAGTCGCTTCACGGGCCTCGCGTGGTTGGTTTCGGTGTTGTGCGTGGAGTTGGCCATGGCCTATGTCACTTGGCATGGTTGGTTGCCTGACAACCCGACTTTGGGGGCAGCACAAATCATGTCCTCGTTTGCCAGCTATACAGTGGTCACGATCATCGTCATCACCGTGCCTTTTTTGTATGACAACCTCTTTCGCCAAGCCTATGCCGCAAGCCTTCAACGCAACTTAGAGCTAGAGGAAAAACGCAAAGAACTTCTGCGTACGGCGGCCTTGCGCGAGCAGTTCATTGCCACTGTCAGTCATGAACTGCGCACGCCCATGAATGCGATCTTGGGCTTCAACAACATGTTGCTTGCTCGCGTGTCTGATAACCCGCAAGCCTTGAAAATTTTGAACCACACCCGGCAATCGGCGGATCACTTGCTTACTGTCATCAACGACGTGCTGGATTACTCACAGTTGCAAGCCGGCAAGATCAACGTGCAGTACGAAACTTTTGCCTTGCGCGATACCGTTCACACCGCATTCGACCTATTTGCGCAACGCGTCGAGAGCATGCATCTGAAATACTCTTGCACCATTGACGACAACGTCCCGCATTGGGTGCATACCGATCGTCATCGACTCATGCAAATTCTGGTGAACCTGTTGGGCAACGCCATCAAGTTCACGCATCAAGGCCATGTGACTTTGCATGTACGTCAACAGCCGCTGTGCGTGCACTTCTCCGTGCGTGACAGCGGTATTGGTATCCCCGAAGCGCAACAGCCCAAAATTTTTCAACGTTTTGTCCAAGCTGAGGATGACATTCAATCGCGCTACGGCGGCAATGGCTTGGGTTTGTCCATCACGCAGCGCCTCGTTGAACTGATGGGCGGCCATATTGGTTTTGAAAGTAGGCCCGGTGAAGGTTCCATGTTTTGGTTCACCTTACCGCTGGTTGAGGTTGCCCCTCCCGAGGTGGAGGTTCCGCGGATCAAAATGCCCACGACGACGAGTGTTACGGTGCCGCGTTTCTTGGTTGTGGATGACCATCCAATCAACCGATTGCTGGTGCGTCAAATTTTGAAAAATAATTGGAAAAATTGTGAGTTGGTCGAAGCAGATAACGGCATCAAAGCGCTAGACGCGCTGCGCCAACAAGATTTCGATGTGGTGCTCATGGACATGGTCATGCCCGAAATGGATGGCATTGAGGCCACTGCTGCGCTGCGCTTAAGCTTTGATCAACCCACGCGTGACACCCCCGTCTTGGGCCTCACCGCGAACGTCAATCCCCAAGACCTTGAGCGCTTTGCCGATGCCGGCGTGAGCGCTGTGGTGCTCAAGCCATTTGATGCCGTCAAGCTCTGCGCTCAGGTTGAGCAAATGCTCACAGAGAAAAAATCTTCCCTGGGTTCATGATGTTGTCTGGGTCCAGTGCCCGCTTGATGGTGCGCATGATGTTCACGGCACCTTCACCTGTTTCGGTACGTAAGAACGCCATCTTGTGCAAACCAATGCCATGTTCGCCGGTGCATGTGCCGCCTAGGTTGAGGGCGCGTGTCACCAGTTTGTGGTTCAAGTCTTCTGCCAAGGCGCACTCTTGTGCGTTGTTGGGGTCAATCAAATATCCCACATGGAAATTGCCATCGCCGACGTGCCCCACTAAGAAGTAGTGGAGGCCAGACGCATTGGCCTCGGCAATTGAATCCAACATGGCATCCGCTAGCTTGCTAATGGGCACACATGTGTCCGTTGTCACTGCGCGGCAGCCAGGGCGGCTTTGAATGGCGGCAAAGTAGGCGTTGTGTCGTGCCGTCCACAAGCGTGTGCGTTCTTCGGGTGTCGTTGCCCATTCAAACGACACGCCACCATGTTCTGCAGCAATTTCTTGCACTGTTTCGGCTTGTTCTTTCACGCCGGCGGGTGAACCGTGAAACTCCATCAACAGCATGGGCGTTTCCGCCAAATTCAATTTCGCATATTGGTTCACCATGCGGACAGAGGCGCCATCAAGCAGCTCTACACGCGCAATGGGCACCCCCATTTGAATGGTCGTGATTGTCGTGTGCACCGCCGCTTCAATGCTGGGGAACGAACACACGGCAGCCAGCACCGCCTCAGGTAGTGGGTAAATCCGCAGCGTGATTTCTGTCATCACACCCAACGTGCCTTCGCTGCCCACAAACAAACGTGTCAGGTCGTAGCCCGCTGCTGATTTTTTAGCACGCGTTCCGGTGCGAATTACCTCGCCACTGGCGGTCACCACTTCAAGTGTCAAGACGTTTTCGCGCATCGTGCCGTAGCGTACGGCGTTGGTGCCGCTGGCACGTGTGGCGCACATGCCGCCAATCGATGCGTCCGCACCCGGATCGATTGGGAAGAACAGCCCCGTGCTTTTGATCTCCTCATTCAGTTGTTTGCGCGTCACGCCGGGTTGCACCGTCACCGTCAAGTCTTCGGCGTTGATGCTCAGCACCTTGTTCATGCGGCTCACGTCTAGGCTGATACCGCCTTGGACAGCCAGCAAGTGGCCTTCTAGCGACGAACCCACACCAAATGGAATGACGGGCGCTTTGTATTGCGCGGCCAGCGTGACGGCATCCGCCACGTCTTGTGTGCTTTCGGCAAACACCACTGCAGCGGGTGGTGGCACGTGCACGAAGGGTGATTCATCGCGCCCATGCTGCTCTCGCACCACCAACGCAGTTGAGCAATTTGCGCCAAATCGGGCTTGCAGTGCCGCAATTAATTCGGCGGGCACCTCGCGTGGTGCGAGGGCAGGTGTTAAATGTTGATGGGCGGTGGGGGCGTTCATGAAATTCTCCTAGGCAATGGCTTATTTTAAGAAGAAGCCCTTGTCTGGCGGGCGCGCCCACGCGACAGGCAAAATAAGACAAAAATCAAACACACACGAGGCAAACGTATATGGGCAACCGACTTTCACAAATCGCCACGCGCACAGGTGACGCAGGAACCACAGGCTTGGGCAATAACCAACGCGTGTCCAAAAATAGCCTGCGCGTCCACGCCATGGGCGAGGTGGACGAACTCAACTCCAACATCGGCGTCTTGCTTTGTGAAGACATGCCGCAAGACGTGCGCGAGGTGTTGGTTGAGATTCAGCACCAGTTGTTTAACCTGGGTGGTGAGCTGTCCATCCCCGGTTTTGAGTTGCTGAAAGAAGAGGCCGTTCAAGCGCTTGACAACGCGCTCGAAAAATACAACAGCCAACTCCCCAAACTTGAAGAATTTATCTTGCCTGCCGGCACACGCGGTGCAGCGCTTTCACATGTGTGTCGCACCGTGGCACGTCGTGCAGAGCGTGCCACTGTGGCTTTAGGCAACGAAGAAGCGATAGGCGATGCGCCGCGCCAATACCTCAACCGATTGAGTGACCTGATGTTCGTTTTCGCTCGTGTTCTCAATCGCTTGAATGGTGGCGATGACGTGTACTGGAAAAGTGAACGGATGAAGCGTAGCGACGCTTAAGAAGCGCTGCTTAAGCGCATGAAATCTTGCACTTAAAAAACATCAAAAACCCACCTGAAACTAAAACATATACGCCAGTTGGCGTATGTACGAAACAGGGAAAACCCCAGACAATGAAATTTTTCTAATTTTGCGCCTATGCGTTGAATTTATTGTTTCTTTTGGTTCTTGCATTCCTGCGGATGCAATTGCTGAATCTAGTTCTGGTGGTTTGCAATGTGTTTAATTTTCAGCCAACGCGCGGGGCGTTGGTGCGTTGTCACTTTTGCGTTTGGAATCGCAGGACTTGTATTGCAAGCGCATGCGCAAGCAGACAAAGCGAGCGGTGCAGATGGCAAGCCTAAGTACGGTGTCAGCAAGCCTTTAGGCGATACCTATGCGGGGGTCAAAAGTGTGGCTGACGAGCAAACGCGCATTGTGCTTTACCGCCCGTCCGTGCCCGATATGGCTGGCGTTGTCTCAGTTTATTTGAATGGGCGTTACCACGCATCTTTGCAAAAAGAGGCCTTCACGGTGGTTTGCTTAAGTGGCAAAAAAACGGACGTTCGCACCCGCTATTTACCCAACCAAAGCACAGACATACGCCCGGAACTCGACACTTACTTGGCGATTGCCATAAATGGTGGTCAGTCGGTATATCTGCGCATCACTGAGGGCGAGAACACGACAAGCCGCATCGACCTCGTCACCCCACAACTTGCGCTCAAGGACCTCGCGGACGCGCACCAACAAATGCACACCCTTAGCCGTGTGCCCGGTGCCCAGGCATGTCGCGAAGCAGAAGAAACCCGCTTTGCCTTTGACCCCAACATCATCACCTTTGGTTCAGATGCTATTTTTGAACATAAGAAAACTGACATCCACGCGATCAGCACACAGGGCAGGCAAGAGCTGCAGCAAATTGTTGAAAAAATTAATATTAAGTACAAAACTTTCAAAACCGTCAAAGTTCATGTGGTGGGTTTTGCCGATGACGAGGCGGATGACGTCTTAAACCGCCGTATTTCTCAACAGCGCGCTCAAAGCGTGCGCGCATTTTTCAAAGCCCAAGGCTTGCGCTCCACCGCTCTGACACACGAGGGCCGAGGGTCTGAAGAAAAACAAAAAGCGCAGCTTTTTGGTTTATCTCCACGACGGGTGGAAGTTGAAGTTGCAGTCGAACTGCGTTAACAAAACTTAATACTTTATCAATCTTTAAACTGCAAAAATAACGGAATTGTTAATCTAAATCCGTAACCAACAGGAATAATGAGGCAGAATGTTATCGTTTTCCCGTGGTTTGTAATTTTAAAAGAGTACTTATGAATGTAATTTCTGCGCGCTTATTCAGCAGCCATTGTGTTGCAGCCACTGTCGCCGTGTTTGCGTTATTTGGGGCGTTTGTGCTGCCAGTGCAAGCGCAGCGAACCCCTGCCAGTGCCTATGCTGACTTTGAACTCAGTGGCAGCGTGACAGAGCCCCAGGGTGAAGAATACGTTGCGCCTCAAAAACTCAACCCTCGCTTGGCCCGCATTACGCTCTATCGCCCGGCACATGGTTTTGCCCCTGGTGCAGCGCACTTAGAAATTAACGGCCATTACCTGACCTCCTTGCAACTTGGCGGTTACACCGAAGTCTGTGTGGAGCCCGCAGAACTCCAGCTCTCAGCCCGCATGGTTCAAACCGGCAGCGAACTCAAAAACTTCCAAGACGCGACAGCCAAGTTGAAGTCACAAGCTGCACAAAATTTTTACGTGCGGGTTTTTGAATACGGTGACGGTCGCGCCACGCTCACCCCTGTTAAAGCAGACATTGCCCAATCCGAACTTAAGGACACGCGCTTGCAAATTCATGCCGTGTCTCGCCTGGCGCAAGCTAAGCCGTGCGTCGACTCTGTACCGCACTCTGCCGCCGCAACTGCCATGGTTAAGACAGAAAGCATTGTTTTAGGTTCAGACACGTTGTTTGCATTTGGTAAGGCCGACATCAAAGACATCGTGCCCCAAGGTCGTACAGCCATGGATACGCTCATTGCACGACTGCAAAAAGAATACGGTAACGACGAAGACGCACTCATCCAAATCACGGGCCATGCGGATCCTCTGGGCAATCCAGCATCTAACAAGCGCCTGTCGGAAACCCGCGCGCTTGCCATTCGCAAATACATGATTGAAGGCGGCATGAAGCCCGAACGTGTCACAGGCCAAGGCGTGGGCGCTGAACAACCGGTTATCACCGTCCCCAGTTGTTGGTGTGGGCCGATGTGGTGGCGGTGATTGATGCAGGGCAATGCGTGATGGTCGGGCCCAAACAAGAAATGATTGAAAAGCTGTCGCGTGGCGTTGAAGTCAAGATGGCCGGAGTCGCTGTATGAAACAAAAACTAATAGCAACTTGGGTGCAAGCCAAAACCTTGTGGGCCAAGTTCAAAGAGCTGTCGCAAGACGACAAAAAGATTGCAGGCTTTGGTGTGCGCACCGTGGAAGACGACGAGCGCGAAGCCAGCCGCTTGTTGGTGTGGGTGACGGCTGGTACTTTGTTTTTTGGGTTGATTTGGGCGGGGTTTTTTAGCTTGGATGAAATCACGCGTGGTCAAGGAAAGATCATTCCCTCCAGCCGTGAACAGGTGATTCAAAGTTTGGACTCTGGTGTCTTGAGCGAGATGTTGGTGCGCGAAGGCGATGTGGTTGAAAAAGACCAAGTGCTGTTGCAGATGGATGACACACGTTCAGGGGCAGGCTACCGGGAAGCAAATGAAAAGTATTTGTCTTTGTTGGCCATTGCTGCACGTTTACGCGCAGAGGCCAACAACACGACCTTGGCATTTCCGCCAGAACTCAAAGCCGAGCCACAGTTGATCACACAAGAAACGCAGGCTTACAAAGCACGCAAGCAAGCGTTGACGGAATCATTGCAAGCCGTGGATGCTTCGTTGGCAGCCATCACCCGTGAAATCACGCTCACCGAACCCTTGGTCAAAGGCGGTGTGATGTCGGAGGTGGAGCTGTTGCGCCTAAAGCGTCAACAAGCCGAATTGATGGGACAACGCGCAGAGCGCAAAAACCGTTACCTCACAGATGCGAACAACGAGTTGACACGTGTGTCATCCGATCTGTCGCAGACCAAAGAAAACGCCTCTGCGCGCGAAGATGCCTATCTGCATACCACCATCAAATCGCCCATGAAGGGCGTGGTGAAAAACGTGCAGGTCACCACCGTGGGCGGCGTGATTCAAGCGGGCCAACCGATTTTGGAAATCGTGCCTACCGAAGATGAAATGATGGTCGAGGCCTATGTCAAACCCGCAGAAGTGGCGTTTTTGAAGGTGGGTCAAAAAGCGGTGGTCAAGCTCACGTCATACGACTTCAACAAGTACGGCGGATTGGATGGCGAGCTAGAGCACCTGAGCCCTGACACCATGAAAGACGAACGCCAACAGCGCAAACCCGGCGCAACACCCGCGGACATGGACGAAGGTTTCTACCGCATCTTGGTGCGCATCAAAGACCCCAACCTCGTGCGCAAAGGGTTGAAGATCGCGCCCACACCGGGCATGACGGCGAGTGTGGAAATTCGAACTGGCCAAAAGACGGTGCTCGAATATCTGTTCCGACCTTTGCAAAACGTGTCCCAAGCCTTGCGCGAGCGTTGATTTAGGATGGGTGCCAGAGGGGTTAACTTTTGGTGCCAATTGAACATTCTTTTTTAAACAAAGCGCTGCAACGCCAGCGCGCCGCGCATAGGGCGCACGCCTATCCTAGCGAAGCGCAGCGTCGCAACGACTTGCTCAATCTCAAGGCCTTTGTGCGTGACAACGCCGAAGCTTTGGCCCAAGCCATCTCTGCAGATTACGGCCACCGTTCACGCCACGAAACTTTGTTGGCGGACGTTTTGCCCGTCATGCATGGCGTGGACCATGCGCTCAAACACCTCAAGCGATGGATGACGCCACAGCGGCGCAGCGTCGATTGGATGAAATTCTTCGGTGCGAAAAATCGTGTGTTGCCACAGCCCTTGGGCGTGGTGGGCATCATCGTGCCGTGGAATTTCCCCATTAATTTGAGTTTTCTAGTTTTGGTGGATGTCTTTGCAGCAGGCAATCGCGCCATGGTCAAGATGTCAGAGAACTCGCGTCACCTAACGCGGGTATTGATGGACTTGATGCCTCGTTATTTCAGTCCCGACAAATTGATTTTTTTTGAAGAAACTGGCGGCGTGGGCGTGGCGTTTTCAAAGCTCAAGTTTGACCATTTGGTCTTCACGGGTTCGACAGAAACGGGCAAAGCGGTCATGGCGGCTGCAGCCCCCAACTTGTGTCCTGTGACCTTGGAGCTGGGGGGCAAGTCACCCGCGTTGGTGTGCGAGGACTTCCCCTTGCGAACGGCTGCCGAGCGGATACTGTTTGCCAAGTGCTTCAACGCAGGGCAAATTTGTACCGATGTCGACCATGTGTACCTGCCTCGGCACAGCATTGCTGCATTTGTGGCGCTGGCAAAAGAGATCGTGCAAAAACGCTATGACACGCTCGATAGCCCTGACTTCACGGCCATCATTGACGCCAAGTCGTTCCACCGCTTAGTGGCGGCCTTGCAAGAGGCCCAAGCGCAGGGCGCAACCCTTGTTCCCTTGTTGCCAGGCCCGCATTGGGATGAACGCACGCGCAAGATCGCGCCGCACTTGGTGCTCAATCTGCCGCCCGGATGTGCTCTGCAAACTCACGAAATATTTGGCCCCGTGTTACCAGTGATGGGCTACACCACCTTGGATGAGGTGGTGCAAAGCATTCATGCGGCACCGCACCCTTTGGCTTTCTACCCATTCAGTAACAACCGGCAAATCATTCAGGACTTGGTGATGCGGACCATGTCCGGCGGCGTGGTCGTGAACGATGCACTGCTGCATGCTGCACAACACAGCTTGCCCTTTGGTGGCGTGGGCGAGAGTGGCATGGGCCACTACCACGGGCATGAAGGGTTTGTGAATTTTTCCAAGATGCGCCCCATTTTTTACCAAGCGCGTTTCAATGCGGTGCGTTTGGTTTGGCCACCCTATCGCCAGCGCATAGAGACCTATTTGAAATTTCTCATGAAATGAAAAGACGCGACTTCAACCAACACCTGCATCGCAGTGCCATTGCCTTGGCCCTTTCGCCATGGATGTCTGCCGTTGCAGCACCGACAGAAAAAGTACGCAGATGGTTTGCCAACCCTTTTGCATTGGGCGTCGCCAGTGGACGCCCGCGTGCGGACTCGGTCGTGTTGTGGACCCGTGTGTTGTTCAGTGAACAAGACCGTGCAGCAGGCACTGACCCGCTACGTGTGCATGTGGAGGTGTTTGTCGATGCGGCACTCAAACAACGTGTGCAAAAAACAGACGTCGTCACAGATGACGCGCGTGGTCACAGCGTGCATGTGCATGTGCAGCACTTACAACCGGGCACCGATTATTGGTATCGCTTCCGCCAAGGTGATGCCCTGAGTGCCGTAGGCCACACCCGTACGGCACCTGCGTTGAATGCCGATGTGCGACAACTGCGCATGGCATTGTCGTCATGCCAACACTATGAACAAGGGCAGTACATTGCACATGCGGAGATTGCCAACCAGCAGCTTGACTTTGTTTTGTTCGTGGGCGACTACATCTACGAGAGCAGCAACCCGCAATACGCGACGCGCCAACACAGCAGCGCCGAGCCTAAAACCTTGCCGCAATACCGCGAGCGCTACGAACAATACAAGCGCGACCCCATGTTGCAAGCCGCGCATGCGGCGCATCCGTGGGTGTTGATGTGGGATGACCATGAAGTGGTCAACGATTACGCCAATGACCAAGATCGCCATTACACCGACCCGCATCAAGTACTCAAACGCCGTGCCGCTGCGTATCAAGCGTACTTTGAACATCAACCTTTGCTGCTCGGCCCTGACGTTGATAACCGAGCCAATATGCGTTTGTATGACCAGCTCAGCTGGGGCAAGTTGGCGGACATTTGGACCCTCGATTGCCGTCAGTACCGCAGCGTTCAGGTCTGTCGCGACCCCGTCCGCGGCGGTGGTCGCATGGTGTTGCAGTGCGATGAGTTGAGCGACACCAGTCGCAGCATGTTGGGGCAGGCGCAAGAGCGTTGGCTGACCGAGCGTTTGAGCCATTCCAATCGCCAATGGAAGCTGCTGGCGCAAGCCACGCAAATCAGCTCCACCAGCATTCCCGCACCCGTTGGTCGCAGCTATTGGAACGATGCGTGGGATGGCTATCCCGAAGCCCGCAAGCGTCTGTTGCAAACCGTGGTCGATGCGAAGCTGCAAAACGTCGTCACCCTCGGCGGTGATGTGCATTGCAATGTGGCGGCCAACTTGCGCCTCGAGCCCAACAACCCGCAGTCGCCCATTGTTGCCAGCGAGTTTGTCACCACCTCCATCACTTCTCGCGGCTTGGGCGACAAGCCCGCGGCATTGATCCGTGAGAGCAATTCAGATTTGTTGCACTACCGTTCGGATGAGCGCGGCTACAGCCTGATCACTGTCACGCCCAATGCCGTGCGTTGTGATTTCCGGACCACAAAATTTCCAGCAGGCAGCGAAGCCGGCTTGAAAACGCAAGCGAGTTATGTGGTCAAGAGCGGCAAAGCAGGCCCGCAACCGGCCTGATGTTTATGCGGTGAGCACGCCGCGATCCAGCCTATAGCTGCGGTCGCTTACCCATTGCGCAAAATGCGTGTTTTGTTCAGACAGCAACACCCCCATGCCTTGGCCCTTGAGCGCCAAAATCATCTCGGCCATTTGCTCCACGATGACGGGCGCGACGCCTTCGGACGGTTCATCCAGCAACACCATCTGTGGATTGCCCATGAGTGTGCGAGCGACGGTGAGCATTTGTTGCTCACCCCCGCTCATGTGGCTGGCTAGGCGGTGCTGCATCGGGGCCAAGTTAGGAAACAGCGCAAATATTTTTTCAACTGACCATTGCGGTGCCGCGCTGTCACTTGCCAACTTATCCGCTAAGCGACGTTTGGCTTGTGCGCCTACTTGCAAGTTCCCCAGTACCGTCAAGTCAGTGAAGATACGGCGGTCTTCGGGCACATAGCCCAAACCCAAACGTGCGGCTTGGTAGGGTTCGGCGTTGGAAATGTCATGTCCTGCAAACACCACACGACCCGTGCGGCGCGGCATGAGACCCATGATGGCTTTGAGCGTGCTCGATTTGCCTGCGCCGTTGCGCCCGATCAGGGCTACGACTTCGCCCCGCGTCACCTGCAGGTCAGCATCGAACAGCACTTGCGCCGCCCCGTACCAAGCGTTGAGACCTTGCACGTTCAGTAAGGGCGTGATGGCGATGTTGGGCGTTGACGAGTGCGTCATGGTGCGGACTCGGTGTTGGATGCAGGGCCAGACGCTGCATGTGATGTTTGGCTCACCCTCGGTTCCCCAAAAGTTTTACCACTGCCAAAGTACACCGTCTGCACGTGTGGGTCGGCTTGCACTTGCGCGGGTGTGCCTTGCGCGATCAGTGCGCCACGAGCCATCACCAACACGCGGTCGGCGTGTTCAAACACCACATCCATGCTGTGCTCGGTGAACAGCACCGCCACGCCGCGCTGTGTCACCAAGCTCCGGGTGAGGTTCATCAATGCGTGTCGTTCGTCGGGGGCCATGCCTGCGGTGGGTTCGTCCATCAGCAACAAGCGCGGCTCGTTGGCCAGCGCCATGGCCAGCTCTAGACGCTTCACATCGCCGTAGGCCAAAGCACGGCCTGCGCGTTGGGCTTGTGTGTCCAGTTGCACTTGTTCCAGCAAATGCAGCGCGTCAGCACGACGGTAGTTTGCCGCGCGTCGCCAAGGCGAGAGCGATTGGCCATCGGACGACAGCAACGCCATTTGCACGTTCTCGATCACGGTGAGCGAGCCAAAGGTTTGTGCAATTTGAAACGTGCGGCTCACACCCATGCGCCACAAGTCATGTGGCTTGCGACCCAGCAGCGATACACCGTCTAAAGTGATACTGCCGCTGTCCGGCGCGAGCTGGCCGTTGACCAAATTGAAGGTGGTGGACTTGCCCGCCCCATTGGGGCCGATGAGGGCCAGCAGCTCGCCGGCTTGCAAACTGAACGACACATCGTTGACGGCTTGGTTACCACCGAAGGCTTTGTGCAAATGTTGAACGCTGAGCAATGTCATGCCGATGCGCCTCGCACACGTTGCCACAACGCTTGCACTGACCCGGCAATGCCTTGCGGAAACACCAGCACCAGCAGCAACATGCTGGCACCCAACACGGCACGCCAATAGTCGGTGCTGCGGGCCAAACTGTCTTGCAGCGCGGTGAATGTGACGGCACCTACCAACGGGCCGACGAGGGTGTGCACGCCACCGAGCATGACCATGACCAAGCCATCCACCGACTTGCTCACGCCCAACACATCGGGCGAGATGCTGCCCTTCGAGAATGCAAACAAAGCACCCGCCAAACCCGCAAAGCCAGCGGCCAGCACAAAGCCCAGCCACTGCACGCGCGCCACATTCAGGCCCATGGCTTCGGCGCGACCCACCGAGTCGCGGCTGGCACGCAGTGCGTAGCCCAACGGTGACATCAGCACACAGCGCAACGCAAACACGCTGAGTGCAACCAGCACAAGCGTGAGCCAGTAATAAGCGGCTTTGTCTTGCAACCACGCGCTAGGCCACACACCCGTGATGCCGTTGCTGCCACCCGTGAAGTCGTCCCACTGAAAACAGATGGACCACACAATTTGTGCAAACGCCAACGTGAGCATGGCCAAGTACACACCCGACAAGCGCACCGCAAACCACGCAATGGGTGCCGCCACCAAGGCGCTGACGAGTGGGGCCAACAACAAGGCCGCTTCGCTAGACACGCCCGCACGCAACACCAGCAGCGCTGCGCCATACGCGCCCACGCCAAAGTAAGCCGCATGACCAAACGAGTGCATGCCCGCAGGCCCCATGATGAAGTGCAAGCTGGCGGCGAACAAAACAGCAACCGCCAAGTCAATGCCCAGCACCAGTGTGTAGGGCGAATCCGCCGTGAACAAAGGCAGCGCCAACAACGCTGCACCAATGCACAGCCACACCCACTGTGTGCGCACGCTGCTCAAAGCAAACGGTGTCTCTTGCTCCGTGCTGGCACGCGGTGCGCTTTGTGGTTTGCCCAGCAAGCCCCAAGGCCGCACCATCAACACCGCAGCCATCACCAAAAACTCAGCAACCAACGTGAGCTTAGAAAACGCAAACGACACGCCCAAAATTTCCACCGTGCCAACTGCGATACACAGCGCTTTGATTTCGGCAATCAACAACGCCGCCACAAACGCACCGGGGATGGAACCCATGCCGCCCACCACCACCACCACAAACGCGTCGCCAATGGTGGCCATGTCCAGCCCCAAGTGCGCGGGTTCGCGTGGCAGTTGCAGTGCGCCGCCCAAGCCAGCCAGCGCGCAACCCAACGCAAACACAGCAGTGAACAAGTGACGCGGGTTCACGCCCAAAGCGCTCAACATGTCGCGGTCTTGCGTGGCGGCGCGTACCAACATGCCAAAGCGTGTGCGCTGTAAACACCACCACAACACGGCCAATACGAGCGGGCCAATCGCAATCAAGAACAGGTCATACGTCGGAAAGCGGCGGCCCAAGATATCTACCGCGCCGCTCAGGCCCGGGGCGCGTGGCCCCAGCAAATCTTCCGCACCCCACAGCCACAACGTGCCGTCTTGAATGACCAGCACCAAGGCAAACGTGGCGAGCAATTGAAACAGTTCAGGCGCTTTGTAAATGCGGCGCAGCAACAGCACTTCCACCAATGCGCCCAACATGCCGGTGACGAGCGCCGCGCAAAGCAACATGACAAAGTAGGCGGTGGTTTGGCTCGCAGCATCGCCCAACGCCACGCTCAAAGCTGACGACACAACGGGTGCAGCATGTGACACCAGCGAGTAAGCCACATACACACCCAACATGAAGAACGAGCCGTGCGCAAAGTTGACGATGCGCGTCACCCCAAAGATGAGCGACAAGCCCGCCGCCACCAAAAACAAAGACGAAGCAGCGGCCAGCCCGTTGAGGGCTTGTACGAAGAGGCTGGCGACGTCCATGAGGTGTGAGGGTTTGAAATTAAAACGCCCGCAAGAGGCGGGCGTTGTGTTGAGGTTCGAGGGGCGTTTAGTTGCTCGGTCTGAGTTTTTTCACAACGTCATCGCTGGGTTGCACGCTGGCGCCGTCGATGTAGCGGTAGTCTACCAACACACCCTTGCCGCCATCGTTCTTGGTGCGGCCCAAGAACGCGCCCATGGTGGACTGGTTGTCTTGCTTGCGGAACATCACGGGGCCATAAGGCGTGCTGAATTTCAAACCGCTGAACGCAGTGACCAGCTTTTCAGTCTCGGTGCTCTTGGCCTTGGTGATGCCTGCGGCCAAAGCCTGAATCATGCTGTAGCCCACGACCGAGCCCAAGCGCGGGTGGTCGCTGTACTTGCGGTGGTAGGCCAAGTAAAAGGCTTTGTGCTCGGGGGTTTGCACGCCGTACCAAGGGTAGCCCGTGACGATCCAACCGTTGGGTGTTTCGTCTTTCAAGGGCTCCAAATACTCGGGCTCGCCGGTCAAGAGGCTCACCACCTCACGGCCTTGGAACACACCGCGTGTGTTGCCTTCGCGCACAAACTTGGCCAGATCGGTAGCAAACAACACGTTGAAGATGGCGTCGGGCTTGGCATCTGCAATCGCTTGCGTGACGGAGCCTGCGTCAATCTTGCCCAGCGCGGGCGCTTGCTCGGCCACAAACTCCACATCGGGCTGCGCAGCCTTCAGCAATTGCTTGAAAGTGGCGGCAGCCGACTGACCGTATTCGTAGTTGGGGTACACCACGGCCCAGCGTTTTTTCTTGAGCTTGGCGGCTTCGGGCACCAGCATTGCCACTTGCATGTAGGTGCTGGCGCGCAGGCGGTAGGTGTAGCGGTTGCCGTTTTGCCACACCATTTTGTCGGTCAGCGGCTCGCCCGCGAGGAAGAACACTTTGCGTTGCTTGGCAAAGTCACCCAGTGCCAAACCGATGTGCGAGAGGAAGGCGCCCGAAAGCACATCCACCTTTTCGCGGCTCAGCAGTTCTTCGGCGGCACGCACCGCGTCGCCGGGCGAGGCGTTGTCGTCACGGATGACGAGTTGTAGTTGTTTGCCGTTCACGCCACCCGCGGCGTTGATTTCTTCCACCGCCAACTCCATGCCTTTTTTGTAGGGGTCGAGGAAAGCGGGCTGAGCTTTGTAGCTGTTGATTTCGCCAATCTTGATGACGTTTTGAGCGAAGGCGGGCAGGGCCGCCACGCTGAAGAGCAGGGCGGCGGTGCGCAGGGTTGATGCAAGTGTGGTGTTCACGAAAGTGGCCTTTGAAAGCAAGCGTGGGTTGCGGCAACCCACGCCTAAAAATGTGTGAAGCACGAATTGTCTTGCAAACCCAAAAGGCATTTGCATACGAGATATCAAAGCCCCAAAGAAAAAGCCCCGCTATGCGGGGCTCTTCACATTCAGTGCGCATCTTGCGATGCATCTGTGATGTTGCGCGGAGATTAAGCTTCCAAACGCGCAGCCAAAGCCACTTTGGTCGCGGTCATTTCAACGGGCAAGTGGTAGGCCAGTTGGGTGAACAACTCTTCGTGCAGCTTCAACTCGTCGACCCAAGCCGCTTTGTCGATGCTGGTGACGGTGTTGAATTGGTCAGCCGTGAAGTTCAAACCAGTCCAGTTGATTTCTTCATACGTGGGGCTCACGCCGAACACGTTTTCTTTGCCTGGGGCTTGGCCTTCGATGCGGTCAATCATCCACTTCAACACGCGCATGTTTTCGCCGTAGCCAGGCCACACAAACTTGCCGTCGTCGCCTTTGCGGAACCAGTTCACGCAGTAGATCGATGGCAGTTTTGCTTTGGCAGCTTCCAACTTTTCGCCCATGTCCAGCCAGTGTTGGAAGTAGTCGCTCATGTTGTAGCCCATGAACGGCAGCATGGCGAACGGGTCGCGGCGCACCACGCCTTGTTGGCCAGCGGCGGCAGCGGTGGTCTCGGAGCCCATGGTCGCGGCCATGTAAACGCCTTCGGTCCAGCTGCGCGCTTCGGTCACCAAAGGCACGGTGGTGGAGCGGCGGCCGCCGAAAATGAACGCGTCAATGGCCACGCCGTTGGCGTCGTCCCACTGGCTGTCCAGCGCGGGGTTGTTGGTGGCAGCCACGGTGAAGCGGGCGTTGGGGTGGGCGGCTTTGGCACCGGTTTCTTTGGCAATGGCTGGCGTCCAGTCTTTGCCTTGCCAGTCGATCAAGTGGTCGGGCAATGAGCCGGTGTCTTTTTCCATGCCTTCCCACCACACGTCGCCGTCGTCGGTCAGCGCGACGTTGGTGAAGATCACGTTCTTGTCCAAGCTGGCCATGCAGTTGGGGTTGGTGTGGAAGTTGGTGCCGGGGGCCACGCCAAAGTAACCCGCTTCAGGGTTGATGGCGTACAACTTGCCGTCCGAGTGCGGCTTGATCCAAGCAATGTCGTCACCGATGGTGGTGACTTTCCAGCCGTCAAAGCCTTCTGGGGGCACCAACATCGAGAAGTTGGTCTTGCCGCAAGCGCTGGGGAAAGCGGCTGCCACGTGGTACTTCTTGCCTTGGGGGTTGGTCACGCCCAAGATGAGCATGTGCTCGGCGAGCCAGCCTTGGTCACGGCCCATGTTGGAAGCAATGCGCAAGGCAAAGCACTTCTTGCCCAGCAAAGCGTTGCCGCCGTAGCCCGAGCCGTAAGACCAAATTTCGCGGGTCTCTGGGAAATGCACGATGTACTTGGTTTTGCTGCAAGGCCACTTCACGTCGGCTTGACCGGCTGCCAAAGGTGCACCCACGGTGTGCACGCAAGGCACGAAGGGGCCGTCGGTGCCGATCACGTCAAACACGGCTTTGCCCATGCGGGTCATGATGCGTTGGTTCACCGCCACGTAGGCGCTGTCAGACAGCTCGATGCCCACGTGCGCAATGTGCGACCCCATGGGGCCCATGCTGAATGGCACCACATACATGGTGCGGCCTTTCATGCAGCCGTCGAACAAAGGGTTCAAGGTGGCGCGCATCTCGGCGGGGGCCATCCAGTTGTTGGTGGGGCCGGCGTTTTCTTTTTTCTCTGAACAGATGTAGGTGCGGTCTTCCACGCGGGCCACGTCTGAGGGGTCAGAGCAGGCCAGGAAAGAGTTGGGGCGCTTGGCGGGGTTGAGCTTTTTGAAAGTGCCGGCATCCACCAGTTGTTGGCAGAGGCGGTTGTATTCTTCGTCGCTGCCGTCACACCAGTACACGGTGTCTGGCTTGCACAAAGCGGCCATTTCGCCAACCCAAGCGATCAGCTTGGGGTTCTTCACATACGCAGGTGCGTTGATAGTCATGGAAAGCTCCTAAGTCAAAAAATTGAGGTCAGAGCCCAGCGAGTTGCTGCGAGGCTCTGACCTCAATTCATTACGCCCGTGTGAAACGGTGCCTTATTTTAAGAAACCAACCCCTTACGGAGGCTTTCAAGGGGCATCAAAAAATAGAAAAAGAACCCAAAAGAATGCAAAAAAGCGCCAAGAGTGGCGCTTTTTTGAGGCTCGTGACCGAACATGGTGCGGTCATCAGGGCGTTTAGGCCATGAACACGGCAATGAAAGCCAACAAGAAAATCAGCACGGCGCCAGCAACGGGCAGCACGATGGGCATCAAAGGAACGATGGCTTCAACAACATCTTGTTCGGCCGCGTGGTCATGGTGTGACATGGTTTGTCTCCTATTTAAGTTCTTCAAATTCTAGGAGAGTTCGCCCAGTTTGCAGTCGTCGTGGAGACAGGGTAAACCCGTCGATGTCGCTGGCTTAGGCGGGCAGGCCCACCACGCGCAGCACCTCGTCGCCATAAGCTTCGAGCTTTTTGGCACCGATGCCTGCGATGCCTTGCAGGGCTTCGAGGTCGTGCGGCTCGGCCTGCGCAATGGCCGCCAACGTGGCGTCATGGAAGATGACATAGGCGGGCAAGTTGTGCGAGCGGGCCACCTCGCCACGCCAGGCCTTGAGCGCGTCGTAGCGTTTTTGGCCTGCGTCGTCCAGCGCAATCGGTGCGGCCTTGGCTGCGCCGCTGGCGGTACGCTTGGCTTTGCGGTCGGCGGGGGTGGACACCGAGGCACGCAAGCGCACGGTGACTTCGCCTTTGAGCACGCCGCGTGAGGCCTCGGTCAAATACAGGGTGTTGAAGGCCTGAGCGTCCACGCCCAAAGCGCCGATGGCAATCAATTGGCGCAACACGCCGCGCAACTGCACCTCGCTGAAATGCGCGCCGATGCCAAAAGTGCTGAGCTTGTCGTGACCGTATTGGGTGACTTTTTCGGTGACCTTGCCGCGCAAGATGTCCATCATGTGGCCCGCGCCAAATGACATGCCGCTTTGCTGCTTCACGCGGTAGATGGTGGACAGCAACATGCGGGCGGCTTCGGTGCCGTCCCAAATGTCGGGCGGGTTGAGGCAGTTGTCGCAGTTGCCGCAGGTGTAGCGGGGCGCGCCGTTTTCGGGTGATTGGTAGGTTTCGCCAAAGTAGCCCAACAGACGCACGCGTCGGCAGTCGGTCGCTTCGGCCAAGGCCAGCAGGGCGTCGAGTTTGCCGCGCATGACTTGTTTGAAGTCTTCGCCTGCGGGGCTCTCGTCGATCATGCGGCGTTGGTTCACCACGTCGTTCAAGCCGTAGGCCATCCACGCGTGCGCAGCTTGGCCGTCGCGGCCGCCACGGCCGGTTTCTTGGTAGTAGCCTTCGATGTTTTTGGGCATGTCCAAGTGCGCCACAAAGCGCACATCGGGCTTGTCGATTCCCATGCCAAACGCCACGGTGGCGACCATCACCAAACCTTCTTCACGCAAAAAGCGGTTCTGGTGCTTTTGGCGAATCGCGCCGTCCAAGCCTGCGTGGTAGGGCAGCGCGGCAATGCCCGCGTCGCACAAATTTTTGGCCACTTCTTCCACGCGCTTGCGTGATTGGCAATAGACGATGCCGCTGTCTTGCCAGTCGGGGCCGGTGTGTTCGCGCTGGATGAAGCGCAGCAGCTGGGTGGACGCGTCTTTCTTTTCGACGATGGTGTAGCGGATGTTCGGGCGGTCAAAGCTGCTGACGAACTGCTGTGCGTCTTCCAGCTGCAAGCGCTCCACGATGTCAGCGCGCGTCAGTGCATCGGCGGTGGCGGTGAGTGCCATGCGCGGTACGCCCGCGTAGCGCTCGTGCAGCACGGTGAGGGCGCGGTATTCGGGGCGGAAATCGTGGCCCCACTGGCTCACGCAATGTGCTTCGTCAATGGCAAACAGGCTGAGCTGGCCTTGCTCGTGCAACATGTCGAGCTGCGCCAAAAAGCGCGGCGTGGTGATGCGCTCGGGCGCGGCGTACAGCAGGGTGATGTCGCCACGGCGCAGGCGTTGCTCCACCGCGTTAGCTTCTTCGCCGCTGAGGCTGGAATTTAAAAAGGCGGCTTCAACCCCCGCCTCGTGCAGTGCGCCCACTTGGTCGTGCATGAGCGCGATGAGCGGCGACACCACGATGGTGATGCCGTGGCCTGCGCGTTGCCGCGCAATGGCCGGAATTTGGTAACAGAGTGATTTACCGCCGCCCGTGGGCATGAGCACCAGCGCATCGCCGCCGCCGCACACGTGGTTGACGATGGCTTCTTGTGGGCCGCGAAAGGCGCCGTAGCCAAAGACTTCGCGCAAGATGTCTTGTGGATTCACAGGCGTGGACACGGCAGCTTTCGGCGTGCGCTGACCAAGCTGGCAAGGCGGTCAGAGGGGGTGTGAGTGGGGATCAACGAGGGCATGAACCAGCTATTGTCCCTGCTTCTTACAATGGGGGGATGACCCAAGCCTACACACGCGCAAAAGAATTACCCGCCATCTTGGCCAAACGCATCGCCATCCTCGACGGCGCGATGGGCACCATGATTCAGCGCTTCAAGCTGACGGAAGAGCAATACCGCGGCGAGCGTTTCAAAGACTTTCACAAAGACGTGAAGGGCAACAACGAGTTGCTCAGCCTCACCCGCCCCGACGTGATTCGTGACATCCATGAGCGTTACCTCGCCGCTGGCGCTGACTTGATCGAGACCAACACCTTTGGCGCCACCACCATTGCGCAAGCCGATTACGACATGGCCGATTTGGCCTACGAGATGAACCTCGCTTCAGCCCGCATCGCCCGCGAAGCCTGCGACAAATACAGCACGCCTGACAAACCCCGCTTTGTGGCGGGCGCTGTGGGCCCCACACCCAAAACCGCCAGCATCAGCCCCGATGTGAACGACGCAGGCGCACGCAATGTGAACTTTGAAGAACTGCGCGCCGCGTATTACGACCAAGTCAAAGCCTTGGTCGAAGGCGGTTCGGATGTGTTGTTGGTGGAAACCATCTTCGACACGCTCAACGCCAAAGCTGCCTTGTTTGCGATTGAAGAATTTTTTGAAGCTACGGGCGAGCGCTTGCCGCTCATCATCAGCGGCACGGTGACCGATGCTTCGGGCCGCATTTTGAGCGGTCAAACCGTGACCGCGTTTTGGCACAGCGTGCGCCACGCGCAGCCGCTGGCCATTGGCCTGAACTGCGCTTTGGGTGCGACGCTGATGCGCCCCTACATTCAAGAACTCAACAAAGTCGCGGGCGACACCTTCATCAGCTGCTACCCCAACGCGGGCTTGCCCAACCCCATGAGCGACACCGGCTTTGACGAAACGCCCGATGTGACCAGCCGCTTGCTGCACGAGTTTGCCGCCGAAGGTTTGGTGAACATCGTGGGCGGCTGCTGCGGCACCACGCCTGAGCACATCGCAGCCATTGGTAGCGCGGTGGCTGACCAAAAGGCGCGCGCTTTGAGCGCGGGGCCTTTTTATCGCGAAGCAGCCTAAGTATTTAATCGCCCGTCAAAACGAGAGCTTTTGGGTTGATGGCTGATAAGGGTATACGCCAAGAGGCGGATTTACAGGGCGGCATTTGATTTCGAGAATGGCGGTAATCGTTCAACGTTACCGTTCATGTCCACAGAAATCACAAGTACTTCCCCTGCAGATGTTCATCTGCAGAGCCGCATCAACTCCGTGTTGGCCATTTATCAAGAACACGGTCACGTCAATCGGACCCTGATTTCTGAAAAGTTAGCGCTGACCAAGTTGCAAGCCAGCCAGTTGCTGCGCGAGTTCTTAAGCGCACATGCGCCCGTGGTGGAGTGGGACAACTACCGCAGCACTTACTTGATGACGCGGCCACGTCGCGCGTGAGGTTTATGGCGGTGTGGGTTGGCGAGACAACACACGCACCAGCTGATAGCGCGTATCGGCCATGTCGGCTGGCGGGTTCGCAGTCGGCGTCGCGCGCACCAATAATTTGTATTGCACCCCCGGCGTGAACGTGAAGCCCTCAATCGGGCTGTAAAAGTTTTACCACGTCAGCGCTTTCCCCTCTTTCACTTGCAAGCAGCGCATGGGCGCAGCACCCATGCATGCCACATCGTGCGCCGCCACGGTCAGCGTGATGTCTTTGGCTGGCGCGTTGCTGTGTGCGGCGGGACATTCGCCGTCAGACACCCAGCTTGCCCCTGCGTCTTTCATCATGCAGCGGTTGGAAAACGTTTGGCTTTGGTGAGGCAACTGGCCGCAAACAGGCGCGTATTCGCGGGTGCAGATGCCGGCTTGGGCCAGCGACGTGCAACAAAAAACAGAGAGGCTCAGTAAGATTTTTCGCATGGCCTGCATTTTCGGTGGCCTGTGGGGCCCGCAACAGCGCAGCGGTTAAAATAATGCCTTCCCCAAGGAGCGTTGCAGCTTCACCCGTCCTTTCAGGACTCGCGCGTGAAGTCAGGCTTGGGGCCGAATCTTTTGCAACGACGCTCACCTGTATTGATAGCCCCCAGGTGAGTACCCCCATGAATTCCACTGCAGTTCCCCCCATGAAGCTGTCTGGCCTTGAGCCAGTCTCTATTGGCGAGGGCAGTTTGTTTGTCAACGTTGGCGAGCGCACCAACGTCACTGGCTCTAAGGCCTTTGCGCGCATGATTTTGAATGGCGAGTACGAGCAAGCCTTGGCCGTCGCACGCCAGCAAGTGGAAAACGGCGCACAAGTGATCGACGTCAACATGGACGAAGCCATGCTCGACAGCCAAGCCGCCATGGTGCGTTTCCTCAACCTGATGGCGGGCGAGCCCGACATTGCGCGTGTGCCGGTGATGGTGGACTCGTCCAAGTGGTCGGTCATCGAAGCGGGCCTGCGTTGCATCCAAGGCAAGGGCATCGTCAACTCCATCAGCATGAAAGAAGGCTTGGACGAGTTCAAGCGTCAAGCCACCTTGGTCAAGCGCTACGGCGCGGCTGCTGTGGTGATGGCGTTTGACGAAAAAGGTCAAGCTGACACCTACGCACGCAAGATTGAAATTTGTGAGCGCGCTTACCGCGTGTTGGTCGACGAGGTAGGTTTTCCTGCTGAAGACATCATCTTCGACCCCAACATCTTCGCCATTGCCACCGGCATTGAAGAGCACGACAACTACGCGGTTGACTTCATCGAAGCCACGCGCTGGATCAAGCAAAACCTGCCCGGCGCGAAAGTGAGCGGCGGCGTGTCTAACGTGTCGTTCAGTTTCCGCGGCAACGACCCTGTGCGTGAAGCCATTCACACCGTATTCCTGTATCACGCTATCAAGGCGGGCATGGACATGGGCATCGTCAACGCCGGCATGGTCGGCGTGTACGACGACCTCGAACCCACACTACGCGAGCGCGTGGAAGACGTGGTGCTGAATCGCACACCCCAGTACAAAGAAGGCGAAGCGCACCTCACGCCCGGCGAGCGCCTGATTGAAGTGGCCGAAACCGCCAAGGGCGCAGCGAAAGACGACAGCCAAAAGCTGGCTTGGCGTGGCACGCCCGATGCGCCCGTCACCGTGGCGCATCGCCTGAGCCACGCGTTGGTGCACGGCATCACAGACTTCATCACCGATGACACGGAAGAGGCCTACCGCGACATTTTGGCCAAGGGCGGCCGCCCGCTGCACGTCATCGAAGGCCCACTGATGGACGGCATGAACGTGGTGGGTGATTTGTTTGGCCAAGGCAAGATGTTCTTGCCCCAAGTGGTCAAGTCGGCCCGCGTGATGAAGCAAGCGGTGGCGCACTTGGTGCCCTACATCGAAGAAGAAAAACGCTTGCAAGCCGAAGCGGGCCAAGACGTGAAAGCCAAGGGCAAGATGGTCATCGCCACGGTCAAGGGCGACGTGCACGACATTGGCAAAAACATCGTCACCGTGGTCTTGCAGTGCAACAACTACGAGGTGGTGAACATGGGCGTGATGGTGCCTTGCCACGAAATTTTGGCCAAGGCCAAAGAAGAGGGCGCAGACATCATCGGCTTGTCGGGCCTCATCACACCGTCGCTGGAAGAAATGCAATACGTGGCCAGCGAGATGGAAAAAGACCCGTATTTCCGTGACCGCCAAATGCCTTTGTTGATTGGTGGCGCGACTTGCAGCCGCGTGCACACCGCCGTGAAGATTGCCCCCAACTACAGCGGCCCCGTGGTCTACGTGCCCGATGCCTCACGCAGCGTGAGCGTGGCGCAGGGTTTGTTGTCAGACCAAGCCGCCAAATACATTGCCGAGCTGAATGCCGACTACGCCAAGGTGCGCGAACAACACGCCAACAAAAAGCAAACACCGTTGGTCACCTTGGCCCAAGCGCGTGCCAATGCCACGCCTGTGAGCTTTGACAACTACAAACCTGCCAAGCCAAAGTTCATTGGTCGTCGCGTGTTCAAAAACTTTGACCTGGCTGAGCTTGAGAAATACATCGACTGGGCGCCGTTCTTCCAAACTTGGGATTTGGCGGGCCCATTTCCTGCCATCTTGGAAGACGCCGTCGTGGGGGTGGAAGCCAAGAAGGTCTACGCCGATGGCCAAGCGATGCTGAAAAAAATCATCGCCAACCGCTGGCTCACCGCCAACGCGGTGGTGGGCTTGTACCCCGCGCAGCGCGTGGGGGACGACATTGTTTTGTATGCGGACGAAACCCGCCAACAGCAAGTGATGACTTGGTACGGTTTGCGCCAACAAACCGAAAAGCCCACCCGCGATGATGTGCGCAACCCCAACCGTTGCCTGGCCGACTACGTGGCCGACCAAACCCAAGCCGCAGACTACGTTGGCCTTTTTGCCGTGACCGCAGGCCTCGGGGCGGAGAAACAAGAAAAGCGTTTCATAGCCGCGCACGACGACTATTCAGCCATTTTGTTCAAAGCCTTGGCCGACCGCTTGGCTGAAGCCTTTGCCGAGTGCATGCACCACCGCGTGCGCACCGACCTGTGGGGCTACGCGGCAGACGAGGCTTTGACTAACGAAGACCTGATCAAAGAAAAATACCAAGGCATTCGCCCTGCGCCCGGCTACCCTGCGTGCCCCGACCACAGCGCCAAACAAGACATGTTCCGCGTCTTGCAATGCGACGACATCGACATGGGCTTGACCA
Source organism: Limnohabitans curvus (assembly GCF_003063475.1). NCBI lineage: Bacteria > Pseudomonadati > Pseudomonadota > Betaproteobacteria > Burkholderiales > Comamonadaceae > Limnohabitans > Limnohabitans curvus. The sequence goes on from NZ_NESP01000001.1 coordinate 1,521,476, forward strand.
GCAGCTTGGCCATGACGCCCGCTGCCAGCGTGAGCGGTTTTTACTTGGCCCACCCCGATGCCAAATACTTCAATGTGGGCCGTATTGGTGACGACCAAGTACAAGACTTGGCCCAACGCCAAGGTGTGGCGGTGAAAGACTTAGAGCGTTTGCTGGCGCCTAATTTGTAAGCGTGTTTGCTGCACAAAGAGCCCGCTGCATGCGGGCTTTTTTTGGCTTGTCAAAGGCGATGGTTTTTTTGCGCGGACCACAAAGCCGCCACGCCCACCACACTGGCCGCCAACATCAACCACAGCCCCGCCGTGTAGCCCGTCTCGGCAGACCACAGCAGCCCCATCAACCACGGCGCTGCAGCGCGCGCCACCGCCATGGGCAATCCCAGCAAACCGTTCAAGCGACCCATGTGTTCGCGGCTCACGTATTGCGCCATCACCGTGCCTTTGACGATGGTGAGCATGCCGTTGCCCAAACCGTAGAACACCACAAACACCACGCCCCACATGCCGTGGCCAGCGCTGATGAGCAGCATCAAAAACCCGAGAGGGATCAGCACCGTCACCCAGCGGTTGGCGGCGTGCACATTCACGCGGTGCTCGGTCAGGTACAAACCCAAGCGGCCTATCACCTGCAACACGCCAATGCTGGCGGGTACGGCAATGGCCCACGACGCGTCCATGCCCGCTTCGCGCAACAGGCTCACCATGTGTGCGGGCAGCGCAGACGTCACGCCCATGAGCAACACCACAAACACCGCCAATTGCCAAAACGTGGGCTGGCGCAAGTAGCCGGCGAGTGTGTCGCTATCCGTGTGCGCACTGGCAAGCACGGCACGTTGCGGCGCATTGCGCAGCAGCACCCAGTGAACGGGCACACACACCAGCACGTGTATGGCGCCCAGCACACACAGCGCATCGCGCCAGCCGAAGGCGTCGATCAACCACGCCACCAACGGCATGAACACCGTGCTGGCCAAACCACCCAAGAATGTGAGCGTGATGATGGCGCGTCGGAAATGGTTAGGAAAGCGCCGCGTCAACACCGCAAAAGCTGGTGGGTACAAGGTGCCCGCCAAGCCCACGCCCAGCAGCGTCCACACCGCATAAAACTCGGTGGGTGTGTGAATGCGGCTGTGCAGGAAAAAAGCCAGCCCCACCAGCAGCGAGCCGCCTGTCATCACCGCGCGTTCGTGACCGCGGTCAATCCAACGACCCACGGGGAACGCCAGCACACCCTCGGCCAACAACATCAAACTAAAGCCCAGCGACGACTCGGCGCGGCTCATGCCCAAGGCTTGCTCCAACGGCACCATGAACAAAGCGAAACCGTAAAAAACACTGCCCCAAGCGATGAGTTGCAGCGCGGACAGCGCCCAAACAAAGCGGGCATCGTGACGAGAAAAATGGGAACGAGGCATACATGCCAATGATACGAAGCCAGCGATATGCCAAGCGACGCACCGGTCAGTGGTTGACCAGCACCCGCCTGTATTGCAGGGCTTCGGCCACATGCGTGACTTCAACGGTGGCGCTGTCAGCCAAGTCGGCAATCGTGCGCGCCACGCGCAGCGCACGGTGTGTGCTGCGGCTAGACCAGCCAAGCTTGCTGGCAGCGTTTTGTAAAAACGTGGCCGCTGCTGCATCGAGGTGCATGTGCGCTTCCAAGGCTTGGCCTTGCAAACCTTGGTTGGGGGTCCCTTGTCGCACCAGTGCTTTGGCGTGCGCGACCAAACAACGCGCACGAACGGCGGCTGTGGATTCACCCGTCCCGCTTTGCATCAACACCTCGGTGGCCAGTGTGGGCACTTCCACCTGCAAGTCGATGCGGTCTAGCAATGGGCCGCTGAGCTTGCCTTGGTAACGTGCCACTTGGTCGGGCGTGCAACGGCAAGCCTTGAGGGGTGAGCCCAAGTAGCCGCAAGGGCAGGGGTTCATGGCCGAGATGAGTTGAAAACGTGCCGGAAATTTGGCTTGCGTGGCCGCACGTGAAATGGTGATGTGGCCGTTCTCTAGAGGTTCACGCAAGGCTTCGAGTGCGCTGCGTTTGACTTCGGCCAACTCGTCTAAAAACAACACGCCGTTGTGTGCCAAAGAAATTTCCCCCGGCCTAGGCGGTGTACCGCCTCCCACCAAGGCCACCGAGGTGGCTGTGTGGTGCGGGCTGCGCGTAGGGCGCTGCATCCACTGGTTCAACTCAAAACGACCCGCCAAGCTGGCGATGGCAGCGCTTTCCAACGCCTCGTCCAGCGTCATGTCGGGCAGCAAAGCGGCGAAGCGTTGCGCCAGCATCGACTTGCCTGTGCCGGGTGGTCCTACTAATAGAAGAGAGTGCCCGCCCGCAGCAGCAATCTCTAGGGCGCGTCGCGGGCCTGCTTGGCCCTTCACGTCGGCCAAGTCCGGGCTGTAGGCTGCGGCGGGCGCGCTGAAGGTGGGCGTCGCAATACGAGACCATCCTTCAGTCGTGTGTACCGGGCGCGTTGTGGCTTCTTCGCGTTGCGCGACCAAGCCTTTCACCTCGGGTTTGGCAAAGTGCGCCACCACATCGCTCAAATGTTGGGCGCGGTACACCTCGGCGGTGGGCACCAGCGCGGCTTCTTCGGCGCTGCCGGGTGGCAACACCAACCGCGTGCGCACCCCCGCACTGCGCAGGGCCAGCCCCATGGCGAGTGCGCCGCGCACGGGACGCAGCTCGCCCGACAAAGACAACTCGCCCGCAAACTCATGCAAAGCCAATGCGGCCTCGTCGAGCTGGCCATTCGCCGCCAAGATGCCCAAAGCAATCGGCAAGTCAAAACGGCCCGAGTCTTTGGGCAAGTCGGCTGGGGCGAGGTTCACCGTGATGCGTTTGTTCGTTGGAAAGTCCAACCCCGTGTTTTGAATGGCGCAGCGCACGCGTTCGCGGGCTTCTTTCACCTCTGTATCTGCCAAACCTACCAAAGTGAAGCTGGGCAGGCCATTGGCCAAATGCACCTCAACGGTCACCGCCGGTGCTTGCAAACCCAAGAGTGCGCGGCTGTGAATTAACGCAAGCGTCATAAAACTTCTCTTTTTGAGGGGTTAGCCCCATTGCAGGGCATCTAAGACATGTTGACGCACCAAGTGCGTGCATGAAAATGAGGCAGTCGTCAGACTACTGCATCACTTTGGGTCTTAGTTCAAGTGAAGAGGGCACTTTTGTGGACTTCAACGCTGGCACGGACCCTGCTAAGTAGGTGTATCCCTCTTAAATTTTTCAATGGAGAAAACTATGAACCTCAAGTCCAAAATCGTGTTGGCCCTCTTGGCTACCTCTTCTGCAGCATTCGCGCAAACTGCGCCTGTTGCACCCGAAGTCACTTACAACGTGGGCGTGGTGAGCCAATACCGTTACCGCGGTCTGGCACAAACCAAAGGTGATCCAGCTTTGCAAGGTGGCGTTGACTATGCCAACGCCAATGGTTTTTATTTGGGCGCTTGGGGTTCGACCATCAAGTGGATTAAAGAAGCAGGAGCTGGTGCATCACCTGCAGCAGATACCAAAGGTCCTGTGGAGTTGGATGTCTATGGTGGCTATAAATTTGAAGCTGCTGGTGTGGCATATGACGTCGGCTACCTGCGTTATCAGTACGTTGGCAACACTTACAACAACATCTCTGGCAACGTGAATGCCAATACAGACGAAGTCTATGGCGCAGCCACTTATGGTGTGTTCACAGCTAAGTACTCTTATGCATTCTCTGATTTGTTCGGTACGGCAAATTCGAAAGGCAGCGCCTATATTGATTTGAGCGCAAACCTTGATTTGGGCAATGGCTATAGCCTGGTCCCACATGTTGGTCACCAAAAGGTCAGCAACTCACCGAACGCCAGTTACACAGACTTTGCTTTGACCCTCAACAAAGATTTGGGTGATGGTTTGTCTGCCAGCGTTGCTGCCATTTCTACGAACGCTAAGAACGTTGATGCATTCACCGTCAACGGTTACAACACAGCCAAAAACGCGATGGTCGTCGGCGTCAAGTACAGCTTCTAACCCAAGCTAACTGTCTTCTCTAGGAGCAACCATGAAACTCATCACCGCCATCATCAAGCCATTCAAGTTGGATGAGGTCCGCGAGGCCCTCTCTCAAATTGGTGTGCAAGGCATCACTGTTACTGAAGTCAAAGGCTTCGGCCGTCAGAAAGGCCATACCGAGTTGTATCGCGGTGCTGAGTACGTGGTTGACTTCTTGCCAAAGGTCAAGATTGAAGCCGCCGTTGACGCTGAACACGTTGACCGCGCCATCGAAGCCATCGAAGGTTCTGCCCGTACCGGAAAAATCGGCGACGGCAAGATTTTTGTTTACGACCTCGAACAAGTTGTCCGCATCCGTACCGGCGAAACCGGCGTGGAAGCGCTTTAAGAAAGAAGACGCATCATGAAAAAATTTCTAGCCTCTCTGGCCCTCGGGTTTGGTTTGCTGCTTGGCGGCACCGCCGCGATGGCACAAACTGCCCCTGCTGCTGACGTCAAAGTCACAGCCCCTGCCGCAGCGCCCGCTGCTGCCGCAACGGCTGCCACTGCAGCCCCCGCACCTGTGCCTAACAAAGGCGACACCGCTTGGATGACTGTGTCCACCCTGTTGGTGATCTTGATGACCATCCCAGGTTTGGCCCTGTTCTACGGCGGTTTGGTCCGCAGCAAGAACATGCTGTCAGTGCTGATGCAAGTGTTTGTCGTGAGCTCACTCATTTATGTGTTGTGGGTTGTCTACGGCTACACCTTGGCGTTCTCTGGCGGTTCACCGTTCTTCGGCGGCTTTGACAAGTTGTTCTTGGCCACCATCACGCCTGACTCCGTTGCTGCCACGTTCAGCAAAGGTGTTGTGATTCCTGAACTGTCATTCGTGGCGTTCCAAGCCACATTCGCAGCCATCACCTGTGCCTTGATCGTGGGTGCATTTGCTGAGCGTGTGCGCTTCTCGGCTGTGTTGTTGTTCTGCACCATCTGGTTCACGTTCAGCTACTTGCCCGTGGCCCACATGGTTTGGTATTGGGACGGCCCAGACGCCATCACGGACGCTGCGACCTTGGAAACTGTGACGGCCGCTGCTGGCTGGTTGTGGGCCAAGGGTGCTTTGGACTTCGCTGGCGGTACTGTGGTGCACATCAACGCTGCGGTGGCTGGTTTGGTCGGCGCATACGTGATCGGCAAACGCACAGGCTACGGCAAAGAATCCATGGCGCCTCACAGCTTGACGTTGACCATGGTTGGCGCATCTCTCTTGTGGGTGGGTTGGTTCGGTTTCAACGCCGGCTCTAACCTGGAAGCCAACGGTGTTGCTGCCCTCGCTTTCGTGAACACCTTGGTGGCGACGGCTGCTGCGACCCTGGCTTGGATTGCAGGTGAAGCATTGTCTAAAGGCAAGGCCTCTATGTTGGGCGCGGCTTCTGGTGCTGTGGCTGGCTTGGTGGCAATCACCCCAGCTTGCGGTTTCGTGGGCCCCATGGGTGCCATCGTGATCGGTGCTGCGGGTGGCTTCTTGTGTCTGTGGGGTGTGAACGGTCTGAAACGCCTCTTGGGCGCTGACGATTCACTCGACGTGTTCGGCGTCCACGGCGTGGGCGGCATTGTGGGTGCGTTGTTGACCGGCGTGTTTGCTGCGCCATCCCTCGGCGGCACGGGCATTTTTGACTACGTTGCCAACGCCGTGAGCCCAGAGTATTCCATCGGCGGCCAAGTGCTGATCCAGTTGGAAGCTGTGGTGACCACCATTGTTTGGTCGGGTGTGGTGTCTTACATCGCCTACAAAATTGTGGACATGGTTTTGGGTCTGCGTGTCAGCGAAGAAGAAGAGCGCGAAGGCCTCGACATCAGCTCACACGGCGAAACTGCCTACCACCGTTAATTTTTCAAGTACTTCAAGATCTCCTTGGACTTCACAGCCCGCTCCTGAGAAATCAGGGCGGGCTTTTTTGTGGGCGAACGATTTTTGACAGAGCTGTGCAAAAAATTCAAAACCAGCGCCAGACCTAGCGGCTAACATGACCGCCATGCAAGACACACTGCAACACACCCTTCAACATTTCACCGACCGCATTCTGCAAGCCTCCCAAACGGGCAAGGCTTTGCGCTTGCGCGGCGGCGGCACCAAAGACTTTTTAGGCCAGTCCCTGCAAGGCGAGGTGCTCGACACCCGTGCCTACAGCGGCATCTTGAGCTACGAGCCGAGCGAGCTGGTCATCACCGTGCGCTGCGGCACGCCGCTGGCCGAGGTGGAAGCTGCGTTGGCTGAAAAAGGCCAAAGCTTTGCGTTCGAGCCGCCGCACTTTGGCGAAGGCGCCACGATTGGCGGCATGGTCGCCGCAGGCCTGAGTGGCCCGGCCCGCGCCAGTGTGGGCACGGTGCGTGACTTTGTGTTGGGCGCCCGCGTGATCAACGGCAAAGGCGAACACCTCACCTTCGGCGGCCAAGTGATGAAGAACGTGGCGGGCTACGACGTGTCGCGTTTGCTGGCCGGCAGCTGGGGCCAGTTGGGCTTGATTACTGAAGTGTCTTTGAAAGTGCTGCCCGTGGCCCCCGGCGAAGCCACCTTGGTGTGCGCGGGTGTGAGCCAAGCGCAAGCTTTGAAACTCATCAACCAATGGGGCGGTCAGCCGCTGCCACTCAATGCCAGCGCGTGGGTGCACGACACCACTGCATCACCCGCGCAAGACTTTTTCTTTGTGCGCCTGCGCGGTGCCTTGGCTGCCGTAGACGCTGCTGTGATCAAGATGAGTGCCGACGTGCAAGCCTTGGGCGCGCAAGTCACGCGCATGGACCACGCAGATGTGGCCGCCGATTGGACAGCCAGTGGCGAGCAAACGTTGGATTTCTTCAAAGCACCTAGCGAACACGACTGCTTGTGGCGCTTGAGCGTGCCGCAAACGGCCCCTGTGCTCGACGTGCGTGTGAGCGGCATCGCGTGTGCGCAATACATCGAATGGCACGGCGCACAGCGTTGGTTGTGGGCACCTGCCTCGGCAGCCACCCAAGTGCGCGACGCGGCGGTGAAAGCAGGCGGTCACGCCACCTTGTTTCGCACCAGCACGGCGAGCCGCCAAACCTTGGGCGATGTCGACAAGCAAGTGGGCGTGTACACCCCACTCAATGCCGTGCAACAACGCATTCAAAACGAACTCAAAAAACAGTTTGACCCAGCGGGCATCTTCAACCCCGGTCGCACTTAAAACTCAGAGCCTCACATGCAAACCAACCTGGCCCCCCAATACGTCGGCACGCCCGAAGGCGAAGCAGCCGAAGCCATCTTGCGCAAGTGCGTGCACTGCGGTTTTTGCACGGCGACGTGCCCCACGTATCAACTGTTGGGTGATGAGCTAGACGGCCCGCGTGGGCGCATCTATTTGATGAAACAAGTGTTTGAAGGTGCCACGCCCACGCGCGCTACGCAACAGCACTTGGACCGTTGCCTGACCTGTCGCAACTGCGAAAGCACCTGCCCCAGCGGTGTGCAATACGGCCACTTGGTGGACGTGGGCCGCAAAGTGGTGGACGCCCAAGTGCAGCGCCCTATGGGCGAGCGCCTGTTGCGCTGGGCCTTGAAAGAAGGCTTACCTTCGCCGTTGTTTGCACCTGCCATGAAGCTGGGCCAAGCCGTGCGCGGTGTGTTGCCTGCCAAGCTCAAAGCCAAAGTGCCAGCGCCCCAAACGGCAGAACGCAATGGCGTGGTGTGGCCCACCCAAACCCACGCTCGCAAAGTGCTGATGCTCGCAGGCTGCGTACAACCCGCCATGCTGCCCAACATCAACACCGCCACGGCGCGTGTGTTGAATGCGGCGGGCATTCAAACCATCGTGGCGCCCGAAGCCGGTTGCTGTGGTGCGGTGAAATTCCACTTGAACGACCAAGACGGCGGCATGGTTCACATGCGCAACAACATCGACGCTTGGTGGCCCTTTGTTGAACAAGGCGTGGAGGCCATCGTGATGAACGCCTCTGGCTGCGGCGTGATGGTGAAAGACTACGGCCACGTGCTCAAAGACGATGCCCTTTATGCAGCCAAAGCCAAGCGCATCAGCGAACTCACCCAAGATTTGAGCGAGTTGTTGCCCGAGTTGGTGCCGGTGCTCAAGCCCAAGTTGAAAGCCCACGTGTTGGCCAACGCCGGCATGCAAGCCTTCCACCCCCCTTGCACTTTGCAGCACGGCCAAAAGCTCAAGGGCGGTGTGGAGACACATTTGGCCGAGTTGGGCTTTGCCATTCAAGTGGCCAACACCGAATCGCATTTGTGCTGCGGCTCAGCAGGCACTTACAGCGTGCTCAATCCTGAGATCAGCACCACCTTGCGTGACCGCAAGCTGGGCCACCTCGATGCGCTCAAGCCCAAAGCCATTTTGAGTGCCAACGTGGGCTGCATCACCCATCTGCAAAGCGGCACCGATGTGCCGGTGAAGCATTGGGTGGAAGTGCTGGATGAGGCGTTGAACTAAACCTAGTTCACGAGGCTAGGGCGGCCTCAATGTCTTTCCCCAGCTTGGGTGGCGCATCCATCGACGCATAGCGCTTGAGCACGCGCCCGTCTTTGCCCACCAAGAACTTGGTGAAGTTCCACTTAATGGCTTCGCTGCCCAAGACGCCGGGCGCTTCTGCTTTGAGCCACTTGAACAGCGGGTGCGCGTTGTCGCCATTCACGTCTACTTTTTCCATCATTGCAAAGCTCACGCCGTAGTTGCGTTGGCAGAAGGCACCAATCTCGACATTGCTCCCCGGGTCTTGCGCGCCAAACTGGTTGCACGGAAAACCAATGACGGCCAAGCCTTGCGAGCCATAGGTTTTGTGCAGTGCCTCTAAGCCTTCAAACTGCGGCGTGAACCCGCAAGCGCTGGCGGTGTTGACGATGAGCAGCACTTGGCCTTTCAGGTCAGCAAACGACAAAGGTGTGCCGTCAATGCGGTTGGCGGTGAAGTCGGTCAAAGTGGTCATTGGCGAAGCCTTGCAAAGCAAGTGCCTGCACGCGAAAGCGAGGCACTTAAAGTCAATCAAGCGTGGTTTTTGTCGGTGTGCGCTTGCGATGCCAGCAGCGCAGCCAACACAATCATGCCGCCACCCAGGCCCACGCGCCACGTCAGCGTCGATGCCCCTAGTGCCACCGAGGACACGCTGGCAAACACGACTTCCGACATCATCACCATCGCGGTGGTGTGCGCACTCAAGCGGGCGGCGCCGTATTGCAGCGCAAAGTTAGACACCAAAAAAGCCGCGCTCAAACCCAAAACCCAAGGTGCCCATGTCGCCACTTGTTGCGTCACGAAAGCGTCGGTGAGCCAAGTGAGAAGGCCTGACACACCATGGCTTTCAAGCGGCACTGCAAACACTTGGGCGGTGGGAACCACGCCCGCCGCTGTTGCCAGCACCGCGCAGGCCACCGCCATCAGGGCGCCACCGCTGAACATGGCGACCATGCGCGCGGACTCTGGTGTGTGTTGCAAACGCAGCAGCCAAATATTGGTGAGTGCAAAACAAAAACCGCCTAGCAGTGCCAACACGTCGGACAAATCTTGCGGCAGAGGCCAAGCAGATTCGGGCGTTTTGAGCACCAGCACCACGCCCAGCAATGCCAAACCCAAACGCATCAATGCGCCACGCGTAGGCCGTTCGCCCAGCAGCCACCAAGCCAGCAACAACGACCATGTGGGCATGAGATAAAACAGCAACACCACGCGCACCACATCGCCCGTTGTGACGGCCCAGTTAAAGCCGACGTTCGTAAGACCCGAGGCAGCCATGAGCCACCAAAGTTGCGGGTGTTGCTTGAAGTACCGCCAGCTTGAAGGGCTGATAAAGATAAGTACCACCGTGGCCAAGATAAACACCGCGGCTGTGGTCCATAAGGGGTGAAGGCCGTCGGCATCGAGTTGGCGCAGTGGCCACCAAGACAGGCCCCACACCAAAGCGTTGAGGGCCAATGCCAACACGGCCAGCAGGGGGCGTGTGGTCAAAACTTAACCGTGCAAGTCGTCGTTGCGCGCGATGTGCATCAAACGTGCAAGTTCTTCACGGTGGTGTTTGTGGTTGTGTTCGTGCCACAACTTGATGAGCCACATCACATAACCCACCAACGTGCCGAAGGCGGTGATGGCACCAAAGGCGCTGAGCCCCATGCCCGTGCTGAAGGTGTACAAAAAGCCCAGGCCCAAAATACACAGTTGTTCGTTCAGGTTTTGTACCGCAATCGAACGGCCCGCACCCATGAGGTTGTGACCGCGGTGTTGCAGCAGCGCATTCATGGGCACTACCAAAAAGCCGCCCAAGCCCCCCAAGACAATGAGGAAGGGCACAGCCAGCCAGAGGTTGTCGATGAAGTTCATCGCCACCACAAAGCAGCCCATGGCGATGCCCAAAGGCATGAGGCGTGTGGCGTGGTCGAGTCGCATCTTCATGGACGCCACCACTGCACCCACGGCCGTGCCGATGGCCACCACACCCACCAAGCTAGAGGCTTGTGTGGTGGTGTAGCCCAAAGCGGCAGCGCTCCAAGCCAGCACGATGTAGCGCAGATTGCCGCTCACGCCCCAGAACAAGGTGGTGGTGGCCAAAGAAATTTGGCCCAGCTTGTCGTGCCACAAGCGTTGGTTGCAATGCCAGAAGTCGGGCACCAGCGCCAAGAGGTTGCGCGCCATGGTTTTTTCGGGGTCCAGGCGCATCGGAATCAACGCCGCGCCGGTGTAAGGAATGCGCTTGTTGAACCAAGCCGCCAAGGCATACAGAGGAATCAACAAACAAATCGCGGCCTCAGCCGAGGTGTCCACACCCGTGGTGACGAATGGCAAATCAAACGACAACAACCAAGCTGACAAATTTGGCCCCACCAATTGGCCGCCCAGCAACACGCCCAAGATGATGGAGGTGATGGTCAAACCTTCAATCCAACCGTTGGCTTTGACCAACTGCGACGCAGGCAGCAGCTCGGTCAGGATGCCGTACTTGGCCGGCGAATACGCCGCAGCGCCCAAGCCAACGACGGCATAAGCCAGCAAAGGATGCACGCCAAACAGCATCATCAAGCAACCTACCACTTTGATGGTGTTGCTCATGAGCATGACTTCGCCCTTTGGTCGTGAGTCGGCAAATGCGCCCACGAACGGGGCCAACACCACGTAGAACAGGGCAAACATAGGCACCAGAGCAGCGCGCTGCCATTCGGCGGCGCCATCTGATTTCAGTAATTCGACGGCTGTGACAAACAGTGCGTTGTCGGCCAACGAACTGAAAAATTGGGCCGACATGATGGTGTAAAAACCGCGCTTCATGGATGGGTCTGGCAGCTCGCAGCGTACTGCGAGCCTGCTGATTCTTCTTTCTTCTGTATCTACCCAAGGTTATATCACGCGGGTGCCACAATATTGACCATGCCCCGTCCGATACAAGCCTTTGTTCACACCGACGCTTTGCGTCATAACTTGGCGCGCATGCGCGCCGCAGCACCCGACGCTCGCGTGTGGGCCGTGGTCAAAGCCAATGCGTATGGCCATGGCATTGAGCGTGTGTTTGAAGGTTTGCGAGGGGCCGACGGCTTTGCGTTGTTAGACCTCGATGAGGCGCAACGCCTACGCAGCTTGGGCTGGCGCGGACCGGTGCTGTTGCTGGAAGGCGTTTTTGAGTCTCGCGATTTAGAGCTTTGCTCGCGTCTAGACCTGTGGCACACCGTGCATTGCGACGAGCAAATTGACATGCTCAGCCGTCACAAAACCCAAGTGCCGCACCGAATATTCCTCAAAATGAACAGCGGCATGAACCGTCTGGGGTTCACGCCCACGCGTTTTCGTTCGGCGTGGACACGCTTGAACCAGTTGCCACAAGTGGATGAGATTTCACTCATTACCCACTTCAGTGATGCCGATGGCCCCAAAGGCATTGCCGAACAAATCGCCACGTTCACCAAAACCACCGAAGACTTGCCCGGCGAGCGCAGCACCTGCAACAGCGCGGGCTTGTTGCGTCACGCTGGCGATACGGCGGTGGCTGCCGATTGGGTCCGCCCCGGCATTGCGCTGTACGGCAGTGCGCCCGACTTTCCAGAGCGCAACATCGCGCAGTGGGATTTACAACCCACCATGAGTTTGCGCAGCCGCATCATTGCCACGCAAGACTTGCAAGCGGGCGACACCGTGGGTTACGGCTCGTCGTTCAAAGCAGATGCACCGATGCGCTTGGGCGTGGTGGCTTGCGGCTATGCCGATGGGTATCCCCGTCATTGCCCCACAGGCACGCCTGTGTTGGTGGACGGTGTGCGCACCCGCACCTTGGGTCGCGTGAGCATGGACATGATTGCGGTCGACCTCACGCCTTGCGTTGAAACAGGTCATGAGGCTGGCTTTGGCAGCGAAGTCACGCTGTGGGGCAAAGCCAGCAACGGCACGGTGCTGCCGATCGATGACGTCGCACAGGCTGCAGGCACAGTGGGCTATGAGCTGATGTGCGCGGTGTCCAACCGCGTGGGCTTCACGCAGGACTGAATCGCCGTTTAGTAAGGGCCTTTGCCGGCGCTCACTTCACCCAAGCCTTCTTTGTACTTGGCCGCTAAGGCTGAGGTTTGGCGCGACAAAATCATGCCGTCCACACCCACCGCCACAAACAAAGCGCCCAGTGACAAATACTGACGCACCAGCGCTTCGTCACCCATCAAAATGCCAGGCGCTTTGCCTGCTTGGCGAATGCGCGCAATCGCGTCCACGATGGCCGCTTGCACTTCGGGGTGGCTGGGGTTGCCGATGTGTCCCATGGAGGCCGACAAGTCTGCCGGGCCAATGAACACACCGTCCACGCCGGGTGTGGCAGCGATCGCATCCAGATTTTTCAAGGCTTCTCGGGTTTCGGCTTGCACCAACACACACACTTGGTCGTTGGCCTCTTTGCCGTAGTTGGGGAAGCGGCCCCAACGTGAGGCGCGCGTGCCCGCCATGCCACGAATGCCGCCTTGGCCATCGTCTTGCGGGTAGCGGCAGGCTTTCACAATGGCTGCGGCTTGCGCGGCCGTGTCCACCATGGGTACCAACACCGTGGTGGCACCAATGTCCAGCACTTGCTTGAGCAGTGCCGCGTTGTCATGCGGCACACGCACCACAGGGTGTGAGTTGGGATAGGCGGCCACGACCTGCAACTGTGCGAGCAAGGTGGTCAAGTCGTTGGGGCCGTGTTCGCCGTCAATCACCAACCAGTCAAAGCCTGCGCCCGCACAAATGTCAGTGGTCACGGTGCTGCCCAAGCCCATCCACAAGCCGATTTGTGGCTGTTGGTGGCGCAGGGCTTGTTTAAATAGGTTCTCGGGGGTTTGCATGGCTGGGCGTTTTCAAGGTTTGCTGAACAAAGGGTGCAAATTATTGTGGACGGCGTTGAACACCTCGTGCCCTTCGTCAATTTGCAGCGTGATGCCGATGGGGCGCTGGGCAAACACTTCCGCGAAATGGGCTTGGGTCGCGGTCAACAATGACTGACCCACTTGCGCAATCATCTCGGGCGTGCGGCCCTTGGCGACGCGAAAGTTCAGATACACATAGGCGTAGTCGCCGCTGCCATCCGCGATGACGGCGTGTGATGTGGCAAACGCCAGCACGCGCGTGGCCCCGATCGGGAACACGGCTTGGCCGTCGGGGTGCTTGGCGGCCAACATCGTGGCGCTCAAGGTTTGGCAAAGCTCGCCCATGTCAGTTTCGGCGTCGAGCTGGGCGGTGTATTGGATGATGAGGTGAGGCATGTCTGAAGTGTCTCGCAACTTCTTCTCACAAGTTTCAATTCCGCCGCCCAGACCACTGGCTATTTATCCAGTAATATTGGCGTATGGCCAAAGAAAAAACCCAATACACCTGCACCGACTGCGGCGGCATCACTGCCAAATGGTTGGGCAAATGCCCCAGTTGCAACGCGTGGAACACGCTGATTGAAACGGCGGTCGACAGCAGCGGCCCCACCAAAAACCGTTACGCGGGCATGGCGGCCTTGGCCCCAGCTTCAGAAGTGGCGGTGCTCTCCGACATTGAGGCGCAAGACGTGGCGCGCACGCCCACTGGTCAAGAAGAACTCGACCGCGTGTTGGGCGGCGGCATGGTGGAAGGCGGTGTGGTGCTGATTGGTGGCGACCCCGGCATTGGCAAATCCACGTTGATTTTGCAAGCCATGGACGGCCTGCAACGCAGCGGCATGAGCACTTTGTATGTGACGGGCGAAGAGTCTGCCGCGCAAGTGGCCTTGCGCTCGCGCCGCTTGGGGCTGGACCACAGCCAAGTGCAAGTGCTGGCTGAAACTCAGCTTGAAAAAATATTGGCCACCGTCGACAAGCTTCAACCGGCGGTGGTGGTGATGGACTCCATCCAAACCGTTTATTCCGATCAACTCACCAGTGCCCCCGGCTCGGTGGCGCAAGTGCGCGAGTGCGCGTCACACCTCACCCGCATGGCCAAGTCTTCGGGCACCGCTGTGGTGTTGGTGGGCCATGTCACCAAAGAGGGCGCACTGGCTGGGCCGCGTGTGTTGGAGCACATGGTGGACACGGTGCTGTACTTTGAAGGCGACACACATTCGACTTACCGACTTGTGCGTGCCATCAAAAACCGCTTTGGTGCGGTCAACGAAATTGGCGTCTTCGCGATGACCGAAAAAGGCTTGAAGGGCGTGAGTAACCCCAGCGCCATTTTCTTGAGCCAACACACCGAGCCCGTGCCCGGCAGTTGTGTGTTGGTCACGCTGGAAGGCACGCGACCCATGTTGGTTGAAATTCAAGCTTTGGTGGATAGCGGTGGCCCTTCACCTCGCCGCTTGAGCGTGGGCTTAGACCGCGACCGCTTGGCCATGTTGCTGGCCGTCTTGCATCGCCACGCGGGTGTGGCGTGCATGGACCAAGATGTGTTTGTCAACGCCGTCGGCGGCGTGCGCATCAGCGAACCCGCGGCCGACTTGGCCGTCTTACTGTCTATTCAAAGCAGCTTGCGTGGCAAGCCACTGCCGCAAGGCTTCATCGCCTTTGGCGAAGTGGGCTTAGCAGGCGAAGTGCGCCCCGCTCCGCGTGGGCAAGAGCGTTTGAAAGAGGCGGCCAAGCTTGGGTTTACCGTGGCCGTCATTCCCAAAGCCAACGCACCCAAAAAGCCCATCCCCGGCATGACCGTGCATGCGGTGGAACGGGTGGATGAGGCGATTGGCTTGGTGCGCGAGTTGGGTTAACGCATCAATCGTCGTAATCGTGGTAACCGTTTTTCAGCTCTAGTTTGATCACTTGGAAGACATTGCTGGCATCCATGTAGCCTTTGACTTCAACATAGCTTCCGTTAGTGGGTGTGCCGTATTTGAAGCGTGTATTGGCTGACGTTTGTGCGGTGTACACGACACCAAAGCGGGTCAAACTAAACGCACTGTTGACGCCAGACCAACCGCCGACCTGACCGTACATCTCAAACACGCGACCTGAGCTGGCATTGCTGCTGGATGCGTATTTGATCTCTACTTTTGTCGCGTTCAAGGTGCCATTCACGTAGCTGCCTTTGACTTCAACAAACGAGCCATTGCTGAGATTGGCCGCTGAGCCGTCAGGGAAGTAGGCAGAGCCCGCATTCACATTTACCCCTTGCACGGTAAAGCTGTTGCCGTTCAAGTTGCTAACGGCACCATAGAACTCGTGAGAGTAAGTCAGGTTTTGGCCATAGCTGTCGGTAAAGCTACGCTGGCCTTCAACTTCTACGCGAGTTGCCGCTAAGACGGACCCAGACCATGTGCCTTTGATTTCGTACATGGTGTTAGCAGTCAATGTGGCGCCACTCACTTGAACACCTCCAACGTACCAATTGCCGTTCGCTTGTGTCGCGATCCCTTTGATCTTGGCGTAGGTCGATGTGCTGGGTGCACCACTAAAGCGGGTGAGATAGGCTGGATTGACCAACTGCAAACGTGTTGCCGTGAGCGTTGTGCCGTTCCAGCTGGTGTTGTCAGCAGCCAATGCACGAATGGCATCGCCAACCACCGGCGTGTTGCCCGTCGGTTGAATGGTGCAACTGTTGCAATTCACGGTGATGCTGGAAGTCGCCCCGGTCTGAATCGTGTAATTACTTCCGACAATCGCAGTGATGGTTCCGCGCACGGCCACATCCAGCGCATGAGTCAATGCATGGGTGACAACGACGCGTGTCGCCAAGAAGCTGCCATCTGCTTGGGCAAGACCATACATGGTGAGCAATGGACTTGTGTTTGCCAGCGCTGCCAGATCTGCATAAGTGGCCACAGCGGTGCCAGCCAAGGTTCCATCGGACGTTCCGCCATAGGTGGTCGCAGCGTTGATTTGCACAATTTGAGTTGACAGATCAATGGCTGTGGGCGTGATGGCGTTCATCGTGCCGCGCACACCGCCTACGATGCGAATGCGTGCCGCACGCCCCAAACTTTGTGCATCGTCCACATCCCCAAACAAGGCAACGGTCATTCCTAAGGCCAGTGGGCTGCTAAAGGTGGGTGTACTGCTGTCATAGCTGGTGCTGAAATCATCACTGTCGTAAACCACGGAATCAGTCGTTTCAAAACGCACGCCGTTGACAACAATTGAGCCCAAACCGCTGATCGAACCTTGGTAGGCAGCGGCAGCGCCGTTGAACGTGGCGGCGCCTGCCGGATTGGTCGACCATGTGGCGTCACTGTGACCGTTGTCACTTCCGCCGCCGCCACCCCCACATGCGCTGAGGAAGCCGGCAGTGGCTAACAGCAAGGCAACTATTTGTGGTTTTAAAACAGAACGTGACATACCAACTCCACCATTAACGAATGATGAAAGTGTGCAGACCACAGATTAAGACAGTCTTAAGAAGAGCTGCACCAGCCTTAAGAAAACCCTAAGACGCGTTCACTAGCATCGGTTTTGAAAGGTTCAACACCATGCTTCAAAAGTTCTTTGCTTTACTGCTCTTGACGTCGCTTCATGCGGTGGCCGCCACGCCCGCTGAGTTGTTGGCTGGCTACACCGCGCAAGCCGGCCAGCCTGCCAATGCCGCGCGCGGTGAAACGTTTTTCAAAGCCAGCCATGGCCAAGAGTGGCAGTGCACCAGTTGCCACGGCAAATCACCGATGGTGGGCGGTCGTCATGCGAGTACCGACAAAACCATTGAGCCACTCGCGCCTGCGGCCAACGCCAAACGCTTCACCGACAGTGCCAAAGTTGAAAAGTGGTTCCGCCGCAATTGCAAAGACGTGTTGGCGCGTGAATGCACGGCAGTCGAAAAAGCCGATGTGTTGGCTTGGCTCATGACCTTACGTTGATGGAGGTTCTTATGCATGTATGTTTCATACGCCTCATGCGCGGCATGGTGGCCGCAGTCTTGCTGACGACAACATCAGCGTGGGCTGGCAGCGACAAAGGTCTCACGCCGCCCGCGACCTATACCCAAGAGTGCGGCAGCTGCCACTTGGCATTCCCACCCAACTTGCTACCCAAAGCTTCATGGCAGCGCGTGATGAACGGGCTAGACAAACACTACGGCAGCGACGCTTCGTTAGACGTTGCCACACAAAAACAAATCGATGCCTGGCTGCAAACCCACGGCGGCCAAGGCAAGCGTGCGCGCGAGGAGCCGCCACAAGACCGCATCACCCGCTCGGCGTGGTTTGAGCGCAAGCACCGCGAGGTGAGTGCGGCCACCTTCAAGCGTGCGTCCATCAAAAGCCCTGCCAATTGCACCGCTTGCCACCGCGACGCAGCACAAGGTGACTTTGAAGAAGACCGCGTGAGGATTCCAAAATGAAGCCCGTGGTCGATTTAGGCACGCGCATGGCGCACGCCAGCATGGCCCTGGCGTTTCTCATGTCTTATGTCACGTCAGAGTCTGAGTATTGGCGTTTGGTACACGTCTACAGCGGTTACAGCTTGGCGGCGGTGTTGGCGTTTCGCTTGGTGTGGGGGTGGGTGGGACCTGCGTCGGCACGTTGGGGTTTGCTGCTGCGTCGTGTCGCGATGTGGCGCGTGTGGCTGAACAAACTCAAGCAAGGCGAATGGCTCACGCGTAACTTTTGGGTGGGGGCCAGCAGTTGGGTGCTGGGCGCTGCGGTGCTGTTCATTTATGCGTTTTGCACGGTGGCCATTGCCAGCGGGTGGGCTACCTACAATGAACTTTTAGGCGATGGCTGGTTGAACGATGCCCTGCAAGAGTTGCACGAAGGCTTGGGCAACGCGGCCATGGCTGTGGTGTGTGTGCATGTGGGGTTGGTGGTGATGCTGCGCATCTGGCGTGGCCCACAAGCCCTGCGACCCATGTGGCGAGGTTATGCGAATACTTCTGGCCGAGGATGATGAGCTGCTAGGCAGCGGCCTGCGTGCGGGCTTAGACCAGCGCGGCTTCCAAGTCGATTGGGTGCGCGATGGGGTGGCCGCCGAGCGAGAGCTGCTGAGCGCGCAGCACCAAGCGGCGGTGCTGGACATTGGCTTGCCGCGACAAGATGGTTTGGCTGTGTTGAAAGCTGTGCGTGCGCGTGGCATCGACACACCCGTGCTGGTGCTGACGGCACGTGATGCCGTGGCCCAACGCATCGAAGGCCTCAACCTCGGGGCCGACGATTACGTGATCAAGCCTGTGGATTTGGACGAGCTGGCCGCCCGTCTGCATGCCTTGGTGCGCCGCGCCCACGGTAAAACACAAGCCATGCTGCAAATTCGCAACGTGGTGATGGACCCCAGCGCACGGCAGGTGAGCCGCGATGGCGACGCCATCAGCCTGTCCACCCGCGAGTTTGATTTGTTGCAAGCCTTGTTGCTCAACGCTGGCCGCGTGTTGTCACGCGAGCAGCTTGAACAGCACCTGTACCGCTGGGGCCACGAGGTGGAGAGCAACACCATCGAAGTTCATATTCACCACCTGCGCCGCAAAATGGGCGCGGGCTTGATCGACACCGTACGCGGTGTGGGTTACATCGTCATGCCTTAAAGCTATGCGCCAACACTTTTCTTTGCAACAACGCTTGCTCACCCGCACTTTGGGTGCGGTGCTGGTGGTGTGGTTCGCCACTGCGGCTTTTGTGTGGTTTGAAGCTCGGCACGAGGTGGACGAGCTCCTCGACGCCCACCTGGCGCAGTCGGCCGCCTTGTTGGTGGTTCAGCAATCTGTCACGCCCGACGATGACGAGCCCTTGCTGGATGCGCCTACCTTGCACAAATACGCGCACCGCGTGGCCTACCAAGTGTTTCATGAAGACCGCTTGGTCATGCACTCCCCCAACGTGGCGCACACGCCCATGGCTCAGCACACAGAGGGGTTTGAGACCATCATCTTGGCCGACGGTCAATCGTGGCGTGTGTTCGCCGCGCCTGGCCGCGCCCGCGATGTGCAGATCTATGTGGCCGAACGTGTAGACAGCCGTGACGAAATTTTGCGTGCCGTGTTGCGTGGTTTTTTGCCGCCCCTCACCATGGCCTTGCCGCTGCTGTTGATTGGCTTGTGGTGGAACGTGCGCTCAGGCCTGCAACCTTTGCAGCGCTTGCGACAAGTGCTCTTAAAGCGTGACACCCAAACCCTTGCGCCCGTGGCCTTGCCCGACACCCCGCAAGAAGTGCAGCCCATGTTGGACGCGCTCAACGATTTGCTGCAACGCTTGGCCCAGCGCATGGAAACCGAGCGCCGCTTCACCGCCGATGCTGCCCATGAGCTGCGCACACCGATTGCCGCCATTCGTGCCCAAGCGCAAGTGGCGCTCACATCGGCAAGCAACGACCAAGTTCGCCAACAAGCGTTGCAAGACACCTTGCTGGGTTGTGACCGGGCTTCGCGCGTGGTTGAGCAACTGTTGACCTTGGCCCGTGTGGAAGGCCCGCAAGACGTGCTTTCTGAACCCTTCCGCTTAGACCAGTTGGCACAACAAATCATGGCCGACCTCACGCCTGAGGCGCTGCGACGCCATCAAACCCTAGAGCTGCTCGCGCCTGACGCGCTGCAGGTCAACGGCCAAAGCACCTTGTGGCAGATCTTGCTGCGCAACCTCATTGACAACGCTTTGCGTTACAGCCCTGAGGGCGCCACCGTGCGTATTCAAGCGCATCGGGCAGACGCGCAACACGTGGTGGTGACCGTCCAAGACGGTGGCCCTGGCCTGTCGTCGGAGGACAAGGCACGCCTTGGCGAGCGGTTTTTCCGCGTGTTGGGCACGTCAGCCACGGGCAGCGGCTTGGGCTGGTCCATCGTGCGGCACATCGCGACGTTGCAGCACATTCAAGTGGAATTAGGCCAATCCCAGGCCCTGGGCGGTTTGCAAGTGACCTTGCGTTATCCACAGCACTGAGCTGGCTCTTTGAGAGCCTGAGACAATAAGCCCATGAACTTTCAAAGATATTTGGTGCCCATTGGCACGGTGGGCTTGACGGCGTGGGCTTGGCAAAGCTGGGGCTGGATGGGCATTGCCATGGTGGTGACCGGCGGCGTCATGTGGCTGCTGCTGTATTTCACACGTTTGGTGCAAATCATGAAGCGGGCCAGCAACCGCCCCATTGGCTTTGTGGACAGTGCCGTCATGCTCAATGCCAAGCTCAAAGCGGGCGTGAGCCTGATGCACGTCGTCGCCATGACCCGCGCCTTGGGTCAGCTGGAGACCGAAAAGGGCGCCCAGCCCGAGGTGTTCAGCTGGCGCGATGGCAGCCAATCGGTGGTGCGCTGCGTGTTTATGCAGGGCAAGTTGCAGAGCTGGACGCTAGACCGTCCGTTCCAAGCCACCGACGTTGAGCCCGTGACCCACGCCGCCAACGACTGACCCCTCGTCAGGCTCGCTAAAATGAACCCTTACGCCGAAACAGGCGACAACCACATCATCAGTCCAAAGGAAATCCCATGAGCGTCGTGATCCCATCATCCATGTCTGACCGTGACGGCAAAATCTGGATGGACGGCCAGATGGTCGATTGGCGCGATGCCAAGATCCATGTGCTGAGCCACACCCTGCACTACGGTTGCGGCGCCTTCGAAGGCGTGCGCGCATACAAAACCGAGCAAGGCACCGCCATCTTCCGTTTGCAAGAGCACACCGACCGCTTGTTCAACAGCGCCAAAATTTTGCGCATGAACATGCCCTTCACCAAAGAGCAAATCAACAATGCGCAATGTGCCGTGGTGCGTGAAAACAATTTAGAAAGCGGCTACATCCGCCCCTTGACTTGGATTGGCGACAAAAAATTGGGCGTCAGCCCTCGCGGCAATGACATCCATGTGATGGTGGCTGCTTGGACTTGGGGTGCTTACCTCGGTGAAGAAGGCATGAAGCGCGGCATCCGCGTGAAGACCTCTAGCTACACCCGCCACCACGTCAACATCACCATGACGCAAGCCAAGGCGGTGAGCAACTACACCAACTCCATCTTGGCCAACATGGAAGTGACCGACGAAGGTTACGACGAAGCCTTGTTGCTCGACACCTCGGGCTTTGTGTCTGAAGGCGCTGGCGAAAACATCTTCGTCGTCAAAGACGGCGTCATCTACACGCCTGACTTGTCGGCTGGCGCTTTGAACGGCATCACCCGCAACACGGTGTTCCACATTGCCAAAGACTTGGGCCTTGAGATTGTGCAAAAGCGCATCACCCGTGACGAGATCTACATCGCTGACGAAGCCTTCTTCACGGGCACTGCCGCTGAAGTCACGCCCATCCGCGAACTCGACCGCATCCAATTGGGCGAGGGCAGCCGTGGCCCGATCACTGAAAAAATCCAAACGGCGTTCTTTGACATCGTCAATGGCCGCAATCCCAAGTACGCACATTGGTTGACAAAGGTTTAAAAAATGAGCAACACCGTTGAACTCTTAGCCAAAGATTTGAACGCTCAAGGCGGCGTGTTTTGCCCCAGCCCCAAAGCTGACATGAAACTCTGGAACAGCCACCCCAAGGTCTACTTGGATGTGGCTAAAACCGGCGAAGCCAAGTGTCCTTATTGCGGCACGGTTTACAAACTCAAGGCTGGCGAGCACGTTGGCGGCCATCATTAAAAACGCCCTCATCATCGCCCCCCAATGGATTGGGGACGCGGTGATGACCGAACCCTTGCTGCGCCGCTTGGCTGCGCGCGGCGAGCGCCTCACTGTCGCTGCCTTGCCTTGGATTGCACCGGTTTACCGTGTGATGCCCGGCGTGGCCGAAGTGATTGAGATGCCGTTCAAACACGGCGGCCTGCAACTGATGGGTCGCTTGAAACTGGCCCGCCAGTTGCGCGGCAAGTTTGATGTGGCCTATGTGTGCCCCAACTCACTGAAGAGCGCGTTGCTGCCCTGGATGGCCAACATCGCCAAGCGCGTGGGCTACACCGGCGAAATGCGTTTTGGTCTGCTGACCGATCGCTTAGACAACCCCCAAACCGAAGAGCGCCCGCCCATGGTCGAGTGGTATGCCGCGCTGAGTTTGGTGGGCCAAAACCCCGGCAAGCCCATGAAGCTGGTGGGCGATTTACGCCCCGTGCTCAAAGTGGGGGTGGGCGTGATGGACGACGCGCTCGAAGAGCTGGCCACCCACATGCCCACGCTGCCAACCTTGGCCAAGCACAGCTATGTGGTGTTTGCGCCGGGCGCCGAATACGGCCCCGCCAAACGCTGGCCTGCCAAACACTTTGCTGAATTGGCGGGCAAGATTGACCGCCCCGTGTTCTTGTTGGGTTCGAACAAAGAGTTCGACATCTGCCAAGAAATTGCCACCACCGCCAATGCCAAAAAGCCCGGTCATTGTTTCAACTTGGCAGGTCAAACCAACTTGATGCAAGCCTTTGCGTTGATTGCCTACGCGCACCGTGTGGTCAGCAACGACTCCGGGCTCATGCACGTGGCCGCAGCGTTTGGTGTGCCGCAAGTGGCGGTGTTTGGTTCGTCCAGCCCTGAACACACGCCACCTTTGAACGAGCGTGCGCGCGTGGTGTGGCTGCGTGTGGATGCCAACTACCAGCCTCCGTTGGCCTGTTCGCCTTGTTACGAACGCACGTGTCCGCTGGGCCACACGCGTTGCTTAGAAGACGTGTCGGCTGAGCGCGTCTACCGCTTGCTCTGAGTTCATTTTTAAAAGCCTGACCATGTCTGAACAAAAGCCCAAACTCAGCATCATCACAGCGGTGTACAACCAGTTGCCGATGAACCAGATTTACTGGGAAAACTTGGTCAAGCACACCAAACATTCGTTTGAGCTCATCGTCATCGACAACGCATCAACCGATGCCAGCGCTGATTTTTTTGAATCGGTCGGCGCACGTGTGATTCGCAATTCCGGCAACTATTCATACCCTGTGTCGCAGAACCAAGGCATTGCCATCGCCAAGGGTGAGTGGCTGGCGTTCTTAAACAACGACATCATCGTGAGCGATGGGTGGGATGAAACGCTCATTGCAAACGCTGAACACAACCAGCTCGATGTCATCACCTCTTGCGGTATCGAGCGCATCGAAAGCAAAGCGGCTACCAAAAAGCTGCGTCGCCGATGGAACCGTATCCGTGGGTTGGTGGGCTTGTTTGGCACGGGGCGCACCTGTTTGCTGCTCATGCACAAATGGATGTATGGCAACTGGGCGGCGTTTTGCAAAGACCGTCAAACGCGTTTCAAGCATCAAGCCGTGGAAGGCTTTGTGGGCAACACCGTGATGTTCTCGCGCCGCGCGCTAGCCATCTTGGGCCCTTGGGACGAAACCCAACAAGCCGCAGACTTTGATTTGTTTTTGCGCACCGCCATGCGCGCACGCGAGGTGGGTGACATTCGCCCCATGCACATCGCGTTGGATTGCTTCAACCACCACTACATCCGCTTGACCATGAAGGGCGGTTACCCACCCTTTGTGGACAAAGACAAGCTCATTGCGCTTGAGCAAAAGTGGACGCCCGAGCAGCGCGCGCTGCTGATCGAGAACTGAACTTATTTCAAGAACACGCGCTCGCGTGACTTCGGATTGGCCAGAAGGTGTGCCAGCGCCTTCATGACCTCGGGGACGCCAATGTCGCTTACCGCTTTCCCCGTGGGGGCGATGATTTGGGCATACGTGTCTGACAACGGTTCCCATGAATCCACCGACAACACGCTGGGCTCGTACAGCGCAATCACTGGCTTGTTCCAAGCACTGGCGGCATGCACGGCGTAGGTGTCGGGCGATACCACCACATCTGCGTTTTGAATGCTGGCCAGCGAGGGCGTGACCGTGGCGGCAAACGGGGTCACGTGGACGCGGTCGCTTTGTGTGTTGAACATCTCATGCATCGCTACTTCTAGCGCAGGGCTGGCGCTGAGCAGTTGCATGTGAATGTGGGGGTGCTGTGTATAAACCGCATGCACGAACTGTTGCAGCCACGGCAGAGAGAACGATTTGTTCGCCGCGCTGCTTTGGCTGTTGACGACCATCAGCAAGCCTGTGTCTGAAGGCTTGGCCGCCGCCGTGTGCTCGCCCAAGCGAATGTCGTAGTGGTAAGGGCCAGGCGTGGCGCCTAGGGTTTGTAGAAACCGCAGATGGCGCGCCGAATAGTGTTGTGCCGTGCCGTGCGTGCTGTAGCCCCAATCGCCTTCCATCACCACATCATTGGGGAGGGGTTTTGTGGGGTGTTTCAAAAATAAAAAGCGCTGCTTGGCATTCACCATGTTCAACACAATTTGCACAGACGGGTTGGCCAGGTCTAGACCAAAGTGAACCACCATGTCGTAGCGCGTCATCCGTGCTTTGAGGCTCGCCCACATGCGGGCAAACACATTGCGGCTTGCCGACACGTGCAGCCACTTCACTTCGGGGTGGTGGCGGTACAGCGCCGCATTGCTGGCGCCACACAGCACGCCGATGTCGCAATCAGGCCAGTGCGCATGCAATTGTTTGAACAGACCCGTCACGACAATGGCATCGCCAATTTTGTTGTCGTGCGACAAGATGAGCAGGCGTTTTTTCATGCGAGCCTTTACTTGCCTAACAAGCGTTGCGCTTGTTGTGTGATGCGGGCAATCACCGTCTGCGCGGCAGGGATATCGGCAATCAAGCCCACGGCTTCACCCACCGTGGCATGTGCGCGTGTGAAGTCACCCGCTTTCACGCCTGCGTCGTAGTCGGCGCGTGCGGCATCTGGGTTGGTTTGTAAAGCGGCCACGTTGCTTTCAAGTGCGCGGTGCAAGTCGTTGCGAATGGCGCGAAAGTCATACGGTGCGGGCCAGTTTTTGCGACGCAAGATGTCAAACACCATGCTGCGTGCGGTGCCGTCACCGTTGGTGTGTGTGGCTTGGGTTTTGGCGCCTGCGGCAGCCAAGCTCTCCGTTGTGGCCCACAAGCGCGAGCCAACCAAGGCGCCATCAGCGCCCAGCATCAAAGCCGCCGCCAGTCCGCGACCATCGGCTACGCCGCCTGCGGCGAGCAGCAAGGTGTCGGGTGAATGGGCCGCGAGGTAGTCGGCAATCTCAGGCACCAACGTGAAGGTGCTGCGCCCTTCAAGGGCGTTGGCACCGTGGCCGCCGGCTTCGCCGCCTTGTGCCACGATGACCGAGGCACCGGCCTCTAACGCGTGCGGCACTTGGTCCAGGCGCTGCACTTGGCAAATCAGTTGCGCGCCTGCTTGGGCAATGCGCTCGGCATAAGGGCGAGGGTCGCCAAATGACAGCATGATGGCGCAAGGCTTTTGTGTCAGTACCCAGTCAAGTGCCTCCGCGTTTTCGTCTAATTTCCAAGTGATGAAGCCACAGCCTAGGCGTGCGTGGCTCGCGGTATCGTCTTTCAGCAAGTCATGCGCTAGCGCGTATTCGCGTTGGGTCCAAGCGAGGTCACCGTAGCCGCCGCCGACCAAGCCCAGCGCACCGGCTTGGGCGCAGGCGGCAGCCAAAGCGCCGCCCGTGGCCAGCGCCATGGGCGCTAAAGCAATTGGGGTGGTCAGTTGAAAACGTTGGGTGAAGCGGGTGTTCAGGGCAGCGTGTGTCATGCACGATATTGTGCAACGAGCCCGTGTGCTTGGTGAGCGTCAGTGCCGCGGGTTATGCGGGTGCATCAGGCAGGCAGCATCACCACAAATCGGGCGCCGCCGCCTTCGCGGTCTTCGCAGCGCACACGGCCGCCGTGGCGTTGCACGATGGAGCGCACCAACGACAAGCCCAGGCCCACGCCACCTTCGCGTTCGCTGGCGCCCGGCAGGCGGTAGAAGGGCTCGAAGATGCGTTCGCGCAAGTCGGCAGGAACGCCGGGCCCGCGGTCGCACACACACAAGCGCACCCAATTTCGGTGGTTTTCAACCAGAGTTGACAGCTGCACCTCAATGTCTGACGTGCCATATCGGCGCGCGTTTTCCAGCAAATTGCGCAGCATGCGTCGCAGCAGTTTGGCGATGCCCGGCACCACGATGCTTTGCGGCTGAAAGCCGAGCTCTAAATGGGCGTCCACGCGTGCGCATTCTTCGCTGGCCAGGCCTGTCAGGTCCACAGCTTCAACCGTGCCCAGATCCGCCTCTTTGGCGTCAAGGCGGCTGGCTAACAAAATCTCATCAATCAGTTGGTCCAGCTCGCCCACGCTGCGCGAGATTTCTGCTTTCATGCTGGGTGAGGGGGCGTCCCCCATCAGCTCTAGCCCCATGCGGATGCGTGTGAGGGGCGAGCGCAGCTCATGCGAGGCATTGGCCAGCAATGATTTGTGTGAGGTGACGAGTTGCTCCACTTGGGATGCCGCGTGGTTGAAGCGCTGCGCCAGGTAGGCCACTTCGTCATTGCCTTGTTCGGCCACGCGGGCCGACAAGTTGCCCGTGCCCCATTGCTCCACGCCTTTTTGTAAATTCTCCAAGCGGCGGGTCAGGCGACGCACGATGGGGTAGGTGCCCAGCGCCACAGCGAGGGCGACCAAGCCCAATGTCCATGCGAACCCAAAAGGCGGGCGTGACCAAAAAGTATGCGGGGGGCGTGGCAAATGCACATGCATCAGTTCGCCGTTTTGCATGCGCACCATGAACTCAGGGCCCGAACCAAAGTGGCCAGGCGGGTGGCGCATGTCGGGGCCTTGGAGGGGGGGCGCTTCTACTGGAAGACCATCTGGTGGTCGCAAGCGTGCGCGGCCTTGGCCCACCAGTTCGCCTGCCGAATTGCGCACCAACACTTCGCGCAGCGGTGGCTCCGCGGTCATGCGCATGACCCAGCCGGTGAGCAATGTCAGCACGGCCACCGCCAGCACCACGGCCAGCCAGATGCGCACATACAAAGGCAGGTGCAAAGCGCGGGTGTGCGATGAGGTGGTCGGCATGGCGTCAGTCTTGTTGCTTGGCAAACACGTAGCCCACACCACGTACGGTGAGGATGCGCTTAGGTGCTTTGGCATCTTCTTCAATGGCGGCGCGAATGCGGCCCATGTGGACGTCGATGGATCGGTCAAAGGCTTCGAGTTCGCGTCCTCGCACCGCCTCCATGATTTGATCGCGTGACAGCACGCGGCCAGCGCGTTCAGCCAAGACCCAGAGCAAATCAAACTGGTACGCCGTGAGGTCGCACACGTCGCCACGGACGCTGACGCTGCGTGCATCGCGGTCTAGCTCTAGCGAGCCGAATTTCAAAGTTTGGTGCGTGGCCTCCGTTGCCTCACCTGGCGCGTGGCGACGTAACACGGCGCGAATGCGGGCCAGCAATTCACGGGGCTCAAAGGGTTTGGGCAGGTAGTCATCTGCGCCCAGCTCCAAGCCGACGATGCGGTCCATCGGGTCGCCTTTGGCGGTGAGCATCAACACAGGGGTTTGGGCCAGCGCGCCGGGCAAAGCGCGGATGCGTTTGCACACTTCAAGGCCATCGATGTCGGGCAGCATCAAGTCAAGCAGCACCAAAGCAGGCGCTGTGCTTTGCAGCACCTTCAGGCCATCTAGTCCGTTGGCGGCGTGCTGTACGGTGAAACCAGATTGTTGGAGGTACTCGCTCACCATGTTGGCGAGGCGGTGGTCATCTTCGATCAAGAGCAAGGTATTCATGGTGCGTTCATCATGCCTCGCGATGTCTGGGCTTGTCTAAAGACAAGGTAAAGACTGGGTAAATCAGTGCGTTGCTTTTGCGTCTGCGCCTGCGTGCGCCACCGGCAAGATGCGTGAGGCCAGCCACACCAGCAGCAACACAGGCACGCCCAGCAAGGCAGTGCTGTTGAAGAAAGCTTCGTAGCCATGCGCGTCCACATACACGCCCGAGAACCCGGCCAGCCACTTGGGCGCGAGCAACATCATCGAGCTGAACAGCGCGTACTGCGTGGCCGAGTAGTTCACATTGGTCAAACTAGACAAGTACGCAATGAACGCCGCTGACGCAATGCCGCTGGCCAAGTTGTCGGCCGAGATGACCCACACCAACGCCGTCAAATCGTGCCCGCGCGTGGCCAGCCAAGCAAACAACAAATTCGTCACGGCGCTGAGCACCGCGCCCAGCATGAGGATGCGCATCACGCCCAAACGCATGGACAGCACCCCGCCAATGAACGCGCCCAACAACGTCATGATGACGCCAAACACTTTGGTGACGGCAGCCACTTCGTCTTTGGTGTAACCCATGTCCACATAAAACGGATTGGCCATGATGCCCATCACCACATCGCTGATGCGGTACACCGCGATCAAGCCCAAAATGAGCGCCGCTTGCCAGCGGTAACGGCGAATAAATTCGGCAAAGGGTTCGACCAATGCGCTTTGCAGCCATTCGCGCGCATTGCGCGCGGGGGGCATGTCACGTTGGGCTGGCTCGGGCGAGAGCAACACGGTCAACACGCCCAGGCTCATGGACGCGGCCATGACCAAGTATGCGGTTTGCCAAGCGGCGTGTTGGTACGCGGTTTCGTCTGCACCCGATGCACGCGCTGCCACCCACAACACGCCCGCACCTGCCCAAATCATGGCAAGGCGGTAGCCGGTTTGGTAGGTGGCGGCAAGTGCCGCTTGGTGTTGCGCATCGGCAGATTCAATGCGAAAGGCATCTAGCGCAATGTCTTGTGTGGCTGAACCAAAAGCCACCACCAAGGCGCACCACACCACCGGCTCTAGCGCCAGTTGCGGGTCGAGCAACGCCATGCCGATGAGCCCTGCGACAACCACGGTTTGTGCCAACAGCAGCCAGCTGCGACGGCGGCCCAGCCAGCGTGTGAGCAGTGGCAAAGGCAGGCGGTCCACCAGCGGCGACCACACCCATTTGAAGCCGTAAGCCAAACCCACCCAACTTAAAAAGCCAATCGTGCTGCGGTCAATCCCAGCTTCTCGTAAGCGAAAACTCAGCGTGCCTAAAACCAACAAAAGTGGCAAGCCCGCAGAAAAGCCCAGACACAACATGCGCCATGAAGCAGGCTCTAAGTACACATGAAGTGCGTCCAGCCAGCTGAGTTTTTTGGTATCGTTCATGCCTCTATTTTCAGGCTTTCACAAAGAGACTTTTCCATGCTCACCAAACGCGCTTTTCTTTACGGTTGTGTCGGCTGCGCTTGTGGCCTTGGCAGCGGCGCTTTGTTGGCGCGCGACGGCGTGGAAGTGACCCGAGAAGCCTCTGTGTTTGCCAACCTCGTGCCTGCGGCGGAGGTCGAACAATCGGCCCACAAGCAATACGCCGACATGATGAAAGAGGCCGCTGGCAAAAACGCGTTGGGCCCAGACAACCATCCCCAAGTCATACGCCTGCGCCGAATTGCCAAAGACATCATCCCGCAGAGCTTTGACTGGAACCCCCGCGCCAAAGAATGGAAGTGGGAAGTCAACTTGGTGGGCTCGAACCAAATCAACGCCTTTTGCATGCCCGGCGGCAAGATTGCTTTTTACAGCGGCATCTTGACCCAGTTGCAACTGACCGACGATGAGGTGGCCATGGTCATGGGCCACGAAATTGCCCACGCTTTGCGTGAGCACGCGCGTGAACGCATGGGCAAAGCGGCTGCCACCAACGGCGTGGCCACCATCGGCAGCACGGTGGCTTCTGTCTTTTTTGGCGTGAGCCCGCAGCTCACCGATTTGGTGGCCAAGCAGGGGGCGAACTTGCTGAACCTCAAATTCAGCCGCGACGATGAAACCGAAGCTGACTTGGTGGGCATGGAAATCGCCGCACGCGCCGGCTATGACCCGCGCGCAGGCGTGACGCTGTGGCAAAAAATGAGTGCCGCCAACAAAGGCGCACCACCCCAGTGGCTCAGCACCCATCCTTCAGGCAACACACGCATTGAAGAAATTCAGGCCAATTTGCCCAAGGTCATGCCTTTGTACGAGCGTAAAAAGTAAGGCGCACACATGACATCCACGCTTTCCCGCACCTTCCTTGCGAGCCTGTTGTTGCTAGCCGCCAAGGCCTATGCCGATCCGTACATGGGCATGGAATACCAAAAATTGTCTGGCACACGCAGTGACCAGTCATACGCCACCAGCCAAGCCAATGTGGTCGTGGGCTACGAGTGGCCACTCTCGGCAGACTTGAAACATGGCGTTGAATACACGGGGCCAATCAGCACCAGCACAGGACAACTGGGCGCTCAAAACGTCGAAACCACGTTGATGGCGTTTGGTTACAAACTCACGTACAACGGGTTTTATGGCAAGGCGGCCTATGTCAAGTTGGACCGCGATGATGCCGACTTAGAAAAATCCAAAGACCGTGCGGCGATGTACAGCGTGGGTTACGAGCACGCGCTTGACGACACCACCACGTTGCGTGTCTCGCGCGACGTCTTGCGCTCTGGCGCTGTTTCGGTTTCTGGATTCAGTGCTGCGGTGCTGTTTGGGTTTTAAAACTCCGCGACCTTCAACCCAGGTACGCCCGCCGGTGTAACCCCCTTGGCGTATAGCTTTCGCCGCTTATAAAAATTACCATCGCTACAGATCTTTTCATTTGTAGCGCGCGTGACTTCCAAGCCTTCCCCCCTCCGTACTCCATCATCAGAACGATCGGGTCTGGCTGACGGCGCTCGACTTGGCCGCTTTCACACGCAGCAGCAACGTGCGTTGCGCCTCAACTATGTGGCCATTGCCGTGGGTGTGTTGATGGCGCTGTATGTGCTGGTCACCATCATTCGACCTTTGTTTTTCAGCACACGCCCAGGAAAAGCGACACAGGACTTTGGTTGCATTTCCAAGTCGGTTATCAGCGACTGCTCGGCCAGTAGCCGTTAATAAATCATTGGCCCGGTTGTCGCCGGCAAGTTGACCGTGAATGTGGTGCCGCTGTTTGTGTCGGTCACGAAATCAATCGTGCCTTGATGTGTTTCCACAATCGTGCGGCTCAGCCACAGACCAATGCCCATGCCGTCTTCTTTGTTGGTTCGCAACAATTCAAAAATTGATGCGGCAATTTCTGGGGCAATGCCTGATCCGTTGTCCGTCACCGTCAGCAGCACACGGTCGCCCTGCAGTTGTGTGCGCAATGTGATGCGTTTTTGTTTTGAGGTGTCGAGCGTCAACGCATCTGCAGCATTGGTGATGAGGTTCAGCAACACCTGCTGTAGCTGAGATTTGTCACCCGTGATCATCGTTGCCTCGGGGTGCAGGTCGACCTTCAAAGCAATGTGGTTGCTGTTGAGTTTAGATTTGCAGAGCAACAACACGTCATTGGCTAGCGCGTTCAAGTCAAACG
The DNA here is from genome assembly GCF_003063475.1 of Limnohabitans curvus. NCBI lineage: Bacteria > Pseudomonadati > Pseudomonadota > Betaproteobacteria > Burkholderiales > Comamonadaceae > Limnohabitans > Limnohabitans curvus. Next base: position 1,552,967 of record NZ_NESP01000001.1, read on the forward strand.
TCGACATCAATTTCCGGCCGCTGCCAAACATGTTGCGCAGTGTTTTGATGATGGTGGCCGCGCGTTGGTTGTCTTTCATCAAGTCGCGCATGGCCTCTTTGACTGTGCTGTCTGCGTTGGCGTCTGTACCCGTATCCAGCAAGGCCGAGTCAATCAATTCGGCGTTGAGTTGAATAGACGTGAGGGGTTGGTTCAGCTCGTGTGCCAAGCACGCGACCAAGGCCCCCATGCCTGCGGTTTTGTTGAAGATGGCGAGTTGGCGAATGATTTCTTCTCGCTCTTGCAACAACTTTTTTAAGTCGATGCTGGTTTTTCGTATGGCTTCCGCACGCTCGTTGGTTACGGCCAGTTCGTGCGTCATGGCCATTTTTTGACGCTCGGCAATCTCTAAAAAGATGCGCAAGAAAGCAATGTTGCTTAATGTGATGGCCGTGAACTGGCCAACGATCATGATGGCTTGATCCCAGGTGGGCGCGTAAATGTCATGCACGTCACCAAGCAGGCTGACACCCAAGGTGCGTACGCCGAGCGTGACACTAAGACTCAACCCAGCCCACATCAACAATCGTGCCCCTAGCGAAGGTTGCTGTTGGTTTAACTGTTCACCAATGCGGAAATAGTCAAAGCACAACAAGGCGTAAAAGCCGTTGAAAAGCAGCAGCGCTTCCCACTCCGCTTGATGAAAATAAATCAAGTAGCAAAAAACAGCGAAGTACGCCGTATTTACCACCGTGTAGACGCGAAACGCTGTGTCTTGCGGGGACGGCAACAAATACATGCGCAAGGCCACCATGCGCCCCCAGTTGCCAATAAGCATTAAGAACTGCGCGACATAAAAAAACACCACATCCGGTACGCTCCCGCGTATGGCGAGCAAGACCACGGCACCGCCGCTGATCATGCCCGACACACACCACAGCTTGACCTGAAAACTTCTGTACTCCAGCAGGGCGAGCCAAATGGCGCCGTGCAGCATCAAGTACACGAAACAAATCATGAAGATCGTGGTTTGTGTGTCAAGTTGCATCAGTGCGTGTCGTGTTCAATGAGGCTTGGGTGCGCAGCGCTTAGGTGCCGCCCACATAGGGGTTGCTCACGCGCTCGCGCCCGAACGTGCTCTCTGGACCATGGCCAGGAATGAACACGGTGTCGTCACCCATGGGCCACAAACGTTGCGTGATGCTGTTGATCAAATCTTCGTGATTGCCTTGCGGAAAGTCGGTGCGGCCAATGCTGCCGGCAAACAGCACATCGCCCACAAACGCACGCTTGATCTCGGGTGAGTAAAACACCACATGGCCAGGTGTGTGGCCGGGGCAATGGCGCACTTGCAACGTGTGTTTGCCCAATGTGACCGTGTCGCCATCGTGTAGCCAACGCGTCGGGGTGAAGGGGCGTGACGGCGGAAATCTGTAGTTGGCAGCGGCCTGTGGCAAGCCGTCAATCCAAAACTGATCGCCTGGATGCGGGCCAATGATGGGCAAGTTCAGCTTTTCGGCCAAGTCGGCGGTGGCGCCTGCATGGTCAATGTGTGCATGTGTGATCCAGATTTGTTCCAGCGTCACACCCAGTTGTTTGCAAGCGTCTTCCAGCACGGGCAAATCACCCCCAGGATCAATGACGGCGCCTTGCATCGTTTCATCGCACCAGACGATGGAACAGTTTTGTTGGAAGGGGGTGACGGGGACGGTTTCGTACTGAAGCATGTTGCAAATGGTAGCGGTTAAACATGTCTGACTGCTTTTGCCAGGGCACTGACCACATCCGTTTGCGTCAATATGCCAATCAAGCGATTTTCTGAATCGATCACGGGCAGGTGGTGGTGTCCTGTTTGAGAAAAAAGTGGCAACAGTTCTGCCAAGTAGCTTTGCGCACTGGCGACGCGCACGCGGCGTGTCATGACTTGGCCCACCACTTCGGGCTTGTCGCCGTGCGACAGGCCCGAGGGTTTCCAAACATGTTTGATGCGTTCAGACAAGCTCATGTAATCGTCGATTTGCGCGTGCTTTAAAAAGTCTGCCATGGTGATGATGCCCACCACACGCCTGGCACGGTCCACGACCGGCAGCGCTTTGATGTGATGCCGCCGCATCAGCCCCCAAGCTTCTGACAAAGAGGAGCCAAACTCCACCGCGTGCGGTGATCGCGACATGACTTCTTCGCAGCGCAAATCTCCTAGCGTGCGCTGATACGCTGCTGACTCGGCGTATTGAAGCAATTGCGCCAGGTCGGAGGGGTCCACATCAATGATCTGTTGGTAGTGTTCCAGCGCGGCATTCAGGTCACTCTGCGTGAACCGGTTGTTCGCATGTGCATCATCGCGATCAGTTTTTGAATGATGGGGGTAGGGCCGCGCAGTCAAATTGTTATAGACCAAGCCCGCCACAACCAAAAGCACAGAATTCAGGAGGAACGGAAACAGCACGATGTCAAACGATGGCTTGTGTGCCAGAACCACCAACAATGCCGCAGCGCCACCAGGTGGGTGCAAACACCGGCCCCACAACATCACGGCAATGGCCAGCGCCACAGCCAGTGCAGCGGCCATGGCTAAGTTGTCTGGCAATACCAGTGCAATCGCCGTGCCGATCAATGCAGAAAGTGTGTTGCCACCCACAACAGCCCAAGGCTGAGCCAGCGGGCTAGATGGCACGCCAAACACCAAAACGGCACTGGCACCGATGGGTGCGACCAACCAGGGGTCTATGCCTTTACCTAGGTATCGACTCAAAACACCGACAAACAAAATGCCCAGTGCGGTACCCACCAACATTCGCAACTTCTCTTGGTTCGAAACTGTCAGCGGAGTAGGCCAAAAGCGACGCATCATGATTGCGCCTCAAGCTGCAAAAGTATTGATTTGAACAAAGTCATCAGTAACAACTCAATATTGCAAATAACAACAAAAAATACACGAGCAAATTGGCAAATGCAACTTTGAAATGCACAAAATGGATCGTACAAAAACTAATCGTGCAGTCATTTTGCATCGCCGGCATGAACAAGCAGCAAACACAAAGCCTAAATCTAGACGACGCCAAAGTTCGTTTTAGAAAAGCTTTGAACGACGCATTGATCAACAGGTTTGGCAAAGTCCCAACAGCCAACGCATTTGCTAATCAATTCAGCTTCCGTGCGGGCGGTCTTGCAGGCGTCACCCGGGAAACTGCGCGTAAGTGGTTAGCCGGTCAAGCCATTCCAGAGGTCGCTAAATTAATCGTGCTTGTGGACTGGTTGGGATTGGATGCCAATGAGTTCATGAGCACACGGCTGGGCAAAACACAAACGGATGATGATGTGGTGATTGACACCATTCGTGAGCTAGTCAGGCACATGGATGACAAAACGCGCCACACGATTTTGTTAACGGCTTGGGCACTGCGTGAAACGCACGGCCTTCATGCCCAAAAATTAGATTTGCCAACTTTAAAGCGGGCGCTTGTCACCAACCTTGGCCGGGTGAGCTAGATGGCATCGCTGCCGCAATGTCGATCGCTTGAGTACGTCAAGCATCTCACTATGTCTGTCACTGACCTAGCGGTGGCAGCCACCACCTTTTTGGTTTTTGTGGGTTCATTCCATCTGAATCAACGCTTGGACAGTTACATGCTTTACACACCAGGCGTCAGCCTGATTTTTATTCCTGCGGGCGTCAAATTGCTTTCGATTCTTATTGGACGCTTGCCTGCCATCGTGGGCCTGTACATTGCAAGCGTTTATGTGTCTACGGAAATATGGCGTGACTTGCAAGCGGCATCGCTCTATCTGTTTGCTGCCGCCAGTGTCTTTAGCTACGCCATTGCCGCGTACGTTGTCATGACGTTGGCGGGCATCTTCCGAGACTTGCATAACTTGCGGTATCACCACATCGTGGTGCTCTCGCTTTCAGCAAGCGTGTTCAATAGCGTTGCGCATAACGCGGCTTATTTGATGGTCGGGGTCACAGCGACGGATGCGCAATGGGTAACCTCTGCCGCCATGGCTTTGGGTGATTTTCTGGGTTGCCTAGCGGTGGTTTCTTTTTTCCATGCCGTGACTTTGATGCTCAAGAAGGTTTAGCCAGTTCGTGATTTGAGTCGTGCTGCGCTTACTGGCTTCATTCACCAACACAATGACGAGCGCTGAAACAAGTATTTTGATTGCATCATTCATGGCGTTGAACTTGACGAACATATGTCGTGATGTGAACCACGTCATCAGGGGTCAAGCCAGGAACTGGAGGCATGTCACCAAATCGCCAGTGGTGTGCTTTTGATCCATTCTTCACTGCCATTTGAAATGTTGCATCTCCATGGTGTGATGATTCATAGACGGGATGCAAAAAGGGCGGCCCTTTGTCCGACCCCTTCAAATCAATGCCGTGTTGGATTAAGCAGTCTAGTTTTTCCATGTCTTGAGCGCTCGCTCGTGTAACTCAAGGTTACTCTCTTTGCACTCGTAAACCGTAAAGAACTCTCCGCGATGGCGCGCTTTGTAATGGTCGCGAAATGCGCTCTGTGCATCCACTGAGAAAAGAGGCTCGTTGGTGTAAAAGTTCACAATCGAAAATGGGATGCCATGGTTTGGGGTTGCGATGAACTTGTTTTGACAGCCATTGAGAAAAGCAACAAAAGGTTTGTCAGAAATGCCGGAGTAACTCAAGTCCATAAAGCCGGCGTATTCAAATTGAGGTGCAGCGGAGGTAATCAAATAGGGCCGCAAAAACGTCAAGTTGTAGTTGTCGTTTTCTTTGTCGGTGATCCCCATGAGCAAGCTGGGATATTCTTTGGCAAACTTTTGGATTTCGAGCGTCGCTTGGCGTTGCGACTCGATCGTCGATACGCTCTTGATCTCCGAGTCATAAATGTTTTTCCAAACAAAAGAGAGCACGTAGAGAGCCAAGATGGCGAGGCCAATTTTGATGCCTAAAAATTTGGCTTCGATGTTTTCAATTTTTCGTAATTGAATCTCATAGAGATATGAATTCAACACGACGATGGGAATCAGATGATGGACGCCGGCACCAGGCTTTGAGCCTGCAATGGCAACAAGAATTTCAATAAGCACAACGCCCGTCCATCTGTAGGCTTCGTACCGGGATACGGTTGTGCATCTGAACGTCAGAGCAATGGGTATCCATGCAAACAACAGAAAAAACAAATTCTTTTCTAAGTAAGCAAACGAGATGCCGTGCTTTGTTGCCAACTTCAAATACTCAAAATATTGAAGCAATGACGTCCCGCCATCTATGAAAAAGCTCAAACACACGACTACAAAGGCGACAACGAATTGAGCAACTGTGCGCAACGAGTGGCCGCCAAAGAAAATCAGGAATGGCAGGATGTACAAAATTCCGTGCGCTTTTAAGGAGCTTGCAAGCCCTGCCAACACGCCCAGCAGTAGCGCTTTGTGCGTTGGCTGTCGCTCAACGATCAGAGCAGCTAACGCAACAAGCAAAACAAAGTAAGGCTCTGCGCGATTCCAAAACAGAATCAGGTTGAAAGGTAGCAATAAAAGCAAATACGCTTTGGCTAACGAGTTCTTGTAGGTAAAGAAAAGCAAACACCACGCGATGTTGAAGGCAATCACGCTCGGCAGCTTAGAGCTGAGGATTGGGTCGCTGCTAAGCGCTAAAAACGGAAACTGAACCCAGTAAAGTGCTGGACCATAGAGCAACCCATGCATGGACGGGGCGTCCATGGGGGGATACAAGTCGCCACCTTGCATCCAGATCAAGGTGATTTGTGTGATGGTTGGCTCTAAGTGGTCAATGAAGTTCGGATAGAACAAGTAGAGAACCGAGCACGCGGCTGTAAAAATAAAAGCAGCGTACGTCAACGGCTTTGCCAGCGTGTCGATATGTCTCGCATACCGGTTGGGAATTAGCCAAGAAGCCACCCATCCTAAAACGAGTGAAATTCCAACGCCATACATACCGAGGAAAAGCAGGTAGTGTTTCAACGATGCCACTTAAGTATTCCCTGCTTTGCTACGTCTATCTGATGTGTACAAAACAAAACCCGCTCTCAGGCGGGTTTTGTTTTGAGACATTGAAATCAGCACTCATCCGTCCCATGCCCCGGCGCAGCCTGCGTAGGCACATGGTGACGCAAACCCACTTGCTGGTTGTGCTCATCCACAAACACGAGTTGTGGTTCATGGGTGGCCACTTGGTCTTCGTGAACTTGAGCGAATGACGCAATGATCAACAAGTCGCCCACGCTGGCGCGACGTGCGGCAGAGCCGTTGACCGAAATCATGCCCGAACCACGTTCACCTTTGATGGCGTAAGTGATGAAGCGCTCGCCGTTGTTGATGTTCCAGATGTGGACTTGTTCGTTCTCACAAATGTTGGCGGCGTCCAGCAGGTTTTCGTCGATGGCGCAGGAGCCCTCATAGTGCAATTCGCACTGGGTGGTGGCAACGCGGTGAATTTTGGATTTGAGCAGGGTACGGAACATGTCTAAAAATCGGTCAAAAACGAAGCAATGCCTCAATCATAGTGGGTCAGCCCAAATACTTTGCCGCGCCAAGGCCCGCCACGCGAGCACTGGCCAAGCAAGCGCTCAGCAGGTAGCCGCCGGTGGGCGCTTCCCAGTCCAGCATTTCGCCCGCCACAAACAAACCGGGCAGAGCGCTGGCCATCAGGTGTGCGTCCAGTGCTTCTAGGCGCACGCCGCCTGCGCTGCTGATGGCTTCGTCCATCGGGCGCGTGGCCGCCAGCGTGATGGGCAAATGTTTGATGGCTGCTGCCAGTTGCGCGGGGTCGTTCATGGCTTCTTTGCTCAACACTTCGTGCAACAGCGCCAAGTGCAAGGCCGTGAGGTTGAGGCGGCTTTTCAAATGGCTGCTGAGCGAGCGGGTGCCACGCGGGTGTGACACCTCGGCCAACACGCGCTCAGGCGTGAAGTCGGGTTTGAGGTCGAGTGCCAAGGTGGCGCTGCCGTTGCGTGCAATGTCGTCGCGCAACAAATCAGAGGCGGCGTAAACCAAGTTGCCTTCCACGCCGGTGGCCGTGACCACAAACTCGCCGCGACGGCTAAAGCTCTGGCCCATGCTGTCGGTAAATGACAAGGCGACTGACTTCAGTGGTGTGCCTCCAAACTGGCTCGACAGGTGGCTGCTCCAGCCCGTCTGGCCATCACGCCCTTGCACATCAAAGCCGCAGTTGCTGGGGCGAAGTGGCGACACGTCAATGCCCAATGCGCTGACCCACGGTTGCCATGCGCCGTCTGAGCCCAACTTGGCCCAACTGCCACCGCCCAGTGCCAACAGCACAGCATCAGCCTGTGCTGTATGTGCGCCCTGGGGTGTGTCAAAGCTCAAGGTGAATTTTTTGTCTGCGTGTTGCAACGCACCGTTCCAGCGGTGGCGCATATGAAAGGTCACGGGCACGCCCTGTGTGGGGTGACGCAAACGATGCAGCCACGCGCGCAGCAGCGGCGCAGCTTTCATGTCGGTGGGGAAGATGCGCTGCGAGCTGCCCACAAACGTGTCAAGGCCTAAGCCCTTGACCCATTCGCAAATGGCGGCTGCATCAAATGCTTTGAGCCATGTTGCGCAAGCCTCGCTGCGCTCGGCATAGCGTGTGGTGAAAATGTCAAAAGGCTCGGCGTGTGTGAGGTTGAGCCCACCCAAGCCTGCCAGCAAAAACTTGCGGCCCACCGAAGGCATGGCGTCATACACATGCACGTTTACGCCTGCAGCGCTGAGCATTTCAGCGGCCATCAGGCCAGCGGGGCCTGCGCCAATGATGGCGATTTGTTGGTTTGTATTTGTAGTCACACCTCAAGTGTAGGCGGCGAATACCCTGCATCGTGAGCGAAAATCAACGCATGACTGGTTGGCACGCACATCTCAAACTCGACTACACCCTGAACGCGGAGCGCACGGTGGCTAAGTTTGAACACGAAGGCCCGCTGCGCGTGTTGCAAAGCCTTTACCCCGAAGGCGACGCCGTGTGCCACAACGTGCTGGTGCATCCACCCAGTGGTTTGGTGGGCGGTGATGTGTTGGACATCCACTTGAACTTGGGTGCTGGCACGCATGCGTTGTTGACCACGCCTGGCGCGACACGTTTTTACAGAAGCGAACAAGGCTTGGCCACGCAGCAAGTCAAAGCCCATGTGGGCGACGGCGCGCGCTTAGAGTGGCTGCCGCTAGAAACCATTGCCTACAACGGTTGCCATGGGTTGAACCATGCGGTGTTCGATCTCGCCCCCACAGCAGAGATGATGGCTTGGGACATCACGGCCCTCGGGCTACCCAACGCCAACTTACCCTTTGAGCGCGGTCAGTTGCAGCAGCACATGGAAGTGTCGGGTGTGTGGCTAGAGCGCGGTTTGATCGACGCACAAGACGCACGTTTGATGGATGGCCCACTGGGTTTGGCCAAGCAGCGATGCATGGCCACTTTGGTGTTTGCGTGTGGGGCCGATTTGCCGCGTGAGCGACGCGATGTGGCACTGGCCTTGGCGCGTGAACTGACGGAAGTAGCACCTGCGGGTTTGGTGGCGGGTGTGACATCGCCACATCCGCGTGTGGTGGTGTTGCGTACCTTGTCGCCGTTGGTGGAGCCTGCGCAGAATTTGTTGCGTGGGGTTTGGGCTTCTTGGCGACGTGGCATGTGGGGTATGTCGGATGTGCCGCCGCGTATTTGGTCTATGTAGTTTTTGGTTTTTGCTGGGCTCGCTGGGGGCAGAGGGGTTGGGCAGGTTCCTCATGCTGGGGTACCAGAAATCGTCACCTGCCCAAACCCTCTGCCCCCAGACTACGGCATACAGTTTTTTAGGATGCCCTCCGGCGAGAAACCTTCACGAGCAAAACAAAACCTCAGATAGCAACCAGCTGACGAACGTTGTTGCGTTGCATATCCGAACCTAAGCCACGCGCAATCACCTCGCCGCGTTCCATCACCAAGTAGTCATCAGCCAGCTCTTCAGCAAAGTCGTAATACTGCTCGCACAGCAAGATGGCCATGTCACCACGACTGGCCAGCATGCGAATCACGCGGCCGATGTCTTTGATGATGCTCGGCTGAATGCCTTCGGTGGGTTCATCCAACACCAACAACTTGGGGCCTGATGCCAAAGCCCTTGCAATGGCGAGTTGCTGTTGTTGACCGCCTGACAAATCACCGCCACGGCGGTGCAGCATTTGTTTGAGCACAGGGAAGAGTTCAAACAACTCCGCAGGAATGTCTGTGCCTGCGGGTTGCGTGGCGAGGCCCATGCGCAAGTTGTCTTCGACGGTCAGGCGCGCAAAGATTTCGCGTCCCTGTGGCACATAGCCAATGCCTGCACGCGCACGTTCGTAGGGTGCCGCGCGTTCGATGGCTTCGCCGTTGAAGGTGATGTTGCCATCGCGAATGGGCACCGCACCCATCAACGATTTGAGCAGCGTGGTTTTGCCCACGCCGTTGCGGCCTAGCAGCACCGTGATGCGGCCTAGGTTGGCTTCAAAGCTCACATCGCGCAGGATGTGCGAGCCGCCGTAGAACTGGTTGATGTTGGCGGCTTGAAGGATGGGCGTGTGTGTGGTTTGCATAGTCAACATCAGAGTTAGCGGCCTAGGTACACCTCAATCACGCGCTCGTCGGCTTGCACTTGTGCCAGCGTGCCTTGCGCCAACACCGAGCCGTCGCACAGCACGGTGACGATGTCGGAGATGGTGTTGATGAAGCTCATGTCGTGTTCCACCACCATCAGCGAGTGTTTGCCTTTGAGGGTCAAGAAAAGTTCTGCCGTGCGTTCAGTTTCAAAGTCAGTCATGCCGGCCACGGGTTCGTCGAGCAGCAAGAGTTTGGGGTCTTGCATGAGCAACATACCAATCTCCAGCCACTGCTTTTGGCCGTGGCTCAGGTTGCCCGCTTGGGCGTTCACGCTGTCTTCTAAGTGGATGGTGTGCAGCACCTCGCTCAAGCGGTCGCGTTGCGTGCCGTTGAGTTTGAAGAACATCGAGGCAGCCACACCCTTGTGGGTTTTCAGAGCCAGCTCTAAGTTTTCAAACACGCTTAAGCGTTCAAACACGGTTGGTTTTTGAAACTTGCGGCCAATGCCCAGCTGTGCAATTTCAGGTTCGTTGTGGCGCAGCAAGTCGATGGTGCTGCCAAAGAACACTTGGCCCGAGTCGGGTTTGGTTTTGCCCGTGATGATGTCCATCATCGTGGTCTTGCCCGCGCCGTTGGGCCCGATGATGCAGCGCAGTTCGCCCGGCGCAATGTCGAGTGACAAACCGTTGATGGCTTTGAAGCCATCGAAGCTCACGTGCACATCTTCCAAGTACAAGATGCGGCCATGCGTCAGGTCCAGGCTGCCGGGTTCGTGCACGCGACCAAAGCCTGCGCTGCGGTCGCCCGAGGTAACTTCGCTCACCACACGCGCTTGGTGTGTGGCGAGGCGCTTGGCGCCTTCTTCAAACAGATCGGGGGTCATACGCGCTCCTCTGCTTTTGTCTTGGCGCTGAGTTTTTGCATCAGGCCCACCACGCCCTGCGGCATGTACAGCGTCACGCCAATGAACAACGCACCCAAGAAATACAACCAAAACTCAGGCGCCGTCACCGTCAACCAGCTCTTCATGCCGTTGACCAAGAACGCGCCCACGATGGGGCCAATCAGCGAAGCGCGTCCGCCCACGGCGGCCCACACCGCCATTTCAATGGAGTTGGCGGGGCTCATTTCACTGGGGTTGATGATGCCCACTTGTGGCACATACAAGGCACCGGCAATGCCGCACATCACCGCAGAGATAACCCAGATGGTGAGCTTGTAGGGCAGGGGCGAGTAGCCCGAGAACATCACGCGGCTTTCGGCATCACGAATGGCTTGCAGCACGCGGCCAAACTTGCTTTGCACCAACCAGCGTGCAAACAAATAGCTCATCAACAAAGCCCAACCCGTCAGCACAAACAAGGTCATGCGCATGGCGGGTGTGGCAATGGGCAAGTCCAAGATGCGTTTGAAATCGGTGAAGCCGTTGTTGCCACCAAAACCAGTTTCGTTGCGGAAGAACAGCAGCATGGCCGCAAACGTCATGGCCTGCGTGATGATGGAGAAATACACGCCTTTGATGCGTGAGCGAAAGGCGAAGTAGCCAAACACAAAGGCCAACACCCCGGGGACCAACACGATCATCAGCAGCGTGGCAAGAAAGCTGTCGCTGAAGGTCCAATGCCAAGGCAAGGTTTTCCAATCGAGGAACACCATGAAGTCGGGCAGGTTGCTTTTGTAGTTGCCGTCTGTGCCGATCTGGCGCATCAGGTACATGCCCATCACGTAGCCGCCGAGTGCAAAAAATAAACCGTGGCCCAGCGACAAGATGCCGGTGTAGCCCCAAATCAAATCAATGGCCAAAGCGCAGATGGCGTAGCACATGACCTTGCCCACCAAGGCCACGGCGTAGTCGCTCATGTGGAACACGCTGTCCGCGGGCACCCACAGGTTGAGTACGGGCACCACTGCGCATACGGTGATGAAGGCCGCCAAGAAAAGTATCCAGCCTTTGGTGCCCAAGAGGGCAGGCGCTTCGGGCAGTTGCAAAGTAGAAGTGGTGTGTGTCATGTCATGCCTCCGCACTGCGGCCTTTCATGGCAAAGATGCCTTGGGGACGTTTTTGGATGAACACGATGATGAACACCAACACCGCAATCTTGGCCAGCACCGCACCGGCCACGCCTTCGAGCAATTTGTTCATCAGGCCCAGGCCCATCGCGGCATACACCGTGCCTGCCAGTTGGCCCACGCCACCCAGCACCACCACCATGAAGGCGTCGACGATGTAGTTTTGGCCGAGGTCTGGCCCGACGTTGCCGATTTGGCTGAGCGCACAACCGGCCAAGCCCGCGATGCCGCAACCGAGCGAGAACGCATAGGTGTCGATGCGTGCCGTGTTCACGCCCAAAGCCGAAGCCATCGGGCGGTTTTGTGTGACGCCGCGCACGAACAAACCCAAACGTGTTTTGCTGATCAACAGCGTCATGCCCACCAACACAAACACCGCAAAGCCAATGATGATCAAACGGTTGTAGGGCAGCGAGAGGTTGGCCAGCAGTTGCACGCCGCCGCTCATCCAAGAAGGGTTTTCAACGCCCACGTTTTGCGCGCCAAAAATACTGCGCACGCCTTGCATCAACACCAAGCTGATGCCCCATGTGGCCAGCAGTGTTTCGAGCGGGCGGCCATACAAGTGACGCAACACCAATCGCTCCAGCACCGCACCCACCAAGGCCGCCGCGAGGAACGAGGCTGGCACGGCCACCAACAAATACGCGTCAAACATGCCCGGCAAATATTGACGGAACAAGCCCTGCACCACGTAGGTGGCGTAAGCGCCAATCATCATTAGCTCGCCGTGCGCCATGTTGATGACGCCCATCAAACCGTAGGTGATGGCGAGACCCAAGGCGACCAGCAAAAGAATAGAACCCAAGCTGATGCCAGTGAACAACGCCCCCAGTTTTTCACCCCAGCTCAGCGCCGCTTGGATGGTGAGCAGCGAGGTTTGCAACTGAGCGCGCACCTTTTTGTCTTCCTCTTGGCTCAGACGTTGGTTGAGTAAAAGTTGGGTGTCCGGCGTTTGGCTGTCAGCCAAAGTTTTGGCCGAGGCAAAGCGTTCGTCGGCGTCGTTGCTGTTGAGCAAAATCGCCGCACGGGCCAACAACATTTGTTTTTTCACGCCCTCGTTGGTTTCGCTGGCCACGGCTTTTTCCAGCATGGCAAGTTTGGTGGGGTCGGGTTCTTTCAGCACCGACTTGGCAGCTTGCACACGCAAGGCGGCATCGGGGCTGAGCAATTGCAGGGCAGACAAGGCGGCGTCAATTTCGCCGCGCATGCGGTTGTTGTTGATCACGTCTTCTGCGGTGTCGGGCAGGGTGGTGGCGTCACCACTCACGGGGTCGGTGGCTTTGCCATCGCGCACCACCAGCACTTGTGTGCCATTCACTTTCACCGCGTCATCGGCCATGGCTTGCAAAAAGGCGGCGGTTGGTGCGTCGGGTGAGGCGAGTGCTTTTTGCAGTGCGGTCACGCGTGCATCGGTGTCGCCCAGCGTGAGTGCGCGTGTTTGCTCCGCGGTCAGCGCCAACGCGCTGGATTGACCGAGCAAGGCAATGGCCAATCCGCAAGTGACGCGCACAACAAAATCGCGACATGCTGCGCTGCGCTGCTGCAGCTTGGGCATGCGCGTCGAAATAGAAAAACAAGTCATCCAAATTCCCATAAAAAAGGGGAGGGCAGTGCCCTCCCCCAAGTTCATCCCTCGGAGAAAGGTTTACTTTTTCACAGGCTCATCAGGCTTGGAAGCATTGCCTTCGATGAAGGGGCTCCATGGCTTGGCTTTCACAGGGCCTGGTGTTTTCCAAACCACGTTGAACTGGCCGTCAGCCTTGATTTCGCCGATGAACACCGACTTGTGCAAGTGGTGGTTTTTCTCGTCCATCTTGCTCACGATGCCGCTCGGTGCTTTGAAGGTTTGACCGGCCATGGCGGCGATGACTTTGTCCACATCGGTGGATTTGGCTTTCTCAACCGCTTGTTTCCACATGTTGATGCCGATGTAGGTGGCTTCCATCGGGTCGTTGGTCAAAGGCTTGTCTTTGTGACCAGCGATACCTTTGGCTTTGGCGTAGGCAGACCATTTCTTGATGAACTCATCATTGGCGGGGCTCTTGATCGACATGAAGTAGTTCCATGCCGCCAAGTGACCGACCAACGGCTTGGTGTCCACGCCGCGCAATTCTTCTTCACCGACTGAGAAGGCGACGACGGGCACGTCTTTGGCCTTCAAGCCTGCGTTGCCGAGTTCTTTGTAGAACGGCACGTTGGAGTCACCGTTGATGGTGGACACCACGGCTGTTTTGCCGCCTGCAGAAAACTTCTTGATGTCAGCCACGATGGTTTGGTAATCGCTGTGACCAAACGGGGTGTACTTCTCGTCGATGTCTTTGTCAGCCACGCCTTTGCTCTTGAGGTAAGCGCGCAAGATTTTGTTGGTGGTGCGTGGGTACACGTAGTCGGTGCCCAACAAGACCCAACGCTTGGCAGCGCCGCCGTCTTTGCTCATCAAGTAGTCCACCGCGGGAATGGCTTGTTGGTTAGGCGCGGCGCCGGTGTAGAACACGTTTTTGCTGAGTTCTTCGCCTTCGTATTGCACGGGGTAGAACAGCAAACCGTTCATTTCTTCAACCACAGGCAACACGGATTTGCGAGACACCGACGTCCAGCAACCGAAGATGACCGACACCTTGTCTTGACCGAGTAACTGCTTGGTTTTTTCAGCGAACAAAGGCCAGTTCGAAGCGGGGTCCACCACCACGGGCTCGAGCTTTTTGCCCAATACGCCGCCTTTGGCATTGATTTCGTCGATGGCCATGAGCACTGTGTCTTTCAACACGGTTTCAGAAATCGCCATGGTGCCGGACAAGCTGTGCAGCACGCCAACCTTGATGGTGTCTGCCGCCAACGCTTGGGGTGCGATCACAAATGAGCCAACGGACAGAGCCGCAGCCGCGGCCAAAGCCTTCAGATTTCCTCGACGATTCATCATGGGGGTTCACTCCAAAAATTAAGGGTTGGTTCGGCGCTCGTGGTAACGGTGCGCTTCGTAACAGCTATCGCAAACCCTGTGCCAACGCGCATTTCTCCTAGGCAAAAAGTAGCGTTGCTATAAGGTGCAACCCAAGCGCGACGCAGATGCACCAAGACAGTTCAATTCAGGTGTCATGCACCAAGGTGGCGCGGCTTGAGGTGTGGTTGTGCGTGCACCAAGACAGGTTTCGTGCACCAAAGCATGCACTTGGCGCATGCGATGCATTGCAAAAGAGGGCACGCAAGTTGCATAGACAAAACCACTATGGAACTCACTCCCCGCGAAAAAGACAAGCTCTTGATCTTCACCGCCGCCTTGTTGGCCGAGCGCCGACAGGCCCGTGGCTTGAAGCTCAATTACCCCGAAGCCGTGGCCCTCATCAGCGCCGCCGTCATGGAAGGCGCCCGCGACGGTCAAACCGTGGCGCAACTTATGAGCGCAGGTCGCAGCGTGCTGACCCGCGCCGATGTGATGGAGGGCGTGGCCGAGATGATTCCTGACATCCAAGTCGAAGCCACCTTCCCCGACGGCACCAAGCTCGTCACCGTGCATCAACCCATTGTTTGAACTGCTATGAAAAAACTTCTTTCTCTTTTTGCTTTGTTGCCCACTTTGGCGCTGGCCCACGAAGGCCACGGCATTGAAGGTGCCTCCCACTACCACGCCACCGATGTGTGGGGCTTCGTCGCCTTTGCTGGCGTGGTTGCTCTCATGTGGTGGATGGGTCGTGGCAAATAAAGCGGAGCGCACATGACACCCGGTGAACTGTTGATTGACGAGGGTGAACACACCCTCAACCCAGGGCGACGCACGCACACGCTGGTCGTGCAAAACGCCAGCGACCGCCCCATCCAAGTGGGTTCGCACTACCACTTTGCTGAAACCAACGCGGGCTTGCGCTTTGACCGCGTTGCCGCACACGGCATGCGTTTGAACATTGCGTCAGGCACGGCCGTGCGTTTCGAGCCGGGCCAACAACGCACGGTCGAGTTGGTGGACCTGAGTGGTGATCGCCAAGTGTTTGGCTTTCGCGGCTTGGTGAATGGTCCGGTGGACGTGCCACGCAAAGGAAACATGTAATGGCAACCATCGGCAAACGCGCCTACGCAGAAATGTTTGGCCCCACCGTGGGCGACCGCCTGCGCTTGGCAGACACCAACTTGGTCATTGAGGTTGAAAAAGACTTCACACTGCAAGCGGGCGGCTACGGCGAAGAAGTGAAGTTCGGCGGCGGCAAAACCATCCGCGATGGCATGGCGCAATCGCAGCGCACACGCGACGGTGCCGGCACTGGCCCGCAAGCGGGCGGTGCGGTAGACACCGTGATGACCAACGCGCTCATCATCGACCACTGGGGCATCGTGAAAGCCGACATTGGTTTGAAAGGTGGCCGCATCGTGGCCATTGGCAAAGCGGGCAACCCAGACACACAACCGGGTGTAGACATCGTGATTGGCCCCGGCACGGAGGTCATCAGCTGCGAAGGCCACATCGTCACCGCGGGTGGTGTGGACACCCACATCCACTTCATCGCGCCCCAGCAAATTGAAGAAGCCTTGACCAGTGGCGTGACCACCATGCTCGGTGGCGGCACAGGCCCCGCCACGGGCACCTTTGCCACCACCTGCACACCCGGCGCTTGGAACATCGAGCGCATGTTGCAAGCGGCCGATGCGTTCCCCATGAACCTTGGTTTCTTGGGCAAAGGCAATGCCGCTTTGCCCGATTCGCTGCACGAGCAAATCAACGCAGGTGCGATTGGCTTGAAGCTGCATGAAGACTGGGGAACCACGCCCGCCGCGATTGACAACTGCTTGAACGTGGCAGAAGCCACCGACACACAAGTGGCCATCCACACCGACACGCTCAACGAGAGTGGCTTTGTGGAAGACACGGTGGCCGCCTTCAAAGGCCGCACCATCCACACCTTCCACACCGAAGGTGCAGGTGGTGGCCACGCGCCCGATATTTTGAAAGTGGTAGGCGAGGCCAATGTGTTGCCGTCCTCTACCAACCCCACGCGCCCGTACACGGTGAACACACTCGACGAGCATGTGGACATGCTCATGGTGTGCCACCACCTCGACCCCGCGATTGCCGAAGACTTGGCCTTTGCCGAAAGCCGCATTCGCCGCGAGACCATCGCAGCCGAAGACATCTTGCACGACCTCGGTGCCATCAGCATGATGAGCAGCGACAGCCAAGCCATGGGGCGTGTGGGCGAGGTGATCATTCGCACCTGGCAAACCGCGCACAAGATGAAAGCGCAGCGGGGGCAGCTACGTCCTTCAGGCGCCGACGCCAGCGTCGGGGACTCAGACCGCCACGACAACTTCCGTGTCAAACGCTACATCGCCAAATACACCATCAACCCTTCCATCGCGCACGGCATCAGCCACGAAGTGGGCAGTGTGGAAGTGGGCAAGTGGGCCGACTTGGTGGTGTGGAAGCCTGCGTTCTTCGGCATCAAACCCAGCATCATTTTGAAAGGCGGCTTCATCGCCATGGCCGCGATGGGCGACCCGAATGCTTCCATTCCCACACCGCAGCCCGTGCACTACCGCCCCATGTTTGGCGCGTATGGCGGTGCGCTGCACCGTGGCTCGCTCACCTTTGTGTCGCAAGCCGGTTTGGCCGCAGGCATTGGGCAAAAATTTGGTTTGCACAAAACCCTGAGTGCGGTGAAGAACATTCGCAGCATTGGCAAACGTGACATGATTCACAACGACTACGCGCCGCGCATGGAAGTGGATGCACAAACCTATGCAGTGCGCGCCGATGGCCATCTGCTCACCTGCGAACCTGCGGTGAGCTTGCCTATGACCCAACGCTATTTCTTGTTCTGATTTTTTCTGATGCTTACCTGTTCTAAATTAATCGCGGGCGGCCAAGGCTTGGCCGCTGCACTCGTCAAACGCGCCGCCACCGTAGAGCTGGATTGGGACGTGCGCCAAAAAAGCCGCTTCGATGCAACCGACTCGACAGGCCGTGCCTTTGGCGTGTTCTTGTCGCGCGGCACCTTGGTACGTGGCGGCGATGTGTTGGTGCTCGAAGACGGTTCGCTCGTGCGCGTGCAAGCCGCCCCACAAGAAGTGTTGCGCATCACCGCGTGTGCCGAGCACGGTTCGGCCTTTGACTTGACACGTGCCGCGTATCACTTGGGCAACCGCCACGTGCCCATTGAGTTGAAGCCCGACCATTTGAAGATCGAGCCCGATCATGTGCTGGCCGATATGCTGCGCGCCATGCACATGACGGTGGTCACCGTGCATGAAGCGTTTGAACCAGAAGGTGGCGCATACAGCAGCCACGGGCACGCGCAAGGTCATGGAGATGACCACGGCACAGAAGCGCACGACCATTCTCACGAGCAACATGCACAGGGCCATGTGCACGGACCTCATTGCAAGCATGACCATTGATGTTGTATCGGTAGCGGCAGCAGCCCCAGTGTCGACTAGCTCGCCTGCTGGCACGCCCGCGTTGCTTCAACTCATCTGGCTCGCCTCACCCGCGTTGCCGATTGGTGGCTTCTCGTACTCCGAAGGTTTAGAGGCGGCCATCGATCATGGGCTGGTGCATGACGAACACAGCGCGGCCGAGTGGTTGATGGACCAACTGCACCTCACACAATCACGTGGCGATATGGCGGTACTTGGCGAAATGATCACCGCATGGCAAGCCTTAGACCACGAACGTTTAGAAACCTTGAGCCAATGGGTGCACGCCACGCGCGAGAGCGCTGAGCTACGCTTGCAAAGCGAACAAATGGGCCGCTCCATGTTGGAGTGGCTGCGCAACCAAGAAGCCATCGATTCAGCCACCATCGCCCTGTGCAACCGCTGGGTGCCCACTTATCCGCTGATGTTTGCGTTGGCGTTGTCGCGCACAGGCGCGTCGCTGGAGCAATGCTTGCAAACCTATGCCTTTGGCTGGGCCGAAAACATGGTGCAAGCCGCCATCAAGTCGGTGCCCCTCGGACAAAATTCGGGGCAACGCATGTTGACGAAGCTTGCCCAGCACATCGCGCCCGCCGTCAGCCATGCCATGCAAGTGAACGACGACACACGCCAAGCTTTTTCTCCCATGCTGGCCATCCTCTCGGCCCAACACGAAACCCAATACTCACGACTGTTCAGATCATGAAGCACTTACACACCATCGCACATCGCACCAAAAAATTGCCACCCTTGCGCGTGGGCATCGGCGGCCCTGTGGGCTCCGGTAAAACCACCTTGTTGGAAATGCTCTGCAAAGCCATGCGCGACAAGTACGACCTCGTCGCCATCACCAACGACATTTACACAAAAGAAGACCAACGCTTGCTCACCATCAGCGGTGCGCTGCCTGCCGAGCGCATCATGGGCGTGGAAACGGGCGGCTGTCCGCACACCGCGATTCGCGAAGATGCATCCATCAACCTCGAAGCGATTGACCGCATGTTGGTGGACTTTCCCGATGCCGACGTGGTGTTCATTGAAAGCGGTGGCGACAACTTGGCCGCCACCTTCAGCCCGGAGTTGAGCGACTTGACGATCTATGTGATCGACGTCGCGGCAGGCGAAAAAATTCCCCGAAAAGGTGGCCCCGGCATCACCAAGAGCGATTTGTTTGTGATCAACAAAACCGATCTCGCCCCCTACGTGGGAGCGAACTTAGATGTGATGGAAGCCGACACCATTCGCATGCGCACGAATGCAAGTGGCTTGAAGCCTTTTGTCATGACCAACTTGCGTACCTTGGATGGTTTGCAAGAGGTGGTCAAGTTCATCGAGACCAAAGGGATGTTGGTTTAAATCAAACCCTCATACGCGATGGTGATGGGCGCATGGTCTGAGAATTTTTCGTCCTTGTAGATCGCCTCGCTGCGTGCCTTGGCTGCTATCGCTGGCGTGGCCAGGTGGTAGTCCAAGCGCCAACCCACGTTGTTGGCATAGGCTTGGCCTCGGTTGCTCCACCAGGTGTAGCAAGCGTCGGTGGTGTCGGGTTGCAGCTGGCGATACACGTCGACAATGCCGCCTTGCGTTGTGAGCTGCGTCATCCACGCACGCTCTTCGGGCAAGAAACCGCTGTTCTTTTTGTTGCCTTTCCAATTCTTCAAGTCGGCCTCTTGGTGCGCGATGTTGATGTCGCCGCACAGCACAAACTCACGCTCTTGCTTCAAGGCATTGAGGTGCGGGTACATGGCGGCCAAGAAACGAAACTTCGCGTCTTGGCGCTCAGGGCCGGATGAGCCGCTGGGAAAGTAGCTGCTGATGATGGACAGCTTTTGTGTGGGTGTGTCAAAGCGCAGCTCGATGTAGCGGCCTTCGGCATCGAATTCGCCGCCGTCAAAGCCCACGATCACGTCGCTGGGCTCGTGCTTGGTGTACACGCCCACGCCTGAGTAGCCTTTTTTCTCTGCATAGTGAAAGTGGCCTTTCAAACCCGCCAAGGTGTCGAAGCTGCCTTCGACATCGGGAGCCTGGGCTTTGATTTCTTGGACGCAAATACAATCAGGGCTGGCTTTTTCGAGCCAAGCTTCCACGCCCTTGCGGGCGGCCGAACGAATGCCGTTGAGGTTGAGGCTGGTTAGTTTGAACAAGGAATTTCCCCATGAGTCAGAGTGTGGCTGCCAACGACGCGTTGGCACAAGAGTTTGTGCAATTTTCGCTGGATTGTGGCGTGCTGAAATTTGGGGAGTTCAAAACCAAAGCGGGCCGCATGAGCCCTTACTTTTTCAACGCCGGTTTGTTTGATGACGGTGCCAAGTTGGGCAAGCTCGCCAGTTTTTATGCGCAGTGCATTGTCAACAGCGGCATCGAGTTCGACATGATTTTTGGCCCCGCCTACAAAGGCATTCCATTGGGTGCGGCCGTGTCGATTGAGTTGGCACGCCTAGGACGCAACGTGCCGTTTGCCTACAACCGCAAAGAAGCCAAAGACCATGGCGAAGGCGGTAGTTTGGTGGGCGCACCGCTCAAAGGCCGTGTGTTGATCGTGGACGATGTGATGAGCGCGGGCACGGCTGCGCGTGAATCGATTGCCCTCATCAAAGCGGCAGGTGCCACACCGCATGCTGTGGCGATTGCGTTGGACCGCCAAGAAATGGCCACCGAAAAACAAGCCGATGGTTCGACCAAAGACGTGCCCTACAGCGCGGTGCAATACGTGCGCGAGCAACTGGGCATGAGCGTGTGCACCATTGCCAAGCTGGAAGACTTGTTGGCTTATTTGGGCAAGCAGCCCGACAACGCCATGGGTGAGCATTTGGCTCGCACACAGGCGTATCGCGAGCGTTACGGCGTTTAAGTGGTGAGCCTTAGGCGCCGTAGTAACGGTCGGCGCGGTGGTTGACGGCAATCACCAAATTCAAAGCAAATACACCGCCGTGACGAATCAAAAAAATAAAAATACCTGTGCCCACTAAGAGGCCCGCCATCAGTGCGGCGGGTGTCTGGGTCATGTGGTCGCGCCATAGCCCATGGTCTGTGGCAGCCACAGTACAAGTTGTGGAAAGAAGGTCAGGGCCAGCAGTAAACCCAGCAACATGACTAAAAACAACCATCCCTCGCGCATCATCTCCCCAATAGGAATACCGGTGAGGGCTTTGGTCACAAACAGCAGCATGCCAAAGGGTGGGTGAATCAGGCCAATCATCATGTTGAGCACCACCAGCACACCGAAGTGAACGAGGTCGATGCCCAGTGCATTGACTGCGGGTAGCAGCATGGGCACAAACACCAGCAGCAGCACGGATACATCCAAGAAGCAGCCCAGTACCAAAAACAACGCATTGACCATCAGCAAGAATTGAATGCGGCTGAGCTGCATGCTGTCCACCCAAGTGGCCATCTGTTGCGGCACCTGCTCGGCAGTGAAGGCGTAGTTCAAGATGAACGAGCCGGCCAAGATGATGGTGATGACAGCGCTGGCGCGTGTGGACTCCATCACCACGCCCCAAAAGCTGCGCCAGGTGAGCGCGCGGTACACCACCGTTGACAAAATCAAGGCATGCAGTGCGGCAACTGCGGCGGCTTCGGTGGGCGTGAAGGCGCCCGAGTAAATGCCACCCAGCAACACGATGGGCATCGACAGTGGCAATGCACCACGAAACAAAATGCTGGGCCATTCATGCAAAGGAATTGGCGCTTCACGCGGCATGTCGCGCTTGGTGGCAATGATGTGAACGACGCTCATCATCAAAACCGTCATGAGTAACCCGGGCACCACACCACCTAAAAACAAAGCCCCGACAGAAGCGCCTGAAACGAGTGCATAAATCACCATCGGAATCGACGGCGGAATGATGGGGCCGAGTGTGGCGCTGGCCACGACCACGGCACCCGCAAAGCCGCGGGTGTATTCGGGCTTTTTGAGCATCTGGCGAATCGTCACCAAGCCTGGGCCTGCGGCATCAGCAATGGCGCTGCCGCTCATGCCCGAGAAGATCACGCTGACCAAAATATCGACTTGCGCCAAGCCACCGCGCATGCGACCTACGAGGATGCGGCAAAAGTCAAAAATGCGCTCACTCACCGTGCCAGCATTCATCAAGTTGGCGGCAAACACAAACAAGGGTACGGCCAACAACACATAGCTGTTGTAAAGGCCGTTGCTGACTTGTTCTGCCACAAGACCTAAGTCTTGGCCTTTGGTGATGAGATAAGCCACGCCCGACATGAGCATTGAAAAACCAATGGGCATGCGCAACAACATGCCCAGCACCAACACGGCGGCTAAGGTGGTGAGGGGCGTTATCGTCATGGGTTGGCCTCGTGAATGTCTAGGTCGCGGTTGTTCATGGCTTGCACCAAGCCGTGCCAACTGCGAGCAGCCAATGACAACAGCAGCAACACAAAAGGTAAAAACACCCATTCAAATGACAGGCCCAGCACGGCGGTTTTTTCGCGGGCCATGAAGTGCACGTAGCTCCAGCTTGCAGGAATGGCAGCGATGGCCAAGCCGCCGATGAGTGTGTGCCCCACCAGGCGCATTAGGCGACGGGTCGTGGGGCTGACGCTGTTCCACACCAAGTCAAACATCACGTGTTCTTTTTCTGGCACCACAAACGCGCAAGCCCACAGAATGACCCACAGGTACAGGATGACCGCCAATTCATCGCTCCACGGCAGCGGCTGGTTAAAACCAAACCGCGCCGTGATTTGAACCAAAAAAGTAAGGAACAAGGCGAGAAAGAGCAAGCCCCCAATCGCGTTCGCGATTTTTCGCAAGAACATTTTTATTTGGTGGCGTTGATGCGCTCAATCAGGCCTTTGGGCCAGTTCTGAGCCATCTCAGATTTGTCATAGGCCGCCTGCACAGCTTTGCGGAAAGCTTCTTCGTTGGGCTTGTTGACTTTCAAACCTTGCTTTTTGAAGAAGTCCAAGATTTGTGCTTCTTCTTTGATGCGGTTCTCGTTGTTGAACTTGGCAGCCGCTTGTGCAGCGGCTTTGAGGGTCTTTTGTTCAGCCGCAGAAAGGCTGTTCCAAGTCTTGTTGGACACAGCGATGAACAAGCTGTCAACCAAGTGGTTGGTCAACACAATTTGCTGCGTCACTTCGTAAAACTTGGCCGCACGCACGGTGGGCAGTGGGTTATCTTGGCCGTCGATGGTGCCGGTTTTTAGACCCATGTACACCTCACCAAATGCGAGTGGCGTGGCCGTAGCGCCCAAAGAATCGCCCAAGAACAGCCATTCTTTAGAGCCTGGCATGCGCAGCTTCACGCCCTTCAGGTCGGCGGGTGTGTTGACCTTGCGTGTGTCGCGCAGGTTGAGTTGGCGTGTGCCCAAGTAAGCGGTGGCGAGCAGCGTGACATCCATTTTTTCAGAAGCCATTTTGAACAGCTCGTCGCCAATGGGCCCGTTGAACACTTTTTGCTGGTGCTTGGGATCGCGGATGACATAGCCTGCGGTGAAGATCGAAAACTCAGGTACCAGCTTGGCAATGTCAAACGCCGAGATAGACGCCAACTCTAGATTGCCACGCGCCATCGCTGCGGGCTCGGTGCCTTGTTTGAACAAAGAACCGTTCAAGTTGATTTGCACGTCATAGGCGTTGGGCGCCGATTTGTTCAGCGACTCTTTGAACACGTCCCACATCTTGCCGTGCCAATCGTCAGGCACTGCGGGGCTGGAGATGCGCAGCAGTGTTTTGTTTTGCGCAAATGCTGTGGGCGCTGTCAGGGCCATCAGCGTTGAGGCTGCGGCCAAGCCCAACACAGTGCGGCGAAGCAAGGTGGATGCGTTCATGAGTGTCTCCTAGATTCCGGCTATTTTTTAGCTCAGTTTTTTCATCAACAGTTCATTGACTTGGGCGGGGTTGGCCTTGCCCTTGCTGGCTTTCATGATGGGGCCAACCAGACCGTTCAAGGCTTTGGCGTTGCCGGCCTTGAACTCTTCCACGTTCTTGGGGTTGGCGGCCAGCACGTCATCGATGATTTTTTCCAGCTCGCCGGTGTCGTTCATCTGTTTGAGGCCTTTGGCTTCGATGATGGCGTCGACATCGCCTTCGCTATTCCACAAGCCTTCAAACACTTGGCGCGCAGCGTTGTTGCTGATGGTGTTGTCGCTGATGCGGCCAATCAGCGCAGCCAGTTGGGCGGCGCTCACAGGTGCTTGCTCGATGGCCATTTCGCTCGCGTTCAAGCGACGTGACACCTCACCCATGATCCAGTTGCTGGCCAGTTTGGCTTGACCGCAGGCTTTGGCTGTGGCTTCAAAGTAGGCGGCTGTGGCCTTGCTTTGGGTCAGCTGCGTCGCATCGTATTCGGGCAGCGCGTAGTCGCGCACAAAGCGCTCGGCCATGACGCGTGGCAACTCGGCCATTTCGCTTTTCACGCGCTCGACCCAGTCGCGACCAATTACCAAAGGTGGCAGGTCGGGGTCGGGGAAGTAGCGGTAGTCGGCGGCGTCTTCTTTGGTGCGCATGGCGCGGGTTTCGCCGGTGTCGGGGTCGAACAGCACGGTGGCTTGCTGTATGGTGTGACCGTCTTCGATCTGGTCAATTTGCCAGCGCACTTCGTAGTCGATGGCTTGCTGCATGAACTTGAAGCTGTTCAGGTTCTTGATCTCGCGGCGTGTGCCCAAGGGGGCGCCAGGTTTGCGCACCGACACGTTGGCGTCGCAGCGGAACGAGCCCTCTTGCATGTTGCCGTCGCAAATGCCAATCCACGTCACGATTTTGTGCAGCTCTTTGGCGTAGGCCACGGCTTCTTCGCTGCTGCGCATGTCGGGTTGCGTGACGATTTCGAGCAGTGGGGTGCCAGCGCGGTTCAAGTCGATGCCTGATTGGCCCCCACCTCCTAATGCTGAGTCTTCGTGCAGCGATTTGCCCGCATCTTCTTCCAAGTGGGCGCGTTCCAAGCGCACAGTTTTGTGCACAGTCTCTTTGCCCACTTCCAAGAAGAACGAGACCTCGCCACCTTGCACCACCGGAATTTCAAACTGGCTGATTTGGTAGCCCTTGGGCAGGTCGGGGTAGAAGTAGTTTTTACGCGCAAAGATGCTGCGCTCGGCGATGTGTGCGTTGACGCCCAAGCCAAACTCAATGGCACGTTCTACCGCGCCGATGTTCATCACGGGCAGCGTGCCGGGCAGGGCCATGTCCACCGCGCAGGCTTGCGTGTTGGGCTCGGCGCCAAAGGCCACCGAGGCGCGGCTGAAAATTTTGCTCTTCGTCGAGAGCTGGGCGTGTGTTTCGAAGCCGATGACGACTTCGTAGCCTTGGACTAATTTGGGTGCAGTCATTTAAACGCCCTCCGGCTTGGCGTTATGGAAATCTGTGGCCAGTTGGTACTGGTGCGCGACGTTGAGCAAACGCGCTTCTTGCAAGTAGTTGCCGATGAGCTGCAGGCCCACGGGCATCTTGCCTTCGCCAAAGCCCACAGGCACGCTCATGCCGGGCAAGCCAGCGAGTGAGGCGGGCAGGGTGAAGATGTCGGCCAAGTAGTCGGCCAACGGGTCGCTGGCGTTGTTGCCTAGCTTCCACGCGACGGTGGGGGCGACGGGGCCTGCGATCACATCGCACTCGGCAAACGCGCGTTGAAAGTCGTCCGCAATCATGCGGCGAATTTTTTGGGCTTGCAGGTAGTACGCGTCGTAGTAGCCGTGGCTCAGCACATACGCGCCGGTCATGATGCGACGTTTCACCTCTTCGCCAAAGCCTTCGGCGCGGGTCTTTTTGTACATGCTCACCAGGTCGGTGTAGTCCTTGGCACGGTGGCCAAACTTCACGCCATCAAAGCGGCTCAGGTTGGAGCTGGCTTCGGCGGGCGCGATGATGTAGTACACCGGAATGGCCAGCTCGGTGCGGGGCAGCGTGATGGGCACGAGCTTGGCGCCTTGGGCTTCAAGCGTTTTGAGTGCGGCATCAATCGCAGCGCGCACATCAGCGGCGAGGCCGTCGCCAAAAAACTCTTTGGGTATGCCAATGCGCAGGCCTTGCAGGCTGTCGCCCAGCTTGGCGGAGAAGTTCTCAGCAGGCACATCGAGCGAGGTGGAGTCACGGTCGAGGTCAGCGCCGCACATGGCAGACAGCAACAACGCACAGTCTTCGGCGCTGCGGGCCATGGGGCCGGCTTGGTCGAGGCTGGAGGCGTAGGCAATCATGCCGTAGCGCGAAGCGCGGCCATAGGTGGGCTTGATGCCGGTGATGCCGCAAAAGCTGGCGGGTTGGCGAATGGAGCCGCCGGTGTCTGTGCCGGTCGCAGCGGGCGCCAAACGCGCCGCCACAGCCGCAGCGCTGCCGCCCGATGAGCCGCCGGGGATGCGCGAGGTGTTCCACGGGTTGGTCACTGCGCCGTAGGCTGAGTTTTCATTGGCAGAGCCCATCGCGAACTCGTCGCAATTGACCTTGCCCAAAGTGACCATGCCCGCGCCGCCCAATTCGGAAGCGCCGAGTTTTTGCACCACGGTGGCATCAAACGGCGAGCGGTAGCCGCTCAAAATTTTGGAGCCCGCGGTGGTGGCGAAATCGCGGGTGACGAACACGTCTTTGTGCGCAATCGGCACGCCTTCCAGCGCGCCTGCGGTTCCAGCGGCAATGCGGGCATCGCTCGCTTGGGCTTGGGCCAGCGTGATTTCGCTGTTGATGTCCAAAAACGCGTTGTGCGGGTTGCCGCCGGTGCGCGCCAAAAAGGCAGTGGCCACTTCGACCGCGCTCACTTGTTTGGTTTGGAGGGCTTGGGCCAGTTGGGCCACGCCCATGTCATGCAAAGTTGTCATGCGAAAGGCCTCACTCAATCACTTTGGGAACCAAGAACAAACCACGCTCCACGGCGGGGGCGCTGCGTTGGTTCAGGTCGCGTTGGTTGGGCTCGCTGGCCACATCGGGGCGCAGGCGCAACTCGATGTGCGCGCCTTGCATGGCGTCCACAGGATGGGCCATGGGCACGATGCCTGTGGTGTCGACAGCGCGGATCTGCTCGACGATGCCGAAAAAGTCATTAATTTTGCTCAGCATACGGGCCTGTTCGTCAGGCTGCAGCTCAAGCCGGGCCAGGTTGGCGATGCGGCTGATGTCTTGGTCGTTCAGGGACATACTTTTATAAGGGGAAAAACCCGCGATTTACGGGCGATGCGGTATTATCTCGCCTTTGTGCTCGCGCTCGCGACCACCCCGCAATGTGGTGCTTTGACGATTCCGTCAAGGCCAGAGAGGACAGTGATGTTTGGATCTTTTCGTCGGTATTTCTCCACCGATTTGGCGATTGACCTCGGTACCGCCAACACCCTGATTTATGTGCGCGACAAAGGCATCGTGTTGGACGAGCCATCGGTTGTGTCCATTCGCCACGAAGGCGGCCCCCAAGGCAAGAAGACAATTCAAGCCGTCGGCCACGAAGCCAAGGCCATGTTGGGCAAAGTGCCCGGCAACATCGAAGCCATTCGTCCGATGAAAGACGGCGTGATTGCCGACTTCACCGTGACTGAGCAAATGCTCAAGCAGTTCATCAAGATGGTGCACCCACGCTCGGTGTTGAAGCCCAGCCCACGCATCATCATTTGCGTGCCTTGCGGCTCAACCCAAGTCGAGCGTCGCGCCATTCGCGAATCTGCTTTGGGCGCTGGCGCCTCTGAGGTGTATCTCATTGAAGAACCCATGGCCGCCGCCATCGGTGCAGGTTTGCCTGTGTCGGAAGCGTCGGGCTCGATGGTGGTCGACATCGGTGGCGGTACCACCGAAGTGGGCGTCATCTCTTTGGGCGGCATGGTCTACAAAGGCAGCGTGCGCGTGGGTGGCGACAAGTTTGACGAAGCCATCATCAACTACATCCGTCGCAACTACGGCATGTTGATTGGCGAGCCAACCGCTGAAGCCATCAAGAAACAAATCGGTTCTGCATTCCCTGGCTCTGAAGTCAAGGAAATGGAAGTCAAAGGCCGCAACCTCTCAGAAGGCGTGCCACGTTCTTTCACGATCTCGTCGAACGAAATCTTGGAAGCGTTGACCGACCCACTCAACAACATCGTCTCTGCCGTGAAAAACGCGTTGGAGCAAACACCTCCCGAACTGGGCGCAGACATTGCCGAGCGCGGCATGATGCTCACCGGTGGTGGCGCGTTGTTGCGCGACTTGGACCGCTTGTTGGCCGAAGAAACTGGCTTGCCAGTCTTGGTGGCCGAAGACCCCCTCACCTGCGTGGTGCGTGGTTGCGGTTTGGCCCTTGAGCGTATGGAGCGTTTGGGCTCCATCTTCACGAGCGAATAATTAAGTGCCACTGGGCACCCTGGACAGCTCCCCTCCGGCCTTCTTCAAGCAAGGCCCGTCCGCCGTCTCCAAATTACTTTTCTTCAGCGCCTTGTCGGTGCTGTTGATGGTGGCCGACGCGCGGTTTGGGGTGACGCAGCCTTTGCGTGCCACCTTGTCTGTGGCGCTGTATCCGGTGCAGTGGCTGGCCATGCGCCCGCAGGCATTGGCCGAATATTCCACGGAATATTTTGAAGCGCGTGATGTGGCGCAAGCTTCCGAGCGCGAGGCACGCCAGCAGCTGCTGGTGCAAGCCCGTCGCTCAGGCCAAGTAGAGCAGCTGGCCCTGGAAAACACACAGCTGCGCGAGCTGTTGAGTTTGAGCAAGCGCTTGGACACCAAAGGCCAAGCCGCCGAGGTCTTGTACGACGCTGCTGACCCTTACACCCGCAAGCTCATCATCGACAAAGGCATGACCAACGGCATCAAAGCCAGTTCACCGGTGATGGATGAGCACGGCATCTTGGGCCAAGTCACGCATGTGTTGCCACTCGTCAGCGAAGTGACCTTGGTCACCGATCGTGAACACTCGATTCCTGTGCTCAATACCCGCACCGGTGCGCGTGGTGTGGCGTATGGCGAATCGGGCGGCGCGCCTTTGTTGGAGCTGCGTTTCATGGCGACCAATGCCGACATTGAAGTGGGCGATATGTTGTCGACCAGTGGCGTGGACGGCATTTACCCGCCTGGGGTGTTGGTCGGAAAAGTCATCAAGGTCGAGCGCCGTGCCGAA
Source organism: Limnohabitans curvus (assembly GCF_003063475.1). Classification (NCBI taxonomy): domain Bacteria; kingdom Pseudomonadati; phylum Pseudomonadota; class Betaproteobacteria; order Burkholderiales; family Comamonadaceae; genus Limnohabitans; species Limnohabitans curvus. The sequence goes on from NZ_NESP01000001.1 coordinate 1,581,994, forward strand.
ACTGCGTTTGCGCGCATTTTGTGCGAGCCCGTGGGGCGCGTGCAGGGGGCGCGCCATGTGATGGTGCTGGAGCCTTTGAGTGACCAATTGCCACCACGTCCACAAATTGAAAAGCAACTCCCGTTTGCTGCGCAAAAGGGAGGTCGCCGATGATCATGCCCCGTGGCCAGCAGTTGTTGTTGCCTGCTAATCCCATGTTCATTTTGTTCACGCTGTTGATGGCCTTGTTTGCCAACATGGTGGTGAACATCAGTCTCGTTGGCAACGCCGCGTGGATGCCTGATTTCTTGGCTTTGACCCTGGTGTTTTGGTGCGTCCATCAGCCTCGTCTGGTCGGCATTGGCGTGGCTTTCTTTTTTGGCGTGGCCACCGATGTGCATCAATCAGCCTTGCTGGGCCAGCATGCCTTGACGTATACCTCGCTTGGATTCATGGCGATCTTGATGCACCGCCGTTTGTTGTGGTTCACGGTGCCTTCACAGGCCATGCAGGTGTTGCCGATGTTTGCGGTGGCGCACGCGTTGGAGTTGATGGTGCGCATGATGTCGGGTGCGCTGTTTCCCGGTTGGCCTATCTTTTTGGCGCCGCTGTTAGAGGCCGTGTTGTGGCCTGTGGTCAGCGTGTTTTTGTTGGCGCCGCAGCGTCGCGCACCCAATCCTGACGCGAACCGACCGCTATGAGGGTGATTCGCGACATCGAGTCCGACCTGCGACGCTTCAGGTCGCGCATGGTGGTGGTGACGGGCGCGATTGTGGTGTTGTTTAGCCTGTTGTCGATTCGCCTGTTTTATTTGCAGGTGGTGCGCTACGACGAACTCAACGCACAAGCCGAAAACAACCGCACGGCCATCGTGCCCATCGTGCCCAACCGTGGCGTCATCATGGACCGCAACGGCATTGTGTTGGCCACCAACTACTCGGCCTACACCCTCGAAATTACGGCTTCCAAAGTGGTCTTGCCCCTGGAAGAGGTGATTGAGCAGCTCTCAAGCGTCATTGACATTCAAGCGCGCGACAAACGTCGCTTTAAAAAGCAGCTCGGTGAATCGAAGAGCTTTGAATCGGTGCCAATTCGCAACCGATTGAGCGACGAAGAAGTGGCGCGCTTTGCTGCGCAGCGCTATCGTTTTCCTGGCGTTGAAATTCGCGCGCGTTTGTTCCGCAACTACCCGTACAACCAACTGGCCAGCCACGTGATTGGCTACATCGGTCGTATCAACCAAGCGGAAAAAGGCAAGATTGAAGAGTCGGACGATGCAGGCAACTACCGTGGCACCGACTACATCGGCAAACTTGGTGTCGAGCAAAGCTACGAAACACAGTTGCACGGCACCACGGGCGTGCAAGAGATGGAAACCTCGGCAGGCGGACGCGCCGTGCGCCGCCTCAACAGCAGCCAAGCCATTCCCGGCAACAGCGTGGTGTTGTCCATCGACATCAAGCTGCAAAAGCTGGTGGAAGACCTCTACGGCAAACGCCGTGGCGCCTTGGTGGCTCTTGACCCCAAGACCGGCGAAGTGCTGGCTTTTGTGAGCAAACCCACGTTCGATCCCAACTTGTTTGTGGACGGCATTGACTCTGAAAACTGGGCTGCGCTCAATGAGTCCATCGACAAGCCTTTGTTGAATCGCGCCTTGCGCGGCACCTACCCGCCTGGCTCGACCTACAAGCCCTTCATGGCTTTGGCCGCGTTGCAAACCGGCAAGCGCGCGGAGAAGACATTGATCTCCGACCCGGGCTACTTCATGTTTGGCAACCACCGTTTCCGGGACGACAAAGAGGGTGGCCATGGTGCGGTGGACATGTACAAGTCCATCGTCGAGTCGTGCGACACCTACTACTACACACTGGCGCGTGACATGGGCGTGGACTTGATGCACGACCAAATGAAACCCTTGGGTTTTGGCCAAATTACAGGCATCGACATTTTGGGTGAGTCGCGCGGCGTGCTGCCATCTACCGAGTGGAAACGCAACACCTACAAGAAGCCAGAGCAGCAACGTTGGTATTCAGGCGAAACCATTTCTCTGGGCATTGGTCAGGGATACAACAACTTCACCATGCTGCAAATTGCGCATGCGATGGGCACCGTGGCCAACAACGGTTTGAAGATGAAGCCGCATTTGGTGCGCGAAGTGGTGGACGTTGAAACCAAGGCGTCGACCCTTGTGGCCAAGGAGCCCATCGGGCAACTGCCGTTGTCGCCAGAGAATTTAGAAGTCATCAAAAAAGGCATGATCGGTGTGAACGTCGAAGGCACGTCTGCCACCAGCTTCATTGGTGCGCAGTATGTGAGCGCCGGCAAAACGGGCACGGCGCAGGTGTTCACGGTCAAACAAAACGAAAAGTACAACGCAGCGGCCATTGATGAACGCATGCGCGACCATGCGTTGTTCGTGGCGTTTGCGCCAGCAGACGATCCCAAAGTGGCCTTGGCCATGGTGGTAGAAAACGCTGGCTTTGGCGCTCAAAACGCAGCGCCGATTGCACGTCGCGTGTTTGACTTCGTCATCACGGGGCAGTACCCCTCACAAGAAGACATTGAAGCGGTGCAAAGAGGTCAGGCGACACGGCCAATTGGCAAACCCCGCCCAGTGGCCAGCGTACCTTGGCCACCCAAGGCGGCCGAGTTGGCGGCGGAAGAGCCTGTCGTGGCTGCTTCTGCGGCTGAGAAAGCAGCTTCAGCCGCAGCAAAAGCCGCCTCGGCTGCTACCAAATCGGCTTCTGCTGCTGCGTCTGCGGTGGCGCAAAAGCCAGCTACCACCAGCCCACGCTGACCAGCCTCAAAGGCCTCAGGGGTGCTGTTGGGCCTTAGCGCAAAAACGCGTCGTAGCTGGTTTTGCAAATCAGCGCGCTCACCACCATGATGAACATGCCACGCACAAAACCTGCACCGTGCTGCAACGCCATGCGCGTGCCCAGCAAGCTACCCGCCACATTGGCCATGGCCATCGGCAGGGCCAAATGCCACCACACGTGGCCTTTCATCGTGAACAAGATCAAGGCGGCGATGTTGCTAGAAAGGTTCAACAGCTTGGCTGCCACAGACGCATTGAGAAAGTCATAGCCCAACCAGCGCACCAGCAAAAACACAAAGAAGCTGCCCGTGCCAGGCCCAAAAAATCCGTCGTAAAACCCAATGGTCAAACCGATGGTGGAGGTCGCCAATAACTCTGCACGGCCATGAAAGCGTGGCGCATGGTGGCGCCCCATGTCTTTGCGCATCAGGGTGTAGATCAGGACAACCAGCAAGACGACGGGTAACAAGCGACGCAAAAACTCGGGCGAAACCAAGGTCACCAGCCATGCGCCTGCAAAGGCGGCCACCATGGTGGTTGCCGCGGCTGGGAGCAAGGCTGACCAGCGCACCTGCACGCGACGGCTGTACTGCCAAGTGGCAAAGGCCGTGCCCCAAACCGACGCGCTTTTGTTGGTGCCAAACAAGGTGGCGGGTGCCGTGGATGGGTAGACGGCGAAGAGGGCGGGTAGCAAGATCAAACCACCGCCGCCGACGATTGAGTCCACAAAGCCAGCCAAAGCGGAGGCAAGGGTGGTGAAGAAAAGTTCCATGCGCAGATTGTGGTCGGAAATGACGACGCCAGAAAAAGCAAAAGGCACCGGGGGTAACCGGTGCCTTTCCTGGGTGACGCCCCTTAGGAAGCGTCTGTTGTGTTTGTCTCCTCAGACCCTCGTGATACAGCGCTTACGCCGTTTCGAGTGAAGTGACTGTAAGCGCCACTTAGTCTCCTTTTGCCTAGGATTTTCCCTTGCGGGCTAACCCGAGGCGTATGTGACTCACGCTTGCTCGGCTTCGTGCGCCAGCCATTGCGCGGCCTTTTCGGCCAGCATCAAGGTGGGGCTGTTGGTGTTGCCGCTGGTGATGGTGGGCATCACGCTGGCATCCACCACGCGCAGGCCGCGCACCACGCCGCCGCGCCCATCTCGCACGCGCAACTCGGGGTCGACCACGGCCATGGCGTCGTCCAACCGCCCCATGCGCGCGGTACCCACGGGGTGGAAGATGGTGGTGGCAATGTCGCCTGCCAGTCGCGCCAAGTCTTCGTCGGTTTGGTATTGCACGCCAGGTTTGTATTCCTCAGGCTTGTATTTGGCGAGGGCCGGTTGGGCTGCGATGCGGCGTGTCACACGCAGCGAATCGGCAGCCACTTTGCGGTCCGCTTCGGTGCTCAGGTAGTTGGGTGCAATCTTGGGCGCATCTGCAAAGTTAGCGCTGGTGATGCTGACCGTGCCGCGGCTGGTGGGGTTCAAGTTGCACACGCTGGCCGTGAAGGCAGAGAAGCTGTGCAGCGGTTCACCAAACGCATCCAAGCTGAGTGGTTGCACGTGGTACTCGATGTTGGGATAAGGCTGGTCTGGGCTGCTGCGGGTGAAGGCGCCGAGTTGTGAGGGCGCCATGCTCATGGGGCCGCTGCGCTTGAAGGCGTATTCCAAACCGATCTTGGCTTTGCCCCACCAACTGCTGGCCAAGGTGTTGAGAGTTTGAACGCCCTGCACTTTGAAGACTGAGCGAATTTGCAAATGGTCTTGCAAGTTGGCGCCCACGCCTGGCAGGTCAATGACCGGTTCAATGCCGTGTTGCTTCAGAAGCTCAGCTGGACCAAGGCCGGAGAGCTGCAAGATTTGAGGCGTGCCAATGGCGCCAGCGCTCAACACGACGGATTGTTTGGCTGTGACGGTCACGTAGCCGTGACCCGTCCACACTTCGACGCCGCTGCAACGTTGTGTTCCGTCTTCATCATTCGTCATGACGAGCTTGGCCACTTGGGCGGATGACCACAACTCAAAGTTGGGGCGTGCGTAGCATGTGGGGCGAATGAAGGCCTTGGCGGTGTTCCAACGCCAACCGCTTTTTTGGTTCACTTCAAAGTAACCCACGCCTTCGTTGTTGCCGCGGTTGAAGTCGTCGGTGGCGGGAATGCCGGCTTGCACAGCGGCTTGTGCAAACGCGTCGAGCACGTCCCAGCGCAAGCGTTGTTTCTCGACGCGCCATTCGCCACCGGCAATGTGGTGACGCAAGGTTTCGCCGTACACGGTGTTGTCAGCCAGCAGCACTTCGCTGCGTTCGCCTTTGGCGCCGTGGGCGGCATTGGCGCCTGCGTGGTGGTCTTCGTGGAGTTTGAAATAGGGCAGCGCGTTGTCCCAACGCCAGCGCGCGTCGCCGGTGATGTCGGCCCATTGGTCGTAGTCACGCGCTTGGCCGCGCATGTAAATCATGCCGTTGATGCTGGAGCAGCCACCCAAGACTTTGCCGCGCGGGTAGCGCAAGCTGCGGCCATTCAAGCCTTCATCGGGTGCGGTGTTGTAAAGCCAATCGGTGCGCGGGTTGCCAATGCAGTGCAAGTAGCCGACGGGGATGTGAATCCAGTGGTAATCGTCTTTGCGGCCTGCTTCGATGAGCAGCACACGTTTGCTGGCGTTGGCGCTTAGGCGGTTGGCGAGCAAGCAGCCAGCGGTGCCGGCGCCGACGATGATGTAGTCAAACTGGGAATCACTCATGCCAAGGTCTCAAGTCTTTGTTGTTGTGTGCATGGATGGTAGCTTGTGAGCGTCATAGCGCCCTTGTGTGTGCAGCGGTAGATTGGGGTGGCGTGTTGCAGCGACATTCGGATGCGCAGCAGACGAGGAGCAAAACATGCTGCCCCAAGCTGCCGCTGCACACGCAAAAGCGCCCCTCTCGAAAGCTAAAGTTATTTCGATGTAGGCATCACGAACTCAGCGCCTTTGCCAATGCTTTCAGGCCAGCGCTGCATGACGCTCTTTTGCTTCGTGTAGAAACGCACACCTTCTTCACCGTAGGCGTGCATGTCGCCAAACAAGCTCTTCTTCCAGCCGCCAAAGCCGTGCCACGCCATGGGCACCGGAATCGGCACATTGATGCCAACCATGCCCACTTGGATGTGGCGCGCAAACTCACGGGCCACGTTGCCGTCGCGGGTGAAGCAGCTCACGCCGTTGCCGAACTCGTGTGCGTTGATGAGGTCTACGGCTTGTGCCAAGTCAGCCACGCGCAGGCAGCTCAGCACAGGGCCGAAGATTTCTTCTTTGTAGATGCGCATGTCTGGGGTGACGTTGTCAAACAAGGTGCCGCCCATCCAGAAGCCGCCTGATGTGTCAGTGCCGCAGCCTTCGCCAGCAGACGCGCCGTCAAAGTTGCGGCCGTCAACCAACAAGCGCGCACCTTCTTTCACGCCTTGTTCGATGTAGCCAGTGATGCGCTTGTGCGCCACGTCGGTCACGATGGGGCCCATTTCGGCAGCGAGGTTTTCGCCGTTGAGCACTTTCAAAGCCTTGGTGCGTTCAATGAGTTTGGGCATCAAACGGTCTGCCACATCGCCCACCAACACGGCCACGCTGATGGCCATGCAACGCTCGCCTGCGGAGCCGTAGGCCGCGCCAATCAAGGCGTCGACCGCTTGGTCGATGTCGGCGTCGGGCATGACGACCATGTGGTTCTTCGCGCCGCCCAAGGCTTGCACGCGCTTGCCGTGGTGGGCGCCGGTCTCATAAATGTAGTTGGCGATGGGCGTGGAACCCACAAAGCTCACGGCTTTCACATCGGGGTGAACCAGCAAAGCGTCGACCGCTTCTTTGTCGCCTTGCACCACGTTGAATACACCGTCTGGCAAGCCTGCCTGCTTGAGTAGTTCGGCAATGAACAACGAAGGCGATGGGTCAATCGGGCTGGGCTTGAGCACAAAGGTGTTGCCAGCGGCAATGGCCACGGGAAACATCCAGGCGGGCACCATGACGGGGAAGTTGAAGGGCGTCACGCCCGCCACCACGCCGAGGGGTTGGCGCATGGTCCAGTTGTCGATGCCGGTGGAGACTTGCTCGGTGAAATCGCCTTTGAGCAACTGAGGAATACCGGTGGCGAACTCGACGATGTCGATGCCGCGGCTCACTTCGCCTTGGGCGTCGGTGAACACTTTGCCGTGCTCGGCGGTGATCATGTGGGCCAACTTGTCTTTGTTGGCGTTGAGCAATTCCAAGAACTTGAACATCACACGGGCGCGGCGCAGGGGCGGGGTGTCGGCCCAAGCGGGGAAAGCTTTGTGGGCGGCGGCCACGGCAGCGTTGACATCGGCCACATTGGCCAAGCTCACATTGGCTGTGACAGCGCCTGTGGCTGGGTTGTACACGGGCTGCGTGCGTGTGCCGCTGCCGTTGGCAACGGCGCCGTTGATGTAATGCGCGATGTGGGCTTGTGTCATGAGGTGTTTCGGTGTTGAGGAAAGATGACGCAGTGTAGGCAGGGTAAATGCATGAAACAAGCATCAAACCTTGAATTGATTGTTCAAAATAGTGAACAATCAAGCCATGAATGACCAAAAAATCAGTGAGCTTTGGCACCACCTGCATTGGCTCAGTGTGCTGGCCCAACAAGGCAGCTACACCGCTGCCGCTGCACGCCTCGGTGTGAGCAAGGCCGCCATGAGCCAACGCATTGCTGAACTTGAACGCGCGGCACGTGTGCCGCTGGTGCAACGCACCACCCGCAGCGTGCGTTTGACGGAAGCCGGACAGCGCTTGGTGGACGATACCCGCGCTTCGTTTGAACAAATCGAACACAGCTTTGCCCAAGTGCGCGACTTGGCAGGTGTGCCAAGCGGTTTGCTACGCGTCACTGCGCCTGTGGCTTTTGCGCGTCAACAGCTCGCCCCGCGTTTGGCTGATTTCTTGCGCGAGTACCCAGAGGTGCGCATAGAGCTAGATATGGCGGACCGACTCAGCAGCTTGGCCACTGAAGGTTTTGACTTGGCGATTCGTCACACCGCCCGTCCACCGGATACACATGTGGCGTGGACTTTGTGCAGCACGCACTCGGTGTTGGTGGCCAATAAAGCTTATTTGCGCCGTGCGGGCACGCCGCAAACGCCCGCTGATTTGCAAGCGCACAACTGCCTGCATTACCTGCGCGCACAAGACACGCCCACGTGGACGCTGGCGCGTGTGAAGACCAAAGCCAAAGACAAAGACGAACGCATCACCGTCCCGGTGACGGGGCAGCTGGCTGCCAACAACAGTGAGGCACTGCGTGAGGCAGCCTTAACGGGCTTGGGTATTGCGCTCTTGCCTGACTTCAGTGCGCAAGCCGCTTTGCAACAAGGCAAGCTCGTTCAGGTGCTGCCGGACTGGCAACCGGTCGGCGCATTTGCCGAGCAGCTGTACGCCATTCGCCCGTATTCGCCCCATGTGCCACGTGCGGTGACGGCGTTTGTGGACTATTTGCGCAAGGCCTTGGCCGGAGGCTTCGCCGCTTAAACCTCGCACGTGACGGTACTCGTCCAAGGCCAAAGTGGGCGGCGGTGTTTTAGCGTCCGCCCGAAATTTCCATCAAGCTCATGGTGGTGTAACTGGCCGCATCGCTGAGCAGCCACACAATGGCTTGCGCCACTTCTTCAGAGGTGCCGCCGCGTTGCATGGGCACCAAGTGCGCCAAATCGCGCACGCGGTTGGGCAAGCCGCCTGAGGCGTGGATGTCGGTGTCAATCAAGCCGGGGCGCACCGCGTTGACGCGGATACCTTCTGCCGCCACTTCTTTGGCGAGGCCGATGGTGAAGGCGTCGATGGCGCTTTTGGCCGCAGCGTAGTCCACGTATTGGCCGGGTGCGCCTAAGCGTGCGGCGGCGCTTGAGACGTTGACAATGCTGCCACCCGAGCCCCCGTGCCCGGTGCTCATGCGCTTAACGGCTTCGCGTGCGCAGGCGAACGAGCCCAACACGTTGATGCGCATCATGCGTTCCCAGCGCGCCCAGCTTTGGTCTTGCACTTTGGCGGTCACATCCACCACGCCCGCGTTGTTGACGAGGCCTGAGATGCGGCCCAGCTTGGCATCGACTTCGGCAAACATGCGCAAAATTTGCGCTTCGTCGCCCACATCGGCTTGCACCGCGATGGCGGTTCCGCCTGCGTCTTGAATTTGCTTCACCACGCTGTCGGCCGCCGGTGCATTGCTGGCGTAATTCACGGCCACGGCCCAGCCTTGCTGCGCTGCTAAAACGGCAGTGGCGGCGCCAATGCCTCGGCTGGCGCCAGTGATCAAAAGTACAGGTTTCATTCTTGTCTCCTCAATGCGGTTGAGCGAACTTAATGGGCTGCACGATAGCACCAGGCCTTTAAAAACCCAGTAAGCTGTTCGATATTTACTTTCAAGAAATTTAAGGAGATCTCAAGATGACTGTCAATTTGACTTCTGCAGACGGCTTTGTTTTTCCTGCCTATGTGGCGCAACCCAAGGCTACGCCCAAGGGTGCGGTGGTGGTCGTACAAGAGATTTTTGGTGTCAACGCGCACATCCGTGAAGTGGCCGATGGGTATGCCGCGCAAGGTTATTTGGCCGTGGCACCCGCCACGTTCCACCGAGCCAAACATGGCGTGGAGCTGGGCTACAGCCCCGAAGACATGCAAGCCGGCATGGTGCTGAAAGCAGCGATCGAGTCCTTGCCTGCGCCAGGCGTCATGGCTGACATTCAAGCGGCAGTGGACTACGCCGCTAAGACCAGCGGCGCCAAAGTCGGCATCGTGGGCTATTGCTGGGGCGGTTTGTTGGCGTGGCGTGCAGCGGCTTTGGTGAAAGGCCTGAGCGCTGCAGTGCCTTATTACGGGGGTGGCTCAACGACGGACGAGGAAATCGCACGTCACCCCCATTGCCCCGTGCTCGCGCATTACGCAGAAGAAGACCACTGGATTCCGCTAGACACGGTGGAAAAGTTCAAGCACGCGCACCCAGAGGTAGAGGTGCATTTGTATCCCGCCAATCACGGCTTCAATTGCGACCACCGCGGTGCTTACCAAGAGGCGTCAGCCAAGTTGGCTTTGGTGCGAACCTTGGCGTTCTTTGGCAAACACCTGGGCTAAGCGTCAATCGATTTGGGGGTTGCGCGCACTGCGCAGCACGCCCATGGCGGCATGGAAAAACGCCACCACCACAAAGCATCCCATGAAGTCACCCAACGCCATGGCGGCGCTTTTGTGCCAAAGCTCTTCACTCGTGGTGACCCCTTGCGCGAGATACAGCCAGTTGTGAACCAAGCCGTTCAGGATGCTGGCCACGACCGACAACACCACGATGTGGTGATACCGTAAGTTGCTGAGATTTTTGCGGATGTGGAACAAACGCATGACCCCTAACGTCGCAATTGGGTAGGTCATCAAGCTCACAAAAGCGAAGTAAACAATGGCCGTCATCGGCTTGTCTGGCCAAATGCTCGCACCTAAATGCACGCTGACCACCATGATGCCCACGATCGCGGGCAAACGTCCGACCAGCACAGCTAAAAGCTTGACACCTGCAGGCAAGAACAACAGGCTGATGCCAGCAGAGTAGACAAACAATGCGTCAAAGTACTGGTTCAGCCGAAAAGACAAACTGAAAAGCAAGCCCGAAATCACCGCGATGGCGATGTGTGACCTGCGAATTTCAGGCAAATGCATCAAGACAGTCCGTGCAATTTTTTCGCCACGTCGATGGCGAAGTAGGTCAACACGCCGTCTGCGCCTGCGCGTTTGAAGGCGAGCAAGCTTTCCATCATCACTGCGTCGTGGTCGAGCCAGCCGTTTTGGGCGGCGGCTTTGAGCATGGCGTATTCGCCGCTGACTTGGTAGGCAAAGGTGGGCACATGGAACTCATCTTTGACGCGGCGCACCACATCGAGGTAGGGCATGCCGGGCTTGACCATCACCATGTCGGCGCCTTCGGCGATGTCCAGCGCCACTTCGCGCAGGGCTTCGTCTGTGTTGCCGGGGTCCATTTGGTAGACCTTTTTGTCGGCCTTGCCCAAGTTGGCCGAAGACCCCACCGCATCACGGAACGGGCCGTAGAACGCGCTGGCGTACTTGGCGCTGTAGGCCATGATGCGGGTGTGAATGTGGCCCTTCGCTTCGAGCGCTGCTCGAATCGCTCCAATTCTGCCGTCCATCATGTCGCTGGGGGCCACGATGTCCACGCCTGCGTCGGCTTGGGTCATGGCCTGTTTGACCAGCATCTCGGTGGTGACATCGTTCAAGATGTAACCCGCGTCGTCCAGCAGACCGTCTTGGCCATGGCTGGTGAAGGGGTCCAGCGCCACATCGGTCATCACGCCGAGTTCGGGGAAACGTTTTTTGAGCTCACGCACCACATGCGGCACGAGGCCGTCGGGGTTGGTGGCCTCAATGCCATCGGGCGTTTTGAGGTGGCCGCTGATGACGGGGAACAAGGCCATCACGGGGATGCCCAGCTTCACACATTCTTCGGCCACGGGTAGCAGCAAGTCCAAGCTCAAGCGCTCGACGCCGGGCATGGAGCCCACGGCTTCGCGGCGTTTTTCGCCTTCGAGCACAAAGACGGGGTAGATCAAGTCGTTCACGCTCAACGCGTGTTCGCGCACCAAGCGGCGGGTGAAGTCGTCACGGCGCAGACGGCGAGGGCGGTTGGCGGGGAAAGGGGCAAAAGGGTGTTGCATATATGAAATTGTGCCTGTTTGTGTGTGTCGCTTAGGCGAAACGTGTGGCGTTACCCCCATTGATGGCAATTTGCGTGTTTGCTAGATTGCATTCGGGCAGCTTGCTGCTCCCCGCTTTTCCTCCCTAAGCGGGCACCTTGCGCGTCAAAGCTGCCAGGTGACTTGGCCCGACCTCGTGTCGGGCTTTTTTTGAGCGCGGCTAAACTGGTCCCATGCTTTGGATCAAATCTTTTCACATCATCTTCGTGGCCAGCTGGTTTGCGGGCTTGTTTTACTTACCTCGCATTTTTGTGAACTTGGCGCAAGTTGAGCCTGGGTCCGAGGCAGAAGAGACGCGCTTGTTGCTGATGGCGCGCAAGCTGATGCGTTTCACCACCTTGTTGATGATTCCTGCCGTGGGCCTGGGTTTGTGGCTCTGGCTGGGCGTCGGTATTGGCATGGGCCCTGGCAATGGCTGGATGCACGCCAAGCTGACCGTGGTGTTGCTGGCGCTGGGCTACCACCATGGCTGTGGCCGCCTGCTTCGCAAATTTGAAACCCGAACCAACACCCGTGGCCACGTGTGGTACCGCTGGTTCAACGAGATTCCGGTGGTCTTGCTGACCATTGCCGTGATCTTGGTGGTCGTCAAACCTTTCTAAAAAACACGCTTGGCCCATGCGTAAAACCTCCGCTTGGCCTCTGTCGCAAATGTGCGTGGCGTTGATCGTCTACGCCAGTCTGTATCCGTTTGACCATTGGCGCGATCAAGGCATTTGGTCTTGGTCGTTTTTAACGGCGCCTTGGCCCAAGTATTGGCTGGGGTTTGATGTGGTGGCAAACGTTCTCGGCTATGCCCCACTAGGTTTTTTCCTGACCCTGAGCGCCATGCGCATGGGCTGGCAAACGCGCGTGGTCACGCTTTCGACCCTGGCGGCGGCTGTTTTGTCATTGGCGATGGAGGGTTTGCAAAGCTACTTGCCTGCGCGCGTGCCTTCTTTGCCTGACTTCCTGCTCAACACGCTGGGTGCATGGATCGGCGCCGTGTTGGCGAGCTCCTTGGAACATTTGGGTTTGCTGCGCCGATGGAGCCAATTCCGTGAACGTTGGTTTGTCCGCGACGCTTATATGGCCTTGGTGTTGATGGCGGTGTGGCCCGCTGCGTTGCTGTTTCCAGTGGCTGTGCCTTTGGGCTTGGGCCAAGTGTGGGAGCGTGTGGAAGACGCGCTGACCAGTGCATTTGATGCGACACCGTTTGAAGATTGGATTCCCCTGCGCGCGTTTGAACTAGAGCCATTGCTGCCGGGTGCCGAGTTGTTGTGTGTGATGTTGGGCTTGCTCGTGCCTTGCTTGCTGGGATTTGGTGTGATTCGCCAAGCCGGGCAACGCTTTTTGTACATGCTGTTGGTGCTGTGCATGGCTTTGGGTGTGAGTGCTTTATCTGCCGCGTTGAGCTACGGCCCAGTACATGCTTGGACTTGGCTGGATTTGCCTGTGATGTTGGGGCTCATTTTTGGCTGTGTGGTGGCTTTGTTCTTTTTGCCGCTGTCGGCCCGCACCGCTTGGACGTTTTTGTTGCTCGCGCTGCTTGTGCAGCAAAGTGTGCTGAACCAATCGCCGGAAAGCGCTTACTTCGCGCAAACTTTGCAAACTTGGGAGCAAGGTCGTTTCATCCGTTTTCACGGACTTGTGCAATGGCTGGGCTGGCTGTGGCCCTATGCCGTGCTGATGCTGGCGCTGGTGCGTGTGTCGCGCGATCGCAGCACCCAAAACTAAAATTCACCTATGACACAAACTTCTTATTACAAACACCACATCTTTTTCTGCCTGAATCAGCGTGAGAACGGCCAAGATTGCTGCGCCAACCATGGCGCACAAGAAGCGTTTGACCATTGCAAAGCCCAAGTCAAAGCGGCGGGCCTTGCGGGCGTAGGCGGCGTGCGTGTGAACAAAGCGGGCTGCTTAGACCGCTGCGCAGGCGGTCCCGTGGCTGTGGTGTACCCAGAGGGCGTTTGGTACACCGTGATGGATAAAAGCGATGTGAATGAAATCGTTGAAAGCCACCTGAAGAACGGCCAAGTGGTCGAGCGCTTGGTGGTACCCGCCCACGTGGGGCGTTGAGGCAGTCATGAATTCACAAACCCAAAAAATCACCCTTGAAGGCGAAGCGGGTGTCATCGAAGCTTTGCGTGACGAGCCCGAGGGCGTGTCGCGTGGCGTGGCCATCGTGGCGCACCCGCACCCTTTGTTTGGCGGCACCATGGACAACAAAGTGGTGCAAACACTGGCGCGTGCCTTTGTGCAATGCGGCTGGACGGTGGTACGTTTTAATTTTCGCGGCGTCGGCGCGTCGGCGGGCGAGCACGATGCAGGTGCTGGCGAAGCGCGCGACTTTTTGCGCGTGGTTGAGCAAGTGGCACCGGTCGGACCGTTGGCCATTGCGGGCTTCTCGTTTGGTTCTTTTGTGGCCAGCCATGCTTTGGCCGAGCTGCACGCGTACCGCGTGATTGAGAAGGTGGCCTTCATTGGGACTGCGGCGCAGCGCTTCACTGTCGCACCTGTGGCGCCCGGGTTGCATGACAAAACCTTGGTGGTGCATGGCGAGCAAGACGATACCGTGTCCTTGGCTTCCGTCATGGATTGGGCGCGCCCACAAAGCCTGCCGGTGACGGTGGTGCCTGGTGGTGGCCATTTCTTTCATGGACAATTACCGCTTCTCAAGAATTTAGTAGTGCGTCATTTGCAGGGCTAAGCCCTGCCAGCGCTTGCGGGGCTTTTGCTTAAAAAGCGAGCCCAATTCTTTGGCTCATTTTTCATCTGAAGACCGTCATGACACGATTCCTGCGCACCACTTTCATCGGCTTTTTGATGGGCTTGACTTGCGTGTTTCAAGCGCAGGCGCAAGTGCCGCAGCCCCCTGAAATTGCGGCACGTGCGTATTTGCTGGTGGATTTGACCGCGCAGCAAACCTTGGCGGAGTTGGATGCCGATAAGCCGATTGAGCAAGCGTCGCTGACGAAGTTGATGACCGCCTACATCGTGTTTGATGCGCTCAAGGCCAAAAAAATCAGCCTACAACAAACCTTTGGCGTGAGCGAGCGCGCATGGAAGATGCCCGGCTCGCGCATGTTCATTGATCCCAAGATGAAAGTGCCTGTTGAAGACCTCATCAAAGGCATGATTGTTCAGTCTGGCAACGACGCCACCATGGCTTTGGCCGAAGGTGTGGGCGGCACGGTGGAGCACTTTGTGCAGATGATGAATGCCCAAGCCAAAGTGCTCGGCATGAAATCCACCGGTTACAAAAACCCAGAAGGCTTGACCGAGCCCGGTCACACCACCACCGCGCGTGACCTGAGCATCTTGGCGGGTCGCTTGATGCAAGACTTTCCGGATTACGTGGGCTACTACGCCATCAAAAAATACCGCTACCCCGGCACACCTGCGGCCAATGAAAGCAACCGCAACTTGCTGTTGTTTCGCGACCCCAGTGTGGATGGCTTGAAAACAGGCCACACCGATGCTGCAGGCTTTTGTTTGATTGCCACCGCAAAGCGTGACGCACCAGGCGTGGGTCAACGTCGTTTGTTGTCGATTGTGTTGGGGGCTTCCAGCGAGAACGCGCGAGCCACTGAATCGCAAAAGCTGCTGAACTGGGGTTACACCGCGTTTGACGCCATCAAGTTGTTTGATGCGAACCAAGCGGTGGTCACGCCCAATGTTTGGAAGGGTCGTGGCAACCAAGTCAAATTGGGCCGCTTCGCGCCCATCGTGGTGGCGGTGCCGGCTGGCGCTGCTGGCCGCATTCAAACCCAAGTGGCTCGCCCTGAACCTTTGGTTGCGCCACTCAGCCGGGGCCAAGCCGTGGGTGCTTTGAAGGTCACTCTGGACCAGAAGCCACTGGTGGATGTGCCTTTGTTGGTGCTCGAAACCGTCGAACAAGCAGGTTTCGTGGGCCGCGCTTGGGACGCCGTGCGCTTGTGGGTCAAGTAAGCGCTGTTTGAGGCATTTCGGCCTAGATTTGCCTCCCCCTCCCGATGCTGATACACTAGAAGGCTTTTCGGAATTTCCGAAGGGATTCACGTTTTCTTTTTAATTCAAACGTTTAGGGACGTTTTTCAATGCCAACCATCAATCAACTGGTGCGTCAGGGGCGCGAGGTCGAAACGACCAAGTCTAAAAGCCCTGCGATGCAAAATTCTCCACAACGTCGTGGCGTGTGCACCCGTGTGTACACCACGACTCCTAAGAAGCCTAACTCTGCGCTGCGTAAAGTTGCCAAAGTTCGCTTGACCAACGGTTTCGAAGTCATTTCGTACATCGGCGGTGAAGGTCACAACTTGCAAGAACATAGCGTTGTGCTCGTGCGCGGCGGTCGTGTGAAAGACTTGCCAGGTGTGCGTTACCACATCGTGCGCGGTTCGCTCGATTTGCAAGGCGTGAAAGATCGCAAGCAATCGCGTTCTAAGTACGGCGCTAAAAAGCCTAAGGCTAAGTAAGCACTGATCTTTTGATCAAACAGGTGCTGTTTCCCGCGTGGCGCGGTGAATCGGCGTAGTGACCCGCTGTGGGTCGAGTAAGTGAAAACCAAAATGGTTTTTGCGGTGTCTGAAGAAGATGCCAACTGAAGCAAATAAGAGGTGAAATATGCCACGTCGTCGCGAAGTCCCTAAACGTGAAATCCTGCCGGATCCAAAGTACGGCAATGTCGAGTTGTCTAAATTCATGAACGTGATCATGGAAGGCGGCAAAAAAGCGGTTGCTGAGCGCATCATTTACGGTGCTCTGGAGCAAATCGAGCAAAAGTCGGGCAAAGACCCCGTCGAGTTGTTCTCCGTTGCTATCAACAACGTCAAGCCAATGGTGGAGGTTAAGTCCCGCCGTGTGGGTGGCGCTAACTACCAAGTGCCAGTTGAGGTGCGTCCTGTGCGTCGCTTGGCTTTGTCCATGCGTTGGCTCAAAGAAGCCGCTCGCAAGCGTGGCGAAAAGTCCATGGCTTTGCGCTTGGCTAACGAGTTGCTGGAAGCCTCTGAAGGCCGTGGCGGTGCTATGAAAAAGCGTGACGAAGTTCACCGCATGGCCGAAGCCAACAAGGCGTTTAGCCACTTCCGCTTCTAAATTCAAAGGTAAAAAATGGCTCGCAATACCCCCATTGAGCGCTATCGCAACATTGGTATTTCAGCGCACATTGACGCTGGTAAGACCACCACGACAGAGCGTATTCTTTTTTACACCGGTGTGAACCACAAGATTGGTGAAGTGCATGATGGCGCTGCCACCATGGACTGGATGGAGCAAGAGCAAGAGCGTGGCATCACGATCACTTCTGCTGCCACCACTTGTTTCTGGAAGGGCATGGATGGCTCTTTCGCTGACCACCGCATCAACATCATTGACACCCCTGGCCACGTTGACTTCACGATTGAAGTTGAGCGTTCCATGCGCGTGCTCGACGGTGCTTGCATGGTTTACTGTGCGGTGGGTGGCGTTCAGCCCCAATCCGAAACCGTGTGGCGTCAAGCTAACAAATACAAAGTGCCACGTTTGGCCTTTGTGAACAAGATGGACCGTACGGGTGCCAACTTCTTCAAGGTCGTTGACCAGATGAAGTTGCGCTTGAAGGCCAATCCTGTGCCAATCGTGATCCCAATCGGCGCTGAAGATAACTTCACTGGCGTGGTTGACCTCCGCAAAATGAAAGCCATCATTTGGGACGAAGCGTCTCAAGGTATGAAGTTCACTTTCGAAGAAATTCCAGCTGATTTGGTGGAATTGGCCAAAGAATGGCGCGAAAAGATGGTGGAAGCTGCGGCTGAAGCCTCTGAAGAGTTGATGAACAAGTACCTCGAAGAAGGTGACTTGACTGAAGAAGAAATCACACACGGTCTTCGTGTGCGCACCATCAACAGCGAAATTCAACCGATGTTGTGCGGTACAGCGTTCAAGAACAAAGGCGTTCAACGTATGTTGGATGCTGTGCTTGAATTGATGCCTTCTCCGTTGGACGTGAAAGCGATCAAGGGCTTTGACGAAGACGAAAAAGAAGTGATCCGTAAAGCGGATGACAACGAGAAGTTCTCCGCCTTGGCATTCAAATTGATGACCGATCCATTTGTGGGTCAGTTGACATTCGTGCGCGTTTACTCGGGCGTCCTGAAAAAGGGCGACACCGTGTACAACCCTGTGCGTGGCAAGAAAGAGCGTATCGGTCGTATTGTGCAGATGCACGCCAACAACCGTGAAGAAGTCGACGAGATTCGTGCGGGCGACATCGCTGCTTGCGTGGGTTTGAAAGACGTCACCACAGGTGAGACTTTGTGCGATCCAGCAGCCGTGATCACCTTGGAGCGCATGGTGTTCCCTGACTCTGTGATCCGTCAAGCTGTTGAGCCAAAAACAAAAGCTGACCAAGAAAAAATGGGCATGGCTTTGTCTCGTTTGGCTGCAGAAGATCCTTCTTTCCGCGTGCAAACCGACGAAGAATCTGGCCAGACCATCATTGGTGGTCAGGGCGAATTGCACTTGGAAATTATTGTCGACCGCATGAAGCGT
This sequence comes from Limnohabitans curvus, assembly GCF_003063475.1. NCBI lineage: Bacteria > Pseudomonadati > Pseudomonadota > Betaproteobacteria > Burkholderiales > Comamonadaceae > Limnohabitans > Limnohabitans curvus. The sequence goes on from NZ_NESP01000001.1 coordinate 1,599,989, forward strand.
GAATTCGGCGTGGAAGCCAACGTGGGCAAGCCCCAAGTGGCTTACCGCGAAACCATTCGCAAGACTGTGGAAGAGGCCGAAGGCAAGTTTGTGCGTCAGTCTGGCGGTAAAGGCCAGTACGGTCACGTGGTGCTCAAGGTTGAGCCACAAGAAGCTGGCAAAGGCTTCGAATTCGTTGACGCGATCAAGGGTGGTGTGGTTCCTCGCGAATACATCCCTGCGGTTGAAAAAGGCGTGATCGAAGCGTTGGGTCAAGGCGTGTTGGCTGGCTACCCAGTCGTTGACGTCAAGGTGACCTTGCACTTCGGCTCGTACCACGATGTGGACTCGAACGAAATGGCTTTCAAAATGGCTGCCATCTTTGGTTTCAAAGAAGGTTGCCGTAAAGCTGGCCCGGTCATTCTGGAGCCCATGATGGCTGTGGAAGTTGAGACGCCTGAAGACTACGCTGGTAGCGTGATGGGCGACTTGTCCTCACGTCGTGGCATGGTGCAAGGTATGGACGACATGGTTGGTGGCGGTAAAGCAATTAAAGCTGAAGTGCCATTGTCTGAAATGTTCGGCTACTCAACCACCCTGCGTTCGATGTCACAAGGCCGTGCAACTTATACGATGGAATTCAAGCACTACGCTGAAGCCCCTCGTAACGTTGCGGAAGCCATCGTGGCCGCCCGCGCAAAATAAAAACCCATGGGGCTGCGTCAAGCGGCCCCTGTCTGCGACGATGCGCCGCCCTGTCACCCGTGCGGGGCGAATCAGCAGCATCGTGCAGACATAAAACCTGTACACGGGCACTGCTCTTTGGAGAAAAGAAATGGCAAAAGGAAAATTTGAACGTACCAAGCCGCACGTGAACGTGGGCACCATTGGTCACGTCGACCACGGCAAAACAACGTTGACAGCTGCGATCACCACGATCCTGTCTTTGAAGTTTGGCGGCGAAGCTAAGGCTTACGACCAAATTGACGCGGCTCCTGAAGAAAAAGCACGCGGCATCACGATCAACACTGCTCACGTTGAGTACGAGACTGAAACACGTCACTACGCACACGTGGACTGCCCTGGTCACGCCGACTATGTGAAAAACATGATCACTGGCGCTGCTCAAATGGACGGCGCTATTTTGGTGTGTTCAGCTGCTGACGGCCCCATGCCACAAACCCGCGAGCACATCTTGTTGGCTCGTCAGGTGGGCGTGCCTTACATCATCGTGTTCTTGAACAAGTGCGACATGGTGGACGACGCTGAGTTGTTGGAATTGGTCGAAATGGAAGTTCGCGAACTTCTGCAAAAGTACGACTTCCCAGGCGACGACACCCCAATCATTCAAGGTTCAGCCAAGCTGGCCCTCGAAGGCGACAAAGGCCCATTGGGCGAAGAAGCCATTTTGAAATTGGCTGCTGCTTTGGACAGCTACATCCCTACGCCTGAGCGCGCAGTGGACGGTAACTTCTTGATGCCAGTGGAAGACGTGTTCTCCATCTCTGGTCGCGGTACTGTGGTGACAGGCCGTATCGAGCGCGGCATCATCAAAGTCGGCGAAGAAATCGAAATCGTGGGTATCGTTGACACGGTCAAGACAACGTGTACTGGCGTGGAAATGTTCCGCAAGTTGTTGGACCAAGGTCAAGCTGGCGACAACGTGGGTATCTTGTTGCGCGGTACAAAGCGCGAAGACGTGCAGCGCGGTCAAGTGTTGTGCAAGCCAGGTTCAGTCAAGCCGCACACTCACTTCACAGCTGAGATCTATGTGTTGTCGAAAGACGAAGGCGGCCGCCACACACCATTCTTCAACAACTACCGTCCTCAGTTCTACTTCCGTACGACTGACGTGACAGGTGCTATCGAGTTGCCAGAAGGCAAAGAGATGGTGATGCCAGGTGACAACGTGTCGATCACTGTGAAGTTGATCCACCCCATTGCGATGGAAGAAGGCTTGCGCTTCGCTATCCGCGAAGGTGGTAAGACAGTTGGCGCTGGTGTGGTTGCCAAGATCATTGCCTAATCAAGGAATTTAAATGTCCTCGAAGCAAAAGATCCGCATCCGTCTGAAGGCGTTTGACTACAAATTGATCGACCAGTCTGCAGCTGAGATCGTTGACACTGCCAAGCGCACTGGCGCGATTGTCAAAGGCCCCGTGCCTTTGCCAACACGCATGAAGCGTTTTGACATCTTGCGTTCACCGCACGTCAACAAGACCAGCCGTGACCAGCTCGAAATCCGTACCCACCAGCGTTTGATGGACATCGTGGACCCAACTGATAAAACAGTTGACGCCTTGATGAAACTCGACCTGCCAGCGGGCGTGGACGTCGAAATCAAATTGCAATAAAAATTAAACGTTATTGCAGTTTTGGAGTGGGTGAATAGCCCATTCCAACCCCCGCGCCAACGAGTAGTTGCTCTTGGCGCGGTTTTCGCGATATACTCGCGGGCTCCGTGCAATTTGTTCGGAGATTTATCAACCGTCTTTCACGTAAAAACGTAACTGCCAATTGAAGTGGTTGCGGTGAGAGTTTTGGAGAAAACAATGAGTCAAAGCATCCGTTTGGGATTGCTGGGCCGCAAGGTGGGCATGATGCGTCTGTTCACTGATGATGGGGATGCAATCCCTGTCACGGTGTTGGATGTGTCCAATAACCGCGTGACCCAAGTGAAAACCCAGGAAAACGACGGCTATGTGGCCTTGCAGGTCACATTCGGCGCACGTAAAGCATCTCGTGTGACCAAGCCAATGGCTGGACACCTTGCGAAAGCAGGCGTCGAAGCCGGTGAAATCATCAAAGAATTCCAAGTGACTGCTGATGTTGCAGCTAAGTACGCCGCCGGCGCTACTGTGCCTGTGACGGATGTGTTTGCTGTGGGCCAAAAGGTGGACGTGCAAGGCACAACCATCGGTAAGGGCTTTGCTGGCACCATCAAGCGTCACCACTTCAAGTCACAGCGCGCGTCGCACGGTAACAGCCGTTCGCACAACGTGCCTGGCTCTATCGGTATGGCACAAGACCCAGGTCGCGTGTTCCCTGGTAAGCGCATGTCTGGCCATTTGGGCGACGACATCGTGACGACACAAAACCTCGACGTGATTCGCATCGACGAAGCTCGCCAACTGTTGATGATCCGTGGCGCAGTGCCTGGCTCAGCCGGTGGCTTCGTGACTGTGCATCCCGCCGTCAAAGCTAAAGGAGCGAACTGATGCAAGTCGAACTCCTGAACGACCAAGGTCAAGCAGCGTCTAAATACGATGCCCCTGAAACCGTGTTCGGTCGTGAATACAACGAAGATCTGGTTCACCAGATCGTGGTCGCTTACCAAGCTAACGCGCGTCAAGGCACTCGTGCCCAAAAAGACCGTGAGCAAGTTAAGCACTCCACCAAGAAGCCGTTCAAGCAAAAAGGCACCGGCCGCGCTCGCGCTGGTATGACGTCATCGCCTCTGTGGCGTGGCGGCGGTCGCATTTTCCCGAACATGCCTAACGAGAACTTCACACAGAAGATCAACAAGAAGATGTACCGCGCTGGTATGGCTTCGATCTTGTCCCAATTGGCCCGCGAAGGTCGTTTGGCTGTGGTTGAGTCTTTGAAGGTTGATGCTCCTAAAACCAAACTGTTGGCAGCCAAATTCAAGGCCATGAACCTTGAGTCTGTGTTGGTGATCTCTGAGGAAGTTGATGACAACTTGTACTTGGCTTCACGCAACTTGCCAAACGTGTTGGTGGTTGAGCCTCGTTACGCTGATCCATTGTCATTGGTGCACTACCGTAAAGTCCTCGTGACTAGGGGTGCCATGGACCAACTCAAGGAGATGTTCGCATGAGCGCACACAAATTTGACGAAGGTCGTTTGATGCAATTGTTGGTCTCTCCCGTTGTGTCCGAAAAGGCCACCATGGTTGCAGAGAAGCACAACGTTGTGACATTCAAGGTGCTGCAAAACGCTACTAAACCAGAGATCAAGGCCGCTGTGGAATTGATGTTCAAGGTTGAAGTTCAAGGCGTGAATGTGGTGAACACAAAAGGCAAAACCAAGCGTTTTGGTAAGTCCATTGGCCGTCGCGACAACGTTCGCAAAGCTTATGTGACCCTGAAAGCTGGTCAAGAACTGAACATCTCTGGGGAGGCCGCTTAATCATGGCAGTCATCAAGATGAAACCTACGTCGCCCGGTCAACGTGGCGTCGTTAAAGTTACCCGTGATCACCTCCACAAAGGTGAACCATACGCTCCGTTGCTGGAACCACAGCACCAAAAATCGGGTCGTAACAACAACGGTCACATCACTACCCGTCACAAGGGCGGTGGTCACAAGCATCACTACCGCGTGGTGGATTTCAAGCGTAACAAAGACGCTATCCCCGCGAAAGTGGAACGCATTGAATACGATCCAAACCGTACGGCACACATCGCTTTGGTGTGTTACGCAGACGGCGAGCGTCGCTACATCATTGCCCCACGTGGTTTGGAAGTTGGCGCATCGTTGCTCAGCGGTTCGGAAGCCCCGATCCGTGCAGGTAACACCTTGCCCATCCGCAACATTCCAGTGGGTTCAACCATTCACTGTATCGAACTGAAGCCAGGTGCTGGTGCGCAAATCGCGCGTTCGGCCGGTACATCAGCCACTTTGTTGGCTCGTGAAGGCACTTACGCTCAAGTGCGTATGCGCTCGGGTGAAGTTCGCAAGATCCATATCGAATGCCGCGCCACCATTGGTGAAGTTGCAAACGAAGAACACAGCCTCCGCCAATTGGGTAAAGCTGGTGTCAAGCGCTGGATGGGTATTCGCCCAACCGTGCGTGGCGTCGCTATGAACCCAGTGGATCACCCACATGGTGGTGGTGAGGGTCGCACCGGTGAAGGCCGTCATGCAGTTGACCCATGGGGTAACCTGACAAAAGGCTACCGTACCCGTAACAACAAACGCACACAAGTCATGATTGTGTCGCGTCGTAAAAAGTAAGGGGTAACAAATGACTCGCTCTCTCAAAAAGGGTCCGTTTGTTGACCATCATTTGGTTGCCAAGGTCGACAAGGCCATCGCAACTAAAGATAAAAAGCCAGTGAAAACTTGGTCACGTCGTTCCATGATCTTGCCCGATTTCATCGGCTTGACCATCGCTGTGCACAACGGCAAACAACACGTGCCCGTGTATATCACTGACCAAATGGTGGGTCACAAGTTGGGCGAATTCGCTCTGACTCGTACCTTCAAAGGTCACCCCGCGGACAAAAAAGTCCAGAAGAAATAAGGAAAGACCATGGAAACACGTGCAGTCCTTAGGGGCGTCCGTTTGTCGGTCGACAAAGGCCGTTTGGTCGCGGACATGATCCGCGGCAAAAAAGTTGACCAGGCTCTGAACATCCTGACATTCACGCAGAAAAAAGCTGCGGGCATCGTCAAGAAAGTTTTGGAATCTGCGATTGCTAACGCTGAACACAACGACGGTGCAGATATCGACGAGTTGAAGGTGAAAACCATCTACGTCGAAAAAGGCGCCACGCTCAAGCGTTTCACTGCCCGCGCCAAAGGCCGCGGCAACAGTATCAGCAAGCCTACTTGTCACGTTTACGTGACAGTCGGTAACTGAAAGGTATAGGAAGATATGGGACAAAAAATCCACCCCACAGGCTTTCGCCTTGCAGTGAGCCGCAACTGGGCTAGCCGTTGGTACGCAAGCAACAATGACTTCGCTGGCATGCTGGCTGAAGACATCAAAGTGCGCGAATACCTGAAGGCCAAGCTGAAAAACGCTTCTGTTTCTCGTGTTCTCATCGAGCGTCCCGCTAAAAGCGCCCGCATCACCATCTTCTCGGCTCGTCCAGGCGTGGTGATCGGCAAAAAAGGCGAAGACATCGAGAACTTGAAGAAAGAACTCGCAGCTCGTTTGGGCGTGCCAGTCGCAGTCAACATCGAAGAAGTGCGCAAGCCTGAAATCGATGCTCAATTGATCGCTGACAGCATCACTCAACAGCTCGAAAAACGCATCATGTTCCGTCGCGCCATGAAGCGCGCCATGCAAAACGCCATGCGTCTGGGTGCTCAAGGCATCAAGATCATGTCGGCAGGTCGTTTGAACGGCATCGAGATCGCACGTACCGAGTGGTACCGTGAAGGTCGCGTGCCACTTCACACCCTGCGTGCAGATATCGATTACGCAACTTCGGAAGCTAAAACCACTTACGGCATCATCGGTGTCAAAGTGTGGGTTTACAAAGGCGATACCCTGGGTCGTAACGACCTGCCGGCCGCTGCTGAGCCTCGTGCTGAAGAAGAGCGTCGTCCTCGCGGTCCCCGTCGTGATGCTCGCCCTACCGGTGACCGTCCCGCACGCAGCGGCGCTCGTCGTCCTGCAGGTACCAATGCCGCACCAACGGATGGCAGCGATAAACCCGCTGAAGCCGCTGATGCCCCTAAAACTGCCGTCAAGCGCGTCCGCAAGGTTGCCGCGCCCGCATCCACTGGCACGGCTGCGGACGGAACAGGAGAATAAGCATGCTGCAACCAGCACGCCGTAAATACCGCAAAGAGCAAAAAGGCCGCAACACCGGCATCGCAACACGTGGTAACACTGTTGCATTCGGTGACTTCGGTCTGAAATCCACCGATCGCGGCCGTCTGACGGCCCGCCAGATCGAGGCCGCACGTCGTGCGATCTCTCGTCACGTCAAACGTGGCGGTCGTATCTGGATTCGTGTGTTCCCTGACAAGCCGATCTCCCAAAAGCCTGCTGAAGTGCGTATGGGTAACGGTAAAGGTAACCCCGAGTACTACGTGGCTGAGATCCAACCCGGCAAGGTCCTCTACGAAATCGTAGGCGTCCCTGAAGAGTTGGCCCGTGAAGCATTCCGTCTGGCCGCTGCAAAGCTGCCCTTGCGCACCACATTCGTGGCTCGCATGATCGGCCAGTAATTCAGGAGAAATAAGAAATGAAAGCTGCTGAACTGCGCCAAAAAGACGTTGCCGGCCTCGAAGCTGAAGTCAAAGAGTTGCAAAAAGCTCATTTTGGCTTGCGCATGCAAAAAGGTACGCAACAACTCAACAACACGTCACAACTGCGTTCTACACGTCGCAGTATTGCTCGTGCGAAAACCATTCTTGCTGAAAAGCAAGCCGCCAAGTAAGGAGTGAACATGACGGACGCTAAGAAATCCCTCAAACGCACCTTGATTGGCAAGGTGGTTAGCGACAAGCGCGCTAAAACTGTGACTGTGCTCGTGGAGCGTCGTGTGAAGCACGCCCTCTACGGCAAGATCGTGGCTAAGTCTTCGAAGTATCACGCTCACGACGAAACAGGTGCCTACCACCTGGGCGACGTGATCGAGATCACTGAAAGCAAGCCAATTTCGAAAACCAAAAACTGGGTCGTGACCCGTTTGGTTGAGAAAGCTGCAGCGGTTTAAATACCAAAGAGCTTCGGCTCTGCAAGGCTAAAGAAAACGACCCACAATGTGGGTCGTTTTTGTTTTTGTAACGTCATATTTTTGGAGACACCATGATCAAAGTTGGAGACACCCTGCCACACACCACCCTGATGGAATATTCAGAGGTTGAAGGCGAAGGCTGCAGCATTGGCCCGAATGCCGTGGACGTGGCAAAAGCCACTGCCGGCAAGACCATTGCCTTGTTTGCATTGCCAGGTGCATTCACGCCGACATGCTCAGCCAAGCATGTGCCGGGCTATGTAGAAAAATTCGAACAATTCAAAGCCGCTGGCGTTGATGAGATTTGGTGTGTGAGCGTGAATGATGCGTTTGTGATGGGCGCTTGGGCACGTGACCAACACACCAACGGTAAAGTGCGCATGTTGGCGGATGGCAGTGCCGATTTCGCCAAAGCCACCGGCCTTACCTTGGACCTGACTGCGCGCGGCATGGGTTTGCGTAGCGATCGATACTCGATGCTCGTCAAAGACGGCAAAGTGGTGAACCTGAACGCGGAAGCGCCAGGCAAATTTGAAGTGAGCGACGCAGAGACCTTGCTGGCTCAAGCAAAAGCTTAATTCGCCAGTTGCAAAAAAGCCGCGCCAATTAGCGCGGCTTTTTTACGTCTCAACAATTAGCCGAGATTGACCAAGCGATACACCACATAGCCGCACCCCACCAACACACTTAACGCGAAAAGCCGCGAAGTCAAGGTGTCACGCGAGTGGTGTGTCTCAGGCGGTAGCACTTTGTCCCCCGTCAGCATGGGGGTGATCAAGTCATCTTGTTTGATGCGCTTGTGATACAGCACGGCTCCCACGTGCACCACGATCAAGAGGATCAGAAGAACCTTGCCAATGTCACTGTGGTAATTGGTGGCCCTAGACACCCATTCGGACGAGACGAGAGCCGTCCAAGGGCCGGTGTTGGAAATCTCATCGTCGCTCATGAAGCCACTCAACACCTGAACGAACAAAACGGCCAACATGGCCAACACAGACAGCGCGCCTAATGGGTTATGGCCCACGCTATGCGGCGTTTGCTTGGCGCGCACCGCCTGAACATAAAACAACAGCTTAGAGGGCGTTGGCACAAAGTGCACGAAGCGTGACCAGTGGCCACCTACAACACCCCAAATCAAACGGAAAAAAACCAAGGTCAACACAACATAGCCAAGCATGAAGTGAATTGGCATGGCATCGCCGCCGATTTCACCGCTGATGACCAATCCTGCGACCGACAGCGCTAGCAAAATATGAAAAACACGTGTGGGAAGATCCCAGATGCGGATGCGTTGAAAAGAAGAAGCGTGGTGCATGTGTGAGCAATGGCGGTGGCAAAAAGACAAGGTGATGGAAAGTTCGTAAACTCCGGCCACCTAAACGCGTATTTTCAACCTTAAAGGACCGACTTATGAAAAAAACAATTCTGACCTTGATTGCAGTCAGCGCAGCAGCGATCAGCATCTCGGCCTTTGCACAATCGTCGCCATTTGCCAAACCGGAAGATGCAGTCAAGTACCGCAAAGCCGCCTTGACAGTGACCGCCGCGCATTTTGGTCGCTTGGGTGCGATGGCCCAAGGTAAGGTGCCGTTTGATGCCAAGGCGGCTGCAGAGAATGCCGACATCGTTGCCAACATGTCCAAGTTGCCTTGGGCTGCGTTTGGCGAAGGCACCGATGTGGGCGAAACCAAGGCCAAGCCCGAAATTTGGAAGCAAAACGCCAAGTTCAAAGAGGCCTCAGAAAAGTTCCAGGCTGAAGCCACAAAGTTGGCCGCAGCAGCTAAAAGCGGCAAAGAAGATACTTTCAAAACAGCTTTCTCGGCAACCGCCGGTACTTGCAAGTCATGTCACGATGACTTCAGAGCCAAATAAGCAAAGGCGTTAAGACGCGCGCGGTTTCTACAACTTGCGCTCATGCAAACGGGGTACTGGCCATGAGGCCGTGCCCCGTTTGCATTTGAAAAATCATGCGCATGTCGGCCACGTGACAGCCAATGAACGGCCGGGCCGCTGCGTGCGCTGCCCAGCTCCAGAGAACTTAGATAATGCAAGCCATGACAGGATGTGCGACGCGCTCAATTTCTTTACTTACCTTGGCTGCGGCGCTTGGGGCCTGCACGCCTGCGCTCAACTGGCGGCAGGTGAGCGCAGGCACTTCCGGCATGATGTGGTTGATGCCATGCAAGCCAGATCAGGCGACACGTCCGGTGACCTTGCGTGTCGCCAATCAAGATGTGCAAACCAGTTTGTTGCTGCAGGGTTGCGAAGCCAGCAATATGCAATTCACTTTTGGGCAGATGGTTGTGCCGCAAGGATTAACAGCGAGTGATGCGATACGTGCATGGCGCTTGGCAAGTGTGGCGCCGCTCGAAGCCGCGTCAACCGATGTGTTGGTGCAAACCTGGGCGATCCAAGGTGCCCATGCGCAGACGCCGCCAGAGCGTGCCCAGGTCATGATTGGAACGCACCAAGTGCAGTGGGTGTGGTTTGCCGATGGCAACAAAATTTATCAAGCAGCCGTGTATGGCAAAGCCAAGGACAAAGGTTTGCCAGAGGCTGCCGAAACTTATTTTTCAGGAATCAAATTGCCATGAGCCATGATGTGTTGTCTCGCCGCACCGCGGTGTGGGTCTTTGTGGCGTTTGCTTCGGCCTATTTTTTATCCGCGTTGCTGCGCGCCATCACGGCCACGCTCTCGCCGACATTGACTTTGGAATTTGGCTTGCAGGCACGTGATCTGGGGCTCTTGGCCGGCGGTTATTTTTTAGGCTTCTCCCTCACGCAGTTACCGATGGGGCATTGGCTGGATCAGCACGGCCCCAAGAAGGTGGTGCTCAGCTTTTTAGGCGTCGCTGTGGTGGGCTGTCTGGCATTTGCATGGGCCACAGACTTCGGTGGCTTGTTGTTGGCTCGCGTGCTGATTGGTGTCGGTGTGAGCGCTTGTTTGATGGCACCACTGACAGGCTATCGCCGTTGGTTGGTTCTTGAAAAACAACAGCGCGCGAACGCGTGGATGCAGATGACAGGCGCATTCGGTATGCTGGCGTCGACCTTGCCGGTGCAATGGCTGCTGCCCGTGATCGGTTGGCGCTGGATGTTTGTTGGCTTGGCGTTGTTGATTGTTTTGTCCATGGCATTGATGGCCTGGCAGGTTCCCAAGTGGCGCATGGCAGAGCCGCCCGCCGCAACGCGCACGCCAGCCAAACCCGTTGGCATTTTGGCAAGCTACAAACAAGTGTGGGCGCATCCGTACTTTCGCAGTCTCACCCCGATGGGTTTCTTCAACTACGGCGGATTGATCGCGATGCAAACCTTGTGGGCGGGGCCTTGGATGATCAAGGTGGCAGGCTACACATCGCTGGAAGCTGCAACGGGCTTGTTTTGGATCAACGTGTGCATGTTGGTGACGTTTTGGATTTGGGGTTTGGTGACGCCGATGCTGTACGCGCGCGGCCTGAACGCCAACAAGCTGATGACGTATGGCGTGCCTTTGAATTTTTGTGTGCAGATTTACATTGTGTTGGCTGGGGCCGATGCGGGTGCGTTGCATTGGGCCTTGTTTTGCATCAGCAGTTCGTTTGTGTCGCTTGCACAGCCTGCGGTGGGCATGGCGTTTCCCACGGCGCTGGCGGGGCGGGCCTTGTCGGCCTATAACTTGGTGCTGTTCTTGGGCGTGTTTGTGGTGCAGTGGGGCATGGGCTTGATGATTGACGGGTTTAAAACCGCCGGTTGGCAAGAGCCACAAGCCTTTCAGTGCGCCATGGCTGTATTTTTTGCATGTTGCCTGGTGTCTTACGGCTATTTTTTGAAGCACAAATCAGACAGCTGATAATGCGCGGCAGACCTCGCTTTTTTATATGAACAACCGCATCCTCATCATCGCCCATGCGCCGCTGGCCAGTGCCTTGCGTGACTGCGCCATGCATGTGTATTCCGAGTGCGCGGCGGATGTGATTGCGCTAGACGTTTTGCCAGACGCGCAGCCTGAAGACACGTTGGCGCAAGCCTTGGACGTGGCCGGCGCGGCCTTGGACAGTGGTTTGTTGGTCCTGACCGATATTTTTGGCGCGACGCCAGCCAACGTCGCGCAAAAACTGGTCGCGGGCAGCAACGCCAAACTCATTGCGGGCGTGAACTTGCCCATGTTGTTTAGAAGTGTGTGTTATCGCCACGAGTCGCTCGACGCGCTGGTGGCGCGCGCACTCGCGGGTGGTACGCAAGGCGTGATGCAAGTTGCGATCACCGCCCCTCAAAATCAAAACCGTCGAATCCATGATCAAAACCACAACGACCATCAGCAATAAATTGGGCCTGCACGCGCGTGCTTCAGCCAAACTCACCAAACTCGCCGGCAGCTTTCCGTGCGAAGTCTGGATCAGCAAAGGCGAGCGCCGTGTGAATGCGAAAAGCATCATGGGCGTCATGATGTTGGCGGCCGGCATTGGCAGCGAGGTCGAACTGGAAACCGATGGTGCCCAAGAGCAAGAAGCCATGGACGGCTTGTTGGCCCTCATCGCCGACAAGTTTGGCGAAGGCGAGTAAGGGCGTACATGACATTCTCAGTCCACGGTCTTGCAGTCGCACGCGGCATCGCCATTGGGCGTGCGGTGCTGGTGGCATCCAGTCGCGTGGATGTGGCTCACTATTTCATCGAAGCCACACAAGTCGCTTCCGAAATTGAGCGCCTTTCAGAAGCGCGCCAGGCGGTGATGGCTGAGCTGCAACAGTTGCACGACAACTTGCCCAAAGAGTCGCCCCCAGAGCTGGCTGCGATTCTTGAGGTTCACCTCATGCTGCTGGACGACACCATGCTGGCTGACGGCGTGGCGCAGTGGGTGAAAGATCGTTTGTACAACGCCGAGTGGGCGTTGACCTCGCAACTGGATGTGGTCGCACGCCAGTTCGATGAGATGGATGACCCGTATTTGCGCGAGCGCAAAGGTGATCTCGAGCAGGTGGTGGAGCGCATGCTGCGCCACATGAAAGGCATGCCGCATGTGATGCCCCAAGTCTCCCCCAAGCGTAGCAATCAGCCGCGTCAGCAAGATTTGCAGCTGGGTGATGAGATGGATGTCCCCTTGGTCTTGGTGGCGCACGACCTGTCGCCAGCCGACATGTTGCAATTCAAGCAAAGCGTGTTTGCCGGTTTTGTCACCGATGTCGGTGGCAAAACATCGCACACCGCCATCGTGGCGCGCAGCTTGGATATCCCTGCTGTGGTGGGTGCACGCACGGCAAGTCAGCTGGTGCGGCAAGACGACTGGATCATCATTGATGGTGATGCGGGCGTGGTCATTGTCGATCCTTCGCCCATCATCTTGGCGGAATACGGCTTCAAGCAACGTCAGGCAGAAGTCGAGCGTGAACGGCTTTCACGTTTGCGCCACACACCTGCAGTAACCCTAGATGGTCAGCGCGTGGACTTGTTGGCCAACATTGAAATGCCCGAGGACTCGCCTGCGGCTTTGGGCGTCGGTGCGGTGGGTGTGGGCTTGTTCCGCAGCGAGTTTTTGTTCATGGGTCGCGAAGGCGCGTTGCCTGATGAGCAAGAACAGTTCCAAGCCTATCGACGCGCGGTGGAAGGTATGAAAGGCTTGCCCGTCACCATTCGCACGGTCGATGTGGGGGCCGACAAGCCCTTGGACCGCGCGATGAAAGAGGAAGCCCACTTGAATCCTGCGTTGGGTTTGCGAGCCATTCGCTGGAGCTTGGCTGACCCTGCGATGTTTTTGACGCAGTTGCGTGCCATCTTGCGCGCGGCGGCTTATGGCCAAGTTCATTTGCTCATTCCCATGCTGGCCCATGCGCGTGAAATTCAGCAAACGCTGGCGTTGTTGGAGCAGGCGCGCAAACAGCTCGACAAACGCGGCGTGGCGTTTGGCCCGGTGAAAGTTGGCGCCATGATTGAAGTGCCCGCTGCGGCACTGAGTGTGAAGATGTTCTTGCGTTATTTCGACTTCTTGTCGATTGGCACAAACGACTTGATTCAATACACCTTGGCGATTGACCGTGCCGATGAGTCAGTGGCACACCTGTATGACCCGCTGCACCCAGCGGTGCTTCGTTTGGTGGCCGATGTCATTGCTGAGTGCCGCGCGCAAGGCAAGGGCGTGAGTGTGTGTGGCGAAATGGCAGGCGACCCTAGCCTCACACGCTTGCTGTTGGGTTTGGGTCTGCGCAGTTTTTCGATGCACCCCACGCAAATCTTGGCCGTCAAGCAAGAGATCATTCGTGCGGATGCCTTGCGTCTTGAAGCGTGGTCGCAAAGTGTGTTGGCCAGCGATGAGCCGGCCGAATTGATGGGGTTTTAAGCCTTTGCAGCTTCGGATGCCGCGTGGGCCTGTTGGTCCGCGTGGTAGCTAGATCGCACCATGGCGCCGACGGCGGCATGGCTAAAGCCCATTTCGTAGGCCTTTTCCTCAAACATCTTGAACGTGTCTGGGTGCACGTAGCGGCGCACAGGGATGTGGCTGGTGCTAGGCGCCAAGTATTGGCCGATGGTGAGCATGTCGATGTTGTGGTCGCGCATGTCTTGCATCACTTGCAAAATCTCTTCGTCCGTTTCGCCGAGGCCCACCATCAAGCCACTCTTCGTGGGTACGTTGGGGTGGAGGGCTTTGAATTTTTTGAGCAAATTCAAGCTGAAGGCGTAATCGCTGCCGGGGCGCGCTTCTTTGTAGAGGCGTGGCACGGTTTCCATGTTGTGGTTCATCACATCAGGTGGTGCAGCTTTGAGAATTTCCAAAGCGCGGTCGTCACGGCCGCGGAAGTCTGGGACCAAGATTTCAATTTGTGTTTGCGGTGACAGCTCGCGCGTGCGACGAATGCAATCGACAAAGTGTTGACTGCCGCCGTCGCGCAAATCGTCGCGGTCCACGCTGGTGATGACCACGTATTTCAGTTTCAACTGAGCAATGGTTTTGGCCAAATTCTCTGGTTCATTCACATCGAGTGGATCGGGGCGGCCGTGGCCCACATCGCAGAAGGGGCAGCGGCGTGTGCACTTGTCGCCCATGATCATGAAGGTGGCGGTGCCTTTGCCGAAGCATTCACCAATGTTGGGGCAGCTGGCTTCTTCACACACGGTCACCAATTTGTTGGCGCGCAGCACGTCTTTGATCTCGTAAAAACGCGTGGACGGCGAGCCCGCTTTGACGCGAATCCAATCTGGCTTTTTCAGCACTTCGCTTTGCTCGACTTTCACGGGAATGCGTGAGAGTTTGGCTGCAGCTTTTTGCTTGGCTGATGCGTTGTAGTTTTCGACGGTTTGCGCTTCGCGCACGACGTTGTTGTCAGGGGTGGACATAGCAATCAAGCCTGTGTTGGAGGCCCTGGGTTCAGGGCGCTAAATAGGTAACGAGCTTTTGGCTCAAAGTGTCAGCGACGTCTTGCCAGCTGACCGATACGCCGATTGTAGAAAGATCGACGGTTTGCAAACCTCGATAGCCACAAGGGTTGATGCGTTGGTAGGGTGATAGATCCATGGCCACATTCAGCGCCACACCGTGGTACGTGCAATGGCGACTGACTTTGATGCCGAGTGCCGCGATTTTCCCTAGGCCCGCAAAGTCTGGATCTTTGTTGCCGTCTTTTTGCGGGCGCTGTGCCAGCATGGCGTGGCTGTGTGGGTTGTCTAAGCGCACATAGATGCCAGGCGCACCAGACACGCGGTGTCCCGTCACGCCAAAGTGATCGAGCGTGCGAATCACGGCCTCTTCAATGCGGTACACATATTCTTTGACGTAGTAGCCGGAGCGTTTGAGGTCAATCAGCGGGTAAGCCACCACTTGGCCTGGGCCATGAAATGTCACTTGCCCGCCGCGGTTGGTGGGAACGACAGGGATGTCCCCTGGGGCAAGTAGGTGGTCTTCGTGCCCGGCGAGCCCCTGCGTAAATACGGGGGGGTGTTCACAAACCCATAGTTCATCCGGTGTATCGGACGTGCGTGCGGCTGTGAAATCCTGCATTGCTTGGTAGGTTGGCAGGTACGGCACAAGGCCGAGTTGTTTGATCACAGAACCACTTTCACCATGGGATGAGAGGTGAGGGTGCGGTACAGCTCGTCGAGTTGTTCGCGGCTGGTGGCTGTCACAGTGATGGTGACGCCTAAATAATTGCCGCCTTTGCTTTCTCGCAACTCAATGGTGGTGGCGTCAAATGCGGGGTCAAATTGCTCGGCAATGTAGGTCACCGCATGCACAAAACCATCGGCCTTCGTTCCCATGACTTTGATGGGGAAAAGGCTTGGATACTCGATCAGCGAGTCTGCACGAGGGTTTTCTGGGGGGGGGCTTGAGCTTGTCATGTGGGAAATTATCCTCTTCTTGGTGCAATCAGCCTAAAAGCGTATGTGTTATCACGTACAATAATTGGCTCTATAGAGGCTAGTGGATGTAACCTGGGCGTAAACAAACATGACCAGAATACAACCCGAAGATCAAGAAAACGTACAAGACGCGTTTGAGCCGCTCACCGCCGAACAGGTGGTCGAGTTGCGCAAGCAGCAGCCCCTTCTGTCGGTATGGCGGGTGGTCGGAGTCCAGGTCATCCTGGGGCTCTTGGTGGCGGGTTTTGTGTGGTTTGTGTCAGGACGTATGGCGGCTGTGTATTCGGCGCTTTACGGAGCTCTGACGGTGATCGCCCCTGCGGCGCTCTTTGCGCGAGGTTTGACCAGTCGAGTTGCCTCCGTGAATGTTGGTGCTGCGGTGTTTGGCTTTTTCCTCTGGGAAATGGTCAAAATAGGCTTGACGGTCGCAATGTTGTTTGCGGCCCCGCGTCTTGTGAGTGATTTGAGCTGGCCTGCCATGTTGGCAGGTCTAGTAGTGACAATGAAGGTGTATTGGGTGGCGCTTGGCTTTCGCAAGGTGTTTTACCCGGTCAATCCAACTTAAAGAAGAGCGAACGAATGTCTGTTGAACATGGTCCGACCGCTGGTGAATACATCGTTCACCACCTGACGCATCTGCAAAACAAGCCGATGGCTGGCGTCATTGACTTCTCCGTTTACAACCTTGACTCGATTTTCTGGTCTGTGTTGTTGGGTGTGGTTGCTAGCTTCTTCTTGTGGCGTGCTGCCCGTGGTGCAACTGCGCACGCGCCAGGCCGCTTCCAAGCTGCTGTCGAAATCTTGGTTGAGATGGTCGACAGCCAGGCCAAGGGCATCATTCACAGTGCAGAGAGTCGCAAATTGGTGGCTCCTTTGGCTTTGACTGTGTTTGTCTGGATCTTCTTGATGAACGCCATGGACTTGTTTCCTGTCGATTTGTTCCCAAAAATTTGGGAAATCATCTACGGCGCAAACGGTGGCGATGCTCACCATGCTTACATGCGTGTAGTGCCATCGGCTGACTTGTCCACCACCCTGGGTTTGTCCACATCTGTTTTGTTGGTCTGCGTGTTTTACAACATCAAGATCAAAGGTATCGGCGGCTGGGTGCATGAGTTGTTCTGCGCTCCCTTCGGTGCTCATCCCCTCTTGTGGCCAGTCAACTTCGTCATGCAAATGATCGAGTTCGCAGCCAAGACCGTGTCGCATGGCATGCGACTGTTCGGCAACATGTATGCTGGCGAGTTGGTGTTCATGTTGATCGCATTGATGGGTGGCGCTGCTGCTGCCACATTGCCAGGCATCTTGCTGCCTATCGGTCACATCATTGCTGGTTCTATTTGGGCCATCTTCCACATCATGATCATCACATTGCAAGCCTTCATCTTCATGATGTTGACGCTGGTGTATGTGGGTCAAGCGCATGATGCCCACTAAAGCGCACTCGTTTTCGGTTTTTTCTTAACTTTTCTTTCTCATCCATTCTTTAGGAGCAACAAAATGGAACACGTCCTCGGTTATGTAGCACTCGCAGCTGGCCTCATCATTGGTTTGGGCGCTATCGGTGCTTGTATCGGTATCGGCATCATGGGTAGCAAGTACCTCGAAGCAGCTGCACGTCAGCCTGAATTGATGAACGAATTGCAAACCAAAATGTTCTTGTTGGCTGGTCTGATCGACGCTGCTTTCTTGATCGGCGTTGGTATCGCCATGATGTTCGCATTCGCGAACCCCTTCGTCCTGAAGTAATCTAGCAACTACCAAAAGAAAGGTGTTGCCGTGAGCATCAACGCAACCCTGTTCGTCCAGATGATCGTTTTTGCGGTCTTGGTGTGGTTCACGATGAAATTCGTGTGGCCACCCATCGCAAGCGCCCTCGACGAACGTTCAGAAAAAATTGCCCATGGTTTGGCTGCGGCCGAACATGCCAAGATTGAACTGTCCAATGCGCACAAAGAAGTTGAACTCAAGCTGGCCGAAACCCGCAATGAGTCCACTGCTTTGTTGGCTGACGCAGAGCGTCGTGCACAACACTTGATCGACGAAGCCAAGGCTCATGCCACGGTTGAAGCGAACAAGATTGTTGCTGCTGCTCATGCAGAAGCTGCGCAAGAAGTCGTGAAAGCCCGTGAAGCACTGCGTGAGCAAGTGGCTGCATTGGCGGTCAAAGGTGCCGAGCAGATTCTCCGTAAGGAAGTCAATGCTGGTGTCCACGCCGACTTGTTGGGCCGTCTGAAGACTGAGCTGTAAGAGGACAACATGGCCGAACTCGCCACCATTGCCCGCCCTTACGCAGAAGCTTTGTTCAAGGCTTCGGCCGCAGACCTGAGCGGTACCGCTGCATGGCTCGAAGAGCTTGCAGCGATCGCTGGGAATGCCCAATTACTGCAATTTGCAGAAGGCCCCAAGGTCACATCAAGCCAAGTGTTTGATTTGATTTCTGGTGTTGCTAAATCCAAATTGCCAACTGCTGCGCAAAACTTTTTGCGCGCCGTGATTGACAACGGTCGCTTGAGCGCGCTGCCCGAAGTGGCAACGCAATTCCGCGCACATGTCAACGCGCAAAGCGGTACGGCAGACGCTTTTGTGTACAGCGCTTTTGACATCGACGCAGCAGCTTTGGCTGATGTGAAGACGACTCTTGAAAAGCGTTTTGGCCGCAAACTCAACGTCTCTGTGGCCTTGCAGCCTGAGCTGATTGGCGGTATTCGCGTGGTGGTGGGTGACGAAGTGTTGGACACTTCTGTCAAAGCCCGTTTAGATCAAATGAAAGTTGCGCTGACGGCTTAATGCCTGTCAGCCCTAACAAGAAAGAAGGAAAGAGTCATGCAACTCAATCCAGCAGAAATCTCTGAGCTGATTAAGAGCCGTATCGAAGGTTTGGGCAATGAAGCCAACGTTCGTAATCAAGGCACCGTTTTGTCGGTGACTGACGGCATCGTTCGCGTGCACGGTCTTTCAGACGCGATGCAAGGCGAAATGTTGGAGTTCCCCAACAACACATTCGGTCTGGCCCTGAACCTCGAGCGTGACTCGGTCGGTGCTGTGATCTTGGGTGAGTACGAGCACATCTCTGAAGGCGATATTGTCAAATGTACAGGTCGCATTTTGGAAGTGCCAGTCGGCCCTGAATTGATTGGCCGCGTGGTGAACGCTTTGGGTCAGCCTATCGACGGCAAAGGCCCGATCAACGCCAAGATGACTGACGTGATCGAAAAGGTTGCACCAGGCGTGATTGCTCGCGAATCCGTGAGCCAGCCGATGCAAACAGGTCTGAAGTCTGTTGACTCCATGGTGCCCGTGGGCCGTGGTCAGCGCGAGTTGATCATTGGTGACCGTCAAACAGGTAAAACAGCTGTTGCGATCGACGCCATCATCAACCAAAAAGGTCAAAACATGACCTGCGTTTACGTCGCGATTGGCCAAAAAGCCTCGTCGATCAAAAACGTGGTGCGCGCTTTGGAACAAGCTGGCGCGATGGAGTACACCATCGTTGTGGCCGCTTCTGCTTCTGAATCTGCAGCGATGCAATACGTGTCAGCCTACTCAGGTTGCACCATGGGCGAATACTTCCGCGATCGTGGCGAAGACGCCTTGATCGTGTATGACGATTTGTCTAAGCAAGCTGTGGCTTACCGCCAAGTGTCTTTGCTGTTGCGTCGCCCACCAGGCCGCGAAGCTTACCCTGGCGACGTGTTCTATCTCCACAGCCGTTTGCTCGAGCGCGCTGCCCGCGTGAACGCCGACTACGTCGAAGCCTTCACCAAAGGCGCCGTCAAAGGCAAAACGGGTTCATTGACTGCATTGCCAATCATTGAAACCCAAGCCGGTGACGTGTCTGCTTTCGTGCCAACCAACGTGATTTCGATCACTGACGGTCAGATCTTCTTGGAAACCTCGTTGTTCAACGCCGGTATCCGTCCTGCGATCAACGCCGGTATCTCGGTGTCTCGCGTGGGTGGTGCAGCGCAAACGAAATTGATCAAGAACTTGTCCGGTGGTATCCGTACCGACTTGGCTCAGTACCGTGAATTGGCAGCGTTTGCTCAGTTCGCTTCTGACCTCGACGAAGCCACACGTAAACAGCTCGACCGCGGTGCTCGCGTGACTGAATTGCTTAAGCAAGCTCAGTACAGCCCACAGTCAATCAGCATCATGGGTTCAACCCTGTTTGCGGTGAACAAAGGCTTCATGGACGACATCGAAGTCAAACAAGTTCTGCACTTTGAATATGAAATGCACGCTTACCTCAAAGCTAAGCACGCTGCCTTGTTGGCCAAACTCGAAGCCGACAAAGCCATGGACAAAGATGCCGAGGCCGAACTGACCGCAGCATTGACTGCGTTCAAGAAAACCTTTGCTTAATTCCTACCTGACACAAGGAGCCTCAAATGGCAGCAGGTAAGGAAATTCGCGGCAAGATCAAATCGGTGGAAAACACCAAGAAGATCACCAAAGCCATGGAAATGGTCGCCGCGTCCAAGATGCGTAAGGCGCAAGACCGCATGCGTGCGGCTCGCCCTTACAGCGAGAAAATTCGCCATGTCGCGGCTAACCTCGGCAAGGCCAATCCTGAGTACGTTCACCCCTTCATGGAAGTGAATCACGCCAAGGACGTGGGCCTGATCGTGGTCACCACAGACAAAGGCTTGTGCGGTGGTCTCAACACCAACGTGTTGCGTATGGTGGCGAACAAGCTGCGTGACTTGCAAACCGAAGGGCACAAAGCGCAAGCTGTGGCCATCGGTAACAAAGGTCTGGGCTTCTTAGGTCGTTCAGGTGTCAAAGTTGTGGCGCATGCGACACAGCTGGGTGACACCCCTCACCTCGACAAGCTCATTGGCCCAGTCAAGGTGTTGTTGGATGCGTATGTCAACGGCGAGATCAATTCGGTCCAGCTGTGTTACACGCGTTTCATCAACACCATGAAGCAAGAGTCTGTGGTTGAGCAGCTTCTGCCTTTGTCGGCCGAAGTGCTGAAAACGCACGAAGTGCACAGCACTTGGGATTACATCTACGAACCGGATGCGCAAACCGTCATCGACGAATTGTTGCTCCGCTACGTAGAAGCTATGGTGTATCAAGCTGTGGCTGAAAGTATGGCGTCCGAGCAATCGGCCCGTATGGTTGCGATGAAGTCTGCGACCGACAACGCTGGGAACGTGATCAACGAACTCAAACTGGTTTACAACAAGACGCGTCAAGCGGCGATTACGAAAGAACTTTCGGAAATCGTTGCCGGTGCGGCTGCTGTCTGATTTTAATTTTTGGAGCAAAAAATGGCTCATGCCCAAGGCAAGATTGTTCAATGTATTGGCGCTGTGGTGGACGTCGAGTTCCCACGCGACCAGATGCCCAAGGTCTACGACGCGCTCAAGCTCGAAGGTACCGCACTGACTCTGGAAGTTCAGCAACAGCTCGGTGACGGCATCGTCCGTACCATCGCGTTGGGAACTTCCGACGGTTTGCGTCGTGGTTTGATGGTGACTAACACTGGCGCCGGTATCACCGTGCCAGTGGGTAAAGCCACACTCGGCCGCATCATGGACGTGTTGGGTAACCCCATCGACGAACGTGGCCCTGTTGACCAAACTCAAACTGCCACGATTCACCGCAAGGCTCCTGCCTATGACGAACTCAGCCCTTCGCAAGAATTGCTTGAGACCGGCATCAAAGTGATTGACTTGGTGTGTCCTTTCGCCAAAGGCGGTAAGGTCGGCTTGTTCGGTGGCGCGGGTGTGGGCAAAACCGTGAACATGATGGAACTCATCAACAACATCGCTAAAGCGCACAGCGGCTTGTCCGTGTTTGCTGGTGTGGGTGAGCGTACCCGTGAAGGTAACGACTTCTATCACGAGATGGCCGACTCAGGCGTGGTGAACTTGAAAGACTTGAACGAGTCTAAAGTGGCCATGGTTTACGGTCAGATGAACGAGCCTCCTGGCAACCGTTTGCGCGTGGCGTTGACTGGTTTGACCATCGCTGAATCATTCCGTGACGAAGGCAAAGACGTGTTGTTCTTCGTGGACAACATCTATCGCTACACCTTGGCCGGTACCGAAGTGTCCGCTTTGTTGGGTCGTATGCCTTCTGCTGTGGGTTACCAACCTACATTGGCCGAAGAAATGGGCCGTTTGCAAGAGCGTATTACATCGACCAAAGTGGGTTCGATCACTTCCATCCAAGCCGTTTACGTGCCTGCCGATGACTTGACTGACCCATCTCCAGCGACAACTTTTGCTCACTTGGATTCGACCGTTGTGTTGAGTCGTGACATCGCCTCGCTCGGTATCTACCCAGCTGTGGATCCTTTGGACTCCACCAGCCGTCAGTTGGACCCTTTGGTCGTGGGCGAAGAGCACTACGCTACAGCTCGTGCTGTGCAAGGTACTTTGCAACGCTACAAAGAATTGCGTGACATCATCGCGATTTTGGGCATGGACGAATTGGCACCTGAAGACAAGCTGGCCGTGGCCCGCGCTCGTAAGATCCAACGTTTCCTGTCACAGCCTTTCCACGTCGCTGAGGTGTTCACTGGCTCACCCGGTAAATACGTGACCTTGGCTGAAACCATCCGTGGTTTCAAGATGATTGTGAACGGTGAGTGTGACCACTTGCCCGAACAAGCCTTCTACATGGTCGGCACCATCGACGAAGCGTTCGAAAAAGCTAAAAAGATCTGAGAGATCCTATGAGTACCATCCACGTAGATGTCGTCAGCGCAGAAGAGTTGATCTTCTCCGGCGAAGCCACTTTTGTGGCTTTGCCAGGCGAGGCGGGCGAGCTCGGTATTTATCCGCGCCACACGCCGCTGATTTCACGCATCCGTCCCGGTTCGGTGCGCATTCACACGGCTGATGGTGGTGAAGAGTTTGTTTTCGTAGCAGGTGGCATTCTTGAAGTGCAACCCGACTGCGTCACCGTCATGTCTGACACCGCTGTGCGCGGCAAAGACATGGACGAAGAAAAAGCAAACGCAGCCAAACTCGCAGCTGAAGAAGCCGTGAAGAACGCAAAATCAGACGTTGATCTGGCTCGTGCTCGCTCAGAGCTGACCATCTTGGCTGCTGAATTGTCGGCCTTGCGCCGCTACCGCGCTCACAAGTAATTGCTGTGCGCGTCAGCGTTCAAAAGCCCCTGCCTCGCGGTCGGGGCTTTTTTATTGCGCAAAAATAAGTGGACAATTTGCCCCATGCCTAAAGCCAAACTTCATGCAGCCACCGTCGGTGGCACAGCCGACGCCATTGAGAGCCAGTTTTACGAAGCCTTGCAAACAGGCGACATCGAAAAACTCATGCGCTGTTGGGCGGATGAAGATGACATTGTTTGCGTCCATCCAGGTGGTCCTCGTTTGATTGGCAGTGCCAGCATCCGTGCTGCTTTTGAAGCCATGTTTGCGAATGGCACGATTGCCGCGCGTCCAGAGCATGTGTGCAAGGTCGAATCGCTCACCAGCGCCATGCACAATGTCATTGAACGCATCGCTTTGCTCACCACCGATGGCACGCAAGAGGCCGTGGTGGTGGCCACCAATGTTTATCAGCGCACGGCACAAGGGTGGCGCATGGTGGCGCATCACGCCAGTCCAGGCACAGCGCCCACACACGCCGAAGCGCACGAAGCACCACAGGTCTTGCATTGATTTGGGACTACCGCGCGCCTTGGTGGTTGCCAGGCGGAAATTTTCAAACGATTTACGCCGCCAAACTCGCGCGTCGCTATTCAGGCCCCAAGCCGCAATGGTCGCGTGAACGATGGGACACGCCCGACAGTGATTTTGTCGATGTCGATTGGCGTGTTGAGGAGCGCGTACTTTCAGAAGATGCACCACTGTTCGTGCTGTTTCATGGCCTAGAAGGGTCATCCAGCAGCCATTACGCCGAAGCGTTTGCTGAAGAAACGCGCGCACGTGGCTGGCGTATGGCAGTGCCACACTTTCGTGGCTGCAGTGGCGAAATCAACTGGGCTCCGCGTGCTTACCACTCGGGTGATTTTGAGGAAATTGCATGGATGCTCAGTCGTTTGAGGCAGCAGCACAGTGGTCCAATCTATGCCGTAGGCATCTCACTGGGCGGTAATGCGCTCATGCGTTGGGCGGGAGAGATGGGGCATGCCGCAGCCCAAATCGTCAACGGCGTTGTTTCTGTGTGTTCGCCGGTTGATTTAACGGCCAGCGGTCACGCCATCGACACTGGTTTAAACAAAGCGATTTATGCCCGTATGTTTTTGGCCACGATGAAGCCACGCGCCATGCAAAAGTTACAGCAATTTCCTGGCTTGTTCGACCCGCTCGAACTGATGGCAGCTAACACCCTTTATGCGTTTGACAATGTGTTCACAGCGCCGCTACACGGCTTTCGTGGCACCGATGATTATTGGGATCGCGCCAGCGCCAAGCCTGGCCTGACGCGTGTGCAAGTGCCCGCATTGGTGCTGAATGCACGCAACGACCCATTCATCCCTGCCAGTAGCTTGCCGACTCAAGACCAAGTGAGCGATCATGTCACGCTTTGGCAGCCCAACACGGGCGGGCATGTGGGCTTTGCCTCCGGCCGCTTTCCTGGTGACTTGAAAGAAATGCCCTGGGCCGTTTCAGAATGGATGACACAACATGGATGATCTCGTTCACCAAGCCATGGCTAAATGGCCCAATGTGCCCGACTGCTACGGCTGGTTGGGGCTAGACGCACGCGGCGATTGGTACATGCGCGACGATCAAGCGCAAGCACTAGGTTCATTTACCCAAAGCAAAGGCTCTCGCCTTGCGCATGAAAAACTGATCGCGTTCATTGGACGCAACTACGAATCCGATAAGCAAGGCCATTGGTTTTTTCAAAATGGCCCGCAACGCGTTTACGTCGAACTAGAGGCCACACCATGGGTTTGGCGTTTGCAGCCCGATGGCAGCATTCAATCGCACACAGGCGCTATTGCACGAATGCAGCGCTGCATCGTGGACGAGCATGGTCGTCTCTACCTTGACACCGAGCAAGGGTTTGGCTTGGTCCACACCCAAGACGTGCTGCAAGCCGCTGATTTGATCGAATCCGGCCTGTGGGTGCCACAAGAAGTGCCCGCTAGCGAACTACCCATGCGATTTGGTTACGTGCGCAGCCCGCAACAAGCGAACGGTCTAAAGTGACATAAAAAAACCGGCTCATGAGCCGGTTTTTGAGAGAAGCGAATGCTTATTTGCTTTCAGGCTTCTTGGGTTCGGTGAACTTTGCACCAGCTGCGTTGGCCATATAAACCACGGCACGACCGATTTCAAAGTCTTCAAAGTCGCCACCACTTTGCGGGCCCATGGCGCCTTTGCCTTTGAGGGCCGATGTCAACAATGCGTCGTAGCCTTTGCCGATACGAGCGCCCCAAGCGCCTGCATCGCCAAACTTAGGTGAGCCAGCAGCGCCTGTGGCGTGGCAAGCGGAGCACTGGCCCTTGAACACGTCTTCGCCGCTGCGAGCGGCGCGGTTGGCATCTTTGATTTCAACAGAGCCGACTTTTTGAATACGTGCAGCCACGGCTTCAGGTTCGTTCGAAGATCCGGCCTGGGGTTTGTTGGCAGATGTGACGTATGCCACCAGGCCAATAATGACGAACACAGGCAATACAAATGAATACAACACAGCCATCAGGAGTTGCTTGGGGGTTTTGATAGGACCTGTGTGGTCTTCTTCGTGGTGTTGGTTGCTCATTTTTAAATCCTGTAAGAAGGGGCTCTAGAACTGATGGAAATTATAGCGGGACCCCTACAATGCCAAGTCACAAAAGCGCGGCTGTAGCTCAGTGGATAGAGTATTGGCCTCCGAAGCCAAGGGTCGTGGGTTCGATCCCCGCCAGCCGCACCAAACTTTAATTCGCACTCTTTTGGAAAACTTACAAATGACGACTCTTCGCCGTACCGCTTTGATGACTTTGGTCGCTTTGGCCACCACTTCGGGCTTTGCCGTTGCTCAAACCGCCAAAGAAGTCAAAGTGGGCTACGCCCTGGCTGTCAACTCGCACTATGGTGCCGCCGCTCAAACTTGGGCTGACTCGGTTGAAAAATCCACGAAAGGCGCTTACAAATTCAAGCAGTTCCCAGCCAGCGCCTTGGGCGGTGAGCGCGAGTTGATCGAAGGTCTGCAATTGGGCACCGTTGAAGCTGTGATTGTGTCCACAGGCGCGTTGAGCAACTTTGTGCCTGAAGTGGGCGTGGTTGACATTCCCTTCCTGTTCCGTGACACCGCCCATGCCCGCAAAGTGTTGGACGGCGAGTTTGGCCAAGACTTGTTGACCAAGTTCAAAAAGCGCGGCCTCATCGCCTTGGCTTGGGGTGAGCAAGGCTTTCGCCACTTGAGCAACAACAAGCGCCCGGTGACCAAAGCCGAAGACATCAAAGGCATGAAGATTCGCGTCACAGAAAACCCTGTGCACATTGCCGCATTCCGCACGCTCGGTGCGTCTCCCACGCCCATGGCTTGGCCTGAAGTGATTGGTGCTTTGCAGCAAGGCACCATTGATGGCCAAGAAAATCCGGTGTCGGTGTTTGTGTCTGCCAAGTTGTGGCAAGTGCAAAAACATTTGTCTTTGACGGCACACGTCTACGCGCCAATGGCTTTGATCGTGTCGCCTGCTTTCTTTGGGTCTTTGAGCGATGCTGAAAAAGTGGCCTTCATTGAAGGCGCTAAAGCCGGTGCTTTGGCGTCACGCAAGTTCGTGGACGATGTGGAGAAGAAGGCTGTGACCGAAATCCAATCGCACGGCGTGCAAGTGGTCACCAAAGTGGATGTGGCGTCTTTCCAAGCGGGCGTGGCACCTGCTTACAAGCAATACGCGGCCAAGTTTGGTCAAGCCACCATCGACAAAATCACGCAAACCAAGTAATTCAAGTTTCGCTTGCCTACTGCGCCCGGACATGTCCGGGCGTTCTTCTTTTCTCTTATAAAACAGCACTTGCTGTTGAACGCACATGTTGAACCGATTTGAGCGCGTGTTGGTGGCCACCAACCGATGGGTGTTGATTCTGTTGTTGCTGGTCATGTCCTGCATCGTGTTTGCCAATGTGGTGTTGCGTTACACCACGGGTGATTCGATTGTGTGGGCCGAAGAAGTGGCGCGCCACATGATGATTTGGGTCACCTTTTTGGGGGCTGGTTTGGTGTTGCGTTTTGGCGGCCATGTGGCCATTGACAACTTTCATCACGCGGTGGGTGAGCAGGGCGCACGTGTGGTGCGTGCCATCGTTGCGCTGGGCCTGGGCGTTTTCTTTTTGGTGATGATGTACTTCTCCATTCTCTACGTCTGGGCGACGCGCTTTCAAACCACAGCGGCGACAGACATTCCCATCGCTTGGATTTATGTCGCGATGCCGGTTGGCTTTTTGTTGCTCTTTGTCCATTTGCTTTTCATCGTGCGCGGTTATATCGGCCACGGCAACTACATCACTTCAGACGAGATGGATGCTGAATCCGCAGCCTCACTATGACCCTCACACTTTTCATCGCAGCCATCGTGCTGATGACCCTCGGCTTCCCCGTGGCATTTGCACTCGCTATTTCCGCGTCTCTCGCCGTCTTTGTGGGTGGGCGTTATCCGCAGTTGGTGGTGTTCAAAGAAATGTTCACAGGCATCGACAGCTTCCCGCTGATGGCTGTGCCGTTTTTTATTCTGGCGGCTGAGCTCATGTCGGGCGGCGCACTCACCTTGGTACTGCTGCGCTTTGCGTCGCAATTCGTGGGGCATTTGCGAGGCGGTTTGGGCTATGCCAACGTGCTGTCACTCACCTTGTTTTCCGGCATCTCCGGTTCGGCTTTGGCAGACGCCGCAGGCCCCGGCTCGATGATGGTCAAGATGATGGAGAAGGCTGGCTATTCGCGTGCCTATGCCGCAGCATTGACTTCGAGCACAGCCATTGTGGGCCCCATCATTCCGCCGTCCATCAGCATGATCATTTATGCCATGCAAGATGAGCAAGTGTCTGTGGGGGGCTTGTTCATGGCGGGGTTTATTCCCGGTATTTTGATTGCCTTGGCCATGGCCTTTGTGAACTGGCGCATTTGCCGCAAGCGCAACTACCGCTCGACCGAACCACGCCCCTCCGCACGTGAAATGCTGGTCACCAGCTTCAAAGCCATCCCTGCGTTGATGCTGATTGTGTTGATCTTGGTGGGCATTCGTTTCGGTATCTTCACGCCCACCGAGGCTTCGGTGGTGGCGGTGTTTTACGCGCTGATTTGCGGCAAATGGATTTACCGCACCTTAGAGTGGAAAGCGTTGCCCGGCATTGCTGCGCGTTCGTCGTTGTTGACGGCTTCGGTGTTGTTGGTGATGGCCACCTCGGCGGCATTTGCATGGGTGTTGACGGTGGAGGGCGTGCCACAGCAGGTGTCGCAAACCATCGTGGAATGGAACCTCTCGCCCGTGGCCTTCCTCATCGTGGTGAACATTTTGTTACTGGTGTTTGGCATCTTCATGGAGCCCTTGCCAGGCGTGATGATTTTGGTGCCCATTTTGGCCCCCGTGGCATTGGCCTTGGGCATTGACCCTACGCACTTTGCGATGGTGGTCATCGTCAACTTGACCTTGGGCATGATCACGCCGCCAGTGGGTGGCTTGCTGTTTGTCACCGCGGTGGCCACACGCGTGTCGATGGCCGATCTGACGCGCGAATTGCCGCCCTTCTTGCTGGCGCATTTTGTGGTGTTGGTGTTGCTGACCTTTGTGCCCGAGCTCTCCACCTGGCTGCCGCACACCTTGGGCTTCTAAGTCAACCTGTAGTCCAACAAAAAAGGCTTTGCAGCAATGCAAAGCCTTTTTGTTTGGGGCGTCGCTGACGGTTTACGTGTTGGCTTTCAATTCCAACGCGCGGTCATACAGCGCGTTCTTCGCTTCGCCGCTGATTTCAGCCGCGACTTTGACCGCTGTTTTCAGAGGCAGCTCTTGCATCAAAATTTTCAGCAAGCGGTCATTGTCTGAGCCCGCCGCGCGCTCTTGTGCTTGCGCGTGGACCACCAGGGCAAATTCACCGCGTGTGCGCTGCGCATTGCCCTGTAGCCAAGCTGCCAAATCTTGTGCCGCCACGGTGGCAATTTCTTCAAACTGTTTGGTCAGCTCGCGGCCCACCGTCACGGGGCGTTCGCCCAGCACGCCCAAGGCGGTGGCCAGCGCCTCGATGCGATGTGGCGCTTCCAACAGCACTTGGGTGCGTGGCTCTTGGGCCAGCACCTCGACCGCGTGGCCACGTTCGGTGGCTTTGGAGGGCAAAAAACCGACGAACACAAAACCAGACGAGTCATGTGCGGGCGTGCCGCAGGCACTCAACAGGGCCGTCACACTGCTGGCGCCTGGCAAAGGCATCACACGCAAACCTGCGCTTTGCACCTGCCACGCCAAGCGTGCGCCGGGGTCACTCACGGCAGGGGTGCCGGCGTCGCTCACATAGGCCACGCGCTGCCCGGCTTGCAGACGGCGAATCACTTCTTCGGCGGCTTCGGCCTCGTTGTGCTGATGGACGGCTAGCCAATGGGACGCGGATTTATCGATGCCGTAGGCGCGCAGCAAAGTTTGTGAGTGGCGCGTGTCCTCACAGGCCAGCGTGTCGCAAAGACTCAGCACATGCAAGGCACGCAAGCTGATGTCGGCCAAATTGCCAATGGGCGTGGCCACCACATACAGCGTGCCTGCCGGGTGGTTTTGGTTTGCGGCGGCGGCGTGCGCGGCAGACAAGGCGGAATCAAAGTTAGCGTTCATCAAGGAGATGCTGTGAACAAACCCAATGGTCAAAGGCCAGCGCAAAAACTAGCGCGTGTGCAACTGCAATCAACCACCAAGCAAAAAGGAGATGCGGCCGAAGACCGCGCGTTGCAACATTTACAGGCGCAGGGCCTGCAACTGGTGCAACGCAATTATCGGACGCCTGGGCGAGGCGGCGGCGAAATAGATTTGATCGTCCGCGACCCCGATGGCACGCTGGTTTTTGTCGAGGTGCGCCAGCGCGGCAGGCAAGACCACGGCGGCGCCTTAGCCAGCATCACGCCGACCAAGCAACGGCGAATTGTGTTTGCCGCCCGTCATTTCTTATTGAAATTGCGCCAAATACCCCCATGTAGGTTTGACATCGTGGCGGTTGAGGGCGAGGATTTGCACTGGTTTAAAGCCGCTTTTAATGCTTAAAGGTATCATTGCACCATGCTTGAGCAACGAATTGAACAACACTTCATCGACTCTGCCGACCTGAAATATCAGGCGGCACAAGTCTTGTCTAAACCCATCGCTGCAGCCGTGTCTGCCGTGCTGGCCAGTGTCACCAGTGGTGGCAAAGTGCTGGCGTGCGGCAACGGTGGTTCTGCTGCAGACGCGCAGCACTTTGCCGCTGAGTTTGTGGGCCGCTTTGAGCGTGAACGTCCAGAGCTGGGGGCCATCGCCCTCACCACGGACAGCTCCATCATCACAGCCATCGCCAACGACTACAGCTACGAACAAATTTTTTCTAAGCAAGTGCGTGCCCTTGGTCAGTCGGGTGACGTGTTGCTGGCGATCACCACCAGTGGCAGCTCGCCCAATGTGTTGGCGGCCATTCAAGCCGCGCATGAGCGCGACATGACGGTCGTCGCCCTCACCGGCAAAGGCGGCGGCAAGATGGGCCAAGCTTTGCGCGAAACCGATGTGCATATTTGTGTGCCACACGACCGCACTGCGCGTATTCAAGAAGTGCACTTGCTGGCCATCCATTGCATTTGCGATGGTGTGGACGCGCAACTGCTTGGCGACTCAGAAAGTAAAGAATGACATCTAAATTTGTAAAAGCCGCATTGGCTCTGTTGGCCGCTTTGCAGTTGTCTGCGTGTGCACCTCTGATGTTCGGTGGTGTGATTGGTGGCGCTATGGTGGCGAGCGACCGTCGCACCGCGGGTATCCAGGTGGAAGACGAAGGCATTGAACAACGCAGCGCGACAGCCATCCGCGAAAATTTCGGAAGCAAAGAGCACATCAACATCACCAGCTACAACCGCCAAGTGTTGATCACGGGTGAAGTGTCCAACGACACCGTGCGTTCGCAAACCGAGCAGTTGATTGGCCGCGTACAAAACGTCCGCTCTGTGGTGAACGAGCTGGTCATTGGCCCAGCCTCCAGCATGGGTGATCGTTCCAACGACGTGCTGTT
The DNA here is from genome assembly GCF_003063475.1 of Limnohabitans curvus. NCBI lineage: Bacteria > Pseudomonadati > Pseudomonadota > Betaproteobacteria > Burkholderiales > Comamonadaceae > Limnohabitans > Limnohabitans curvus. Next base: position 1,630,880 of record NZ_NESP01000001.1, read on the forward strand.
GGTGGCCAAGGTCAAAGCTGCCATGGTGGACAGCGAAGACGTGTTTGCCAACGTGTTCAAAGTGGTAGGCGAGCGTGGCACGGTTTACCTGATGGGCCGCGTGACCCAACGCGAAGCCAAACGCGCGACCGATGTGGTGCGTGGCGTGAGTGGTGTCAAGCGTGTGGTGCGTGTATTTGAGTACATCACCGAAGACGAGCTGCGTGCCATGCAGCCCAAGCGCAGCGATTCACAGTCAGTGGACCTGAATGCGCCGAAATCCAATGCTTCGCAGCAACCCGTTGTGACGCCGATTAAATAATCGTGCATGACCAATTAAAAAGCCCCGCATGCGGGGCTTTTTTGTGGGCGATCAGGCTTAGCGCAAGCGCTTGATCAAGCTAGAGGTGTCCCAACGGTTGCCGCCCATTTTTTGAACGTCGCCGTAGAACTGGTCGACCATTTGCGTCACAGGCAACACTGCGCCGTTGCGCTTGGCTTCGTCAAACACCAGGCCCAAATCTTTGCGCATCCAATCCACCGCAAAGCCGAAATCAAACTTGTCGGCCACCATGGTCTTACCGCGGTTGTCCAGTTGCCAGCTTTGCGCCGCGCCTTTGCCAATCACGTCGAGCACGAGGTTCATGTCGAGGCCCGCTTTTTGGCCAAAGGCAATGGCTTCGCTCAGGCCTTGTACCAAGCCCGCGATACAGATTTGGTTCACCATCTTGGTGAGCTGGCCTGCACCTGGCTCACCCATCAAGGTGAACGCACGAGAGAAGGCCATGGCCACAGGCTTGACGCGCTCAAACACGGGCGCATCGCCGCCGCACATGACCGTCAGCAAGCCGTTTTGCGCACCGCCTTGACCACCCGACACCGGCGCGTCGATGAAGTGAATGCCGAGGTTCTTGGCAGCGGTGTAAATCTCGCGCGCCACATCGGCAGATGCTGTGGTGTGGTCCACCAACACGGTGCCAGGCTCCATGCCCGCCAGTATGCCGTCGGCGCCAAACACCACCGAGCGCAAGTCGTTGTCATTGCCCACACAGCAAAACACAATGCTGGCGCCCTTGGCGGCTTCGCGTGGGGTGAGTGCGCTCTTGGGGGCTTTGGACGCGGCAAATTCTTTAACCCAAGCTTCGGCCTTGGCGGGTGAGCGGTTGTACACCGTCACGGCGTGGCCTGCGGTGGCCAAATGGCCGGCCATGGGGTAGCCCATCACACCCATGCCGATGAAGGCAACGTGGGCAGAGGCGGTGGGTTCGTAGGTTTTGGCGTTGATGCTGGACATGGGTATTTCAGTAGAGGGTTGAACTGCGTTGAATCATAGGGGCTCAGTGCAGCCCTTGGTGTCACGCGGGCAACCTTGGATGTGCTTAGGCGATCAGTCCTTGGTGGCGGGCGTCTTGAAGCGCTTGCGCCATGCTTTGCATGCCATGTGCCGCCCCTGTTTGCTGGGTGCTTTGCATCTGTGCGGTTTTGCCCTCGCGAATCAGGTGACGAATGGCGGGGGTGGCCACCAGCGTTTCAAACACCGCCACGCGGCCATCTTCCGTTGGTCTGGGGCATAACGTTTGCGACACCACGCCCACCAGCGCATCGCTGAGTTGTGTGCGTACCAAGGCTTTTTCGTGTGCGTCAAACACATCCACCATGCGCTCCACCGTGGCCGCCGCGCTGCGCGTGTGCAGACTGGCTAGCACTAAGTGACCCGTCTCAGCGGCAGTAAGGGCGAGGCGAATGGTTTCTAGGTCGCGCAGCTCACCCACCAAAATCACGTCGGGGTCTTCGCGCAAAGCGGCGCGTAACGCGTGCGCAAAGCTGTGGCTGTGCGTGCCAATTTCGCGCTGGGTAATCAGGCATTGGTTGCTGGTGTGCACAAACTCAATCGGATCTTCCAGCGTCACGATGTGTTGCTGCGTGCTGGTGTTCAGGTGTTGCACCATCGCGGCCAAGGTGGTGGATTTGCCAGAACCCGTTGGCCCTGTCACCAGCAGCAAACCAACTTGCTTGAGCAAGTCCGGCAGCACACGCGGCGTATGAAGCGCTGCCAGTGTGGGGGTGTCACTGGGAATGTGCCGCATCACCGCGCCGCAGCCATGTTGCTGCATGAAGGCATTCGCCCGAAATCGACCCAGCTCGGGCACGGCAAATGCGAAGTCAACCTCGTACCCTTGGGCGAAGCGAGCTTGCGCGGGGGCGTCCATCAGCGGCGTTAATAGCGCATGCAAAGCCTCGTGTGTGAGTGGTGCTGTTCTTATGCGTGGCGATGGTGAGGTGTGCGGCTGCACTGTGGTGGCTGAGTCGGCCAGTGCCGCGCCGCAGCCAAGTGGCACCAAAGCGCCCAGCACGCGGGCCATCGGTGGCAAACCCGCAGACAGATGCAAATCAGACGCGTGTTGTCTCACCGCTTGGGTGAGGAGTTCATTCAAAGTCAACGTGGTGTGTGGCATGTGCAGCTCCTTGTTAAAGTTGTACCCAAGATGAAACACACAGATACCCAGTTGAGCGACAACCTCCGTGCCGTGCAAGCGCGCATCGCGGCGGCCTGCGTGGCCAGTGGCCGCAGCGTCGATGCGGTGCAATTGCTGGCCGTCTCCAAAACCTTCAGCGCCGACGATGTGCGCCAAGTGGCGGCCTGTGGTCAGCGCGATTTTGGAGAAAATTACATCCAAGAAGGGGTAGACAAAATCACCGCTTTGCAAGGTGTAGCCCCCGCGTTGGTGTGGCACTGCATTGGCCCCATGCAAAGCAACAAAACCAAGCTTGTGGCCGAGCATTTCGACTGGGCACACACGGTAGACCGTCTCAAAATCGCGCAGCGTTTGAGTGACCAACGCCCCGCGCACTTGGCGCCATTGAACGTGTGTTTGCAAGTGAACATTGACGGTGGCGAAACCAAATCAGGCATTGCGCCCGCCGACGTGCTGGGGCTGGCCACCGAAGTGACCAAGCTCCCGCGCTTGGTTTTGCGCGGCTTGATGACCATCCCAGACCCGGTGGATGGCTTTGACGCGCAAGTAGCCGTACACGCCAAAGCACGCGCCTTGTTTGACGAAGTGAAAGCCGCATTGAACCTGCCCCAGTTCGACACCCTGTCGATGGGCATGACGGGCGACTTAGAAGCCGCCGTGCAGGCGGGCAGCACGATGGTGCGGGTGGGGACGGCGATCTTTGGTGGGCGGACTTACGCTGCTTAAATCTGCGGCAAATTAAAACCGCGGCAAATCCGGATGCTTAATCTGCCCCGCACGCACCAACATCTTGCCGTACTCGGCGCAGCGGTGCAGGGTGGGGATGACCTTGCCGGGGTTGAGTAGCCCCTTGCTGTCAAAGGCGCGCTTGACACCAAACATCTGTTCGTTTTCTTCAGCGCTGAACTGCACGCACATGCTGTTCACCTTCTCGATGCCCACGCCGTGCTCGCCCGTCACCGTGCCGCCCATGGCCACGCTGGTTTCCAAAATGTCGGCGCCAAACTGTTCGCAGCGGTGCATTTGGTCGGGGTCGTTGGCATCAAACAGAATCAGTGGGTGCAAGTTGCCATCGCCTGCGTGGAACACGTTCAGGCAGCGCAGTTGGTATTTCTTTTCCATCTCGCTGATGGCTTCCAAAATGTCGGCCAAGCGCTTGCGCGGGATGGTGCTGTCCATGCACATGTAGTCTGGGCTGATGCGGCCCGAGGCGGGGAACGCGTTTTTGCGGCCGCTCCAAAACTTCATGCGTTGCGCTTCGTCACGGCTCACGGTGATGGCGGTCGCGCCGCAGCCGCGCAGCACTTCGCTCATGCGGCCAATTTCTTCTTCCACTTCTTCCGGCGTGCCGTCGCTCTCGCACAGCAGAATCGCGGCGGCGCTCAGGTCGTAGTCGGCGTGGACAAAGTCTTCCACGGCGGCGGTCATGGGGCCGTCCATCATCTCTAAGCCTGCGGGGATGATGCCTGCGGCAATCACGGCAGCCACCGCGTCGCCCGCTTTGCGCACATCGTCAAAGCTGGCCATGATGCAGCGTGCCAGTTGTGGCTTGGGCACGAGTTTGACAGTCACCTCAGTGGTCACCGCCAACATGCCTTCGCTGCCCACAACCACGGGCAACAGGTCGAGGCCCGGTGTGTCGAGGGCATCGCTGCCAAATTCAATCGGCTCGCCCTCAATGGTGAAGCCCTTCACTTTGAGCACGTTGTGCACCGTGAGGCCGTATTTCAAACAATGCACGCCCCCCGAGTTCTCGGCCACGTTGCCACCGATGGTGCAGGCAATTTGGCTGGAGGGGTCGGGCGCGTAGTACAGCCCGTATTGCGACACCGCCTCGCTGATGGCGAGGTTGCGCACACCGCACTGCACCACGGCAGTTCGGGCTGTTGCGTCGATGTTGAGGATTTGGTTGAACTTGGCCAGCGACAGCGTCACACCCATCGTGTGCGGCATCGCGCCACCCGACAGACCGGTGCCTGCGCCGCGTGCGACCACGGGCACGTCTAGCGCGTAACAGGCCTTGAGCACGGCTTGCACTTGGTCCACCGTCTCGGGCAAAGCCACGCACATGGGGCGAGCGCGGTAGGCGGTGAGGCCGTCGCACTCGTAAGGCACGGTGTCCTCGGTGGTGTAGAGCAGGGCGTGCTGGGGCAGCACTTGCAGCAGGGCTTGCACAACCTGCGCTTGGCGCTCGGCGCGGGCAAGGGTGGTTTGCTGGTCGTTTGACAGTGGAGCGTTCATGTCAGGGACTTTACGGCAAAACTTGGGGTTGGCGCGTGAAGAAAGTTACAGCGTGCGTTGAAATGGATTTACACGCCAACCCAAACGTCGTGAATGGGACCGGCCCTCCCGTTCACAGCGAGAGAAGTGACTTAAGGAACAGCCTTCTTCAACCAGTCAGCAAACGCCGCACATTCCCATCGGTCCATCGCCCCTGTGCGCCAACACAGGTAATGCCCATGCGGGCTAGGGACTTGACGCGGGAAGATGCGCACCAGCGTGCCGTTTTCTAGCCACGGTGCGCCTAGCTTTAAGCGCACCAGGCCCACGCCCAAGCCCTGTGCGGAGGCGTCGCACATCAAGCCAATGTCGTTGAAGCTGCTGCCTTCAATTGGCTCGGGCCAGTCTTGGTCATGCGCGGCAAACCAGGTGCGCCATGGCTCCAAAGGGCTGCGCAACAAAGTGGCATCGGCCAAATCTTCGGGGCTGTCAAACGGGCCATGTTCGCGGATGTAGGCGGGTGAGGCCATGGGCGTCACGTCGTCTTTCATGATGCACACATGCTCGACATCGGCGTAGCGCCCTGTGCCAAAACGGATGGTCAGGTCGGCGTCTTCGGCCACCACATCCAGCAGCGGAATGCTGACTTGCAAAATGATGTCAATCTCGGGATACGCGTCTGCAAACTGGCGCAGGCGCGGCATCAAGATGGAGCGGGCAAAAGTGGGTGTCACGGCCAAGCGCAGTTTGCGTTTGCCGGGTGTGGCGCTGCCGTCTTTGCCGGGGAAGCGCTCAAGAATAGACAAGCCTTCGCGCACATGGGCCAGATATTCGCTGCCCTCGGTGGTGAGCGAAAAGTCAGCTCGGCCAAAGAGTTTGACGCCCAACAACTGTTCCAGCTGCTTCACACGGTGGCTCACCGCGCTGGGGGTCACGCATTGCTCTTCAGCGGCTTGGGTGACCGAACGCAACCGCGCCAAGGCCTCAAACGTGAGCAAGCACTGGATGGGCGGGATGCGGCTGGTCATGTCGCTTTATTTGAAGATGACGGTCTTGTGGCCGTTCAACAGCACGCGGTGTTCGCTGTGCCATTTGACGGCGCGGGCCAACACTTGACTTTCGGTGTCACGGCCTTGGGCGGTGAAGTCTTCCACGGTTTTGCTGTGGTCCACGCGGGCCACGTCTTGCTCAATGATGGGGCCTTCGTCCAAGTCGGCGGTGACGTAGTGGGCGGTTGCGCCAATCAGTTTCACGCCACGGTCGTGCGCTTGGTAATACGGCTTGGCGCCCTTGAAGCTGGGCAAGAAGCTGTGGTGAATGTTGATGGCACGGCCTGACAATTTTTTGCACAAGTCGTCGCTCAGAATTTGCATGTAGCGGGCCAGCACCACCAGCTCTGCGCCTTCAGCTTCGATCACTTCATAGGCTTTGGCCTCGGCTTGCGCCTTGGTCGCTGCCGTGACGGGAATGTGGTGGAACGGCACGTTGTAGCTGGCCGCCAGTTGATAAAACTCGCGGTGGTTGCTGATGATGGCGCGAATGTCCAAAGGCAGCAGGCCGCTTTTGACGCGGAACAACAAGTCGTTCAAGCAATGACCCTCTTTGCTGACCATCAACACCGTGCGCATGGGTTGGGTGGTGTCATGCAGGGTCCACTTCATGCCAAAGGTGTCAGCAAAGGTGGCGAGCTGCGCACGTAACTCGTCTTGGCCCACGGCATCGCACGCGAATTGGACGCGCATGAAGAACAGACCGGTGTCGGGGTCGTTGTACTGGGCGGCTTCTTCGATGTTGCCTTTGCGCTCCAGCAAAAAGCCAGACACGGCGTGCACGATGCCCTGGCGGTCGGGGCAAGACAAATTAAGGATGTATGCAGTCATGTGCGCAATTGTAGGTAGGACTGGGCATGAAAAAGGGCGCCAAAGCGCCCTGTGTGTCGTGTGGGGAGCAGGCTCAGTGCACCACGACCGGGTTTTGGGCCAGCTCGGCGTAGCCAGCCAAGGTGTCTTCCACCTCTTCTTGGGTGGGGGCGTTTTCTTGCCAAGCGCGCAAATGGGCTTGGAACTGCTCGGCCCATGAGCCTTCTAGGTAAATCTCTTTGCCTGAGCGCTTGTCCACGATCTCAAAGCCGTGGCGGGCCAAGGCAGGCACGTCGGGGCGCACAGGCACCAACGCGTCATCCACCTGCAGGTGCATGACCGAATACGTGTCGGAGTTGTAGAGCATGTCCATGGGAATCTTTCGGCGGAAAACGAATTGCATCTAAGCATATCGGATTCAAAAGCCCAAATTCAAGGGCTGGGCTTTTCGGCTTTGCTTAAAAGTTGGTCCACAAAGTCGCCATTGGCGTTGGTGATGCGCAAACGCACGGGCAAATAACCCAACGTGGGCGCAAACCACAGCTCAATGTGCTGGTCAAATTCGCGGCGTGGCTTGCGGTTGAGCTTGATGGCGCTGATGTCGCCAAAGGGCAATTGCAACATTTCTTCTTTTTCCACCAAGAATTGCCACACCTCAGCTTCGCGCTGCGACACGGTTTGGAACGACAACATGGTGCCCGCTGGAAAACGCGTGGGGTCAGCCGCCAGCAGGCTGCTGAGCTGCAACACCACGCTCAAGCGGTCTTGCGCGCCTTTGAGCAGTGGCGCATCGGGTGAGTTGGCGCTGAAGGTGATGAGGCCTTTGTCACGCTGAAAGTGCGCGGCCTGTTCGCTGCGGGTTTTGTCGCCAAAGCGGGTAGGCATGAGGCCTTCCGCGCCCAACGTGCCTTTGCTGATTTGTACGCGTGAGCCCAACAAAAAGGCACTCACCTCTAAACGGGCCTCATAGTCTTTGCCGTCTTGCAGCCACTGCAACTCGGCAGAGGCCCAGTAGCTGAAGCCTTTGGCTTGGCCTTGCACTTGGTATTTGAGCAAAGCCGAGTCGGGCGCTTTGAAGGCGGTGACGTCTGTCAAACCCTCGCTGCCTGCACGCTTGTACGGTGGCAGATCCACGCTGGCGGCGCTACGTGCAGGCAGGCCCACCGGGGCGCTGAGGTCTTGGCCGAGGTCGTCAAACTTCAACGGCGGTGTGGCTGCGCTGGCTTCGGCTGGCGCTTCCTCTGTTTGTGCAGGGGGCGGTTTGGCTGGGGTGGGTTGCACGGGCTTGGGGACTTGGGGCGCACGCGGTGCCGCGACTTCAATTTGGCGTGTGACCAACGCTTGTGTGCGCAAGGGTTTGCCCGACTCGGGTGTGAGCCACAAGGGCGCGCCCGCCAAGAGCCAAAGGTGCAGCAACAGCACGCCAGCCACCAGCAGCACCGCATGTTTGCGTTGCAAATGAGGCAGACGAGTGGGCAGGGCACGTGCGTGCATGACGACGGAGCGAACTTTCATAGAATCGTGGCATGAAATTAGCCACATACAAAGACGGTACACGCGACGGACAACTGGTGGTCGTGTCTCGCGATTTGAGCACCGCGCATTATGCGACGGGCATTGCCACCCGCCTGCAGCAAGCGCTGGACGACTGGGGCTTCATGGCCCCGCAGCTGCAAGACTTGTATGAAACCCTCAACAACGGCAAAACGCGCCACGCCTTTCCGTTTGACCCCACTTTGTGCATGGCCCCGCTGCCACGCGCCTACCAACGCTTGAAGGGTCAGGCCTATGCCAACCACGCGACCCTGCTGGGTGACGCTGAGGTCGACTTGGCGGTCCACCAAGCCGCCAGCGACCCACTGCTGGGCGCGCAAGACCACGTGGTGTGCGCCAACGAAAACTTAGGCGTCGATTTTTCTGCTGAAATCGCCGTCGTCACGGGCGATGTGGCCCTAGGTGCATCAGCAGACGACGCCTTAGAGGGCATTCGTTTGGTCATGTTGTCCAACGACATCACGCTGCGCAACGTGGGCAGCCGCGTGCAAAGTCAGCCCGCCACCGCATTCAGCCCCGTGGCCGTGACGCTTGACGAATTGGGCGACGCCTGGGACAACGGCTGCGTGCACCTGACGGTGCAAGTGGCCTGGAATGGCCGCAAAGTGGGCATGTGCGACGCGGGCACAGACATGACGTATGCGTTCGGTCAGCTCGTGGCGCACGCCAGCAAAACCCGCGCATTGCGCGCAGGCACGGTCGTGAGCAGCGGCACGGTCAGCAACGCAGGCTTTGAGAAAAACGGCAAAAAAGAATGGCCCAAGGGCTACAGCTGCATTGCCGAAAAGCGCGCCATGGAAGACGCATTGGATGGCAAAGCCACCACTGACTTCATGAAGTTTGGCGACACCGTGCGCATCGAAGCCAAGGGCAAAGATGGCCAAAGCGTGTTTGGTGCGATTGACCAAGAGCTGGCCCCGTTGAACGCTTGAGTCTTTCGGCGCAACAAAAAGCCCGCTGACGTGATGTGAGCGGGCTTTTTTGTGGGCGGCGCTGAGGCCGTGTTGTCTTATTTGACGAGTGCCGGGTCAGCGCCCATGTTGTCAAGCTTCTTGAAGTATTGACGCGCCATGGCCACCACTTGTGCGTCGGTGGGGTGGTCGCTGGACACGCTGTCCACCACGTTCACATGGGCGTGGTGCTGCTTGCACCAATCGCGGAACTCGTCGCGTGCAATGCCGGGGCCAGTCACCAACACTTCGTGCGTGCCTTCGAGGGCTTTGGCGATGTCTGCATACATCGCGGCGGTGTCGTTTTGTTTACCTTGATGTTTGTGGTGGGTGCGTGACTTGACGCGTTGGCTCTCTACGTGCTCACGGTCAAACATCAGCACGTGGGCTTCTTGGTGGTCCATCCAAACAACGGCGTGAAAAGTGGTCATGTGTTTTCTTTCTCTCTTAGTGGTGGTTGTGTTCAGCTTTTTCTTGGCAGCCAATGCATCGCGCAGCTTCGGGCGCTGCGTTCAGGCGTGCTTCGGGAATCGTGGCGTCGCAATCGATGCAGTGGCCATAAGTGCCAGTGCTCAAACGGGCCAAGGCTTCGTCAATCGCAGCCAGCTCGGCAGTCTCGTGTTCGTTGATCGCGAACTCGAGGTCGCGTGCCGTGTTGACTTGTGCGTCTGAGTCTTCGTTGTGCGCGAAGTGTTCGGCCGCTACTTCCACACGGCTGGCTTTACCGCCGCGTTGCTGTGCAATTTGTGCCAACAAGTCGGCGCGTTGGGTTTCAAGCTTTTGCTTGAAGGCGGTGGCGTGTTGTGCATCCATCAGGACTCCTCTTTGTTTAACTTGATGTTGCGCGCATCTTGCGCCTGATTCATTGACCGAGGTCAAGAAATGGTGGCTTGTCCGTGCGATACGACATAATCAAACGCATGCAACGCTTGCGCCACGCCATCCAACTTACCCGCCTTGTGCTGGTGTGGTTTGCGTTGTCGATCGGTGTGGCTATTGCATCGCCAGTCGTCAACCCACATGGCATGGACCTCGTCTGTACCAGCACCGGCAGCATGAAGTTGGTGATGCCGGGTGACGATGATGTGGCTGCCTCTAGCCATACGCTGGACTGTCCGTTGTGTGCATCCATCAGCGCCCCGCCGCCTGCGCTCAACACCACGTTGACGCAAGCGTCCCCTCTGGCCCATGCCATGTTGCCGACGGCTGCAGCGCACATTGCGGCCACCACGGCGCCTCCGCTGCCCTCGCGCGGGCCACCTGCTGTCTTCCTTTAATGCTCTTCTGCGGGTTTGAGGCTTTTGCCTCGACCTGGTGTGGGTGTCGTGCTGCGCGTTGGCGCACATGTCGCCATCGAGATGAAGCAGGTCATGTACGCCTCATGTCGAGGATGCAATGACCGAATAAGCAATGGAAGACAAGATGACGAAACATTTCAAAACACTAGCGCAGTGTGTGCTGGTCAGCGTGACATGCGCGGCGCTGCAAGCGCACGCCCACATCACCTTAGCCGAGTCACAAGCGGTGGCGGGCAGCTATTACAAAGCCACGCTACGTGTGGGCCACGGTTGCAACGGGGCCGCCACCACGGGCATCACGGTGCATGTGCCTGCAGGGCTTCAAGCTGCCAAGCCTCAACCCAAGATGGGCTGGACGCTGGCGGTCCAAAAAGCCAAGCTCGCGCAGCCCTACAACAGCCACGGCAAAACGGTGACCGAGGATGTGGTGACTTTGCAGTGGACTGCCAGCCAAGACGCGGCATTGCCCGATGCGCAGTTTGACGAGTTCGCGTTCATGGGCCGCTTGCCCGATCAAGCCGGCCCTTTGTGGGTGAAGGTTTTGCAAACCTGCGAGCGCGGTCAAAATGACTGGTCAGATCTACCTGCCAGTGGCACCTCAACGCGCGGTTTGAAGCAACCCGCTGCGCTGCTGGACGTGCAAGCCGCACCCAAACACGAACACCACCATTAATCCCCAGGAGTTTTTACATGCCATTCGCCAAATACCTCATCACCGCCGCATTCACCACCGTGTGTACCGTCAGTGCCTTCGCCCAAAACGTGACCGTTACCGACGCATGGGCACGCGCCACGGTGCAAGGCCAAAAGGCCACCGGTGCGTTCATGAAAATCACCGCCAAAGACAACGCCAAATTGGTGGGCGTGAGCAGCCCTGTGGCGGGCGTGGCTGAGATTCACGAAATGAAGATGGACAAAGACGTGATGCGCATGAACGCCTTGCCCAACGGTCTAGACCTGCCCGCTGGTAAAGCGGTGGAGCTCAAACCCGGCGGCTACCACGTGATGTTGATGGACTTGAAAGCACCGTTGGCCAAAGACAGCACCGTGCCTGTGACCTTGATGTTTGAAGATGTCAAAGGTGTGAAATCAAAGGTGGAGCTTAAGGTGCAAGTGGGGATGCAAGCGCCCATGATGCAACATCAAAAACAGATGGAACACAACCACGGTGACCACAAGCACTGAGTTGCACATCGCACACCGGCGGTGGTTTTGTTTTGGTTTAATGTGTGTGAACAACCCAACAGGAGACAGCCATGACCAACCCCACCGGTTTTGATTTCACAAAGTTCGTACCGGGCTTTGACTTCCTAAAGAACTTAACGCCTGGTAACGCATCGTCAGCTTCGGCGACGGCCCCGGGATGGGTCGCCCCCACACTCGACCCAGAAGAGTTGGAAAAGCGCATTCAAGAACTCAAGACCGTGCAGTTTTGGCTTGAGCAAAACGCCAAAGCCGTGGGGGCCACCATTCAGGCGTTGGAGGTGCAGCGCATGACGTTGGCCACCCTCAAGGGCATGAACATGAGCTTCAACGATTTGGCCGAATCGCTCAAGGTCAAGCCGCAAGAGGCGGCACCTGCGGCGTCTCAATACGCATTCACACAAGCTGAACCAACCCAGGCAGCGCCTGAGCCTGAGGCACCCAAGGCGGAGCCCAAAGCTAGCAAATTGCGCAGCAAAAAAGCAGCGACTTCAGGCGTCGACCCCTCACATTGGTGGGGTGCGTTGACCGACCAGTTTCAGCACATTGCCGCACAAGCCATGACGGACATGGCCCATCGCGCCCAAGCGCATGCGGCGACAGAGACTGCCGCACCTGCTGCCAAAAAGACAGCCGCCAAAACAGCTGCGCGCAAGTCTGCCGCACCTAAAACAGCGGCACGAAAAACGACTGCACGCAAAACTGCCGCTAAAGCGAAACGATGAAACTCTTTCCCTACGGCCATGCCACACATCCGCAGTGGGAGATGGCTGCAGGGTTGGTGCTCGCGCAGTTGCGCGCGCACATGGCATTGCCCGAATACGCCAGTGCCCCGCACTTGGGGTTGCTCTACATCACCGACCATTACGCCAACCATGCGCAAGCTATCTTGGCGCACTTGAGCGCGGAGTTGCCCGAGGTCACCGATTGGGCGGGCACGGTGGGTGTAGGCATTGCGGCCAACAACGTGGAGTACTTTGATGAGCCCGCGCTCAGCGTGATGCTGTGCGACATTGCGCCCGAACACTACCGTGTGTTCAGTGGCGTGGCGCCATTGGCGCAAGCGGGGACGACAGGCAGTCACTTTGTGCCGCACACCGCGCTCTTGCATGCAGATGCCCAGACACCCGACGTGCCCGAGTTGATCGCCGAATTGGCGCAGCGCACGGCCAGTGGCTATGTGTTTGGTGGTTTGGCCGCCAGCCGTCGCGATGTGGTGCAGTTTGCGCTGAATGGTGACGGCAACATGGCCGGGCAAGGCAAAGCCTCAGGCGTGTTTCATGGCGGCTTGAGTGGGGTGGCCTTTGATGCTGATGTGGCCATGGTGTCGCGCGTGACGCAAGGCTGCTTGCCCGTGGCCAAAGCACACACCATCACCAGCGCCGACAACCACGTGGTGCTGACCTTAGACAACGAGCCTGCCCTGGATGTGCTGGAACGTGACTTAGAGATCAACCTCACCGACACCCAGCCTGCCATTGCCAAAGTGCGCGCGACGCTGGTGGGTTTGTCGGCAGAACATGATGCATCGATCAAACGTACCGGGGAATTTGACGATGCGGTGTTGGTGCGTCACATCATCGGCATCGACCCTGCGCGTGAAGCGGTGGCCGTGGCGCAGCCTGTGGACGTGGGCATGCGCCTGACGTTTTGTCAACGCAACGCAGCCGCTGCGCGTGCCGATCTGACGCGTATTTGTGCCGAAATTCGGGAAGCCCTAGAGCCTGAAGAAATGACCGCCGATTTGGCAGGCGCCTTGACTGCCGACACCAACATCAACCCACACCCAGCCCGCCGAATGGCGGGCGCCATTTATGTGAGCTGTGCGGGACGTGGCGGCCCCCACTTTGGCGGGGAGAGTGCCGAGATGCACATCGTTCGTCGCGCTTTGGGGGATGTTCCGCTGGTGGGCTTCTTTGCGGGTGGCGAGATCGCCCACCAAGCGCTGCATGGTTACACCGGCGTGTTGACGGTGTTCACCACCGAGGTGTAACAAGCGCTATGCCTCGGCTTTTGGCTTAGTGCTTTGCCGCCATGTGCGCTTCTTTTTGGTCAAGGATGACCTCAGGCGCTTCCAGTTCTTCGGGGGTTGGATTGTTCAGGCCGTCATGCAAGCGTTGCATGTCTAAGTCGCCCGTCCACTTGGCCACCACCAAAGTCGCCACGCCGTTGCCCACCAAGTTGGTTAGCGCGCGTGCTTCAGACATGAAGCGGTCAATGCCCAAGATCAGCGCCAAGCCCGCCACAGGCACGCCGCCCACGGCTGACAAGGTCGCGGCCAACACGATGAAACCACTGCCGGTGATTCCCGCTGCGCCTTTGGAGGTCATCAACAAAACCGCCAACAAGGTGAGCTGTTGTGTCAGGCTCATCGGCGTGTCGGTGGCTTGCGCAATGAACACAGCCGCCATGGTGAGGTAGATGGATGTGCCGTCCAAATTGAACGAGTAGCCAGTCGGAATGACCAAGCCCACAACCGATTTGCGTGCGCCAAGGTTTTCCAGCTTTTCCATCATGCGTGGCAACACAGATTCAGAAGAAGACGTGCCCAACACGATGAGCAATTCTTCTTTGATGTACTTCACGAACTTCCAGATGCTGAAGCCGTGCAACTTGCTGATGAGCCCCAGTACCACGAACACAAAAATCAAACACGTCAGATAGAACGTGCCCATCAATTTGCCGAGCGAGAACAACGAGGCCACACCGTACTTGCCAATGGTGAAGGCCATCGCGCCAAACGCGCCGATGGGGGCCACTTTCATGATGATGCCCACGATGTCAAACAACACGTGTGACAACTTTTCGATGAAGTCAAACACCATCGTGCCGCGGCCGCCGAACTTGTGCAGTGCAAAGCCAAACAAGATGGAGAACAGCAACACTTGCAAGATTTCGCCTTTCGCAAACGCATCGACCACCGAGGTGGGGATGACGTTCAACAAGAAGTCCACGGTGCCTTGCATCTTGCCGGGTGCGGTGTAGGCGGCAATGCCTTTGGTGTCGAGCGTGGTGGGGTCCACATTCATGCCCACGCCTGGCTGCACAAAGTTGACGATGAGCAAGCCAATGATCAGTGCCAAAGTGCTGACCACTTCAAAGTACAGCAGCGCCAAGCCACCGGTCTTGCCGACCTTCTTCATGTCTTCCATGCCGGCGATGCCCACCACCACGGTACAGAAGATGATGGGCGCGATGATCATCTTGATGAGCTTGATGAAGCCGTCGCCCAAGGGCTTCATGTCAGTGCCGACTTGTGGGTAGAAGTGGCCGAGCAAAACGCCCACGACCACGGCGAATAGCACTTGGGCGTAGAGCGATTTGTAGATAGGTTTTTGGGTGAGCGCGTTGGACATACGAAGCTCCTAAGTGTTAACCCTAGAAATTTAACTGTCCAAACCCTCTCTTCTCATGTGGGTTTCCACATGGCTGTCGCGCGTCAAACCCCGCGTGCGCGGTCTTCTTTGAACTTGGCGCGGAACGCACCAAACTGCCCCACCTCCAAAGCCTCACGCACTTCGCGCATGAGGTTGAGGTAGTAGTGCAGGTTGTGCACGGTGGTCAGCATGGGGCCGAGCATTTCGCCGCAGCGGTCGAGGTGGTGCAAGTACGCACGGCTGAAGCCGCCGCTGCTTGTGCCGTCGGGGCGTGTGTGGCCCGCGCAGGTGTAGCAGGTGCAGGTGCTGTCGAGCGGGCCGTGGTCGGCTTTGTGGCGGGCATTGCGAATTTTTAAATCGCCAAAGCGGGTGAACAGCGTGCCGTTGCGTGCATTGCGTGTGGGCATGACGCAGTCAAACATGTCCACGCCATCGGCCACGCCTTGCACCAAGTCTTCGGGCGTGCCCACGCCCATCAAGTAGCGTGGTTTGTGCTCGGGCAAGCGGTGGGGCGTGTGCGCCATGATTTCGAGCATTTGGTCTTTGGGCTCACCCACGCTCACGCCGCCCACGGCGTAGCCGGGGAAGTTCATCTCCACCAACGCGTCGAGTGACTCTTGACGCAGGTTGGTGAACATGCCACCTTGCACGATGCCAAACAAGGCATTGGGGTTTTCTAAGCGCGCAAATTCGTCTTTGCTGCGCACGGCCCAGCGACGGCTCATCTCCATCGACTTGCGGGCTTCTGCTTCCGTGGTGAGGTGGCCTTTGGTTTCATAGGGTGTGCACTCGTCGAGCTGCATCACGATGTCGCTGTTGAGCGTGGTTTGAATTTGCATGCTCACCTCGGGCGACATGAACAGCTTGTCGCCGTTCACGGGTGAGGCAAACGTCACCCCTTCTTCGGTGATTTTGCGCATCGCGCCCAGCGACCACACTTGAAAACCGCCACTGTCGGTGAGGATGGGTTTGTTCCAACGCTCAAAGTCGTGCAGGCCGCCAAAGCTTTGCATCACATCGAGGCCGGGGCGCATCCACAGGTGGAAGGTGTTGCCCAAAATAATTTGCGCGCCCATTTCTTCGAGGCTGCGCGGCATCACGCCTTTGACCGTGCCGTAGGTGCCCACGGGCATGAAGATGGGCGTTTGCACCACACCGTGGTTGAGCGTGAGCGTGCCGCGGCGTGCGTGGCTGGATGTGTCTTTGGCGAGAACGTCAAACTTCAACATGGGCGGCCTTTCTTTCGGAATTTCTCTCTAGCAGCATGGCGTCGCCATAGCTGAAAAAACGGTAGTGGTTGGCAATCGCGTGCCGGTACAGCGCGTGCATGTGCTCGAAGCCCGCAAACGCGCTGACCAACATGAGCAAGGTGCTCTTGGGCAAGTGGAAGTTGGTGATCAGCACATCCACCACCTGAAACGCAAAGCCCGGTGTGATGAAAATTTGCGTGTCACCACTGGCTTGCCCGCTTTGCGCCCAACTCTCCAGCGTGCGCACGCTGGTGGTGCCCACCGCCACCACGCGACCACCGCGTGCGCGACAGTCGGCAATGGCTTGCACGGTTTCGGGCGGGATGTTGTACCACTCGCTGTGCATGCGGTGCTCGGCCAAGTTCTCGGTCTTCACCGGCTGAAACGTGCCCGCGCCCACATGCAGCGTCACGCTGGCGCGTGCCACGCCTTGCGCCTCTAGCCCTTGCAACACGCCTTCGTCAAAGTGCAGCGCAGCGGTGGGCGCAGCGGCGGCCCCCGGGTGTTTGGCAAACACGGTTTGGTAACGGCGCTCGTCTTCGGCTTT
This sequence comes from Limnohabitans curvus, assembly GCF_003063475.1. Lineage (NCBI taxonomy): Bacteria > Pseudomonadati > Pseudomonadota > Betaproteobacteria > Burkholderiales > Comamonadaceae > Limnohabitans > Limnohabitans curvus. The sequence continues at coordinate 1,647,594 of NZ_NESP01000001.1, forward strand.
GTCGGCCTCGGTTTCGTGTTGCGCGTCAGTCGTGTTTTGGTGGCGCTCAATGTAGGGTGGCAACGGCATGTGGCCGTGGCGCTGCATCAGCGTGTGCGGCTCGTCGCTGAACTTGAAGCGAAACAGTTGGCCGTCTTCATTGGGCCAGCGGCCCAAGAGCGTGGCGTTGAATCCGCCGTTATTTTTGCCGCCCACCATCAACAGCTCAGTGCCCACGGGCGGCTTTTTGCTCACCTTCATGTGGGCCACGACTTCGTGGTTGGTCAGCACGCGCTCCACCAAAAGTTCGAGCTTGCCGCCTGTGGGCTTCTCGCCAAACAAACGGGCTTTCACCACTTGGGTGTCGTTGAACACGAGCAAGTCGCCTGCTTTGAGCAGAGAGGGAAGGTCTTTGAAGGTGCGATTGGCAAATTCAGCATGGCGGCCGTCGAGCAAGCGCGAGGCGCTGCGTTCAGAGGCGGGGTGCTGGGCAATCAGGGACTCAGGCAGTTCGAAATCGAAATCGCTGAGCGTGTAAATGTGTGACATGCGCTTGAGGGCCGGACGGGCCCGTTCCAAGTTGAGGGAGATCAAATGACAGAGGCACAATTGTCCCATGACTCGCACCAAGCCATCCGTGAAGCTGGAAGCTAAATCGGAAAGTAAACCCCTCTCCGCACCGCAAAAAGCGTTGCGCAAGCTAGGGCTGGACCGCGACATCGATTTGGCTCTGCACCTACCCCTGCGTTACGAAGACGAAACGCGCATCGTGCGGCTGGCCGATACGCGCGAGGGCGACATGGCGCAAATTGAGGCCACGGTGGTGTCGTGTGACATCGCCTACAAGCCGCGCCGCCAATTGCTGGTGGTGGTGGACGATGGCTCAGACACTTGCACGCTGCGCTTCTTTAGCTTCTACCCATCTCAACAAAAAGCTTTGGCTGTGGGCAACCGCCTGCGTTTGCGTGGTGAGGTGAAGGGCGGCTTTATGGGCCGCACCATGATGCACCCCAGTTTTCACATGGCCGGTGGCGAGCTGCCCAATGCGCTCACGCCGGTGTACCCCACGTCGGCGGGTTTGCCGCAGGTGTATTTGCGCAAGGCGGTGCACAGCGGGCTGGTGCATGCCGCACGGCATGGTGCGTTTGTCGAGACGATTCCACCCGAGTACATGCCGCGTTCGGCCATGAGTGCTGGCGCGAAGGCGTGGAGCCTTGAGCAGTCCCTACATTTTTTGCACCACCCTACGCCCGATGTGTCGCTGGCGCAGCTGGAAGACCGCACGCACCCAGCGTGGCAACGCTTGAAGGCTGAAGAGTTGCTGGCGCAGCAGCTGTCGCAGCTGCAGTCCAAACGTGCGCGTGACGAGTTGCGCGCGCCTGCCTTGGTGTTGAAAAAAGGTGGCTTGCACGAGCAGCTGCTGGGCGTGTTGCCGTTTGGTTTAACGGCTGCGCAGCGCCGCGTGGGCGAGGAAATTGCACAAGACCTGATGCGTCAAGTGCCCATGCACCGTTTGTTGCAAGGCGATGTGGGTTCGGGCAAAACCGTGGTGGCTGCTTTGGCCGCGGCGGTGGCGATGGATGGCGGCTGGCAATGTGCGCTGATGGCCCCGACAGAAATTTTGGCCGAGCAGCACTTTCGCAAACTCATTGGCTGGCTAGAGCCTTTGCTTTCGCCACTGGGTAAGCGCGTGGCTTGGCTCACGGGCAGCCAAAAGAAAAAAGAACGCACAGAAATGTTGGGGCTCATCGCCAGTGGCGAAGCTGCCTTGGTGGTGGGCACGCATGCGGTGATTCAAGAGCAGGTGCAGTTCAAAAACTTAGCCTTGGCCATCATTGACGAGCAGCACCGATTTGGTGTGGCGCAGCGCCTGGCCCTGCGCGAGAAGATGCTCACGCACGACGGCATGCCAGAGCAAGAGCCGCACATGCTGATGATGAGCGCCACGCCCATTCCTCGCACCTTGGCCATGAGCTATTACGCCGACCTTGATGTGTCTACCTTGGACGAGTTGCCACCGGGCCGCACGCCCGTGGTGACCAAGCTGGTGTCCGAGTCCCGCCGCGATGAGTTGATAGAGCGCATTCGCCATCAACTGGATGAAGGTCGTCAGGTCTATTGGGTGTGCCCGCTGATTGAAGAAAGCGAAGCGCTGGATTTGACCAACGCGACCGAGACACACGCCTTGCTGACCGAGGCACTCAACCCGCCGGGGGTGAAGCCCGTGTTGGTGGGCCTGTTGCATTCACGCATGCCGCCTGCTGAGAAAAAAGCGGTCATGGCCCAGTTTGAAAGCGGTGCCATGGGCGTGTTGGTCAGCACCACGGTGATTGAAGTGGGCGTGGATGTGCCCAATGCCTCGTTGATGGTGATTGAACATGCCGAACGTTTTGGTCTGAGCCAGTTGCACCAGTTGCGTGGGCGTGTGGGTCGCGGTGCGGCTGCATCGGCCTGTGTGCTGATGTACGCCACCGGCGAGAGTGGGCGCGTGAGCGAAACCGCCCGCGAGCGGTTGCGTGCGATGGTGGAAACCTCAGACGGGTTTGAAATTGCACGACGCGATTTGGAAATTCGTGGACCCGGTGAGTTTTTGGGTGCGCGCCAATCTGGCGCGGCTTTGCTGCGATTTGCGGATTTGGCCGAAGACGGCGAACTGCTGCAATGGGCCAGAGAGTTGGCGCCGTTGATGCTCGACATGTACCCAGAGTTGGCCGAGCGACACGTGAGCCGCTGGTTGGGTGGAAAATCGGATTTTTTGAAGGCCTAACCTCTTAAACGCACATGACCCTTACCGAACTCAAATACATCGTGGCTGTGGCCCGCGAAAAGCACTTTGGCCGCGCGGCCGAGGCCTGCTTTGTGTCGCAACCCACGCTGTCGGTGGCCATCAAAAAGCTCGAAGAAGAGTTGGATGTGAAGCTGTTTGAGCGCAGCGCCAACGAAGTGGCCGTCACGTCTTTGGGCGAAGAAATCATCCGTCAAGCGCAAAGCGTGTTGGAGCAAGCGGCCAACATCAAAGAAATTGCCAAGCGTGGCAAAGACCCGTTGGCAGGTCCGTTGAAGCTGGGCGTGATTTACACGATTGGCCCGTACTTGCTGCCTAGCCTGGTGCGCCAAGCGATTTCACGGACGCCGCAAATGCCGCTGATGCTGCAAGAAAACTTCACCGTCAAGTTGCTGGAAATGTTGCGCACCGGCGAGATTGATTGCGCCATCATGGCTGAGCCTTTCCCAGACACGGGCCTTGCCACTGCGCCTTTGTATGACGAGCCCTTCATGGCCGCAGTCCCTAGCAACCATTCGCTGGCGGCTTTGAAGGAGGTCAGCGCGGATGCGTTGAAAAATGAAACCATGTTGCTGCTGGGCAATGGCCACTGCTTTCGCGACCATGTGCTGGAGGTGTGCCCCGAGTTCGCCCGTTTCTCTAGCAATGCCGAGGGGATTCAAAAGAGCTTTGAAGGTTCGTCGCTGGAGACCATCAAACACATGGTGGCGGCAGGCATGGGCGTCACGCTGGTGCCGCGTTTGAGCGTGCCCAAAGAAGCGCTGAATACACAGGCCAAGCGCAAAAAAAATGAAGAGACGTATGTGCGCTATTTGCCCATCACCGACGACAAAGGCGGTGAACCGCCCACACGCCGCGTGGTGTTGGCGTGGCGCCGCAGCTTCACGCGCTACGAAGCGATTGCTGCTTTGCGTAACGCCATCTATGCCTGCGAATTGCCAGGCGTGACCCGTCTGTCTTGAAGGTGTATGTGTGATGCGTGAACGCTTGGCCTTGTATTTAGACTTGATTCGCTGGAACCGTCCCGCCGGTTGGTTGCTGTTGTTGTGGCCCTCGCTTGCTGCGTTGTGGGTGGCGGCAGATGGCTGGCCCGGCTGGCATTTGCTGGCGGTGTTTGTGCTGGGGACTGTCCTGATGCGCAGCGCAGGCTGCTGCATCAACGATGTCGCCGATCGCGAGTTTGACCGTCACGTCAAACGCACCGCAGAGCGACCCGTCACACGCGGCGCGGTGTCGGTGCGCGAGGCTTTGCTGGTGGGCGCCGTGCTGGCGCTGGCTGCATTTGGCTTGGTGCTCACCACCAACCCCGCCACCATCGTGTGGTCGTTTGCAGGCCTGGCCGTGACTTTGATGTATCCCTACGCCAAACGTTATGTGTCGATGCCGCAAGCGGTGTTGGGCGTGGCGTTTAGCTTTGGCATTCCTTTGGCGTTTGTCGCGGTGGGCGGTGCCAGGTTGACGTGGCAAGACATCCACTTGCAAACCTTGAACGATGTGGTGCCCATGCAAGCTTGGGGCTTGATGTTGTTCAATTTGTTTTGGGTGTTGGCGTATGACACCGAGTACGCGATGGTCGACCGCGACGACGACCTTCGAATTGGCATGAAGACCTCGGCCATCACCTTGGGCCGCCATGACGTGTCGGCGATCATGGCGTTTTATGCGGTCTATCTCTGCGGCTGGTATGGTTTGTTGGCGTCCGAAAAACTGGGCGGGGCTTGGACGTTCGCCTTGTGCTTGGCGGCATTGCAAGCGGTGTGGCACTTTTTGCTCATCCTTGATCGTTCGCGGGATGGATGTTTCAGAGCGTTTCGCTTAAACCATTGGCTGGGCGGCACCGTATTCGCTGGCATTGCCGTGAGTTACGCCTTGCGCTGATCGTGCGCACCATGCGGCCATGAAAAAAGCGCTTGGGCGAATGCCGCAAGCGCTTTTTTTCAAGCTTTAAGCGTTTGGCTTAGTGAGCTTTGGCCTTTTTAGATTTCTTCTTTTTCAGTTTCTTTTTCTTGGCCTTCTTGGCTTTTTTCGCTGTGGCTGAATCGGTGTTGGTCACGGCAGGTGCCGTGGCTTGCTCAGGTTGTGCCACAGGCGCGGCGGGCATGGCAGGGGCTTGTGCCACAGATGTCAAAGGCAAGCCCAATGCAGCAGCCGACAAGAGAGAAAGAAGAAGTTTGTTCATGGAATCAAGTGGTTTAAAAATCAACACGAATATTGTCTCACCAGAGGGGCTGCAAAAGCTTACGCGCCAAACTCGTCGCCTAGCTCGTGCGCGCGTATTTCTGCGGCTTTAAGCGCGGTTTCGAACAGTTGGCCTAGGTGGGCGTTTTGCATCGAGGTGATGGCGGCATAAGTGGTGCCGCCTTTCGATGTGACGCGTTCACGCAAGACCGAGGGTGGCTCGCTGGCAGTCTTGGCCAGTTGTGACGCGCCTTCAAACGTGCCGATGGCCAGTTGCGTTGCTTGCTCTGCGGTCAGGCCCATCTTCACGCCCGCTTCAACCATCGCCTCAATGAAAAAGAACACATACGCAGGGCCAGAGCCCGAGATGGCGGTGACGGCATCCAGCAATGGCTCGTCTTTCACCCATAGCAGTGCGCCTGTGGTGGCAACGACTTGCTCAATCCATGCCTTGTCTGCCGCGGTCACGGCTGCGCGGGCAAACAAGCCGGTTTGCCCCAGTCCCACGAGTGCAGGGGTGTTGGGCATGGCGCGCACCACGCGCTCGGTGCCAAGCCAGTTGGCAATGCTGTCGCTGCGAATACCGGCGGCCACGCTCAGGTGCAGGGCATGGGCGCAGAAGCTACGCGTTTGTTGTGCGGCTTCTTTGAAGGTTTGGGGTTTGACGGCCCAAATCACAAGGCCTGCTTCTGCCAAGGTGGCATCGGCGACGGCCAAAATGCGCACGCCAAATTGCGCCTGTAGGCGCTGGCGCGCTTCTTCAAAAGGCTCAACCACCAAGATGCGGTTGGCGGGCGTGCCTTGCTTGATCAGGCCGCCGATGATGGCGCTGGCCATGTTGCCGCCGCCAATGAATGCAAGGGTTTGAGAGGTGTTAGAGGGTGTAGACATGAAAGAATTGTCGGTCAATCCAGAAAGATTCATAAAAATAGTTTGACGCGGCCTGAAAAGTTATGGCATAATTTGCGGCTCCGCTAAAAAAGCGGGGTTTATCTGCCCCAAGTTGAAGCGTTGCGAGTGGTTCGCGATGTGGATGACGGGCCCAAGACTGATCGGTCTTGTGTGTGACGCGAGTTGCGCCAAGACTGATGCAAGTTGGGAATATTGAAATGATCCAAACTGAAACACGGTTAGATGTCGCTGACAACACCGGTGCGAAGTCCGTTTTGTGCATTAAGGTGCTCGGCGGTTCTAAGCGTCGCTATGCAAGCGTGGGCGACATCATCAAGGTGAGCATCAAAGAAGCCGCTCCGCGTGGCCGCGTCAAAAAAGGCGAGGTGTATAGCGCTGTTGTGGTCCGTACTGCCAAAGGCATCCGCCGTGGCGACGGTTCGCTCGTCAAATTCGATGGCAACGCAGCTGTGTTGCTGAATGCAAAGTTGGAGCCTATCGGCACCCGTATCTTCGGCCCAGTGACGCGCGAGTTGCGCACTGAGAAGTTCATGAAGATCGTGTCATTGGCTCCTGAAGTTCTGTAAGGGCTAGCAATGAACAAGATTCGCAAAGGCGACCAAGTCATCGTCCTTACTGGGCGTGACAAAGGCAAGCGTGGCGTTGTGTCGCTGCGTAAAGATGACAGCCACTTGGTGGTCGACGGTATCAACTTGGTGAAAAAACACACCAAGCCAAATCCAATGGCTGGCACGCAAGGTGGCATCGTTGATAAAACAATGCCTATTCATCAGTCCAACGTAGCCATTTTCAATGCTGCTACTGGTAAGGCTGATCGTGTTGGCATCAAAGTCCTGGCAGACGGCAGCAAAGTGCGCGTCTACAAGTCCAGCGGCGAAGAAATCAAGGCGGCATAAATATGGCACGACTCCAACAACACTACCGCGAAAAAGTGGCTGCTGAACTGACTGCTAAGTTCGGTTATACATCGCCCATGCAAGTTCCACGTTTGACCAAAATCACGTTGAACATGGGTGTGAGCGAGGCTGTGGCTGACAAAAAAGTCATGGACAACGCTGTCAATGACTTGACCAAAATCGCGGGCCAAAAGCCTGTGGTGACCAAGGCTAAGAAGGCGATCGCGGGTTTCAAAATCCGTGAAGGCCAGCCTATCGGTTGCATGGTGACTTTGCGCGGCGTTCAGATGTATGAATTCTTGGACCGTTTCGTGACCGTGGCTTTGCCTCGCGTTCGTGACTTCCGTGGTATTTCTGTCCGTGCCTTTGATGGTCGTGGCAACTACAACATCGGCGTAAAAGAGCAAATCATTTTCCCTGAGATTGAGTACGACAAAGTCGACGCACTGCGCGGCCTCAACATCAGCATCACCACGACGGCTAAGACTGACGAAGAGTGCAAAGCGCTTCTCGCTGGTTTCCGTTTCCCATTCAAGACAGAGGTGGCACGTGGCTAAACAAGCATTGATCGAGCGCGAGCTCAAGCGTGACCGTTTGGTTGCAAAGTACGCTGCTAAGCATGCTGAGTTGAAGGCAATTGCCACCGACTTCAAGCGTAGCGATGAAGAGCGCGCAGCTGCCCGTTTGGGTCTGCAAAAGTTGCCTCGCAACGCGAACCCAACACGTCAACGTAACCGTTGCGCAATCACCGGTCGTCCACGTGGCACGTTCCGCCAATTCGGCCTTGGCCGCGCCAAGATCCGTGAATTAGCCTTCCAAGGCAACATTCCCGGCATCACCAAAGCCAGCTGGTAATAGGCAGGAGATTCAATATGAGCATGAGTGATCCAATCGCCGACTTGCTGACTCGCATCCGCAACGCGCAAATGGTGGCTAAGCCCACTGTGATGGTGCCATCTTCCAAAGTGAAGATCGCCATTGCGCAAGTGCTGAAAGACGAAGGCTACATCGACGGTTTTCAAATTAAAAAAGACGCTGGCAAGACTGAGCTTGAGATTACTCTCAAGTACTACGCAGGTCGTCCAGTGATCGAACGCATTGAACGTGTGAGCCGTCCTGGCTTGCGCGTTTACAAAGGCTGCGGCGCTATCCCCCAAGTCATGAATGGCATGGGTGTGGCAATTGTCACAACACCTCAAGGTGTGATGACTGACCGCAAAGCACGCGCTACCGGTGTCGGTGGCGAAGTGTTGTGCTACGTCGCTTAACCGCAGCCTAAAGGAAAGACTGAAATGTCCCGAGTAGGAAAAATGCCTGTGACCATCCCCCAAGGTGTGGATGTGTCTGTTAATAACGCCCAAATCAGTGTGAAGGGTTCCGGCGGTACGCTGTCGGTTGCTGCCCACGCATTAGTGAAGGTTGTCAACGAAGCTGGTCAAGTGACTTTCACGCCAGTTGATGACTCTCGCGAAGCCAACGCCATGAGCGGTACTTTGCGTCAATTGGTCAACAACATGGTGACCGGTGTGACCAAAGGCTTCGAGAAGAAGTTGATTTTGGTTGGTGTGGGTTACAAAGCTGCGGCACAAGGTTCTAAATTGAACTTGGCCGTGGGTTTCTCTCACCCCGTCAACAAAGACATGCCTGAAGGTATCAAGGTTGAGACGCCAGCGCCAACCGAGATCATCATCAAAGGTGCTGACCGTCAACGCGTCGGTCAAGTGGCCGCTGAGATTCGTGCAATTCGCCCCCCAGAGCCTTACAAAGGCAAGGGCATCCGTTATTCGGATGAGAAGATCACGATCAAAGAGACCAAGAAGAAATAAGGAGCTGCAAAATGTTGACCAAAAAAGAGCAGCGACTCCGCCGGGCACGTCAAACACGTATTCGCATCGCCAACCAAGGCGTTGCACGTTTGATGGTGAACCGCACCAACTTGCACATCTACGCTACTGTGGTTTCCGCTTGCGGTACCAAAGTGGTTGCGACAGCATCCTCAGCCGAAGCCGATGTGCGCAAGCAACTGGGCGCAACAGGCAAAGGCGGCAACGTCGATGCGGCGCAAATGATTGGCAAGCTGATCGCTGAAAAGGCGAAAAAAGCTGGCGTCGAAAAAGTGGCGTTTGACCGTTCAGGTTTTGCTTACCACGGTCGCGTCAAGGCTTTGGCCGACGCAGCCCGCGAAGCTGGCTTGCAGTTCTAATCGGATTGGAAATTACACATGGCTAAATTTCAAGCTAAAGCGCAGGGTGATGGTCCAGAAGACGGACTCCGCGAAAAAATGATCGCGGTCAACCGCGTCACCAAAGTGGTTAAAGGCGGCCGTATTCTCGGTTTCGCAGCTTTGACTGTGGTCGGTGATGGCGATGGCCGCGTGGGCATGGGCAAGGGCAAGTCGAAAGAAGTGCCAGCTGCTGTCCAAAAAGCGATGGAAGAAGCCCGTCGCAACATGACAAAAGTCACTTTGAAAAACGGCACGATTCACCACAAGGTGCACGGTCGTCACGGTGCTGCAAACGTCATGATGATTCCAGCACCTAAGGGTACCGGCATCATTGCAGGCGGTCCAATGCGCGCTGTGTTCGAAGTGATGGGCATCACTGACATCGTGGCAAAGAGCCACGGTACATCGAACCCATACAACATGGTTCGTGCAACTTTGGATGCTTTGAACAATTCCACTACGCCAGCAGAAGTTGCTGCTAAGCGTGGCAAGAATATCGAAGAAATCTTCGCCTAATTCCGGAGCATTCGATGACTACCCCTCAAACTGTGAAGATCCAATTGGTGCGTAGCCCAATTGGCACCAAAGAATCGCACCGTGCCACCGTTCGTGGCTTGGGCTTGCGCAAACTGAATTCTGTGAGCGAGTTGCAAGACACGCCTGCAGTGCGCGGCATGATTAACAAGATCAGCTATCTGGTCAAAGTGCTGTAAAAGGTTAAAGATGGAACTCAATAACATCACCCACGCACCTGGCGCAAAACACGCCAAGCGTCGCGTTGGTCGCGGTATTGGCTCTGGCCTCGGTAAGACTGCTGGTCGCGGTCACAAAGGTCAAAAGTCACGTTCAGGCGGCTACCACAAGGTTGGTTTCGAAGGCGGTCAAATGCCTTTGCAACGTCGTTTGCCTAAGCGTGGCTTCAAGTCCACCACTTTGAAGTACAACGACGAAGTGACATTGGCTGACTTGCAACAACTCGGCGCTGCTGAAGTTGATATGTTGACACTGAAGGCCGCTGGCCTCGTGGCATCTATCGCTCGCGTGGTCAAAGTTGTCAAGACTGGCGAATTGACTACAGCTGTCAAACTCAATGGTATCGGCGCTACTGCCGGTGCTAAAGCTGCGATCGAAGCCGCTGGCGGCTCTGTCGCTTAATCGTTCGATTCAATAGGAATAGCACTCCGTGGCAACTACCGCTCCATCGATTGGCAATACCGACAAGTTCGGCGACCTCCGTCGCCGACTGGTTTTCTTGCTGCTCGCCCTGGTGGTGTACCGCGTGGGTGCGCACATTCCTGTGCCCGGCATCGACCCTAACCAGTTGCAACAACTGTTCAAAGGTCAGCAGGGCGGTATTTTGAGCTTGTTCAACATGTTCTCCGGTGGCGCTTTGTCGCGTTTCACGGTGTTCGCTTTGGGCATCATGCCTTACATCTCTGCATCGATCATCATGCAGTTGCTGACTTATGTGTTGCCCTCTTTGGAGCAGCTCAAAAAAGAAGGCGAAGCAGGTCGTCGCAAAATCACTCAGTACACACGTTTCGGCACTTTGGGCTTGGCTTTGTTCCAGTCCATGGGCATTGCCTTGGCGTTGGAAGCATCAGCTGGTTTGGTCAACGTGCCAGGCTTTGGTTTCCGCATGACAGCCATGGTCAGCTTGACCGCTGGCACCATGTTTCTGATGTGGTTGGGTGAGCAAATCACTGAGCGTGGTTTGGGTAACGGTATCTCTATACTGATTTTTGCTGGTATCGCAGCAGGCTTACCAGGTTCTATCGGTGGTTTGCTTGAATTGGTGCGTACTGGTGCGATGAGCATTTTGGCTGCCATCCTCATCGTGATTGTTGTGGCTTTGGTCACTTACTTCGTGGTGTTTGTCGAGCGTGGCCAACGCAAAATCTTGGTGAACTATGCGCGTCGCCAAGTGGGTAACAAAGTGTATGGCGGTCAATCGTCTCACTTGCCCTTGAAGTTGAATATGGCGGGTGTGATTCCTCCCATCTTTGCTTCGTCCATCATTCTCTTGCCCGCAACTGTGGTGAGCTGGTTCAGCTCTGGTGACAGCATGCGTTGGCTCAAAGATATTTCTGCAGCACTTGCACCTGGACAACCTGTCTATGTGATGTTGTATGCAGCTGCGATTGTTTTCTTTTGCTTCTTTTACACCGCCTTGGTCTTTAACAGCCGAGAAACAGCGGATAATCTGAAGAAGAGCGGTGCTTTCGTTCCCGGTATTCGTCCCGGTGACCACACTGCCAAATACATCGACAAAATTTTGGTTCGACTCACGCTTGCGGGCGCCGTGTACATCACCTTTGTGTGCTTGCTACCTGAGTTCTTGATCTTGAAATACAACGTGCCTTTCTACTTCGGTGGTACTTCGTTGCTGATTATTGTGGTTGTCACCATGGACTTTATGGCCCAAGTGCAAAACTACATGATGAGCCAACAGTACGAATCGCTGTTGAAGAAGGCAAGTTTCAAAACAACGCTCTAACGGGCCAAGTAAAAAAAGTCGTGTTTCATGCCAATTAGGGTGTGAAATGAAATGAGTTTTAGGAGAGTGAAATGAGAGTTTCGGCTTCGGTCAAAAAAATTTGCCGCAACTGCAAAATCATCCGCCGCAAGGGCGTGGTTCGTGTGATCTGTACAGATCCACGCCACAAACAGCGTCAAGGTTGATTGAACTGGTTTAAAGAGGACGCACATGGCACGTATCGCTGGCATTAACATTCCGCCGCACAAACACACTGAAATCGGCTTGACAGCCATTTTTGGTATTGGTCGCACACGCGCTCGCAAAATTTGCGAAGCAACTGGCATTGATTACGCAAAGAAGATCAAAGATCTGACTGACTCGGACCTCGAAAAGATCCGTGATCAGATCGCTGAATTCACGATTGAAGGTGACTTGCGTCGCGAAACAACAATGAACATCAAGCGTTTGATGGACATCGGTTGCTACCGCGGCTTCCGTCACCGTCGTGGTCTGCCTATGCGTGGCCAACGTACGCGTACCAACGCTCGTACACGCAAGGGTCCGCGTAAAGCAGCCCAGTCGTTGAAGAAATAATAGGACTGAACAATGGCTAAATCTCCAAGCGGCGCAGCTTCACGCGTACGTAAAAAGGTTCGTAAGAACATTGCTGACGGTATCGCGCACGTGCACGCGTCGTTCAACAACACCATCATCACCATCACTGACCGCCAAGGCAATGCATTGTCATGGGCTTCGTCAGGTGGTCAAGGTTTCAAGGGCTCACGCAAGTCCACACCTTTCGCAGCTCAAGTGGCTTCGGAAGTTGCGGGTCGCGCAGCCGTTGATCAAGGCATCAAAAATCTTGATGTCGAGATCAAAGGCCCAGGTCCTGGCCGTGAATCTTCAGTGCGTGCTTTGGCCGCATTGGGCATTCGCATCAACTCGATTGCTGACGTGACTCCAGTGCCGCACAACGGCTGCCGTCCACAAAAGCGTCGTCGTATCTAAGCGTTCTTCGCTTTTTACTGTTAACCACAAGCCCACCGCCGCTGGCTAACCCCCAGCGGCTCCTCGCTTCTTGCGAGCAGCTGATTAGATAAGGAAATTCAAGTGGCACGTTACCTAGGCCCCAAGGCCAAACTCTCACGCCGTGAAGGCACCGACTTGTTCTTGAAGAGCGCACGCCGCTCGATCAGCGACAAGTGCAAATTCGACAGCAAGCCAGGCCAACACGGCCGCACTTCAGGTCAGCGTACGTCTGACTTCGGTTTGCAATTGCGCGAAAAGCAAAAAGTCAAACGCATGTACGGTGTGTTGGAGCGTCAGTTCCGCCGTTACTTCGCAGCTGCTGACCGCCAAAAAGGCAACACCGGTGCAAACCTGTTGACTATTTTGGAAACACGTTTGGACAACGTGGTGTACCGCATGGGCTTCGGCTCTACACGTGCTGAAGCACGTCAGTTGGTGTCACACAAAGCCATCACCGTGAACGGTCAACAAGTCAACATCGCTTCTTACTTGGTGAAAGCCGGTGACGTAGTGGCTGTGCGCGAAAAGTCTAAAAAGCAAGGTCGCGTATTGGAAGCTCTCGAATTGGCCAAACAAGTGGGCATGCCTGCTTGGGTTGAAGTGAACCTCGAAAAAGCTGAAGGCGTCTTCAAGAAGACCCCAGACCGCGACGAATTCGCTGCAGACATCAACGAATCTCTGATCGTCGAACTTTACTCGCGTTAATCCTGGTTGAAGTTTTCAACCTAACGCACCCCACGCTGCCCGCTCGCGCAGCGTGGTCCAGACACCCAGCCTTACCGGTGTAACGAACCGGGGGTATTGAGAGGAAATCTGAATGCAAACGAACTTGCTGAAACCAAAAAATATTCACGTCGAGCAATTGGGTCACAACCGCGCCAAGGTCACCTTGGAGCCGTTTGAGCGTGGCTATGGCCACACGTTGGGCAATGCCCTGCGTCGCGTTTTGTTGTCTTCCATGGTTGGTTATGCCGTGACTGAAGTCACCATCGCTGGCGTAGTGCACGAATACTCGTCCATCGACGGCGTGCAAGAAGACGTGGTCAACATTTTGTTGAACCTCAAAGGCGTTGTGTTCAAGATGCACAACCGCGATGAAGTCACTTTGAGCTTGCGCAAAGACGGCGAAGGCGCTGTCACTGCTGCAGACATTCAAGTGCCTCACGATGTTGAAATCATCAACCCTGAGCACGTGATTGCTAATTTGTCGCACGGCGGCAAGATCGACATTCAACTCAAAGTTGAAACAGGCCGTGGCTATGTGCCAGGTACTGTGCGTCGTTATGGTGAAGAGCCAAGCAAGTCCATCGGCCGTATCGTGTTGGACGCATCGTTCTCACCTGTGAGCCGCGTGAGCTACAGCGTTGAAAACGCCCGCGTTGAACAACGTACCGACCTCGACCGTTTGGTCATGGAAATCGAAACCAACGGTGCCATCACTGCAGAAGACGCTGTGCGCGCTTCTTCAAAGATTTTGGTTGAGCAACTGGCTGTGTTCGCACAGTTGGAAGGCGACGCCATCAACGGCATCATGGAAGCAGCTGCACCACGCGGTGGCCAACAGTTCGATCCGATCTTGTTGCGCCCTGTTGATGAGTTGGAATTGACCGTTCGTTCGGCCAACTGCTTGAAAGCAGAAAACATCTATTACATCGGTGACCTGATTCAGCGCACTGAAAACGAGTTGCTCAAGACCCCTAACCTGGGTCGTAAGTCACTTAACGAAATCAAAGAAGTTCTCGCTTCTCGTGGTTTGACCTTGGGCATGAAGCTCGAGAGCTGGCCACCTGCAGGTTTAGAGCGTCGTTGAACTTAAAATAATCACTGACATAACGTCCCCTGGCCGTACCTGATACGGCGGCCGGCAAAACATCAAAGGAAATCAAAATGCGTCACGGACACGGACTTCGCAAACTTAACCGCACAACATCACATCGTTTGGCGATGTTGCGCAACATGATGAATTCGCTCATCGAGCACGAAGCCATCAAAACCACATTGCCTAAAGCCAAAGAATTGCGTCGCGTCATCGAGCCGATGATCACTTTGGCGAAAGAGCCTACCGTTGCAAACCGCCGCTTGGCATTCGACCGCTTGCGCGATCGTGACAGCGTTGTGAAGTTGTTCAACGAATTGGGCCCACGTTTCAAGACACGTCCAGGTGGTTACACCCGTATTTTGAAAATGGGTTTCCGCGTGGGCGACAACGCACCAATGGCTTATGTTGAATTGGTAGACCGCGCAGAAGTTTCTGAGGCATCTTCTACCGAAACAGCCGCTTAATAGGTTATACTAATCCTCTTGACGCGCGATGGAGCAGCCTGGTAGCTCGTTGGGCTCATAACCCAAAGGTCGTAGGTTCAAATCCTACTCGCGCAACCACTTTAAAACGCCCGCTGAATTTATTCAGTGGGCGTTTTTCTTGGAAGATTCGAAATGGTCGAAATCAAACGGATTGAGGCGCAATCGCAGCGCATCGTTCAAGCCTACGCTTGGGGTGAGGTCGTGTGGCACGTTTGGGGGACGCATCAGGCGGCTCCGAGCTCTACACATGCATCTTCACATGAGGCGCCCTTGGTGCTTTTGCACGGCGGCTCAGGCAGCTGGACGCACTGGCTGCGCAATGTGGAACACATCGCCCAATATCGTCCCGTTTGGGTGTTAGACATCCCCGGGTTTGGTGACTCCAGCGTGCCGCCTGACGTCTGGGATGCCGATGGGCTTGTGCCTTATCTAGCCGAAATATTGAAAGCAACATTTGATGTTCGTGCCGTCGATGTCATGGCCTTTTCATTTGGCGGCATGACGGTCGGATTGCTTGCCGCGGCGCACCCCGAATGCATTCGCAGCATGGTGCTGGTGGGGGTTCCTGGTTTGGGCCTGTTTGGACAAACATTGCCGATGCGCGGCATGACAGTGGACATGGATGCTGCAGCACAGCGCGACGTGCACCGACACAACCTCAATGCCATGATGTTTGCGCATGCAGACAGCGTCACAGAAGACGTGATCGATTTGCAGCAAGCCAATGTGGGCCGTGATCGGATGCGCCGCCGTCGTATCGCGCGCACGGATGTGTTGGCGAAAGCCCAGGCACGCTGGACGTGTCCTGTGCATGGCGTCTGGGGCGCTCAAGATGCTCTGTACGAAAGAACGTTGTCGCAAGTGCCAAAGGTGTTGACGCGCCTGACATCATTCACCGTGGTACCTGATGCTGGGCACTGGGTGATGTTCGAGCGACCCGATGCGTTTCATGCTGTGGTGGATCCACTGCTGCAAGGTCGATAACAAATGACTTTCACGACGACGCACAAGAGCGCACAATAAAAAGCATGCTGTACAAATTCAAATCAAAAGCCACAGGCGATCTGATCATGCTGGAGCCGCAAGGCAAACACATTCTCAAGCTGATTGGCAAAGAATCGGGAGCCCAAGGCATCATCTTGCCCAATGAAATGTTGGGTGCTATTGAGGCCTTGAATGCTGCCGTAGCGCAAGAAGAGTTGGCGCATCAAACCGCCAAAGAAGCCGCTCAAAGTGGCAATGTGCAGGAGGAGGGCGCAGCGCCCGCGACCAGCGGTCTGCGCACCATCAGCTTAAAGCAACGTGTTGTGCCCTTCATCGACATGCTGCGCCGCGCACATGCGGAAGACAAAGAGGTGGTTTGGGGTGTTTGATGACACGCCCACGCACCATGCCTACGAAGCACTCACGCCCGATGTGGTGTTGGATGCATTGTCCGATTTGGGGCTCGAAGTCGATGGTCGACTCACCGCTTTGAGTTCGTACGAAAACCGTGTGTACCAAGTCATGCTCGATGACAACGCCTCGGTGGTTGCCAAGTTTTATCGGCCAGAGCGTTGGACGGACGCGCAGATTTTGGAAGAGCATAGTTTTGCCGCAGAGTTGATGGCAGACGAAGTGCCACTGGTGGGCCCTCTCATGCTGCACGGCAAAACCTTGCATCACGCGCATGGGTTTGCATTCAGCGTCAGTCCGCGTCGTGGGGGACGTATGCCTGAGCTAGACGATGCGGAAGTGTTGGAGTGGATTGGCCGCTTCATCGCGCGTATTCATAACGTCGGCGCGCAACACAACTTTGCAACACGCCCCACCTTGAGTGTGAATACGTTTGCTATTGAGTCGCGTGATTGGTTGATGGCGCACCGCATCATCCCGATGGACCAACAAACCGAATGGCTGGCGGTCTGCAACCAGGCCATTGACATGGCACAAGAGAAATTTGCAATGCATCCTCCGGACCACATCCGCCTGCATGGCGACTGCCACCCCGGCAATATTTTGTGGACGCCCACTGACTTACCCAACGGTGGTCCGCACTTTGTCGATTTAGACGATGCACGCATGGGCCCTGCCATTCAAGATGTGTGGATGTTGCTCAGTGGCGATCGTGCGCAACGCACACAACAACTGTCGATGCTGTTAGATGGCTACGAACAAATGCGTGAACTCAATCGCAGCGAGCTGGCCTTGATTGAACCGCTGCGCACCTTGCGCTTGATTCACTACAGCGCTTGGTTGGCACGTCGCAAGGACGATCCTGCGTTCGCACAGCACTTCTCATGGTTTGGCAGCAGTGACTACTGGGCGGGGCAAACGCACATGTTGGTGGAGCAATGCGAAGCCATGCAAGAAGAACCGCTCTACGTTTAACGGGACTTAGCAACCCAACGCATCGGCAAGCGCATGAATGTCGCGCACATGCAAATCGTTGCCCGCCTGAGGCGACACATCTTTGGGTTGCGATGCACCAAACTCCAAAGGCCGCTCGATGTAGGCCGTGCGCAAACCACAAGCTCTCGCACCTTCTAAGTCGTCATGGTGCGCAGCACAGAGCATGACTTGATGAGGCTGCACATCAAAGGTCTGTGCCACACCCAGATAGGTGGCGGGGTCAGGCTTATAGGCGCGAAACACTTCGGCGGACAAGATGCAATCCCATGGCAGTCCCGCTCGCTTGGCCATGTTCGTCAGTAGGCCTAGATTCCCATTCGACAAGCTGCAAATGGTGAATTTCTTTTTCAAGCGAAGCAGCCCCGCCACGCTATCAGGCCACGCGTCTAAGCGATGCCACACGCGGTTGAGGTGCACGCGTTCGGCTTCACTCAAATGCGCTAAGCCAAACCTTGGCAACAAGTCATCCAGAATCAAACGGTGTAGCTCATCAATGCGCGTCCAGCCCAGCTCGCCAGAGCGCACGCGAGCCATGGCCGGCTGATAGCCCGCTCGCCAAGCTAGGGCAAACGCATTGGCATCGACGGAGGGGTAGAGCGCTTGCACTTCGCGCACGATGCTGCCATGCCAGTCGACGACCGTGCCAAAAATGTCAAAGGCCAACACGTGTGTGTTGGCCTTCAAGTCGTCTAGCAACGCGGGGTAAGGGGTGTCCATGTGTGTCATGGACGGTGTTTTACACCAAGAGTGCGTTCACCCGTTTCACATAGGCGGCAGGGTCTTCGGGCAAACCACCTTCGGCTAACAAAGCTTGGTCAAACAAGATGTGCGCCAAGTCGTTGAAGTTGGGGTTGGCGTCACCGCCCAGCTTCTTCACCAAGGCATGCTCAGCATTCACTTCCAAGATGGGTTTCATCTCAGGCGCTTGCTGACCTGCTTGCTTGAGCATGCGGGCCAGTTGCATGGACATGCCATGGTCTTTCACCACCAAGCAGGCGGGCGAGTCAACCAAGCGGGTGGTCACGCGCACATCGTCGGCTTTGTCCTTCAGGGCTTCTTTGAGCTTGGCCAGCACGGGCTTGAAAGCTTCGGCGGCGTCTTCGGCAGCCTTCTTCTCGGCCTCGTCTTGCAACGAGCCCAAGTCCACAGCGCCTTTGGCGACCGATTGCAATGGCGTGCCGTCGAACTCTTGTACAAAGTTCAAGGCCCACTCGTCCACGCGGTCGGTCATCAACAGCACTTCGATGCCTTTTTTGCGGAACACTTCGAGTTGTGGGCTGTTCTTGGCCGCAGCCAATGAGTCGGCGGTGATGTAGTAGATGGCCTCTTGGCCTTCTTTCATGCGCGCTTTGTAGTCGGCGAAAGACACGGTCACAGCGTCTGTGCTGGTGCTGGCAAAGCGCAACAACTTGGCGAGCTTGTCTTTGTTGGCAAAGTCTTCGCCCAAGCCTTCTTTCAGCACGGAGCCAAACTCCGCGTAGAACTGGCTGTACTTGCCTTGCTTGGCTTTGTCTTCGTCGCTGAGAACGTCAGTGACACCTTCGGTTGTCGCGTCAGTCACGCCATCGTCGCCCGCCACGGGGGCTTTGTCGTACTTGGCCAAGTCTTCCAACACGGCCAACACGCGGCGTGTGTTGCCTTCGCGAATGGCTTTCACATCGCGGCTTTCTTGCAGCAACTCACGGCTCACGTTCAGTGGCAAATCGGCTGAGTCCACCACGCCTTTGATGAAGCGCAGGTAAGAGGGCATCAGCGCTTCGGCGTCGTCCATGATGAACACGCGCTTCACGTACAACTTCAAGCCCGACTTTTTGTCGCGGTTGAACAAGTCCATCGGCGCTTTGCTGGGGATGTACAGCAACTGTGTGTACTCGGTGCTGCCTTCCACACGGTTGTGGCTCCAAGCCAAAGGTGGCTCGAAGTCGTGGCTGATGTGTTTGTAGAACTCGTTGTGCTGTTCGTCAGTCACATCTTTCTTCGCGCGAGCCCACAGCGCGTTGGCTTGGTTGATGGTTTCCCATTCATCGGTCAACACCATTTCGCCGGGTTGGTCGTTTTCTCCCTCTTTCCATTCTTCTTTGCGCATGCGGATAGGCAACGAGATGTGGTCAGAGTATTTGTTGATGACCGACTTGAGCTTCCAAGCGCTCAGGTATTCCTCGGCATCATCACGCAAGTGCAAGATGATCTTGGTGCCACGCTCCGCTTGGGTGATGGTCTCCACCTCAAAGTCACCCGTGCCGGTGCTGCTCCAGCGCACACCCTCGCTGGCCTTCAAGCCTGCGCGGCGAGATTCCACCGTGATGCGGTCCGCCACGATGTAGCCCGAATAAAAGCCCACGCCAAACTGGCCAATCAAAGCGCCTTGGTCTTTGGCATCGGTCTTTTGGTCGCCGCTGAGTTTGCCCATGAATTCGCGTGTGCCGCTCTTGGCAATCGTGCCGAGGTGGGCAATGGCTTCTTCTTGGCTCATGCCAATGCCGTTGTCAGCAATGGTCAAGGTGCGGGCGTCTTTGTCAAAGCTCACGCGCACTTCGAGGTCTGCGTTGCCTTCAAACAAAGCATCGTTGTTTAGGCCTTCGTAGCGCAGCTTGTCGCAGGCGTCAGAGGCGTTGGACACCAGCTCGCGCAAGAAGATTTCTTTGTTGGAATACAGCGAATGCGTGACGAGGTGCAGCAGTTGCGACACTTCGGCTTGGAAGGAATGGGTTTGTTTGGTCATGGTCTTCAAAAACTAAATTACAAAAAACAACGCCCCAAGATGCGGGGCGTGGGCCTCAATTTCAAGAGGCATCAAACGCGGGAAATGCGCGCAACTTAAAAGCGCTCGTGCGCGCCGAGGTAGCGCCACTGCCCAGCAGGCAGTTGCCCCAGTTGCACGTGCCCAATGCGGATGCGTTTGAGGCCCACGACCTGAAGGCCGACTTGTTCGCACATGCGGCGAATTTGGCGTTTTTTGCCCTCGGTCAACACAAAGCGAAGTTGCTCTGGGTTTTGCCATTCCACCTGTGCACGTTTGAGAGGCTTGCCGTCCAAGCTCAAGCCGTGGCGCAAGCGTTCGAGTTGCGCTTTCGGAAACACAGCCTGCACATTGTTGGTCACGCGGTCGTGGTCGCCAATGGCGCTGAGTTGATTCGCTCTGCCGCCGTACGTGGCAGAGGCGGCGGTGGCCGCGGCGGTGTTTTCGTGGCCGGTGTAGGTCACGCGCACCAAATATTCTTTTTCCATCTCCGAGTCTTCACCGATCAATTGGCGTGCCACGCGTCCATCTTGCGTCAACACCAACAAGCCCGTGGAGTCGATGTCGAGTCGGCCCGAAGGGGCGAGGCTGCGCAAGTGTGGGGGCGTGAAGCGTCGCTTGGACGAATCGCCCGCCCAATGCGTGCGAGGGTTGATCAGCATGATGGCGGGCTCATGTCCGTCTTCGGCTTGGCCGCTCACATAGCCCATGGGCTTGTGCAAAAGAATAGTGACTTGGGTGTCTTGGTGGCCCTTGGCGCGTGGGTCCACCTCAACACGGTCGTTCGGGCCAACCTTCACGCCCATTTCAGCGGGGCGGCCATTGACCAACACCCAGCCTTGTTCAATCCACGCATCGGCCTCGCGGCGTGAGCACAGGCCGAGTTCGGCCATGCGTTTGTTGAGGCGGATGAGTTCTGAGGGGGTGTCTGACATAAGAGGCAAATTCTAAGTGCCGCTGGCGCGCAAAGCCGCCAAGTCGAGCACGCGCATGCCGCCATATTCAATGCGAATCGCGCCTTGCTCTTCCAGCCGATTCAGCGCCACATTCACACGTTGGCGCGACAGGCCAACAAGGTAAGCCAGCTCTTGCTGCGTGATGCGCAAAATCTCGCCCACACCTGGAAACAACGTGGGGTTGAACAGCGCGGCCAAGTTGCGTGCCACGCGCACGTCAGGGTCGGTAGATCGGTCAATTTCTCGCGCTTCAATGAACTGCGCCAAGCGTTCGTTGAGTTGGTTCATTACAAAGCGGTTGAAGCCGATGGAGTTGTCTAGCAGCCAATGAAACGTTTCGATCGGCAAGCCTGCCACCACGCTGCGTCGCAAGGCCATGATGTTGTAGCGGTACGTTTCGCGCTTGATGGCCGTGCCCTCGCCAAACCAACCGCCGGGCGGGACGCCCGTGAAGGTGATGGTGCGGCCACTGGCGCTGTCCGTGCTCATTTTCAGCAAGCCTTCCACCACGCCAAACCAATACGTGGCTTGGCGGCCCATGCGGCACACGTAGTCGCCGGGCATGGGGTCGCTCACCACCAGCTGAGATTCAATGCGGTTGCGCTCGTTTTCTTTGAGCAAGCCAAACCACGGAATGAGCTTGAGTTCTTGCTCGGTCAGTGCGCGTCGTCGCTGGTAAACGGTGGGTGTTTGCGCCATGGATTCTGATCAATAGAAAAGTTTTATTCGGGTAATCACTGCTCAGTGTCTACCCTAAATTGTCGTCGAAACGACAACTTGGCGTCAAATCCGGTCCTACGATCGCACCCAACATCAAAACGCGTCACCTACGCGTCATGATTTTTTGTCGACACACAAAGCAAGGATTAGGAATGCAGACCACGTTCCCACGACTGTTACTCAAGCATGCCAGCGAGCGCCCCAGTGCGCCAGCCATGCGCGAGAAGGAATACGGCATTTGGCAAACCACCTCTTGGGCCGATATGGCTCAAATGGTGGAGCACATGGCGTGCGGCTTGCACCAAGCAGGTTTGACGCGCGGCGAACACATGGTGGTGGTGGGTTCTAACCGTCCCCGCTTGTACGCCACCATGTTGGCGGCCCAATCGTTGGGTGCCATTCCAATTCCTTTGTACCAAGATGCCGCTGGCCCTGAGTGCGTGTTCCCGCTCAACAACGCGGACGTGCGTTTTTGCGTCGTGGAAGACCAAGAGCAAGTGGACAAGCTGCTCGAGATTCGTGAGCAATGCCCACAAATCTCACACATCTTTTTTGATGACCCACGCGGCTTGCGCAAATACGACGAGCCAGGCTTGGCCTCCCTCGAAGAGTTGCTGGCTGCTGGCGCCGTGTTTGCCAAGCAACACCCAGGCTTCTATCTGGACGAAGTGGAGAAAGCACACACCGACGACGTGGGCGCGATGTTCTTCACATCGGGCACCACAGGCAACCCCAAAGGTGTGGTGCACACGCACAACTCGCTCATCAACCGTGCTGAAGCCGGCGCCTTGTTTGACAAGCTCACTTCGCACGAAGACGTGTTGGCGTATTTGCCACCCGCTTGGATTGGCCAAAACATTTTCAGCTACGCCCAGTGGTTGTATTGCGGTTATGTGGTGAACTGCCCCGAGTCAGCCGCCACCGTCACCATCGACTTGAAGGAAGTCGGCCCCACTTACTACTTCGCGCCACCCCGCGTGTTTGAAGGCTTGCTCACCAGCGTGATGATTCGCATGGAAGATGCTGGCGTCATCAAGCGCAACATGTTCCATTACTTCATGGATGTGGCTCGCAAATACGGCCCCACCAAAATGGACGGCAAGTCGATTGGTTTGGTAGGCGAAGTGCTCTACACCTTGGGCAATTTCTTTGTCTACGGCCCGCTGCGCAACAACCTCGGTATGAGCCGCGTGCGCGTGGCCTACACCGCCGGTGAGGCGATTGGTCCCGATTTGTTCAGCTTCTACCGTTCCATCGGTGTGAACTTGAAGCAGCTCTATGGCTCCACCGAAACCGCCGTGTTCGTCTGCTTGCAGCCCGACCACGAAGCACGCGCCGACACCGTGGGCGTGCCCTGCGCGGGCGTTGAAATCAAAGTCGCCGACAACGGTGAAATCTTGGTCAAGTCGCCAGGTTTGCTTAAAGGCTATTACAAAAACGACGCAGCCACGGCTGAAGTGCTGACCGCCGATGGCTGGTACCACACCAGCGACGCGGGCTTCTTGGATGCGCATGGCCATTTGAAAATCATTGACCGCGTCAAAGACGTGGGCCGCATCAAAGGCGGCAGCAACGACGGCGCCATGTTTGCGCCCAAGTACGTCGAGAACAAACTCAAGTTTTTCCCGCACATCAAAGAAGTGGTGGCCTATGGCGACCAACGCGAAAAAGTGTGCGTGATGATCAACATCGACATGGAAGCCGTGGGTAATTGGGCTGAGCGTCAAAACCTGCCTTACGCCGGCTATACCGATTTGGCGCAAAAGCCTGAGGTGTATCAGTTGATCAAAGAGTGCGTTGAGAAGGTCAATGCTGATCTCGCTGCTGACGAACTCTTGGCCGGTAGCCAAGTGAGCCGCTTCCTCGTGTTGCACAAAGAACTCGATGCCGATGATGGCGAACTCACCCGTACCAACAAAGTGCGTCGCGGTTTCATCGCCGAAAAATACGACGCCTTGGTGGGCGCCCTGTACAACGGCGCGACCGAGCAATTCATTGAAACCGTGGTGAAGTTTGAAGACGGTCGCACCGGCAGCGTGAGCGCCACGCTCAAACTGTCTGACGCCAAAACCTTCGCGCCTGTGGGGAAAGCAGCATGAGCAAGAAAATCGGCGACGTCATCCTCGACGTCAAAAACATCAGTTTGCGTTTCGGTGGCGTCAAGGCGCTGACCGACATTTCCTTCAACGTGCGCGAGCACGAAGTGCGCGCCATCATTGGCCCCAACGGTGCGGGCAAGAGCTCCATGCTCAACTGCATCAACGGGGTGTACACGCCTTCAGAAGGTTCCATCACTTTCCGCGGTCAAACCTTCGACCACATGGACAGCCACCAAGTGGCCACCATGGGCATTGCGCGCACCTTCCAAAACTTGGCCTTGTTCAAAGGCATGAGCGTGATTGACAACATCATGACGGGCCGCAACCTGCGCATCAAGAGCAACCTGTTCATGCAGGCCTTGCGCATCGGCCCCGCACAACGCGAGGAAGAAGAGCATCGCGAAAAGGTTGAACACATCATCGACTTTTTGGAAATCCAAGCGCACCGCAAAACGCCTGTGGGCCAGCTGCCCTACGGTTTGCAAAAGCGCGTCGACTTAGGTCGCGCCTTGGCGATGGAGCCACAAGTGTTGCTGCTCGACGAACCCATGGCCGGCATGAACGTCGAAGAGAAACAAGACATGTGCCGCTTCATTTTGGATGTGAACGAAGAGTTCGGCACCACCATCGTGTTGATTGAACACGACATGGGCGTGGTGATGGACATTTCGGATCGCGTGGTCGTGCTTGACTACGGCAAAAAGATTGGCGATGGCACCCCCGATGAGGTGCGCAACAACGAGGAAGTCATCAGCGCTTACCTCGGCACTTCACACTAAGGACAAGAACATGGCATTTTTTCTAGAAGCCCTTTTCGGCGGCCTGATGGCCGGCATGTTGTATTCGTTGGTCGCACTTGGCTTTGTCTTGATTTTCAAAGCCTCAGGCGTTTTCAACTTTGCGCAAGGCGCGATGGTGTTGTTTGCGGCGCTGGCCATGGCTCGTTTTTCCGAGTGGGTGCCTGGCTGGCTCGGCATCAACAGCCAGTTTTTGGCCAACGTGATTGCCTTTGTGTTGGCTGGCGCGTGCATGTTTGTGTTGGCTTGGACGATCGAGCGCTTGGTGTTGCGCCACTTGGTCAACCAAGAAGGCGTGACCTTGCTGATGGCCACCTTGGGCATCACCTACTTCTTGGACGGTTTGGGCCAAGGCATCTTTGGCAGCGACATTTACAAGATTGATGTGGGCATGCCCAAAGATCCCGTGTTCTTGCTTGACTCTGTCTTTGAAGGCGGCGTCATGATCAACCTCGAAGACGTGTATGCCGCTTGCATTGCTGCTTTGCTGGTGTTCGTGTTGTCGATGTTTTTCCAAAAAACCACCACAGGCCGCGCACTGCGCGCTGTGGCCGATGACCACCAAGCGGCTCAGTCGATCGGTATTCCACTCAACCGCATTTGGGTCATCGTGTGGTTTGTGGCTGGCTTGACGGCGTTGGTCGCCGGCATCATTTGGGGCTCCAAGATGGGGGTGCAGTTCTCGCTGACCACCGTGGCTTTGCGTGCCTTGCCCGTGATTATTTTGGGCGGTTTGACCTCGGTGCCTGGCGCCATCATTGGCGGTTTGATCATCGGCGTCGGGGAAAAACTCTCTGAGGTGTATGTCGGCCCCATGGTGGGCGGCGGCATTGAGATTTGGTTTGCCTATGTGTTGGCCTTGGTCTTCTTGTTGTTCCGTCCACAAGGTTTGTTCGGCGAAAAAATCATTGACCGCGTGTAAGGAGAAAAAGAAATGTTTTACAGAGAAAACGGTCAATTCAAAACGAGCTATCGCACAGATCAACAGATCTTTCCGATTGCCCAAGATCGCTGGGTCATTCTTGCGCTGGTCGCATTTGCTTTCATCGGCATTCCGGCGATGGTCGACGAGTACATGTACCGCGCTATTTTGATTCCCTTCCTCATCTTGTCGTTGGCAGCGTTGGGGGTGAACATCTTGGTGGGCTACTGCGGTCAGATTTCATTGGGCTCAGGCGCCTTCATGGCGGTGGGCGCCTACATGGCCTACAACACCTACATCCGCATTGAGGGTGTGCCGCTGATCTTGGCCTTGCTGTCGGGCGGTTTCTTTGCCACGCTGGTGGGTATCTTTTTCGGGATTCCCAGCTTGCGTGTGAAAGGCTTGTACTTGGCGGTCGCCACCTTGGCTGCGCAGTTCTTCTGCGATTGGGCTTTCTTGCGCATTGGTTGGTTCACCAACAACAACGCATCAGGCTCGGTCTCGGTGTCGAACTTGAGCGTGATGGGCTTGCCTGTCGGCACCCCTGTCGAAAAGTATTTGTTCTGCTTGTCGTTTCTCGTGGTCTTTGGCTTGCTCGCCAAAAACTTGGTGCGCTCTGCCATTGGCCGTGAGTGGATGGCCATTCGCGACATGGACGTGGCCGCTGCCGTGATTGGCATTCGCCCTGTTTACGCCAAGCTCAGTGCTTTCGCGGTGAGCTCATTCATCGTGGGCGTGGCGGGTGCGTTGTGGGGCTTTATTCACCTGGGTTCGTGGGAGCCTGCTGCGTTCTCGATTGACCGCAGCTTCCAGTTGCTGTTCATGGTCATCATCGGCGGCATGGGTTCCATCATGGGCAGCTTCTTTGGTGCCGCCTTCATCGTGATCTTGCCCATTTTCTTGAACCAGTTCTTGCCCGTGTTTGGCGAGGTGTTTGGTATCGCCATCTCCACCGCCACCGTGTCGCACGTGGAGTCCATGGTCTTTGGTGCGCTGATTGTTTGGTTCCTGATTGTTGAGCCACACGGCTTGGCAAAGCTGTGGTCGATTGCCAAACAAAAGCTTCGCCTGTGGCCTTTCCCTCATTGATTTTCCTTGACCTCTAAAAAACTTTTAACAGGAGACAACCCATGAAGTTTCGTCAAATCACAACAGCCGTGACCTTGTTCGCTGCTGCCATCACCGGCAGCTTGGTGAGCACGCAAGCTGCTGCACAAGCCAAAGAGCAGTTTTTCCCTGCGCTGGTGTACCGCACAGGTGCCTATGCCCCTAACGGCATTCCTTTTGCGAACGGTTTCATTGACTACCTCAAGCTCACCAATGAGCGTGGCGGCATCAACGGCGTCAAAGTCATTTATGAAGAGTGTGAAACCGCTTACGCCACAGACCGTGGTGTGGAGTGTTACGAGCGCTTGAAGGGCAAGAACGGCGGCGCCACCGTGTTCCAGCCTTTGTCCACAGGCATCACCTTTGCGCTGACTGAAAAAGCACCGATCGACAAAATCCCCGTGTTGACACCTGGCTTGGGCCGCAGTGAGTCACAAGACGGTGGCGTGTTCAAGTGGAACTTCCCATTGGCTGGCACCTATTGGGTGGCTGCTGACACCATCATCCAAGACATCGGCAAGCGTGAAGGCGGCCTTGACAAACTCAAGGGCAAAAAGATCGCGTTGATGTACCACGACAGCCCATTCGGCAAAGAAGCCATCCCCATGTTGCAAGAGCGCGCAGCTTTGCACGGCTTCCAACTGAGCCTGTTGCCCGTGACGCATCCAGGCGTTGAGCAAAAGTCAACCTGGTTGCAAATTCGCCAAAACCGCCCTGACTACGTCGTCAACTGGGGTTGGGGTGTGATGAACTCCACTGCGTTGAAAGAAGCGCAAGCCACAGGCTACCCACGCGAAAAAATGTATGGCGTGTGGTGGGCGGGTGCTGAGCCAGACGTCAAAGACGTTGGCGCAGGCGCCAAGGGTTACACCGCGGTGATGATGCAACACGGCGCAGAGAAGAAGTCTGATGTTGTGAAAGAAATCCTCGCCAAAGTGCACGGCAAAAAGCAAGGCACAGGCCCTGCTGAAGAAGTGGGCGATGTGCTTTACATGCGTGGCGTGCAAGCCGCGATGTACGGCATTGAAGGTGTTCGCGCCGCGCAAGAGCGTTTCGGTAAAGGCAAGGTCATGACCGGCGAGCAAGCTCGTTGGGGTTATGAAAACCTGAACTTGACGCAAGCCAAGTTGGACACCTTGGGCTTCAAAGGCGTGCTCCGTCCTTTGTCGACCAGCTGCCAAGACCACATGGGTAGCGCATGGACACGCATGCACACATGGGATGGTTCTAAGTTTGTTTGGTCCTCTGATTGGTACCAAGCCGACGAACAAATCATGAAGCCCATGGTGAAAGCTGCTGCTGACAAATACGCTGCTGAGAAAAAAATCCAGCGTCGTAGCGCCGCAGACTGCCAGCTGTAATTTGAGGGTCGTCACGCTGTGACAGTTTGGTGGCTCTCACGAGCCACCAAACCACAGGCTCCCAAGGGGCTTGCGGTTTGGTCCAACCCAACAACGTTTTTTTAGCAAGGTAAGTTATGAGCGCCAACAACATCGTTCTCAACGTCAATGGCATTGAAGTCATTTACAACCACGTCATCTTGGTGCTCAAGGGCGTTTCGCTCAGCGTGCCAGAAGGCCGCATCGTGTCTTTGCTAGGTGGCAACGGCGCAGGCAAAACCACCACCTTGCGTGCCATCTCGAACTTGCTGCAAGGCGAGCGCGGTGAGGTGACCAAGGGCAGCATTGAGTTTCGCGGCGAGCGCATCGAAAACCTCACGCCCGCCGATTTGGTCAAGCGCGGTGTGGTGCAAGTGATGGAGGGGCGTCACTGTTTCGCCCACTTGACCATCGAAGAAAACTTGTTGACCGGTAGCTACACCCGCAGCAGCAAAGGCGAGATTGAGGCCAACTTGGAGAAGGTCTACAACTACTTCCCTCGTTTGAAAACGCGCCGCACCTCGCAAGCGGCCTACACATCAGGTGGCGAGCAGCAAATGTGCGCGATTGGTCGCGCCATCATGGCCAGCCCCAACATGGTGTTGTTAGACGAGCCCTCCATGGGCTTGGCGCCACAAATTGTGGAAGAGGTGTTCAACATCGTCAAAGACTTGAACGAGAAAGAAAAAGTCACCTTCCTGATTGCCGAGCAAAACACCAACATGGCTTTGAAGTACGCCGACTACGGCTACATCATGGAGTCTGGCCGCATCGTGATGGACGGTGCCGCCTCTGACTTGGCCAACAACGAAGACGTGAAAGAGTTTTACCTCGGCATGGGTGGCGGCGAACGCAAGAGCTTCAAAGACGCCAAGAGCTACAAGCGCCGCAAGCGTTGGTTGGCATAAGTAGGGCTCGCACATGTCCAAGCACTACGACGCACTCGAAACCCGCAACCCCGTCGAGCGCGAGGCCGCACTCATGGCCGCGCTGCCGGCGCAAGTGGCGCATGCACAAAAGAACTCGCCCGCATTTGCCAAGTCATTGGCCGGTGTGAACGCCGCCAGCATCACCAGCCGTGAAGCGCTGGCCAAGTTGCCCGTGATTCGCAAATACGAGTTGTTGGCGCAGCAACAAGAACAACGTGCCACCAATGTGTTTGGCGGCTTCTCTGCCATTGGCTTTGGCAAAGCCATGCCGCGCGTGTTTGCCAGCCCTGGCACCATTTATGAACCTGAAGGTGCGCGCCCAGATTACTGGCGCATGGCCCGTGCCATTTACGCCGCAGGCTTTCGCGCGGGTGAACTTGCACACAACTGCTTCAGCTACCACTTCACGCCTGCGGGCTCGATGATGGAAACGGGGGCACACGCCATTGGTTGCACCGTGTTTGCGGGCGGCACAGGCCAGACCGAACAGCAAGTAGGCGCCATGGCTGAGTTGAAGCCTGCCGGCTACATCGGCACGCCCAGCTTCTTGAAAATCATTGTGGAAAAAGCAGCCGAGATGGGCGTGAAGTTGCCCACGGTCACCAAAGCCTTGGTGTCAGGCGAAGCCTTTCCTCCCAGCTTGCGCGATTGGTTGGCCGAGCGCGGCATCGCGGGCTACCAGTGCTACGCCACGGCCGACCTCGGCTTGATTGCGTATGAAACCGAAGCCCGTGAAGGCTTGGTGCTGGACGAAGGTGTGATCGTTGAGATCGTGCGTCCTGGCACCGGTGACCCTGTGCCCGAAGGCGAGGTGGGTGAGCTCGTCATCACCACGCTGAATTCTGATTACCCACTCATTCGATTTGGCACCGGCGACTTGTCGGCTGTGCTGCCGGGGCAATGCCCCACAGGTCGCACCAACGTGCGCATCAAAGGCTGGATGGGTCGTGCCGACCAAACCACCAAAGTCCGCGGCATGTTTGTTCACCCAGGCCAAGTGGCCGAAGTGGTCAAACGTTTCCCCGAAATCAAACGTGCGCGTTTGGTGGTGACGGGCGAAATGGCCAACGACCAAATGTCGTTGAAGGTTGAAGCCGCCGAGGCCGAAGGCTTGGCACAAAAAATTGGGGATGCCGTGCGCGACATCACCAAGCTGCGTGCCGATGTGAGCTTGGTGGCGCTGGGCAGTTTACCCAACGACGGCAAGGTCATCGAAGACGCCCGCACCTACCAGTGACACCCATCTGCAGCGGGGTTGACCTAGCTCAAGGGGCTTACGTAATTCCCGCTGTTTTTTAAGGCATCTTGGGCGCTACTATCATGAACTGTCATTAAGGAGACCTCATGAAAAAACTATTCGCTTTGAGCTTGCTGGCTGTGGCCACTTTGACTGGCGCAAACGCCGCCGATTTCCCGATCAAAGACAAGCCTGTCACCATCGTTGTGCCGTTCACGGCTGGCGGCCCGACTGACCGCGTCGCGCGTGATTTGGCTGAAGCTTTGCGCAAGCCTTTGGGCGCCAACGTGGTGGTTGAAAACGTGGCTGGCGCAGGCGGCACGATTGGCGCCAACAAGGTTGCCAAAGCGCCGCAAGACGGCCACACCATCCTTTTGCACCACATCGGCATGGCCACATCGCCAGCCCTGTACCGCAAGATGCCTTACAACACCACCGAAGATTTTGAGTACTTGGGCATGGTCAACGAAGTGCCCATGACCTTGATCGGTCGTCCCACCTTGCCTGCGACCAACTTCAAAGAGTTGCAAGCTTGGATTGCACAAAACAAAGGCGCCGTCAATTTGGGCAACGCCGGTTTGGGCGCCGCCTCACACCTGTGCGGCTTGTTGTTCCAAAACGCACTCAAGACCGACATGACGACAGTGCCTTACAAAGGCACGGCACCTGCGATGAACGACTTGATGGGCGGCCAAATCGATTTGCTGTGTGACCAAACCACCAACACCACCAGCCAAATCGAAGCCAAAACTGTCAAGGCTTTCGCTGTCACCACCACCAAGCGTTTGACCACGCCTGCCTTGAAGTATTTGCCTACTTTGGATGAGTCAGGCCTCAAAGGTTTTGAAGTCACCATTTGGCACGGTTTGTATGCCCCTAAAGGCACAGCTGCTGAGGTGACCGCCAAGATCAACAAAGCGTTGAAGGTGGCTCTGAAAGACCCCGAGTTCCTCAAGAAGCAACAAGGCTTGGGCGCTGTGGTCGTGACGGACAAGCGCACCGATGGCGCCGAGCACAAGAAGTTTGTGGCGGCTGAAATCGCCAAGTGGGGCCCGATCATTCAGGCTGCGGGCGTGTACGCTGACTAAACCCACAATTGAGCTTGTGACAAAAACAAAAGCCACCTTCGGGTGGCTTTTTTGTGGGCGTTTGGCTTAGTTGTTCAAGTGCTCAAACGGCAACGCCTGCTTCACCAAAATCACGGTGCAGGGCGCGTCCATGGCCACCTTGATAGGGATAGTCGCGACAAACCGTTGCATCTGCAAGCCATGTGTGGCCGCACCCATGACGATGATGCTCACGTTATTGCCTTCGGCGTAGCGCACGATGGCGTTGGCGACATCGCTTGCTTCAAGCACGTGGTACGAGGTTTGGTGTTCGCTCAAATCCAGTGGTTGCGCCCATTGCTGCAGCATGGTGCGGTATTGGCGGTGTAGGGTGGTTTCGCTCTTGTCGTGTTCTGACGAGCTACTGAGGTTGGGCGAAATCACCGTCACCACCGCCAAGCGTGCGCCAGGCCGCAAACCCAAAGAGCGCGCCACAGACTGACGCAGCGAATACAAGGTGGCATCGCTGGCCTCGTGGTTTGGCACTGCCACCATGACGATGGGAATTTCATCAATTTGCTGCGATGGCAGTGGGCTAGGCTGGTAGTGCATGCCTGCTGCTTTGAGCCAACGTTTGAAGTGCGTGAAGAACGGCGTGCCAAGCACCTGCTTGCCGCGCTTGGTGACCTTGATCTGTTCTGGATGCTCCAGGTCAAATGCCAAATGCGCGGCCGATGGATAGCGCTTGGCCGCTTCGGGCTCTAGGCAACGCAGCACCACTTCTTGAAACCACTCGGGCAAGTCGTCGCGCAAGCGGCGCGGTGGCGTGGGGTCCATCCACAAACGCTGGCGCATACCACCATTGGTTTGTGGATTGCCAAAGGGCAACTCACCCGTGGCCAGTTCGTACAGCATGACGCCAATGGCAAAGATGTCGCTGCGCGGGTCGCCGCGCACGCCCACCACTTGTTCGGGCGCAATCCAAGCGGGTGAGCCCACGGCTTTGCGCAGCTCTTCGGCCAGCAAGTCGGGGTAATGCGCGTGGGACGACAAACCAAAATCCAGCAAAACGGCGTGACCGTTTGGATGCATCAGCACGTTGGCGGGCTTGATGTCTAGGTGGCAGGTGTTTTGTTGGTGCAGGCTGTGGGCAGCGCGGGCGATGGCCGCACCAAGGCGCGTGATGTCGGCTACTTCTGCCCGTGTGCGGTTGTGCGTGTGTGCGTCCAACACTTGCTGCAAGGTAAGGCCGGGCACATGCTCCATCACCAAGTAGGGCATGTTCACCAAATCGCCTGCCGCCACAAAACGTGGCACATGCGTGCCTTGCAGTACTTGCAAAATTTGATGCTCCACTTCGAAGCCCACAATGTTTTCAGCGCCATCGCCCGCCGTCATGCGTGGTACTTTCATCACCATGTCAAACGGCGCGGGGCGCTCGTCGGCATAGGTCACTTCATAAATGTGGGCCATGCCGCCTGCATGCAAGCAAGCGCCAATGCGGAACCCGTCCAGCTCGGTGCCCGCTTCTAGGCGTTTCACTTGCCGGTCTCCAAGCGTTGCGCAAAGAACTCGGGCAAGCCTGCTTCGCGCACGGCACGAGCGGCCGCGCGATGGTCATAGGCCACGCGGTGGAAGGTGAGCCTGGCCGCCGTGCTGTCAAACACCGCGTACATGGCGCGTGGGTTGCCGTCGCGTGGTTGGCCCACCGAGCCAATGGTGGCAATCCACTGGCGGTGTTTGGGGGTGGGGATGGGCACGCCCGACGTGGGCTTGAACGCCATCAACTGACGGCCTGTGCCCCGGTAATACAACGACTGGTGGTGCACATGGCCACCAAACACATAGCGCACATCGGGGTGGGCGCAAGCGGCATCCAAGCTCAGGCTGGCGGTGCGTTCGTCTTCCACATAACGCCAGCGGTCAGGCGCATCGGCGCTGGCGTGGACCAACAGCATGTGGTCCACCTGTGCGGTGAGCGGCAAGATTTCTAACCAAAAGCGTTGCGCGGGGGACAGCTGGTTGTGTGTCCATTCAGCCGTTTGGCTGCCCAACGAAGGGTTGGGGTTGGCCGAGTTGATGTTGTGCGTTTGAATCAGCTCTTCATGGTTGCCACGCAGCACGATGGCACCTTCTTGCTGAAGCTTTTGGCAGCGTGCCACCACCTCGGCAGGAAAGGCACCATAGCTCACCAAATCACCCAAGATGGCCAGGCGCTCCGCGCCTTGCGTTTGCGCATGCGCCAAGCACGCATCAAGTGCGTGCAAGTTGCTATGGATGTCTGAGAGCAGGGCGTACTTCATGTCAACGCGTGCGACGTGGCTGGGACGCTTGTTTAATACGAGTAAACGCCGCGGCCTGTCTTGCGGCCCAAGTGGCCTGCCGCGACCATCTCTTTGAGCAAGGGGCATGCGCGGTATTTGCTGTCGCCAAACTCTTGCAAGTACACCTCCATCACGGCCAAGCACACATCCAAGCCAATCATGTCGGCCAAAGCCAAGGGGCCGATGGGTTGGTTGCAACCAAGCATCATGCCAGCGTCGATGTCTTTGGCTGAGGCCACGCCTTCGGCCAACACAAAGAAGGCTTCGTTGATCATGGGCACCAAGATGCGGTTGACCACAAAGCCCGGTGCGTTCTTGACGGTGATGGGCGTTTTGCCCAAGCGAGTAGACAGGTCGTGCACAGCAGCGTGTGTGGCATCGGAGGTTTGCAAACCACGGATGATTTCTACCAGTGCCATCATGGGCACGGGGTTGAAAAAGTGCATGCCAATGAAGCGGTCAGCACGCGCGGTGACGGCAGCGAGCTTGGTGATGGAAATCGAAGATGTGTTGGACGCGATGATGGCTTCTGGAGCCAACATGCCGTCGAGCTGCTTGACGATTTTGACCTTCAGGTCATAGTTCTCGGTGGCAGCTTCAATGACCAGCTCTGCACCTTTGAGGTCGTCGTAGCTGGTGCTGGTTTTGATGCGCGACAAGGCAGCAGCTTTATCAGCCTCGGTGATTTTTTCTTTCTTGATCAAACGGTCCAAGCTGCCCGCCACCGTGGCAAGGCCTTTGGCAACGGCGGCTTCAGAGATGTCGACCATCACCACGTTCACGCCAGACACCGCACAGGCTTGTGCAATGCCATTGCCCATGGTGCCGGCGCCGATGATGCCTACGGTTTGAATGCTGCTCATTAGGAAATCCTTGTGTTTGGGTTGAATCAAAACTTCAATATTAGCGGGGGATGTATTGCGTTTGGCTGACGTCGGTCAATTTGTGTCGTATCTGTTTTTTTGTTGCGGCACTTCGCGTTGCTCGTGCCGTCTGCCTCTGTATCAGGTTCGGAAACGTTTCTTCGTCAGATGCAGCGCAATCTTCCAAGCGATCACGGTGTAGACGGCTAAAACGCCAAGGTGCAAGGCTGCATCCGTAGGCCATTGGTCTAGAAATAGGGGGCGCACCAAGGCAATGGCTTGGGTGAGGGGCAGCCATGCTGAGATATCGCGCACGATGCCCGGCAGTTGGTCGCGCGGAAAGAACACGCCGCTCAAGAACATCATCGGCGTGAGGAACAGGGTGAAGTAGTAGGTGAAGAAGTCGTAGCCTTTGGCCAGTGCATTGAAGATCAAGGCAATACAGCTGAAGGTGATGCCGACGAACAACAAAATGGGCCACGCAGCCAAGAGCTTCCAACTTTGGGTGATGCCCAGCGCAAACATCACGCCCAAGATGGCGGTGATGGTGAACAGCGATTTGAACGCGGCCCACAGCATTTCGGCCAACAGCACATCGTCCAATCGCATGGGCGCGTTCAAGATGCCGTCCCAAGTTTTTTGCACATGCATGCGCGAGAAGGCCGAGTACAGCGCCTCAAACGTGGCGGCGTTCATGGCACTCATGCAGATCGAGCCACTGGCCAAGAACAAGATGTAGGGCACTTTGTCTGTGCCTAGGGTGACATCGCCCACCAGCGCACCCAGGCCGTAGCCAAAGGCCACCAGCCACATCAAGGGTTCAGCAATGTTGGCCACGAGGCTGGGAATAGCGAGCTTGCGCCACACCAAGAGGTTGCGCAAGAAGACGGGCCAGAAACGGAAATAGGTGTTCATCGCGCTTAGCCTTCCTCGCGGATTTGGCGTCCGGTCATTTTCAAAAACAAATCTTCCAAATTGGCGGGGCGGTGCAGCGTGCGCAGGCCTGTGTGGGCGCTGAGCGCTTGCAGCAATTGCGCCGCGTCTTGGGTGTAGAAAAACACGGTCTCACCGCTGGTCTCCACACGTTGCGCCAAGGTGGCAATAGGGCTGTCCACCAAAGCCAATGCGCCGCTGCCATACACCTCCACCACATCGGGCTCAAGGTGCTGAGCAATCAAATCACGCGGCGTGCCTTCGGCAATTTTTTTGCCGTGGTCGAGTACCAACAAACGGTTGCACAAGCGCTCGGCTTCGTCCATGAAATGGGTGGTCAGCAAAATGGATTTGCCTTGCTGCAAGAGTTGCTGCAAACGCTCCCACATCAGGTGGCGGGCTTGCGGGTCTAGGCCTGTTGTGGGCTCGTCGAGCAGCAGCAAATCGGGGTTGTTGATCAGGGCGCGGGCCAAGCTAAGTCGGCGTTTCATGCCGCCCGACAACTCGCCCGGTTTGGCGTTGGCCTTGTGTGACAGCGCCGCAAACTCCAGCAGCTGCGGAATGCGCGCTTGAATGTCGGCTTTCTTCATCCCAAAGTAGCGGCCAAACACCATGAGGTTTTCGGCACAGGTGAAGTCAGGGTCGAGCGTGTCGAATTGGCTCACCACCCCTAAGCGCGCTTTGATGGCCAGCGCGTCATCGGGCATCGTCAAACCAAACGCGTTGATGCTGCCGCCATCGGGCTGTGCGAGCCCAAGGCACATGCGCAGCGTGGTGGTTTTGCCTGCGCCGTTGGGGCCGATGACGCCCAAACATTCGCCAGGCGCGATGCTGAAAGACACATCGTTCACCACAGTGTTGTCACCGTAGCGTTTGAGGAGGTGGTTGCATTCGAAAAATGGGGTGCTCATACGTTCCATTGTGCCTGCGAGCAACTGCCTCGTAACCCGTAAGCGTCATTCTTGAGCGCTTGATGGAGCGCCTAAAATCTATGCAACTTTTGACAAGGCTTGACTGTGTCCGATACCTTATTTGTTCTTTCCCAATATGTGATGCCCAAACAGCTGCTCACGCAATTCGCGGGCGCAGTGGCGCGTGCGCGTTGCGGCAAGTGGACCCATGCCTTGATCAAGTGGTTCGTGGGCAAGTACCAAGTCAACATGGACGAAGCGGCTCAGCCCGACATCACGCAGTACGCCTGCTTCAACGACTTTTTCACCCGTGCCTTAAAGCCCGGCGCACGCCTCTTGGCCGATGCCGCGTTTGTGTGCCCCGTCGATGGCGCCATCAGCCAGTTGGGCCACATCGACGGCGACCAAGTGTTTCAAGCCAAAGGCCACAGCTACAGCACGCAAGCGCTGGTGGGCGGCGACGCCACCTTGGCAGCCCAATTTCAAGACGGCGAGTTCGCCACGATTTACCTCAGCCCCAAGGACTACCACCGCATCCACATGCCCAGCGCTGGTCGCCTGCGCCGCATGATTCATGTGCCCGGTGATTTGTTCTCGGTCAACCCCGCCACGGCGCGTGGTGTGCCCGGCTTATTTGCGCGCAACGAGCGCGTGGTGTGTGTGTTTGACATGCCTGCTGCTTCCGGTGAAAAACCTCAGCAATACGTGTTGGTGCTGGTCGGCGCCACCATCGTGGGCAGCATGGCCACACCTTGGCATGGCGTGGTCAATCCACCTCGTCCTGGCACGGTGCGCGAGTGGGCCTATGACGACCAAGAACTGAGCCTCAAACAAGGCGACGAAATGGGCCGCTTCTTGTTGGGCTCTACCGTAGTGTTGCTATGGCCCAAGGACACCATTGCGCTCAACCCTGCTTGGCAAGCTGCCCAAGGTGTGCGCTTGGGCGAGAAGATGGGTGATGCAGTGCACGCTTAACGCAGCGCCCTGCACACGTGAAAACCGCCTCTGTTGAGGCGGTTTCTTTTTGGGTGGTTGATGTAAGGCTTATTGAAACGCCACTTCAGCAAAGCTGCGTAACTTGCGGCTGTGCAGTTGCGCAGGCCCTTGCTGGCGCAGCAACTCAATGGCGCGCATGCCAATGCGCAAATGCTGGTCCACACGCTCGCGGTAAAAGTGGTTGGCCATGCCTGGCAGTTTGATTTCGCCGTGTAGCGGCTTGTCGCTCACACACAGCAGCGTGCCGTAGGGCACGCGGAACCGAAAACCGTTGGCTGCAATGGTGGCGCTTTCCATGTCGAGTGCCACGGCGCGGCTTTGGCTGAAGCGGCGTTGCGGCGTGTTGTCGGGCAACAGTTCCCAGTTGCGGTTGTCGGTGCTGGCCACCGTGCCTGTGCGCAAGATGCGTTTGAGCTCGGCGCCTTCGCATTGCGTCACATCCTTCACCGCCTGCTCTAGCGCGACTTGAATTTCAGCCAGCGCGGGGATAGGCACCCACAGCGGCAACTCTTCGTCCAGCACATGGTCTTCGCGCACATAGCCGTGGGCCAGCACGTAGTCGCCCAGTTGTTGGGTGTTGCGCAAGCCGGCGCAGTGGCCCAGCATCAACCATGCGTGCGGACGCAGCACGGCAATGTGGTCGGTGATGTTTTTGGCGTTGGCGGGGCCCACGCCAATGTTCACCATGGTGATGCCGGTGTGGTCTGCGCGCACCAAGTGGTAGCCGGGCATTTGCGGTAAGCGCGGTGGCACCTTGCCCAAGGCATCGTTGGCTTCCGCGGACAAGCCAACGCGGCGTGTGACCACATTGCCGGGCTCCACAAACGCGAGGTATTCGCTGTTCGGGTCTTGCATGGCTTCGTGGCCTAAACGCACAAACTCGTCGATGTAGAACTGGTAGTTGGTGAACAACACGTAATTCTGAAAATGCTCGGGGCTGGTGCCGCTGTAATGGCGCAGACGCTGCAACGAATAGTCCATGCGTGCGGCGGTGAACAGCGACAACGGTTGCGGCTCATTGGGCTTGGCTTGAAATGTGCCGTTGGCAATGCCGTCGTCCATGGCGGTGAGGTCGGGCAGGTCAAACACCTCGCGCATGAGTTGGCGGCGCTCTGCACTCATTTCGCCTTCCACATGGTCGTTGTCGGCGAATGAGAAATGCACAGGAATAGGCTGATGGCTCATGCCCACCTCCAGCGTGCCGCCGTGGTTTTGCAGCAGCAAGCGGAACTGCTCGCGGTAATACGCGGCAAACAAATCGGGGCGGGTGAGGGTGGTTTCGTAGCGGCCAGGCTCGGCCACAAAGCCGTAGCTCAAACTGCCACCGTCGCTGTTGGCTTGCAGCGCCCCCGTTTTGGTATGGATGCGCACAAACGGATAAAACGCCCGCACACGTTGCTCAAACTGCTTGCCCGCCACAAACTCGCGCATGGCGAGTCGCAAGTGATCAAGGCTAGTTTGGTACAGGGCTTGCACTTGGGCAAGCGCGCTCTCGGCGTCGGTGTGACGGGTGGGGGCGATGAAAGGTGGGCGAATACTCATGGGTGAATGTTAGGGTTCAGATATGACGGTATGTCGATGGGGGAAATAACTTGAACATTGTTAGCCATCGTCCAGCCCTCTTGCACGGGGGCGATCACATAGGCCTGGTTAACGCCGATGTCTTCGCATGCTTGCCAAAAACCTTTGGTCACCTTTGGTGCAGAGGAGAATTTAATTTCGAACCCAAGGGTTTGACGGCCTGTTTCGACCACCACATCCAGTTCAGCACCTGCGGCCGTTCGATAAAACGAGACGCTCGCGCCTGCGGGTAAGTGGTTGCAAATTTGCTCAACACAAAATCCTTCCCAAGACGCGCCCGTGATTGGATGCCCCATCATGTCGGTGATGTTGTGTATGCCCATCAGGTAATGAAGCAAACCACTGTCGCGCACATAAATTTTGGGTGATTTCACCAACCGTTTCCCGAGATTGGCATGAAACGGCTCCAATCGACGCAGCATGAGGCATTGCACCAAGTGATCCAGATAGCGTGTCACGGTGGGCGATGACACCCCAAGCGATGCGGCGATGCTTGATGCATTGAACAACTGGCCGTGTAGGTGAGCCGTCATGCGCCAAAAGCGCCGCATCAGTTCAGGCTCAACATTGATGCCCAATGCGGGCAGGTCCGTGTTTAAGAAATGTCGGACAAAGCCGTCCCGCCAAAGCCATGAGGCCTCATCGTTAGGGGCTGTATAGCTGTTAGGGAAACCACCTCGCAACCACAGGGTTTGAATATCCTCGAAGTCGCGATGCACCTCGCTGAGAAGCAAGGGCGCCATATCCACCAAAGCCAAACGTCCCGCCAACGATTGCGACTGTTGAAGTAGCTTGAATGAGGCAGACCCGAGAATCAGAAATCGGCCGTTGCGTCGTTCTGCATCAATCTCTCCACGCATGGTGCTGAACAGCTCAGGCGCGTTTTGAATTTCATCCAGCACGATCAAGCGATCGCGATGGGCTTGAAAAAATACATCCGCTTGCTCTAGCTTTGCGCGTGCTTGGCTGTTTTCAAGGTCAAGATAAATCGACTTTGGAAATTCGGCTGCAATCTGCCGAGCCAGCGTTGTCTTGCCAATTTGGCGCGCACCAAGAATGGCAACGGCAGGGCTCCAACTCAGGTGGTTGCGAATTTCTTGGGATGCTTTTCGATGAAACATCCTTGCATTTTAAACATGACATATTAAAAATACAAGGATGGTTGACCTTACATGTTGCGTCGGTATTGACCACCCACCTCAAACAAGGCGTTGGTGATCTGGCCCAGTGAACACACACGCACCGCATCCATCAACACCTCAAACACGTTGGCGTTGTCGATGACGGCTTGTTGCAGGCGTTTGAGTTGCACCGCGGCCGCATCTTTGTGGCGTGTGTGGAAGTCGTTCAAGCGGTTCAGCTGGCTTTGCTTTTCCTCTTCGGTTGAGCGAGCCAGTTCGAGTTTGTCCATCACTTGCTCGCCATGTGGGTTGCGGAAGGTGTTGACGCCGATGATGGGCAGCTCGCCGGTGTGCTTGAGCATTTCGTAGGTCATCGATTCGTCTTGAATCTTGCCGCGTTGGTAGCCGGTTTCCATCGCGCCCAACACACCGCCGCGTTCGGCAATGCGCTCGAATTCGGCCAGCACAGCTTCTTCCACCAACTCGGTGAGTTCTTCGATGATGAACGCACCTTGGTTGGGGTTTTCGTTTTTGGCCAAGCCCCACTCGCGGTTGATGATGAGCTGAATCGCCATGGCACGGCGCACCGAGTCTTCGGTGGGCGTGGTGATGGCTTCGTCAAACGCGTTGGTGTGCAAGCTGTTGCAGTTGTCGTAAATCGCAATCAGCGCTTGCAACGTGGTGCGGATGTCGTTGAACTGAATCTCTTGCGCGTGCAAGGAACGGCCAGAAGTTTGGATGTGATATTTGAGTTTCTGTGACCGCTCATTCGCACCGTATTTCTCTTTCATGGCCACGGCCCAGATGCGGCGCGCCACGCGGCCCATCACGGTGTACTCGGGGTCCATGCCGTTGCTGAAGAAGAAGCTCAGGTTGGGCGCGAAGTCGTCAATGTGCATGCCGCGCGCCAAGTAGGCTTCCACAAAGGTGAAACCGTTGGAAAGCGTGAACGCCAATTGCGAAATGGGGTTCGCACCCGCTTCAGCAATGTGATAACCGCTGATCGACACGCTGTAGAAGTTGCGCACTTGGTTGTGCACAAAGTACTGCGCGATGTCGCCCATCACCTTCAAGCTGAATTCGGTAGAGAACAGGCAAGTGTTCTGGCCTTGGTCTTCTTTCAAGATGTCGGCTTGCACCGTGCCACGCACGTTTTGCATGACCCACTCTTTGATCTTCGCGGTCTCGGTTTCTGTCGGGTCGCGGCCGTTGTCCTTTTTGAACTTCTCGATGTTTTGGTCGATGGCCGTGTTCATGAACATCGCCAAGATGGAAGGTGCGGGGCCGTTGATGGTCATCGACACGCTGGTGGTGGGGTTGCACAGGTCAAACCCGTCGTACAGCACCTTCATGTCGTCCAGCGTGGCCACGTTCACGCCCGAGTTACCCACCTTGCCGTAGATGTCCGGACGTGGGTCTGGGTCGTTGCCGTAGAGCGTGACCGAGTCAAACGCGGTGGACAAGCGCTTGGCATCCATGCCCTCGCTCACCAGCTTGAAGCGGCGGTTGGTGCGGAAGGGATCGCCTTCGCCCGCAAACATGCGCGTTGGGTCTTCGCCCTCGCGCTTGAAGGCAAAAGTGCCTGCGGTGTAGGGGTAGCTGCCGGGCACGTTGTCGAGCATGAGCCACTTCAAAATTTCGCCGTGGTCTTCGTAAGTGGGCAAGGCCACTTTGCGAATCACCGTGCCTGAGAGGCTCTTGGTGGTGAGTGCGGTGCGAATCTCTTTGTCGCGAATCTTCACCACGTACTCGTCGCCTGCGTAGGCGGCTTGCATATCTGGCCATTGGGCCAGCAGCTTGCGCTCTGCGCCGCCTAAGTTTTCTTCGCGCGCAAAGGCCAAGTCGATGGCGGCTTCAGAGGCTTTGGCACGGCCTGGTTTGTCTTCGGCCAGCATGCGTGCGGCTTCGCGCAGTTGTTGAATTTCGCGGGCCAGTTTGGCTTGTGTGCGTGCGCGCTTTTTGTAGCCGCGCACGGTGTCGGTGATTTCAGCCAAATAGCGGGTGCGTGCGGCAGGCACCACAGGCGTTTGGTTGCTGCTGTGGCGCACGTTCACGAGTGGCAGGCGGCCTTCTTTGAAGGTCAGGCCCAGTTCGGTCAAACGACCTTTGAGGGCTTGGTACAACGCGGTCACGCCGTCGTCGTTGAAGCGCGCGGCCATGGTGCCAAACACGGGCATTTCTTCGGTGGGTGTGTGCCACGCTTCTTTGTTGCGTTGCACTTGTTTGGCCACATCGCGCAGTGCGTCGCTGGCGCCTTTGCGGTCGAACTTGTTGATGGCCACGAACTCAGCAAAGTCCAGCATGTCGATTTTTTCGAGTTGGCTGGCGGCGCCAAACTCGGGCGTCATCACATACATGGGCACGTCTACGTGCGGCACGATGGCGGCATCGCCTTGGCCAATGCCTGAGGTTTCCACAATGATGAGGTCAAAGCCCGCGCACTTGGTGGCGGCCAACACGTCGGGCAAGGCTGCGCTGATTTCGCTGCCAAAGTCGCGTGTGGCCAGTGAGCGCATGAACACGCGCTGGCCGCTGCTCCAAGGCGAAATGGCATTCATGCGAATGCGGTCGCCCAGCAACGCACCACCGCTCTTGCGGCGTGAGGGGTCAATCGAAATCACGGCAATGCGCAACGCATCGCCTTGGTCCAAACGGATGCGACGCACCAGCTCGTCGGTCAGCGACGACTTGCCCGCACCGCCGGTGCCGGTGATGCCGAGCACGGGCACCTTGTGGTTCAGCGATTCTTTGCGCACGGCTTCGACCATCTTTTGATCGGCCTTCTCGTTCTCAAGTGCGGTGATGAGCTGCGCCAATTTGCGCCAAGCCATTTCGTCATGGCCTTGAATCTCTTTCACGGCTTTGGGTGCGTAGCTCGACAAGTCTTTGTCGCAGCGCATGATCATTTCGCCAATCATGCCTTGCAGGCCCATTTTTTGGCCGTCTTCTGGGCTGTAAATGCGGGTCACGCCGTAGGCTTGTAGCTCGCGAATTTCTGGTGGCACGATCACGCCGCCGCCGCCGCCAAACACTTGAATGTGTTCGCCGCCACGCTCACGCAGCAAATCGACCATGTACTTGAAGTACTCCACGTGGCCGCCTTGGTAGGAGCTGATGGCAATGCCTTGCACGTCTTCTTGCAGCGCCGCGGTCACCACTTCGTCCACCGAGCGGTTGTGGCCCAAGTGAATCACCTCGGCACCCATGCCCTGCAAGATGCGACGCATGATGTTGATGGCGGCGTCATGCCCGTCAAACAAAGACGCAGCGGTGACGAAGCGCACTTTTTGCGTGGGCTTGTAGTTGGCAAGGGCTTGGAATTCGGCGGACAAGTCAGACATGCGGTG
Organism: Limnohabitans curvus; assembly: GCF_003063475.1. Lineage (NCBI taxonomy): Bacteria > Pseudomonadati > Pseudomonadota > Betaproteobacteria > Burkholderiales > Comamonadaceae > Limnohabitans > Limnohabitans curvus. The sequence continues at coordinate 1,690,779 of NZ_NESP01000001.1, forward strand.
CTCCGGAAGACGGAAGATAAAAACGAGAAGACAGAGTTTACGTTTACGTAAACGTCAATCATAGCGATTTGGCAGATTTTGTGGGGAGGATTTGCCCTAATAAAAAAGCCGCAGGGCCAAAAGGCGCTGCGGCTTTGTCTGAAACGCGTGTGCGGCTTATTTAGGACCGTACAAGTAATCAGGCAACCAGAGGGTGAGCCCCGGCCAGATGTACATCAAAACCATGCAGATGATCACGATGAACATGTAAGGCATCATGCCCGCAAAAATCTGATTGATGGTCACATGCGGCGGTGACACCCCTTTCAGATAGAAGGCCGACATCGCCACGGGGGGTGACAAGAAGGCCGCTTGCAAGTTCACAAACACCAAGACGCCCCACAAGATCGGGTCAATCTGGAAGTGGGTGAGCAGTGGCAAGAAGATGGGCACAAAAATCACAATGATCTCGGTCCACTCCAGTGGCCAGCCCAGCACAAAGATGACGGCTTGCGAGAGCAGCATGAACTGCAGCGGTGTCAAGTCCATCGCCATGACCCACTCTTCCACCAAACGTTGGCCGCCCAAGACGGCAAACACCGCAGAGAACAGCGCTGAGCCCACAAACAACCAGCACACCATGGAGGTGGTTTTGGCCGTCAAGAACACCGCTTGTTTGGTTTTGTCGAAGTTCAGCGAGCCTGACCACCAGGCCATGATGAACGCGCCTGTGGCGCCCACAGCGGCAGATTCAGTGGCCGTGGCCAGCCCTAACAAAATCACGCCCAAGACCACTGCCGTCAGGATGCCCAGCGGCATCACCGACTTGACCAACATGCTCAGGATCTCAAACTGCTCTGCATCAAAGCCCTTGTAGTACCAAGCCAGCAAGCCAAACAGCACCAGGGCCGTGCCCCAGAAACCTGTGTAAAAGCCATCAGGCACTTCGATCACCCGGTCGGCCTCAACCACCTCATCGCCCAAAGACATGGCGTCGTTATTGGCTTCGGGGGCATCTGCCACCGTGTCGCCACCCATTTCTTGCAAGCCTTCTGGCTCTGCGGTTGGTGTGGTTTTCTCGGCCACGATGTCGGTGCTCATCTGAACGATTTCAGTGCCAGCTTGCGCGTTGGCGGTGGCTTGCGAATAAATCACCACATACCACCAAGACGTTGCCAACATGGCCAAAACGATGAACACAGGAGCCAAGGCCATGCTGAAGCTGCGTGCCAACAGGCCCCACGTCACGCGCACGTCTGACGTGGTGATTTGTAGCGCACGGCTAGGCATGACGACTGCCTTTGCCAAGGCGGGCAGCATGCGTTTGGAGTATTGCTCGCCGAGTTTTTCTAGCCAAGGCGATACCGGCGCTTTGGTTTGGTCTTCAGGCAGCTTAGGTGCAATCGATGGGTCAATCAACACCCAGCCGATGACGTAAATCAAATACAAGAAGGCCAAGAAGAATCCGGGGAACATGGCGGCCGCATAAAGCTTCACCACAGACTGGCCAGCAACAGCGGCGTACACAATGATCATCACCGAGGGTGGAATCAAAATACCCAAGGTGCCGCCAGCCGTGATCACGCCTGCTGCCAAGCGTGTGTCATAGCCTGCGTTCAACATGGGGCGCATGGCAATCACGCCCATCAGCACCACCACGGCACCCACCAAGCCGCTGGCAATGCCCCAGAAGGTGCAAATCACCAAGGTGGCCACAGCCAAAGAGCCGGGTAAGCGACGGAAGGCTAACTGAACGCTGTGGAACATTTTGTCCACCAACGCTCCCCGTTCCATCACATAGCCCATCAGCACAAACAGCGGAATGGACAGCAGGGTGTCGTTGGTCATCGCGCCATAGGTGCGTTGCACCATCAGGTTAAAAACGCGGTTGTCTAGCCAAGGTTGGCTGGGGTCGTAAAAGGCCGTGAAGCCAAAGGCCATGCCCAAGCCCATCAGCGTGAACGCTGTGGGAAAGCCCATCATGATCACCACGATGATCAGGCAGAGCATGGTCAGTCCGAGTGCTGGATCGCTCATTTGTGTTCTCCCATCGCGTGGCCACCGCGCTGATGGGCCTCTTCGTCAATATGGTGTGCGCGTTCAATCGCGTCACGTTTATCTTCTTCGCTGACATAAATACTGGCAGACAACTGCTGCTCGACCACGTCAATTTCGTTGGCGTCTTTCAAGCGTGCGGGCCATTCACCTGTCTTCAGGCACACCACGCAACGGATGATTTCAGCCAAACCTTGCATCAAGACAATGAAGCCTGTGAGTGGAATGACAGCCTTGAAGGGGTACAAAGGAATCGCGTCAGCGCTGTTCGTCATTTCGCGAATGGTGATGGCATCGCCGGCATACGTCCAACCCGCCCATGTCAAGGCAATCACGCCAGGAATGAAGAACAAGATGTACAGCACAAAGTCAAGCGATGCTTGTGTGCGAGGCTTGGCGCTGCCATAAAAAAAGTCGCCACGCACATGGCCGTCTTGGCTCAGTGTGTAAGCACCGCACATCATGAAGGCAGTGCCATACAGCATGTTGCTGGCTTCAAAAATCCAAGCTGTGGGGGCGTTCAAGGCGTAACGCTTGAAAACCTCGCCCATCACCATCACCATCAACACAACGATCAGCCATGCGAAGGCTTTGCCCACCCATGTGCTGATGTTGTCTGCGGTGTGTAGCAGTTTCAGTGTGTTCATATCGTTCTTAAAAGTAAAGGGACTGAAGTTCTGTGACGCACAGAATTCAGTCCCATAAGTCAACCTATCTCAGTCGCTTGGCTTACGCCTTCTTGGCACCGAAGAAGTGGTTCACCGCCATGCGACGGTTGATCACGGTGTCTTGCTCCCACTTCACAGCGCGCTGTGCGAAAGCTTTTTGTGATGCCACGATCTCTTTGAACATGGGGTTCTCGGCAGACTTTTTCTCCAAGATTTCAGACCAAATTTTCAATTGGTCTTGCAGCACAGAGTCAGGCGTTTTGTAGAACTTGACCTTGTCTTTGGTTTGCAACTCAACGTAGTCTTTAGAGTAACGGTCCACGGCCTTCCAAGACATGTCAGCAGACGCCGCTTCGGTTGCACCGGCAATCACCGCCTTCATCTTGGCCGGCAACGAGTCGTACTTGGTCTTGTTGAACATGATCTCGAAGGTCTCAGCGCTTTGGTGGAAGCTTTGCAACATGCACACCTTAGACACATCGGGGAAACCCAAGATGCGGTCAGAAGTGGCGTTGTTGAACTCGGCACCGTCCAGCAAACCGCGGTCCATCGCGGGCACGATCTCGCCGCCTGGCAAGGCGTTCACAGCAGCGCCCATGGTGGTAAACAAGTCAATGGCCAAACCGTTGGTGCGGAACTTCAAGCCCTTGAAGTCAGACGTCTTGGTGATTGGCTTTTTGAACCAACCCAGAGGTTGTGTGGCCATCGGGCCATACAAGAACGATTGCACGTTGCCGCCGATAGAGGCATACAACTTGGCCAACAGCTCAGCGCCGCCGCCGTATTTGTGCCAGGCCAAAACCATGTTGGCATCCATGCCGAAGGCGGGGCCAGAGTTCCACAAGGCCAATGCGTTTTGCTTGCCGTAGTGGTAGCCCAACACGCCGTGACCGCCATCCAAGGTGCCTTTAGACACAGCTTCGAGCAAACCAAACGCTGGCACCACAGAACCTGCGGGCAGCACTTCGATCTTCAAATCGCCACCCGTCATGTCGTTGACCTTCTTCGCGTAGTCGAGGGCGTACTCGTGGAAGATGTCCTTGGCGGGCCAAGTGCTTTGCCAACGCATGCTGATCGGGCCAGATTGGGCCTTGGCGATCATCGGTGCTGAAACGGCACCTGCGGCAACAGCGGCGCCTTTCAGTACGTTACGGCGCGCAGTTGTCTTTTTGGTATCGGTCATGGGGAAGTCTCCTAGTTTTTTGTCAAAGACATGAAAGGGAATGGCGATTCTTATCCGCACTTCACTTTTATTGACAAGGGTTTTCCCCGGAGCCATGCATGAAAAGCCCCCAATTTGTCTCCTTGGGGACGAGGCGCTTCTATACTGAGAACCAACTTCTTTCGCTTTATAAATATGAGCAACAACCAGCTGGGCTACGCAGGCGACATCACCCCTGAAACTGCCAACGAATGGATGCAGTCTGGCGCAGCCGTGATGATTGATGTGCGCACCGAGGCCGAGCTCGCATGGGTCGGCTTTGTACCGGGCGCTGTGTCTGTGCCTTGGAAAAAATGGCCGGGCATGGCCATGAACCCCGCGTTTGACGACGCCGTGCGCGCTGCCGCCAACGGCAAAAAAATTGCACTCCTGTGTCGCAGCGGTGTGCGTTCCATCGCTGCCGCCCAACGTGCGACCGAGCTGGGCCTGGAGGCCTACAACATCCTCGAAGGTTTCGAGGGCGATGCCAACGCAGACGGCCACCGTGGCACCCAAGGCGGCTGGCGCATGCGCGGCTTGCCATGGCGCCAAAACTAATTCAAACACCTATGACATTCCTTGCACTCGATGTGGGCAACACACGCCTCAAGTGGGGCCTGTACGACAGCCCCGCACCCGGCGCCACGCTGCTGGGCCACGGCGCAGTGTTTTTAGAAAACATCGACCGCTTGGCCGACGAAGACTGGCGCGCGTTGCCCGAACCCACGCACATGCTGGGCTGCATCGTGGCGGGCGAAGCCATTCGCCGCCGCGTCGAAGAACAAATGGAGCTGTGGGACATCACCCCCCACTGGGCCGTGTCGTCTGCTGCTGAAGCGGGCATGACCAACGGCTACGACCACCCCACACGCCTGGGCGCAGACCGTTGGGTTGCCATGATTGGTGCGCATGCGCGCATGCTGCAGCAAGTCAACGGCGGTGCGCCCAAACCGATGGTGGTGGTCATGGTGGGCACAGCCGTCACGGTAGAAGCCATCGATGCAACAGGCAAGTTTTTGGGTGGCCTCATCCTGCCCGGCCACGGCATCATGCTGCGCGCGCTCGAGTCGGGCACCGCAGGACTGCGCGTGCCCACAGGCGAGGTGTGCGAGTTCCCCACCAACACCAGTGATGCGCTTACCAGCGGCGGCACCTACGCCATTGCCGGCGCTGTCGAGCGCATGGTGCAACACGTGCGCCAACACTGCGGCGCTGACCCCGCGTGCTACATGACCGGTGGCGCAGGCTGGAAGATGGCCCCCAGCATGTCGGTGCAGTTTGAGTTGGTCGACTCGCTCATCTTTGACGGCTTGTTAGAAATTGCCAAACACCGCTTGGACCACCCCACACCTGTGTGGCCGTCGCGTGGTTTGTACTAAGCCGCACTTTGCGGGATAGCCCTTCATGACAGAGGACTGGGGCAGCGGCTAGACTCAAGGCCATGAAAGTCCTTGATTCACTCACCAAGCAAGCTTCCTCCATCGCGGCCATTCGCCGCGACATTCACGCCCACCCCGAGCTGTGTTTTGAAGAAATTCGCACCGCCGATTTGGTGGCGCAAAAGCTGACCGAGTGGGGCATCCCCATCCACCGCGGCATGGGCAAAACCGGCGTGGTGGGCATCTTGAAATGCGGCACGAGTGATCGAGCCATTGGCCTGCGCGCCGACATGGACGCCTTGCCCATGCAAGAGTTCAACCAATTCGCCCACGCCAGCCAACACGCTGGCAAGATGCACGCCTGCGGCCACGACGGCCACGTGGCCATGCTCTTGGCGGCTGCGCAATACCTGTCCAAGCACCGAGACTTTGATGGCACCGTGTACTTCATCTTCCAACCCGCCGAAGAAGGCGGCGGCGGTGCCCGCGAAATGATGCGCGACGGCTTGTTTGACAAATTTCCCATGCAAGCCGTCTACGGCATGCACAACTGGCCCGGCCTTAAAGAAGGTCAGTTTGCACTTAGCGCTGGCCCTGTGATGGCATCGAGCAACGAATTCAAAATCACCATCCACGGCAAAGGCTGCCATGCGGCGCTGCCCCACAACGGCATTGACCCCGTGGTGGTCGCCTGCCAAATGGTGCAAGCGTTTCAAACCATCATCAGCCGCAACAAAAAACCAGTGGATGCAGGCGTGATCTCAGTCACCATGATCAACGCAGGAGAAGCCACCAACGTCGTGCCCGACCACTGTGAGCTGCAAGGCACGGTGCGCACCTTCAGCATCGACGTGCTGGACATGATTGAACAACGCATGCGCGACATCGCCACCCACACCTGCGCCGCCTTTGGTGCCACCTGCACCTTTGAGTTTGAGCGCAACTACCCGCCCACCATTAACCATCCGGCCGAAGCTAACTTTGCACGCGAGGTGATGGCTGACATCGTGGGCGCAGACAACGTGATGGCCCAAGAGCCCACCATGGGCGCAGAAGACTTCTCGTACATGCTGCAAGCCAAACCTGGCGCGTATTGCTTCATTGGCAATGGCGACGGCGTGCACCGCGAGATGGGGCATGGCGAAGGGCCATGCACCCTGCACAACCCCAACTACGACTTCAACGATGCATTGATTCCTTTGGGTGCCACCTATTGGGTCAAGTTGGTCGAAGCCTCGTTGCGATAAAAAAAGCCCGCATCAAGCGGGCTTTTTTCTGGCACCAATTGGGGTCAGAACCCAATTATTTAACTCACACTCGGTGTGAGTTGCATTGACTCAGTAAGCCGACAGCAGCGCACCCAAATGCTCTTTATGCTCTACCGTCGCATAAGGCAGCAGCAAACTCAACACACTCTTCGCCCCGCGCAGCAACGACGCCTGTGCGCTTTCGGGCTCTAGCGCATGACGCGGATCGCGCACATATTCGTAGCTCAGCCACCAGGTCAGCATCACCACCATGTGCGTGGCGGTGGCTTCGCGCTCAGACACAGTAATGGCCAGCGCACCATCGTGCTCTAGGCTATCTAGCAGGGTGCGAAACGCCGTGGTTTTGTGTAGCAGCGCATCTTTGATGTGCGTTTCAAGCTTGCGGTTTTTGCTGAGCAAGTCGTTCAAATCGCGGTACAAAAAGCGGTATTGCCACACCAGCTCAAACAGCGTGTGCATGAAAAACCAAGCGTCTTCCACGTCATGCACGCCGGGTGCCGCCTCTAGCAAATCATCCAGCGCCGCCTCGTATCGGTTGTACAGCGCCGTGACCAGCTCTTCTTTGGCTGGGTAGTGGTAGTACAGGTTGCCTGGGCTGATGTTGAGCTCTGACGAAATCAATGTGGTCGACACATTGGGCTCGCCAAAGCGGTTAAACAGCTCGAGCGTGACCTCCAAAATCCGCTCGGCGGTACGGCGTGGCGCTTTCTTTGCCATGGTGCTTAATTGGGGTCAGAACCCAATTATTTCTTGACGGTTTTCTTAGCTGGCGCCTTCTTTGCGGCCGTTTTTACAGCAGGCTTTGCTGCGGTTTTAGCTGTTGCCTTAGGTTTGCCAACCAGCTGCGCCTCAAGCGCCGCCACACGTGCGTGCAGCGCCTCCATCTCGGCGGCAGTTGGCAGCCCCAAGCTGTGCAGCGCCTTGGCCACACGTTCCTCAAAAATACCTTCCAGCTTTCCCCATTGCCCTGTCGCACGTTCGCTCAAAGTGTGCGCTGCCTGCGTTGCTTTTTGTGTGGCCTCAGCCAGTTTTTCTTCGGCCGTGCTGTGCACCTTGCGCTGCATAGTGATGCCGTCGCTCACCAGTTTTTCAAAGGCTTTGGTGCCGTCCTCTTGCGCTTTGGCAAACGCGCCCAAACCAGCCAGCCAAATTTGCTGCGCTTGCTCTTTCACGTTGTCAGACATAGCTGCGGGATCAAAAGGGTTTTTGGTAGACATCTTTGCAAGCTTTCAAACAAAACATAAAACTGCACTTTAACGCTGTGCGCGGCCAAACACCATAGGAAGTTTAGTTAGACTTATTAAACAATGAACAGCGAAACGCTAGACACAACCCACACCGCTTGGTACGTCGTCCACACCAAGCCTCGCCAAGAAACGCGCGCCCTAGAAAATTTACAAAACCAAGGCTTCGATTGTTTCTTGCCCATGATGCAGGTGCAAAAGCTGCGCAACCAGCGCGTGCAAACCGTGGCCGAGCCCATGTTCAGCCGCTACCTGTTTATCCAGCTCGACGACACCACCCAAAACTGGGGCCCCATTCGCTCCACGCTGGGCGTGAGCAAGCTGGTCAGCTTTGGCCCACAGCCCGCCAAAGTGCCGCCAGAGTTCATCAACTTTTTAAAAGATGCCCCGCCCGAAGCGCTAGAGCACATGTTTGCCCCTGGCGACAGCGTGCAAATTGCCAATGGCCCGTTGCAAGGCTTAGAGGGTAAATACATGGCGCACGATGGCGAAACCCGAGCCTTTGTGTTGGTCGACTTGTTGGGCCAGCCTCAAAAATTGCGCATGGCCGTCGAAAGCTTACGTGTGAATATATAAATATACATATGGAAATATATTTCATCGCAACGAAGCAAAAAGGGCTCATATCCAGCGGATTGCATGCCATCTTGATGAGTATTTGACAGATAATCTAATTTTGCTCTTGAGCGAAAGGGCGGTAGCGTGCCCAGCCCTGTATTTATCTAGCTTTGCCAGTGTCAGCTAATTCTTTTTTAACCATCCCTCAACACATTGCCATCATCATGGACGGCAATGGTCGCTGGGCCCAAAAACGCCACATGCCCCGCACCGTAGGTCATGCCAAAGGCGCAGCGGGCGTCAAGGCGTTGGTTGAGTCTTGCGCTGAAAAGGGCATCAAATACCTCACGCTTTTCGCCTTCAGCACCGAAAACTGGAAACGCCCTGCTGACGAGGTGTCTACCCTCATGGGGCTGTTTGTGCAGTACCTTGAAAAAGAAATGGGCGCCTTGGCGGCCGCCGGTGTGCGCCTGAAGGTCATTGGCGATGTGGCGGGCTTTCCGGCTGAGCTGCAAACCCGCATCCATGCCGCAGAAGCCAGCACACAAAACAACCAAGCCATCACACTCACTGTGGCTGCCAACTATGGCGGCCAGTGGGACGTGGTGCAAGCCGTTAAAAACTGGCAAGCAGCCAACCCCGGCGCAGACGTGGCAGACCTCACACAAGAGCGGTTGGCTCAGCACCTCAGCACCGCAGGCATGCCCGACCCAGACTTGCTCATCCGCACGGGCGGCGAGCAACGCATCAGCAACTTTTTGCTATGGCAATCTGCCTATGCCGAGCTGTACTTCACCGATGCCCTGTGGCCCGAATTTAACGAAGCCGAGCTAAGCAAAGCCCTGCACTGGTTCGCCACCCGCGAGCGCCGTTTTGGCAAAGTAGCAAACACCCAAGTAAAAGAAACCGCATGACAGAACAAGCCTTTGAACACGACGACGAAATAAGCCTTCTAGACATCTTGGTCACCTTGGCCGAGTCGTGGAAGCTGTTGGTATTTGGCCCCTTAATCGCTGGCGTGCTGGCTGGCGCCTTGAGCTTTTTGTGGCCCAAAACCTTTGAGTCTGTGGCCATTGTTCGGTTGACCGAGCAAGAGCTGGCCTTGATCAACTCTGCCCCCGTGCTTGACCCGCTGATTGAAAAATTTGGCTTGTTGCCGGAGTTTGATGGCATTCAAGACGATGCCCGCCAATACCTAGCCAAAAAGCTGGTGGGCAAGTCGGATAAAAAAACGGGCCTAGCCACCATTACGGCTGCAGCCAACACGCCAGAGCGCGCGCAAGAGCTAGGCAGGGCGGCTATGGATGCTTTGCTAAAAGAACTCTTACCCAAGGGTAAAAACAAAGACCAAGTTGAGCAGCAAATTCTGTCAAACGAACGCATCATTGCCAGCTCGGCAGACGCCATTGATCAGCTGCAAAAGCAAATTGGCAAAGCAGGCCAAAACGATGCTGGGCTAGAAGTGGTAATGAAGTATTACGCTTCGTTAACTGCCGAAGTGGCCAAGAAAGAGCTTGAAAACGTTGAGCTGAAAAAGAGCTTGGCTGTGCGAGGTGATGAGGTTTATGTGCAGCAGGCTAGTTTGCCGCAGCGTAAGGTTTCGTCAAAGCCTAACTTGGTTGTTTTGTCGGCTGTGCTTACCTCGTGCTTTGCATTGCTTATGTTTGTGTTTGTTCGTAAGGCATGGGCCTCAGCTGTGCAAGATGCAGAGTCGGCTAGCAAGCTGGCTTTAATAAAGCAGGCTTTGGGCATGCGTGCAAATTAATCTAAAGCTAACTTAAAAATTACTGCGATGAAAAAAATAGCAATTGTTGGTCTGGGGTATGTTGGCTTGCCGCTTGCCGTTGAGTTTGGTAAACGGCGCGCCACCATTGGTTTTGATATCAACCAAACTCGTGTTAACGAGTTGCAATTGGGTAAAGACCATACCCTCGAATGCACTCCTGAAGAGTTAAAAAGTGCCGTTCACTTAAGCTATAGCGCCGATCTACAAGAGTTGCAGCAGGCCCAAATTTTCATTCTTACCGTGCCCACACCGGTGGATCAAGCCAATCGTCCGGACCTTACGCCGCTGGTCAAAGCTAGCGAAGCCGTGGGCAAGGCGCTCAAGGTGGGCGATATTGTCGTTTACGAATCTACCGTCTACCCTGGTGCTACAGAAGAAGTGTGCGTGCCCGTACTCGAAAAGTTCAGCGGACTGAAATTCAATGCGGACTTTTTCTGCGGCTATAGCCCAGAACGCATCAACCCCGGCGACAAAGAGCACCGATTGCCCACTATTAAAAAAGTCACCAGCGGCAGCACGCTCGCAGTTGCCGAAGAGGTTGATCAGCTCTACAAACAGATCATTACCGCAGGCACGCACAAAGCTAGCTGCATTAAGGTGGCCGAAGCCGCCAAAGTGATTGAAAACACCCAGCGCGACGTGAACATTGCGCTCATGAACGAACTCAGCCTGATTTTCAACAAGCTGGGCATCGACACTCTGGAAGTGCTTCAAGCTGCAGGCACCAAGTGGAACTTTTTGCCCTTCAGGCCCGGCTTGGTGGGGGGGCACTGCATCGGCGTGGACCCTTATTACCTGACCCACAAGGCACAAGAAGTGGGCTACCACCCGGAAGTGATTTTGGCGGGCCGTCGCATCAACGACAGCATGGCCAGCCATGTGGCCGACGAGACCATCAAACTCATGTTGCGCAAAGGCCAGCCCGTGCTGGGTAGCAAGGTGTTGGTGTTGGGCCTGACCTTCAAAGAAAACTGTCCAGATGTGCGCAACACCAAGGTAGTGGACATCGTCAAAGCCCTGCGCGGCTACAACACCCAAGTGGACGTGTACGACCCTTGGATTGACGTGGCGGAGGCTCAGCACGAATACGGCCTGGCCTGCCTGAGCGAGGCCCCATCCCAAGGGCAATACGCCGCCATCGTCTTGGCTGTGGGCCACCGCCAATTCTTGGCCATGGGTGAGCTGGGCATAAAAGCCTTTGGCCAACCCGGCGCTGTGCTGTACGACGTCAAAAGCATCTTACCCATGGGCGCAGCTGACGGAAGACTATGAACATGACCCCTTACGAACAAGTCTTAAAAGCACTCCCAGCATCGCCTAAGACCTGGTTGGTCACGGGCGTGGCCGGTTTCATTGGCAGCAACCTGCTGGAAGCCCTGCTCAAGCTGGACCAGCGCGTTGTGGGCTTGGACAATTTCGCCACCGGCTACCAACATAACCTGGACGAAGTGCAAAGCCTGGTCACACCCGCGCAATGGGATAACTTCCAGTTCATTCAAGGCGACATCCGCCAACTGGAAGACTGCCAACTGGCTTGCGCAGGGGTGGACTTTGTGTTGCATCAAGCAGCCTTGGGCAGCGTGCCCCGAAGCTTGGCTGACCCCATCACCACCAACAGTGCCAACATAACCGGCTTCTTGAACATGCTGGTGGCCGCCCGCGACGCGCAGGTAAAAAGTTTCACCTACGCCGCTAGCAGTAGCACCTACGGTGATCACCCCGCTTTGCCCAAGGTCGAAGACAACATCGGCAAACCGCTGAGCCCCTATGCCGTGACCAAATACGTCAACGAGCTCTACGCCGACGTGTTTTCAAAGTGCTACGGATTTCACACCATCGGCCTGCGCTACTTCAATGTGTTTGGCCCTCGTCAAAACCCCAATGGGGCCTATGCCGCCGTCATCCCCAAATGGGTGTCCTCGCTGCTTAAAGGCGAGACGGTCTTTATTAACGGCGATGGCGAAACCAGCCGTGACTTCTCGTTCATTCAAAACGCCATCCAAGCCAACCTGCTTGCCGCGACTTCCCGCGACGAAGCCAGAAACCAGGTTTACAACATGGCCGTGGGCGACCGTACCACCCTTAAACAGCTGTTTGCCTTGGTGCGTGACAACCTGGGGCCTTTTGGCGTGTCGGCTAGCACCGAGCCTGAATACCGCGACTTCCGCGCGGGCGATGTGCGCCACAGTCTGGCTGACACCAGCAAAGCTCAGCGCTTGTTAGGTTATGAACCTACTCACCGCATTGCCGAAGGCATTCAATCGGCGACGCGTTGGTATGTGGATCACCAGAACCTGTTGCAATGAGCACCCGATCAAAGCATGAGCCTGATCAAAACTGTTTCGTTCCCCCCCCTCGGCGATGACCGAGGCTCGCTCGTGGCACTGGAAGCACACAAAACCGTGCCCTTTGATGTCAAGCGGGTGTATTACATCTTTGGCACGCAATCTGGCGTTTCGCGGGGTTTTCATGCGCACCGGGCCCTGGAGCAAGTGGCTGTCTGCGTGACGGGCAAGTGCCGCATGGTGCTCGACGATGGGCGGCAACGCGAGGAGGTTTGGCTGGACTCACCCACCAAGGGTTTGTTGATCGGAGACCTTGTTTGGCGAGAGATGCACGACTTCAGTCCCGACTGTGTGTTGCTGGTGCTGGCTAGTGAGCACTACAACGAAGCGGACTACATCCGCAGTTACGACGACTTCAAACAGGCCTTGAAATCATGAGCTTTATTCACCCCTTGGCCGATGTGGCTGAAAGTCAAATCGGAGAAGGTACCCGGGTCTGGCAATTTGTGGTCGTGCTTAAAGGTGCCAAGATTGGGGCGGATTGCAACATATGCGCTCAAACTTTGATTGAAGGTAATGTGGTGATTGGTGACCGGGTTACGGTCAAGTCTGGCGTTCAAATTTGGGACGAATCGGTCATTAGCGACGATGTTTTTATCGGTCCCAACGTCACTTTTTCCAACGACCTCTACCCTAGATCAAAACAATATCCGACGCAATTCAACGGCATCACCATTCACAACGGTGCCAGCATCGGCGCCAATGCCACTTTGTTGCCGGGCATTACGATTGGCGAAAAGGCCATGGTAGGTGCTGGTTCAGTGGTTACCAAAGACGTGCCAGCCCGAGCTGTGGTGGTTGGCAATCCAGCGAAAATCGTGAGGTATCTTGATGATTCCGTTTCTTGATTTAAAAGTCATCAACCAACAACATCGCCAAGCTCTGATCGACGCGGCCACCCGCGTCATCGACTCGGGTTGGTATGTGTTGGGCCAAGAGGTCAAAGCCTTTGAGCAAGAATTTGCCAGCTACTGCAGCACCCAGCATTGCGTGGGCATGGCCAACGGCTTGGACGCGCTAGTGTTAACCCTGCGCGCTTGGAAAGAGCTGGGTAAGCTCAAAGAGGGTGACGAGGTCATTGTTCCGGCCAACACCTACATTGCCAGCGTTTTGGCGATCACTGAAAACCGGCTCAAGCCCGTTTTGGTGGAGCCCGACGAGCACAGCTACAACCTTTGCCCCCAGAAGGTGCGCCAAGCCATCACGCCCAAAACCAAGGCCATCGTTGCGGTGCACTTGTATGGGCAATTGGCTCCCATGAAGGCGATCATGGATTTGGCAGATGAGCACGACCTCTTGGTGCTAGAGGACTCGGCCCAAGCGCACGGCGCCATGGTGGACGGCCAGCGTGCGGGCAGCTGGGGCCATGCTTCTGGTTTCAGCTTTTACCCTGGTAAAAATATGGGCGCCTTGGGTGATGCTGGCGCCATGACTACCAATGACGCCGAATTGGCCCTAACCGTGCGTGCTCTGGGCAACTACGGCAGCCACAAAAAATACGAAAACCTCTACCAAGGCCTCAACAGCCGTTTGGACGAAATGCAAGCCGCGCTTCTGCGAGTGAAGTTGCAATACTTAGACGCCGACACCTTGGTACGCCAGAAAATTGCCGTGGCGTACGCCCAAGGCATCACCAACCCGCTGGTGACTTTGCCCATCGCCCCCAGCTCAACGGTGACCAGCTTGCAAAACCACGTGTTCCATTTGTTTGTGGTGCGCGTCAAAGCACGCGCCGCGTTCCAAGCCCGCCTCAAGGCGTCGGGCATTGACACGCTGATCCATTACCCCATTCCACCGCACCAGCAACAGGCTTACCGCGATTATCAGAACTTGTCATTGCCATTGACCGAAATAATTCACCAAGAAGTGGTGAGTTTGCCCATCGGGCCCACCATGGGTATGGGCGAAGTGGCCGAAGTGATTGCTGCATGTAACCGTTTCTCCGCCTGACATTGTGACCCTCATCAAAACCAGCTTGCTCAACGCCATCGCGGTGGGCGTTCGGATGCTCACCTTGTTGGGCATCAATAAAATATTGGCTATTTACGTGGGGCCAGCGGGCTACGCGGCCTTAGGTCAGTTCCAAAACGCGGTGCAAATGATCAGCACCCTCGCCAGCGGCGCGATCAACACAGGAGTGACCAAATACACCGCTGAATATCACGAAGACGAGGCGCTGCAGCGCGCAGTTTGGCAGACGTCGGGAACTATCGCGCTGGCTGGTTCGGTCTTGCTTGGTGTGTTGGTCTTCGCCTTTAAGACCGAATTAGCTCAGTGGTTTTTAAACGATGAGAGCTTGGCCTCTGTGTTTGGTTGGTTTGCGGCCACGTTGGTCTTGTTTGTCTTCAATACATTGTTGTTGGCAATTATTAATGGTAAAAAAGATATTAATCGCTACGTCGTGGCTAATATTGCGGGAAGTGTGTTTTCATTGTTGGTGACCGCTGTGATGGTGGTGCAATGGGGCTTGTTGGGGGCTTTGATCGGTTTTGCTATTTACCAGTCCTTGGCGTTCTTTGTCACCTTGGCATTGTGTGTCAAGACTCCTTGGTTTCGAATTAGCTACTTATTTGGTCGTATAGATAAAGAAGTAGGCCAGAACATGGCCAAGTACGCAGCCATGGCCTTAACATCAGCCGCGACAATACCTCTGAGTCACATCCTCATTCGCAATCATTTAGCCGAGACTTTGGGCTGGCAGGCTGCTGGTTATTGGGAAGCTATGTGGCGCTTAAGTGGCGTTTACCTTTTGTTGTTGACGACGACGTTAAGCGTTTACTATTTACCTAGACTGTCTGAGCTGAAAAAAAAAGATGCAATTAAAAAAGAAATATTCGTCAGTTACATAATAATCGTGCCTGTTGCAGTATTGGGCAGTTTAAGCATGTATTTTTTACGTGACATATTACTTGAATTGCTATTTACTCGTGACTTTATTCCTGTGCGTGAATTATTCGGATGGCAAATGATTGGCGACACTATAAAAATAAGTAGTTGGATATTGTCTTATGTAGTTCTAGGTAAGGCAATGTATAAGACATTTATATTTTCAGAAATAACACATTCAATTTTATTTGTAATAACTGTACTTGTGCTCACAAGTTATTTTGGAATTGAGGGGGTAGTGATTGCTCATGCTGCAACCTATTTGTTATATTTGGGAGCAATGATTGCTGCTGTAATGTTTTACTTAAAAAAATTAAAAGAATGAAAATATTATTGTTGGGGGAATATAGTGGCCTTCATAGAAATTTAAAAGAAGGATTGATTGAGCTTGGGCACAGTCCTGTAGTGGCATCTGCCGGAGATGGCTGGAAAAATGTCCCTAGGGATATTGATTTAAGGTCATCTGGATCGGGTCTTTCTGGTAAGATCAAAAGTTTAGCAAAACCCTTTCAATCGTTGAAAAAATTGAAAGGGTTTGAGGTAGTTCAGTTAATTAATCCATTCATTTTTTATAATAGATTTATACCGAATAGAAGGTTTTACAGCGAAGTAGTTGAAGGCAACGACTCCTTTTTTTTGCTTGCTGCTGGCGATGATGCTTATTACTGGAGGGTCGCACGGGCAAAACTAAAATACGGCCCCTTTAATGATTTTCTTGAGTTTGATATAAAGGCTAAAAACTTCTTTATGTCTAGCGATCATGCGTTCAAATTTAATGAATATATTGCTAACAAAGCAAAAGGAATCATACCGATAATGTATGACTATCAGATTGGGTATGAGGGGAGAAAGAATCTCCGGCCTGCTATACCTATCCCAATAAATTTATCGCTTGTCAACTTCAGGCCAAATATAGTAAAAAATAAATTAGTTGTTTTTCATGGACTTAATCGGTATGGATTTAAAGGTACAAAATACGTAGAAAGTGCTTTTGAATATTTAGGAAAAAAATATCCAAATGACTTGGAGTTGATAATTAAAGGTCATATGCCATTGGCTGAATATCTCACCCTAATGGAAAGAGCAAATGTTGTAATTGATCAAACTAGTTCATATTCTCTCGGTATAAGTGGAATTTATGCTCTTGCGATGGGGAAAGTCGTTATGGGAGGGGCCGAAAGGGAGTCTTTAGACTGTTTTAAAATCCAAAAATCACCAGTTATAAATATAATTCCAGACTCATATGATCTTATTCAAAAGATTGAAGCATTATTGGAGCGTAGATCGGATATAGAGTTTCTTGGGGAAGAATCGCGAAAATATTGCGAAGATCACCACTCTCATTTAAAAGTCGCGCAAAAGTATGTTGAGCAATGGCGCGCTAAAGATTTAATAGGTTTTGATAAATGCTAAGCATTTTTAGAAATGCCGACAAGCCATACTTTTGGCTTATAGGTATATTAATGCCGACTGTGCCGCTTGTAATTTTATTTAGCGCTAATTTTGAATACTTTTTAACAATAATATCTTTTTTTTCATTTGAGATATTTTTGTGTGTATTTTTACTATCTGGGCCACGAGTGGCCTATTGCGATGTAGATGCTGAGAGTCTCGTCGGGCTTGTGAAATTTTTACTTTTTTTGATTTCGCCAGTTGTAATATATCCTATTTATGAATTAATTATTGGAGTTTCCCATTCTGGAGCCTCTGCATATTTACTCGAATCAAGGGTTAAAATGCTGGAGGGGCAGGGGAGCCAGTTTGGATATTTTGTATTTTTTTTGCTGAAGATTGCATCAATACTCGTGTTAATTTTGACTTATTTTGAAAATAAGTTAAGTATTTATTCGAAGTTTTCGATTTGTATAGTTGTAATTGCTCAATTAAGTGAGGGGGGGCGTTCATTTGCATTCTTTATACTGCTCTCAGTTTTTTTTATTCAAATGTGCAAAAAAGGTTTCCCTGTTATAAAGTTATTTTTTTTTAGTATAGTTACTATTGTGTTGTTTAGTATGTCGATGCCTGTCTTTAGGTTGGACGTCCCCTTGACATTTGGTACATTTTCGACGGGGCTGCTTTGGTTTTTTGGTTATTCTATAGCGGGGTTTCTTTCGTTTGAACATATATACAATAACGACATTCAATTATATTGGCGGTCATTTGAAGCTCTAATTTCATCGATGGGTTCTGATGCTTGGCATGAATATATTATTGATCCCTATGTTGTGATTCCAGGGGATATGGAAATCAACACCTTTTCAGCATATGGATTGTACTTTAATTATTTTGGATACGGAATTTTAATATTTTTAATTGCCAAAACCTTGGTGGTAGCGTTTTTCTACAGGATGCAATTGAGTAACCCTGTATTTCAGTTAATTTACATCCTCTTGCTCGCATCTTATCCGATGATTGGATTGACAGATTATTTTGTGGATAATTTATATTTATCCTTGCAACTTTTAATTATGTATAAGTTGCTACGTTTGGTGCTTGTTTTCAGGTCAATGTTTTTTAAGACTAAATTATAGTATACATCTGCAGCAAGCTGGAGGAGTTGGAAATATGTGTGGAATAGCTGGTACAGTTGGAATTGAGTATTCGACAGCTGCTTTCAAGTTGGCTTCGAGTTTTATGGATGTTCGTGGGCCTGATGGTGAAGGCCTCTGGCGTGAAGGTGGCGTCGTGTTACTGCATAGACGTTTATCAATTATTGACTTGTCTGAGTTTGCTGCGCAGCCTATGCAATCATCTTGCGGCCGATATATAGTTGTTTTTAATGGTGAAATTTTTAATTATAAAGAACTTAGAAAAGGTATTGAGGGGGATTACCCGTTTAATTCGAATTCGGATACTGAGGTCGTTCTTGCATATTTTGCAAAATTTGGACCGAAAGCGTTAGATAGTTTTCGCGGCATGTTTTCTCTGGCAATCTGGGATAAATACAAGGCTGAACTTTTTATTGCACGAGATCGATTGGGTGTTAAGCCGCTGTATTATGCGTCCATTGACAAGGGGTTTGCATTTGCTTCACGACCGCAAGCATTGTGCGCATTAGTTCCGGGGCTTAATAGAGGCATTGATAAACAAGCTTTAAGATATTTTATGGAGGCTGGATATGTTCCCGCACCTTATTCAATATTTAAAGGAGTTAAAAAGCTTGAGCCAGGATGCTACCTGACCGTAACAAGTCAAGGCATTAGTCAGACGAAATATTGGTCTATTGATAGTGTCGATACTGATAAATCAATAGTTGGTGTTAACGAAGATTCTTTACTCGAGGAGCTTGATTCGCTTATCAATGATTCTGTGAGATTACGTATGGTGAGTGATGTCCCCCTAGGTGCATTTCTATCTGGCGGTATTGATAGTACAGTAGTGGCTGCATATATGATGAAGCATAGCTCAGAGCCGGTCAGGACGTTCACTATTGGATTCCAAGATCAGGCGTTTGATGAGAGTAGCTATGCAGCATCCGTTGCGGCTCATCTGGGTACTGCACATACATGTGAAATGCTTGCAGTTGACGATCTTCTTAAATTAATGCCTACGTTCATCAAGCAATATGATGAGCCATTCTTTGATTACTCTGCATTTCCTGTAATGGCCGTTTCTCGACTTGCAAAACGATCTGTTGCAGTGAGTTTGTCTGGTGATGGCGGGGATGAGGCTTTTGGGGGTTACCACTATTATCGAATGATGGCTGGTTTGCAACAGGTACATCGCCTGCCTGCGGCGCTGCGAAATTTTGTTGGTTCAATACTAAAACACGCGCCTGCGCAGCGAGTGCGTTGGCTTGCTAGGGTTCTCGAAAGCGACAATCCGGCACCGGCATATGCCTTTATGCGAGGCGTAATCAAAGATGCAACTCATATTATGAAACCCTCTCTTTTGACTTCAACGAAGTCATTGAGTCAGCTTTTTGCAGAGCGAGCTGCTCTTTTCCCTGTCGGATTATCCTACGCAGAGATAGGTATGCGACTCGATATGGCTTACACATTGCCGGATGACTATCTGCAAAAAGTGGACGTCGGATCAATGGCTTTTTCTCTCGAGGCCCGAGATCCTCTGCTCGACCATACGATCATTGAATGGGCTGCCAAATTACCTCTTGAATGGAAGTTGCGTGGCGGTATAAATAAGTACTTGCTGCGTAAACTCGCATATCGACATGTGCCGCGTGAAATACTAGATCGACCAAAAATGGGTTTTGGTGTGCCTATGGCCCAGTGGTTAAGGGGCGGTTTGCGTCTTTGGGGAGAGTCTTTATTAAAAGACGATCAAGCATTCGATGCCTTGGAGCTTGATGCTCAGGCAGTTAGGACGTTATGGAATGCGCACCAAGCAAATCAATTGCAGGCCCACACGGCCCTTTGGAGTGTTTTGGTAATGCTCCAATTCTATCGTTCTCAGTTTCAATCGGAATGATCTACTGCAAAGAAATTTCTAAATGAAAATTGTCATAAATGCGTTGTCTGCACGCCTTGGCGGTGGACAGACCTATTTAAAGAACCTATTGGCCCATCTGCCTGAGTATCCAGACTTAAGTATTCTGATTTATGCGCCGGATTCATTATGCCTACCTGATAGCCACCAAATTCGACGTGGTAGTACGAATTGGCCGACTGATAATCCAATATTACGTACTTTATGGGAGAAATTCGTCTTGCCGCGTATCCTCGTTAAAGAGAACGCACAAATTTTGTTTTGCCCTGGTGGAATAATCACATCGTGTGTCCCCTCTGGCTGCAAGACAGTAACGATGTTTCGCAACATGATTCCGTTCGATCCAGTCGCTCTCGCACGAGTTCCACTAGGTCTGCAGAAACTTCGCAATGTCATTCTGAAGCAGATCATGCTGCGCAGTATGGCAACCGCAGATCTGACTATCTTTATATCCGACTATGCGCGGAGCATAATTAAAGACTTAACGCACATACGTAATCCTGTAACAATCCCTCACGGCATTAATAATATATTCCGAACGCATTCACAAAAATTGTTGCGACCAAGTTGGTTGCCAATCGGCGAGTATTTGCTTTACGTATCCCGTTTCGATGTATACAAACATCAATTAGAGGTTGTAGAGGGTTTTGCTGCCATGCCGCAGGTACTATCCAGCGGCTATAAGCTTCTGTTGGTTGGTGAGTTGGATGAGGTTTTGGTACGTCGAGTCAAAGATTTAGCGCGACAGAAAGGGCTTGAAGATCAAATACTGGTTGTTGGGCCAATCGACTATGGCGATTTACCTGCAGCATATCACCATGCTAAAGTAAATCTGTTTGCATCTTCATGCGAGAACTGCCCTAATATATTGCTAGAGGCATTGGGTGCCGGGAGACCCGTCTTGTCGTCAGATGTGATGCCAATGCCCGAGTTTGGGGCTAATGCGGTGAGTTATTTTTCGCCCACTGATCCTAAAAGTATTTGTGAAGCCTTGATTCAGGTATTAGAGAACGAGAATATTAGCAAGGCGCTCGCCAGAGCTGCCGCGCGGCGCAGTGAGGAATTCGACTGGATAAGCACTTCGCGGGCGACTTGGGGGGAAATCATTGGACTAGTTAAATAATGGATATTCATGATGCTGAGTAGTATCAATCAATTTTTTTTAGGTTTTGAAATAGGAAGTTAAAGTGACGATCAGCAAGCCTATACGGTTATTAGTTTTGGGTGCTACCGGAATGCTGGGTAATGCCGTGCTACGGCTGTTCACTCAAAGCAAAGGGTATCAGGTTTTCGGGTCTGTCCGATCATCTGCTGTACGGCAATTGCTTCCGATTGACTTACATCCGAATATCTTTACGGGCGTCGATGTAGAAAATATTGATAGTCTGACGCATTTATTTGCCGTCGTACATCCGGATGTTGTCATCAACTGTGTCGGACTGGTCAAACAGTTGGCAGAGGCAGATGACCCATTAGCGGCTATTCCCATAAATGCACTACTGCCTCATCGGTTGGCACGACTATGTGAGGTAGCTGGAGCACGTTTGGTACACATGAGCACAGACTGTGTTTTCTCTGGAGCCAAGGGAAATTATGTTGAGTCAGATTTACCCGATGCCTACGACCTTTATGGCCGAAGCAAGTTGCTGGGCGAGGTTGACTATCCAAATGCCATCACACTGCGCACATCCATCATTGGGCATGAGTTAGCAGGAAACCGCAGTTTGATCGATTGGTTTTTGTCGCAAACCGGTGCGGTGCAAGGCTATAAAAATGCTATTTTCTCGGGCCTGCCAACAGTTGAGATTGCACGGATCATTCACGACCATTTGCTTCCTAATCCAGATCTGCATGGTCTATATCACGTCTCAGCGGAGCCTATTAATAAATTCGATTTGCTTTCATTGGTCTCAAAAGAGTACGGCAAAGAAATTGCAATCCACCCAAAAGATGACTTTAAGATTGATCGGTCATTGAACTCAGACCGATTCAGATTAGCTACTGGTTTTCAACCAGAGCCTTGGCCTGAACTGATCTATCGCATGCATCAATTCAAATAAATAAACGGAAACCAGATATGTTTGCAAACAAGACACTGCTGATCACCGGAGGTACTGGTTCTTTTGGTAATGCAGTACTCAGAAGATTTTTGGATTCTGATCTGCATGAAATTCGCATCCTAAGTCGCGATGAAAAGAAACAAGACGACATGCGAAAAAAGTTCAACAATGTTAAGTTGAAGTTTTACATTGGTGATGTCAGAGACTATCAATCTGTTTTGAACGCTGTTCGCGGTGTTGATTTCATCTACCATGCGGCTGCTTTGAAGCAAGTACCATCGTGCGAATTTCACCCCATGGAGGCGGTGAAAACCAATGTGCTTGGTACAGAAAATGTACTGGAGGCTGCGATCAATTGCGGCGTTCAGCGCGTGGTTTGCTTGAGTACAGACAAGGCGGTCTATCCCATCAATGCGATGGGCATCAGTAAGGCGATGATGGAGAAGGTGATCGTCGCCAAATCGCGTTCTTCGACCAGTACCGTTATTTGCACCACGCGCTATGGCAACGTCATGGCCTCGCGTGGTTCAGTGATTCCCCTGTTCACTAACCAAATCCGCACAGGTCAATCCATCACGATCACAGATCCCAACATGACACGGTTCATGATGACTTTGGATGATGCTGTAGATCTGGTTTTGTACGCCTTCAAAAACGGAAGTCCTGGTGAAATTTTTGTACAAAAAGCACCGGCAGCAACCATCGAAGTTCTTGCCAAAGCCTTAACAGGTTTGTTGGGTGTGCCAGAGCATCCCATCAATGTCATTGGTACCCGCCATGGTGAGAAGTTGTACGAAGCTCTTTTGAGCCGTGAAGAAATGGTCGCTGCCGAGGACTTAGGTGGTTATTATCGCGTTCCGCCTGATTTGCGTGATTTGAACTATGGCAAATTTGTGGAGCAAGGTGAAGTAAAAATTTCAGAGGCCACGGATTACAACTCGCACAACACCATACGACTCGATGTGGATGGTATGCGCGAATTACTGATGAAGTTGCGTTTCATTCAAGCGCTGGTCAAAGGCGAGAACATTGAGCCTGAAGAATAAATCAACCTAAAGAATTTTGAATACTGCAATGAAAAAACTCAAAGTAATGACCGTTGTAGGTACTCGACCGGAGATCATTCGCCTATCCAGGGTTATGGCTAAGCTAGATCAGTATTGTGAGCATGTGATCGTGCATACGGGCCAAAACTATGATTACGAGTTAAATCAGATTTTTTTCGAAGATTTAAGCATCAGAAACCCTGATCACTTCCTCAATGCCGCAGGTGCAACAGCAGCAGAGACCATTGGCAACGTGATTGCAAATATTGACCAGTTCCTGGTCTCTGAAAAGCCTGATGCTTTACTGGTTCTGGGTGACACCAATAGTTGTTTGGCTGTGATACCTGCTAAACGGCGGAAGATCCCGATTTTCCATATGGAAGCTGGTAATCGTTGCTTCGATATGCGGGTGCCAGAAGAAACCAATCGACGCATCGTTGACCATACGTCGGATGTCAATCTTACATACAGCGATATTGCTCGCGAATGCCTTCTGCGGGAGGGATTGCCTTCTGACCTGGTCATTAAGACTGGCAGTCCTATGGCTGAGGTGCTTGAGCATTACGGGGACAGCATAGATCGCTCGATGGCTTTAGAAAATCTGGGGCTAGAGGCGGGCAAATATTTTGTGGTCAGCTCTCACCGCGAGGAGAATGTTGATTCAGATGTCAGTTTTTCGCGGCTTGTGCATGTGCTTAATACAGTAGCTTCTCATTATCAATTGCCCGTTATTGTTTCAACGCATCCTCGCACGCTAAAGCGTGTTCAGGCGATGGGCGTGACATTTCATGAAAACGTCCGTTTGATGAAGCCCTTGGGCTTTTCGGATTACGTGAGCTTGCAGCGCTCGGCCAAAGCCGTATTGTCCGACAGTGGCACCATCAGTGAGGAGTCTTCTATTATGAACTTCCCGGCGTTGAATCTGCGTGAAACACAGGAGCGACATGAGGCTTTTGAGGAAGCTTCGGTAATGATGGTCGGCCTGGATGTTGATCGAGTCATGCAGGGCCTGGCCATTCTTGAAAATCAGCCTCGCGGCACATCTCGGTTGCTGCGACAAGTGGCCGACTACAGCATGCCGAATGTGAGCGACAAGGTGGTGCGCATCATTCACAGCTATACCGACTATGTGAACCGTGTTGTGTGGAAGAAGTATTGATGGGAGTGCCGATACGTCTTCTTGTTGTAACCCAATACTTTTGGCCGGAAAATTTTCGAATTAATGACTTGGTCGGTGAATTAGTTCAACGTGGATATCAAGTGACTGTGATAACTGGTGTGCCTAATTATCCCGATGGGCAAGTTTTCCCTGCATTCTTGTCGGATTCAAGGCATTTTGATCATTACGAAGGCGCGAAAGTTTACCGCGTGCCAATGTTGCCAAGAGGAAAAGGCGGCTTGCGCTTGTTGCTGAACTACATTTCGTTCGCTCTAAGTGCATCAACAGTTGGCATTTGGAAGCTGCGTGGTCAGCAGTACGATGCGATCTTTGCCTATGAACCATCACCCATTACAGTCGGCTTGCCTGCAGTGGCAACGCGGTTTGTTAAGAGCGCACCATTACTATTCTGGGTTCAGGATTTATGGCCAGAAACTCTAAAGGCCGTAGGGGTCGTCAAGTCACCAATGCTTTTATCGGCAGTGGGTAAATTAGTTGCGTTTATTTACAAGCGCTGTGATGTCATCCTCGCGCAGTCTAAAAGCTTTATTCCGCAGATCTTGAAATATGCACCTACAAATAAACGTGTACTTTATTTCCCGAATTGGTCAGATAAAGTGCTTACTTCTGACGAGCTGATCCCAGCACCTGAGGTGCCCTCAGACCCTAGTTGCTTCAGTGTGATGTTTGCGGGGAATATCGGCGATGCACAGGATTTTCCCGCCATTCTTGCTGCTGCCGAGACCCTTAAGGGACATGCAGTCCGTTGGCTGATCGTTGGCGATGGCCGGATGGCCAGTTGGGTTGCAGAAGAAATCAAGAAGCGTGGGTTGCAGGACCAAGTTTTGATGCTGGGTCGGTTTCCCTCTGAACGCATGTCTTCTTTTTTTAAACATGCAGATGCCTTGCTGGTGAGTTTGAAAGATGAACCCATATTTGCAATGACGATACCAAGCAAGCTCCAGACCTATTTTTCGGCTGGTATTCCTGTGCTTGCCATGCTGAATGGTGAGGGGGCTCATGTCGTTCGTGAATCCGGTTCCGGTATCACTTGTCGGGCTGGCGATCATGAAGGTTTGGCCAAAGCAGTGCTGCAGTTGTCACAAACCACACCTCAAGAGCGACAAGAAATGGGTCGCAAAGGCCGTGAACTGAGTGAGCGTGAGTTTGCTCGGGACACGTTGATCAGCTGTCTTGAGGGCTTGATTGGCGGTTTGTGCAATGGTGCCGCAAAGTCAACTGACCAACGGAGTAAGTCTTGATACTGGTCACCGGTAGCTCTGGCTTTGTCGGGTCGGCACTTATCAAGCGGCTTTTGAATGATGGCCTGGAGGTTAGGGCCAGCGCGAGAAGCTGTCTGTCTGCTGAACATAAGGGTGCTCAATACCACCAGATTGACGACTTAACCTCCACAACCGACTGGACTGTGGCCTTGAACAGGGTGCAAGCAGTTGTGCATTGCGCAGCCCGTGTCCATGTGATGCAGGACGACTCGACGGACCCGTTGCAGGTGTATCGTGAGGTAAACGTGCATGGCACGCTCAACCTAGCCCGCCAGGCGGCCGAGGCAGGGGTCTGCCGATTTGTGTTCGTCAGTTCTATCAAAGTGAATGGCGAGGCCACTCAGCTTGGCCAACCCTTCACTGCAGATGATGTACCTTCGCCTTTGGACCCCTATGGAGTGTCTAAGCAGGAGGCCGAGCAGGGTTTGCGGGTGATTGAAGCGCAAACAGGCATGCGTGTGGTGATCGTTCGCCCCCCTCTGGTCTACGGCCTAGGAGTGAAAGCCAATTTTGCGTCCATGATGCGTTGGGTGTCGCGAGGTATTCCCTTGCCTTTGGGGTGCATCCATAACGCCCGCAGCATGGTGGCGCTGGGCAATCTAGTTGACTTGTTGGTGACTTGCTTGAAGCATCCGGCGGCTGCCGGACAAACCTTTTTGGTATCAGACGGGGAAGATGTGTCTACCACCGAACTGTTGCGTCGCACGGCACGGGCGATGGGCAAGAGGGCTTTGTTTCTGCCTGTCCCTGCTTCTTGGCTTGAGGTGGTTGCATCCTTGCTGGGTAAGCGGGCGATGGCTCAACGGCTTTGTGGTTCGTTGCAAGTCAACATAGACAAGACACGCAGCATGCTGGGCTGGGTACCACCCCTGACGCTGGACCAAGGTTTAAAGAAAGCTGTTGAGGGTTTAAAACGGTGAAACGGTTATTCGATTTTATTTTAGGTTTGGTAGCTGCCGCATTGTTGTTAGTGCCTGTGGTGGTGGTCGCGATATTAGTGCGTTTGACATCTGCCGGGCCAGCTTTGTATTGGTCTGACCGAGTGGGTCGCAATAATGAAATTTTCAAAATGCCCAAGTTCCGCAGCATGCGAGTGGGGACGCCAGCAGTCGCCACGCACTTACTGGTCGACCCTAAAGCACACCTGACGCCGATTGGATCTTTTTTGCGTAAGAGCAGCCTAGACGAATTGCCTCAACTGTGGAGCATTTTGGTAGGCGACATGAGTTTTGTTGGGCCTCGTCCAGCATTGTTTAACCAAGATGATTTGATCGCTTTGCGTACAGAGCAAGGCGTGCACAAGCTTGTGCCAGGTTTGACGGGATGGGCGCAAGTGAATGGGCGTGATGAGTTGCCTATTCCTCAAAAGGTAGCGCTGGATGCTGAATATATAGAAAAGCAGAGTCTCTGGTTTGACATTTCAATTTTGTGGCTGACCTTTGTGAAGGTGGTTCGGCGCGATGGTGTGTCGCATTGACAAATGCTTTGCCGATGTTAGGTAAGCCACGCTTGTTGATTGTTGGCGCGGGAGGGCACGGCCGATCTGTCGCCGAAGCAGTCTTAATGGCGGACCAGTTCAGTTTGGTTGGATTTGCCGATGATGGGGCATTTGCCCGTGGTGATGCTGTGTGGGGTTTGCCTGTTTTGGGGCCTGCCACTGCATTTGCTAGCTACACGGATCAAGCTACGCATGCATTGGTGGCCATTGGCAACAACGTAATTCGACAAAAATTATTTGCACAGTTGCAGACGGCAGGGTTTGTGATCGCGAGTGTTATTCACCCCCGTGCTATGGTGTCGCCCCGTGCGCAATTGGGCGTTGGCGTGGCAGTGATGGCGGGTGCTATTGTGGGCACGGAGGCAATATTGGGCCAAGGGGCAATCGTCAATTGCGGTGCCGTGGTTGACCACCATACGCAAGTGCATGACTTTGGCCATTTGGGCGTCAATGCCTGCATGGCAGGGGGTAGTGTTTTGGGTGCTTTGGCTTGGATGCAAGCTGGCTCGGCCATTGGTTATGGTGTGCAGGTGGCTGCAGGCAGTGTGCTAAAGCCCGGTGAGTCACTGTGAAGCATGCTGTTTGCATTGACGGTTTCAAATGAAAACTGATTATTTGACTAACCTCCTGTTAATGCTGCCACGCCCTGTTAAGCGGGCGTTGGCCTTGGGCGCGGATGCATTTATTTGCGCCATCACAGTTTGGATGGCGTTTAACTTGCGTTTAGAGGCATGGACGTCTTGGTCACATGCGCACTTCATTGCCTTTGTAGGGGCGGTTGCTTTTGCTTTGCCCGTGTTTATTGTGTTTGGTCTTTACCGCGCCATCTTCCGCTATGCGGGCTTGCCAGCTTTGACGACGGTGCTAAAAGCTGTGGCGCTTCATGCCGTGCTTTATTGCTTTGCATTTGCTGTGATCGGCGTGCCTGGGGTGCCGCGCACTGTGGGCGTTTTGCAGCCATTGTTGTTGTTGCTTGGCATCACGCTGTCGCGTGCGTTTGTGCGTTATTGGTTGGGTGGCATTTATTTGGGCATCGTTCATCGCGAGCGTTTGCCGCGAGTGTTGATTTATGGCGCAGGCTCGGCAGGGCGGCAATTGGCGGCGGCCCTCAAAACCAGCCCCGAGCTGGTGGTGGTGGGCTTGCTAGATGACGATGACCGCTTGCATGGACAGGTGCTGAATGGTCTAAAAATCTACGACCCAGCAGCAATCGCGGCCTTGGTGGCCAAGCTGCGTGTCACGCAGGTGTTTTTGGCGCTACCGTCCGCATCACGTGGGCGGCGTAACGAAATATTAGAACTTGTGCGCTCGGCCCATGTGCAGGTGCGGACCTTGCCTGGTGTGCTGGAGCTGGCCCAGGGTAAGGTGCAGGTGTCTGACCTGAAAGAGCTAGACATTGAAGACTTACTGGGCCGCAACCCCGTGCCTCCCAACCAGCTGATGCTGGCCAAGAACATCACGGGAAAGGTGGTGATGGTGACGGGGGCCGGTGGCTCGATTGGCTCAGAGTTATGTCGGCAAATTTTGAAGGCTAGGCCTGCAGTGCTACTGCTGGTTGAGCTGACTGAGTTTGCGCTTTATGCCGTAGAGCATGAGCTGCAAAGCTTGGTTTCAGACGCGTGCATGGGCGATGTTCGATTGTTGCCATTGCTGGCCAATGTGCGTGATGCATCGCGCATGGAGGAAATATTGCGAACATGGAAGCCGCATACGGTGTACCACGCAGCAGCCTACAAGCATGTGCCACTGGTCGAGCACAACCCCGCAGAGGGCATAAAGAATAATGTGCTGGGTACCTTAAATACAGCGCAGTTGGCAGCCACGCACGGGGTGCGTGACTTTGTGCTGATCAGCACCGACAAAGCGGTGCGCCCCACCAATGTGATGGGCACCAGCAAGCGACTGGCCGAAATGGTGTTGCAGGCTCAGGCTTTGGCCATGTCCGAGGTCGGTGGCAAAACGTGTTTTAGCATGGTGAGGTTTGGCAACGTGTTGGGCTCATCGGGCTCGGTGGTGCCACTGTTTCGCAAGCAAATCAAAGACGGTGGCCCAATTACTCTGACGGACGAGCGTATTACCCGCTATTTCATGACCATCCCAGAGGCTGCGCAGCTAGTGATTCAGGCTGGTGCGATGGCCAGCGGTGGCGATGTGTTTGTGTTGGACATGGGCGAGCCCGTCAAAATTATTGACCTTGCAAAGCGCATGGTCGAGTTGTCGGGTTTGACGGTAAGAGATGATGCCAACCTAAATGGCGACATAGAAATACAAGTGACAGGTTTGCGCCCCGGCGAAAAGCTGTATGAAGAGCTGTTGATTGGCGACAACCCGCTGCCCACTAGCCACGCCCGCATCATGAAAGCGCATGAAGACTTTTTACCTTGGGGCGAACTGCAAAGCAAGTTGGCAGCCTTGGGCCTAGCGCTAGACGCCAACGATGTACCGCTGATTCGCACCTTGCTTAAAGGCCTCGTGCCTGGCTACCAGCCCGAGGGCGATGTGGTGGACTGGGTACATTTGGCAAACAACCCAACCAACACCACATCACCATGACGCACACAGTAGCAGCCACAGCAATGCCTCAAACACCGCGCCATGCGCAAATAGCGATGGGTATGGTTTGTTTATTGGGTATGGCCGTATTCACCTCGGTGGCTTTTACCAATATTGCGGTGTTGGGGCTGGTGTTGTTGGCCCCTTTTGCTTGGCGTGATTTTTTGAAAACAAAGCAAGTGATAGAGCCCGATGCCAAGCTGTTTTTGGGCTTGGTGTTGGTCCTGTGCGTGTGGGATGTGTGCACCAATGTGTTGGCGGGTTTTGGTTTGGGTGCTGCGCTGAAAGAGTTGCTGCATGACTTGCGCACACTTGGGTTTGTATTGGTGCTGTGGGCGGTGTTTGTTAACCCACGCGTGGCGCGTGTGGCGTTTTGGGCATTTGCTGGCAGTGTGTTGGTGTTGGGTAGCTTGAACTTGCTGCTCACGCTAACGGGCTATGTGGCGCAAGGTGAATATTTCACAACAGGGCACATGCGTATGTCGCACATGTCGCATATGTATGGGCAGGCGCTGGTGGGCTTGGTGTTTGTGCTGGCTCAAATGTGGCTGGTGCGCCCGCAGTTGGCGTGGCGTGTGGCTGTGCCCTTGGTTTTGCTGGTGGCTTCTTTGTTCTTGGCCAGCGAGCGCCGCACAGGTTGGCTGCTTTTGGCTGCAGGCTTTGGGGTTTGGGGGCTGTTAAATGCCAAGCGTTTGTTTGTGGGTAAATACAAATGGTTGCTGTTGCTGGCCGTGGCGGGTGTCATTGGTGTAGTGGCCACGTCGGATGTGGTGCACCGACGCATGGCCTTGGCTGTCGTTGAGTTTGGCCAATATCTAGCCATGACCCCGCAAGAGCGATCGGCTGCAGTGTTTGGTGCTGTTTCGTTGCGCATGCAGTATGCCGCCACTGCGTGGGAAGCAATTAAGGCCAGCAATTGGTGGATTGGTGTGGGCAGTATTGCTTTTCCGCAGGCTTATCAGGCGGCCGCCACAGCGCTAGAGGTAACGCCGCAGTCTTGGGCTACTTATAACTGGGGTAATCCACATAACGAGTACCTGTATATGCTGGCCACCAAAGGCGTGGTGGGCTTGGCTTTGTATTTGGCCATCTTCGCCCAAGCCTGCCGTGTGGCATGGGGCAAAACAGACGAGGTGCAACGCATTGGGCTGGTGATGTTTGTGTTTTTGTTCATGCTCAGCATCACCACCAACTCCATGATGATTGATATGGAGGAGGGGCATTTCACCCTGTTGATTTTGTTGGTCTTTTTGGCTCCTAAGTCGCTTGGATTGGCCAAGCCACCAACACAAACTCTTTAAATTAGGAAATAGCAAATGACCATTCTTGTCACAGGCTGCGCCGGTTTTATTGGCAGTAATTTTGTTCACACATGGTTGTCGTCGTCAATTGAGCCCGTGGTGAACCTAGACAAGCTCACCTACGCAGGCAACTTAGACAACTTAAAAGGCCTAGAAGGCGATAAGCGTCATGTGTTTGTGCAGGGCGATATTGGCGACCGTGCCTTGGTGTCCAAGCTGTTGGCTGAGCACAAGCCACGGGCGGTATTGAACTTTGCCGCAGAAAGCCATGTGGACCGATCTATCCATGGCCCTGGTGACTTTATTGAAACCAATGTGGTGGGCACGTTCAATTTGCTAGAAAGCGTGCGCGCTTATTGGCAAGAATTACCCGAAGCTGAAAAGGCAGCTTTCCGCTTTTTGCATGTGTCGACCGACGAGGTGTATGGCACTTTGCTGCCTACCGACCCGCCGTTTGCCGAGACCAAAACCTACGAGCCCAACAGCCCGTACTCAGCCAGCAAGGCTGCCAGCGACCACCTGGTGCGCGCATGGCACCACACCTATGGCTTGCCAGTGCTGACCACCAATTGCAGCAACAACTATGGGCCGTATCACTTTCCAGAAAAGCTCATTCCATTAGTGTTGCTCAACGCCTTGGCTGGCAAGTCCCTGCCCATCTATGGCGATGGCCAGCAAGTGCGCGATTGGTTGTATGTGCAAGACCACTGCCGCGCCATTGCCCGCGTGTTAGAAGCAGGCAAAGTAGGCGAGACCTACAACATTGGCGGCTGGAACGAAAAGCCCAACCTTGAAGTGGTCAACACCTTGTGCGCCGTGCTGGACGAGCTAAAGCCCCGTGCAGATGGCAAGCACTATGCCGAGCAAATTACCTACGTCAAAGACCGCCCCGGCCACGACCGGCGCTACGCCATTGACGCCCGCAAGATTGAACGCGAGCTGGGCTGGAAGCCCCAAGAAACGTTTGAGACGGGCATTCGCAAAACGGTGCAGTGGTATTTGGCCAACCAAGCATGGGTAGAGGGGGTAACGAGCGGGGCGTATCGCCAGTGGGTGGGTAAGCAATACGGTTAATGAATGATCGTTAAATCAATCTTTATGTAATTTAAGGTATGATTTAACGATCATGAAAATCACTCAGGCCGAAGTTTTATCGCCAGCTCAGTCACTGCAAGCGCAGCAAATAGGCGGCGCTTTGGTGCGTTTGCGTGCAGCGCGGGGTGTGAAGCAGGCAGATGCAGCACTCCGTGCAGGTATTTCGCGTAATACGGCGTATAGGCTTGAGCACGGCGACCCTGGGCTAGCCATGGGGCAGGTGTTGCGCTATTTGGATGCGATCGCACCAGGGGTTACGTTGCTGCAGTTGTTACTTGAGTCTGATCCTTCTTTGGCAGTTCTTGCGCAAAAAGAGCAAACGCAGCGGGTGCGTGGCATGAGTGCCGCAGATATTGACGCGCTTAATTTCTAAGAGCATGGCAGCCAAAGATGCACAGCTCATGGCCTTCGCCCACTTGGGCGGGGAATGGGCGCCTTGTGGGCAGCTGACGCTGACAGAAGAGGGGCCTCGGTTGTTGGCTTCTAGCTTTGCCTACGGATTGAATTACCTGAAGCGCCCGCAAGCGCTAGAGGTTGATCCTGTGGCTTTGGGGGTTGCAGACAAAGCAGCCGTCACGGCCAAGCGCTTGTTGCCTGTGGCTGGGCTTTCGTTTTTTGGCGGTGTTCGTGATGCTGCACCTGACGCTTGGGGGCGCCGCGTGATAGAGGCCAAACTCAAGGTCCCCGCCAATAGCTTGCCCGAGTCGCAGTATTTGTTGCATGCGGGTAGTGATCGTGTGGGGGCATTGGATATACGCAGCCACATCCATGATGCGCCTGTGACGGGGGCCAGTGCCTGGCACACCTTGGAACACTTGATCGAGGCGGCGGGGCGAATTGATGAAGGCTTACCGGTTCCAACCCATCTAGAAGCGATTTTTCAAGGGGGATCTGCCTTAGGCGGTGCCCGCCCTAAAGCTTCAATTCGGGACGAGCAAGGTGTTTTGTGGTTGGCAAAATTTGCTAGCAGCAGCGACACCATGGACGTGCCGTCCATCGAAGCTGCGACGTTGTTGTTGGCCAAAGAAGCTGGGCAACGTGTGCCACCGGTGCGCCTGCAAGTGCTTGGAGATCGGCGCACCATGTTGATTGAACGGTTTGACAGATATTGGTCAGAAGCCCAGGTGGAGTGCCGCATGGGTTTTGTCAGTGGCCTCACTTTGCTGGGCTGCGATGAGGCCGAGTCGCCTAATAAGTCGTATGCCGACTTGGCGGACGCCATAAGGCGCTACTGCCACCCCAGCGTGATTCGCCGTGACAACGAAGAGTTGTTCAGGCGCATGGTGTTCAACATCTTGGTGACCAACGATGACGACCATTTGCGCAACCATGGTTTTGTGTGGGATCCGCGCTTAGGTGGTTGGGCGCTGAGCCCTTTGTACGATGTGATGCCAAGGGCTGCAGTGGCTACCGAGCGTTATTTACATTTGGGTGTTGGGCCACAAGGGCGTCTGGCGGATTTAGACAACGCGCTTGCAGCACATGCCAAGTTCACGTTGTCGCAGTCGAAAGCTTGCGACATCATGTCGCAAGTGTGGGGTGTGGTGCGTGAATGGCGAGTGTATTTTGAGCGGTACGGCGTGCCCGAACAACAGATGGACAAAGTTGCAACAGCTTTCAGGCACATCGACCATGTGTCGTCAGCCAAGCTTCGCAAGTTACTTTTATGAAAATACTTCTTCTAGGCAAAAACGGCCAAGTGGGTTGGGAGCTGCAACGCAGCTTGGCCCCCTTGGGCGAGGTGTTGGCGCTAGACCGCCATAGCACCCACTATTGCGGTGATTTATCTAAACCCGAAGAACTGGCGCAAACGGTGCTGGCCTACAAGCCAGACTTCATCGTCAATGCCGCCGCGCATACGGCGGTAGACAAAGCCGAGTCAGAGCCCGAGCTGGCAAAGCTTTTAAATACGGATGCCCCTGCAGCCTTGGCCAAAGCTGCCGCGCAAGTGGGTGCATGGCTGGTGCATTACTCCACCGACTATGTGTTTGATGGCAGTGGCACACATGCTAGGCAAGAGGGCGAGGGCACAGGCCCGCTAAGCGTGTATGGCCAAACCAAACTAGATGGTGAAAAAGCCATTGCGGCCAGTGGCTGCAAGTATTTGATTTTCCGCACCAGTTGGGTGTATGCCGCACGCGGCGGCAACTTTGCTAAAACCATGCTGCGCTTGGCGCAAGAGCGCGACAAGCTGACGGTCATCAACGACCAGCATGGCGCACCCACAGGCGCAGACCTGATTGCAGACGTGACGGCACACGCCATGCGCAGGGTGTTGAATACACAAAACACCGCATTGGGCGGTGTGTACCATTTGGTCGCATCTGGCGAAACAACTTGGCACGGCTATGCCAGCCACGTCATCAGGCAAGCCAAGTGCATCAAGCCCGATTTGCCAATCAAGGTGGCTGAAGTGGCCGCCGTGCCCACATCGGCATTTCCCACGCCAGCCACGCGCCCGCTTAATTCACGCTTATGTACCGCTAAGCTACAGCAGGCCTTTGGCCTGGTGCTGCCACCATGGCAGCAGGGCGTGGACCGTATGTTGACTGAAATACTTTAAACAAGAAGCACAGATATGACTAAACAACGCAAAGGCATCATCCTCGCCGGAGGCTCAGGCACGCGCTTGTACCCTGTCACACAAGCGGTCAGCAAACAGCTGATGCCCGTGTACGACAAGCCCATGATTTACTACCCGCTCACTACGTTGATGCTGAGCGGAATTCGTGAGGTGTTGGTCATCTCCACCCCGCAGGACACGCCGCGTTTTGCCGAGCTGCTGGGTGATGGCAGCCAGTGGGGCATGCACATTGAATATGCGGTGCAGCCTAGCCCCGATGGTTTGGCGCAGGCTTTCATCATTGGCAAAGACTTTGTGGCAGACCACCCTAGTGCTTTGGTGTTGGGCGACAACATCTTCTATGGCCATGACTTGGTCAAGCAGTTGCACAATGCCGATGCCCGCACCAGCGGAGCCAGTGTGTTTGCCTACCATGTGCACGACCCCGAGCGTTATGGCGTGGTGGAGTTTGATGCCCAGTTTCGTGCGCTGAGCATTGAAGAAAAGCCAGCCAAGCCTAAAAGTAACTACGCTGTCACGGGCCTGTATTTCTACGACGAACAGGTGTGCGACATTGCTGCAGCCGTCAAACCGTCGCACCGCGGCGAGCTAGAAATTACCGATGTGAACAAGCGCTATTTAGAGCTGGGCCAGTTGAATGTAGAAATCATGGGCCGTGGTTATGCGTGGCTAGACACGGGCACACATGACAGCTTGTTAGAAGCAGCTAGCTTCATTGGTACGCTGCAAAAACGCCAAGGTTTGATGGTGGCGTGCCCTGAGGAAATCGCCTATGGCTTGAAGTGGATTGACGCAACTGCCTTGCAAAAGCTGGCTGCACCTTTGGCCAAAAACGGTTACGGTCAATACCTGCTAAACCTGTTGAAGTAACCGTCATGCCTTACCAAGTAACGACCACGCCCATTGACGGCGTGCTGGAGCTAGAGCCCAAAGTGTTTGGGGATGCACGTGGCTTCTTTTTTGAAAGCTTCAATGCGCGCGACTTTGAGCAAGCCACGGGGTTGAAAGAAACCTTCGTGCAGGACAACCATAGCAAATCGGCTAAAGGTGTGTTGCGCGGCTTGCACTATCAAAGTCAACACGCACAGGGCAAGCTGGTGCGCGTGACGCAAGGTGCGGTGTTTGATGTGGTGGTCGATATTCGCAAAGGCTCGCCCACTTTTGGCCAATGGTTTGGGCAAGAAATCTCTGCTGAGAATAAAAAACAAATGTGGATACCTGCAGGGTTGGCGCACGGGTTTTTGGTGACCAGTGAAAGTGCCGAGTTTTTGTACAAAACCACCGATTACTACCACCCCGAGTTTGAGCGCAGTTTGTTGTGGAATGACCCCGCCATTGGCATCGAGTGGCCGCTGCACATGTTGGATGCGCCGCCTTTGTTGGCGGCTAAGGATGTGGCTGCGTTGACTTTCGCTAGCGCAACCGCGCCATCCACACCGTCAACCCCAGCAGCCCCAAACTGCTGACGCACGCAAACGCAGCCATGTGCTGCGCCGCATCCATGTGCTGTGCCAAACCCATGGGGGCCAATAAAACCAAGGCTTGCAATACCCCCAGTGCCATGCACGCCCATGAATACGCGCGTGCCGCGTGTGTTTGAAAAGGCCTGTGGCTAAACGCCGCAGACAAGCACGCACTGCCTTGCCACAGCACCAGCGGCGCAATGTAGGCCCACACGCCGTGCCAGCGCGGATCTAACCACTCTTGGTACAGCGCCACGGCGCACGACAAGCCCAACACAATGACACAGGCGAATGCGCCCAGGCCTAACCACCACGGGGTGCCGCTGGCCGTGTGAGGGCTGTTTGGGCGGTGGCCCTGCGCCAAAGCCACTTGCGCCCAAGCCATGTGCACCACCGCAGGTAAGAAGCCCAGCACGCGCAGCAGGGCGCTCATCCAGCCCGTTTCTTCAGCGCCATACAAACGTTGCCACACCACGATGATGGCGGTGGCTAACAGGGCGTCGACCAAGGTGTGCGCCATGCGCAGCGTGGCGCTGCGCGGGTCTGATTGCTGGGCGTTGGTGGCTTGCGTAACGTCGGGTGTTGAGGTTGCAGCGTCAGCGGATGGGGTGCTATCAACATGCACGTCCCGCACATCACGAGCGCGCAAGGCAGGCACCAGCCATGCAGCACCCAAGGCATAGCCCAGCAGCGCAGACAGCACCAAGGTTGGCCCACCCCACCCCACGGATGCGCCCAACAGCGCCGCCGTGAGCGCGGTAGTCGCCGCTGTTAGCGGTGGCAGCACACGCACCGCCGCTTGCTGCCAAGCCGACCCCATGCGCAGAGTGAGGCTTTGCGCCAACATCCAACCCATTTGGCAAAACGCCAGCAGCAGTGCCCACAGCAAGGCGGGCCACATGGCGAGCTGGCTAAACCACACGGCCAATGCCGCCACCGGCAGCAAGCCCAAGCCACGCAAAGCACTGGCGCGCCAAGCGTGTTGGGCCGCGATGTGCGCGGGCAAATGTTGGTTGGCCAGCATGCCCAATGGCGATTGGGCCAAAGCGAGGGTCATCCAAAAAAAGCCGATCTGGCTGATGACCGAAAACTCACCCACTTCTTGCGGTGTGAACAAGCGCAGCATGAGCAGCGCAAACGCCACTTGCGTAGCAAACGCCACGGCGCTGGACAGCGCCACCACGCGGCTGGTGCTGCTCATGTTCAAGCGCTTGAACCCGCTCAACGGGAACCACCCAGTACGCCTGTTGCGTTTATTGGCCACGAGGGTTTGGGCGCTTCGGGCACGATGTGCAAATGCTTCCAAATGGCCAGCTTGCCCAACAGCTTGTGCCAGGCGAGCTCACGCACATCGGGCACCACATATGGGTAGGCGTCTAGCGCTTCGCCAAAGCTGTGTTGCCAGCTGTTGGGGTCGTCGCGTAGCAAGTGCAGGTTGCCTTGGTAGTGCGCCGCAAAGTAGCGCACCCAGGCGTAGTCGTTGCTCACCACGGGCAGGCCTACGGCGCAGTACTCCAGCAGTTTGGTGGAGGTTTGTTGGTTGTAGGGCTCGATGTTGCTAACCAGGTTCAAGCCAAAGCGTGCACGGCGCAATTGGTGCGGCACATCGGCATGCGGCACACGGCCTGTGCAGGTCACGCTGGCGGGTAGCTGTGCGCGCAGCGCATCGGGCACATCGCCTACAAGTAGCAAAGTGCGGCCAGCATCGTGAATGCTTTGTAGCAGTGGCACAAAGGGCAGCAAGCGGTTCATCTCACCCAAGTAGACCAAGTCAAATTCGTTGGGCGGTGTGCGTGCGGGGGCATCCAAAAAAGCCTGCGCCACGCCCATGTCGCGCAGGGCGTAGGGCACGCCGTCGTCAAAGCCCATGCGCTCACGCACCCAGCCGTTTTGGAACAAACGGTAGTCAGGCTTGGGTTGTGTCCAGTGTTTGACAAAGTCTTTCAGCCAAGCGTAGGGCGGGGCTGAGGTGGAGGCGTATTCGTGGATGTGGAATGCGTTTTTCAAGCGACGCGCCTCAGCACTGGGCACGCGCCCACACATCCACCACACCACCTGCGCGTTGAGCGGCACAGTGGCCCCCGTGTCGTGCACCAAAGCTTGGTGGCCGTGCGAGGTGATGAAGTCGACGTACGCATCAATCTCGGGCAGGTAGGCTGGGCCGCTGCGCACGAAGTGGATGCAGATGGTGGGTTTGGTAGTAGGCGAGGTTGCCTTGTGAATAACGGCATTTTGGAAAAATGCTTCGGTTAATTCGGGCGCGTCATCAGGGGCGATCCATGTGTCGGTCATAAAAGTATTTGGCGATCGCTTATTTCACTTGTTGCATTTATTGCACTTATGAGTTTACAGTAGTGGCGAACCTACGCAAATTATGAAACACAGTTAAACAGCCATCACTACAAGAGAGCACCATGAGTACAACCATTGACAGGGACAGGCTTGTCCCACCCCCACTCAACGATCGCGAAACAGAAATGGTAAGGATCGCAGAACGAATGATTATGGCTTGTCTAGACCACTCACGCGCGGCCACCATCACGATAGAGAGTGATGACGGTTCGAGTCCAAGTGTCCAAGTTCCTCCGCAAGTTTTGCGAGTTCTGGGCCAAACGTTAGGACTGATGGCCCGTCACCAACCCATCATGCTTGTGCCAGAAAAGCAGGAATTGAGCACGGTTGAGGCTGCCAATTATTTGAATGTTTCGCGGCCATTTCTTATCAAAGAAATCGAAGCGGGACGACTGGTGCATCGCATGGTTGGCACGCATCGCCGTGTCAAGTTTTCAGACTTGATGGATTACGCGAAAGCCATGCGCGAGAAACAGCAAGAGGCTCTTGACAAGAAGGCTGCAAACGCACGCGAATTAGGTCTTGAATATTGATAAGTAGCAACTATGGCCGGAAACAACCGTTACACCGCATTGTTAGATGCAAACGTTCTTTACTCGGTTGCCATTTCCGATGCCTTGATGGAAGTCGCTGCTACTGGCATATATGCGGCAAAGTGGTCTAGGCAGGTTGACGAAGAGTGGGTAAGAAATCTTGCTAAAAATAAAGGCAGACCTGAAATCGACTTCCATACAAGACGCGACTTAATGCATGACGTATGCCCAGATTGGGAAGTTCCAGAAGAAGCTTGGATGCTCATTGAGCCAAGCCTTCAGCTGCCAGATGTGAACGATCGGCATGTTTTAGCAGCGGCCATTGCTGGACATGCAGACTCTATCTAGTTTTAGATTTCTATCGGTGCATTTGGGTGCGAAGCAACTCTTGCCAATTGCCAACAAACCCATCGATATGATGCCGCGCCACGATGCGGGCCATGTCGTCGCGTACTTGTTGTTGGGGCAGGCTCAGCACGGTCATCACAGCCTCAGCCAACGATACGGGTGCGTCGCCTCGGGCTAGTAAATAGGGTGCATCCAGGTCGTACAGCTCGCGCATGGCGGGGATGGGTAGTGACACGCAGGGCACACCGCAGGCGAGTGACTCTAGCGCCGTCATGGGGCAGCCCTCGTAGCGGGAGGTGAGTAGCGTCATTTGCCACGGCTTGTACAGGCTCGCGCCGCTGGGGTGTTTGCCCAAGAAGTGCACACGGCCTTGGTACATCAAGTCCATACCGTCGTGAATCATCTTGCGGTGCATGGGGCCTTCGCCCACGATGCCCAGCTGCGCTTCTTCGGGCAAATAGCGCAGGGTGTCTAGCAGCAGGTGTGGGCGTTTTTCGGCGGACAAGCGGCCTACGTAGCCCAGTAGCAAGGGCGGGATGCCCTCGCCGCCATGGCCTGCGTGCACATGGATGGCTTGGCCTTCGGGCATGGGTGCAATGCCGTTGGGTACCACGGTGCAGCGTTGTTGTTTACCCAGCTTGATGAAGCTGAGTAGCGAGTTTTGGGTGGTGCGCGACACGCACACAAACTGGTTGACTTGTTTGTAGAGCAGCTTGAGCCAAAGTTTTTTGACAGCGGAGGCGCTGGCTTCGTGCAGCACATCCATCAACGGGCCATGCACCCAACTGACCAACGGTTTGCCGGTGATGGCTTTCAGCGCAGCGCCGCAATACGTGGGGCCAAAGTTGTGCGTGGCGACGATGACATCGTGTTGCTTGGCGGCGCTCACCAGCGTGGGCCACTGCGTTTGCTGCCACGGCAGCGCGGTGATTTGCCAGCCTTGCGCGCGGAGCGCATCTGCCAAGGTGCGCGTCATGGTGTGCACGCCGCCCCAGGTGGGCTCTTCTAGCAACAAGATGCGGCGTGCGTGAGAGGCGGTGGTCATGTTGGGCGCGTATGGAGAACAGCTTGGCGTTATTTAGCGTGCGCCAAAACCCGTGCACACGGTCTTGACGGTTTTGGCGGCAATGAGCAAATCGAGCGCGAGCGAATAGTGCGCCACGTAATACAAGTCGTAGCTGAGTTTGATGCGCGTGGTGTCGGCGCTGTCGGCGTAGCCTTGTTGCACTTGCGCCCAGCCGGTGAGGCCAGGCCGCACGAGGTGGCGATAGGGGTAGCTGGGAATGGTGGCTGCAAAGTCGCGCACAAAAGCGGTTTGCTCGGGGCGTGGGCCAATGAGGCTCATGTGGCCCATGAGCACATTGAAGAGCTGCGGCAGTTCGTCTAAACGGCTGCGGCGCAACACGCGGCCCATGCGGGTGATGCGCGGGTCATCGGCTTGCGCAAAGTGCACGCCGGGGGCTTGCAAGCCGTGCACCATGCTGCGGAATTTCCACAGCGTGAACACTTGGCCATCGCGGCCCACGCGGGGCTGCGAATAAAGCGCGGGGCCTTTGGAATCAAAACGCACAGCCAGTGCCACGCCTGCGGCGAGTGGCAACCACAGGGGCGCGAGTGCAATGACGGTGGCCACATCCAACAAACGTTTGGCGCGGTCATAGCTCGGGTCGTTGTCGATTTCCCACAGCGAGTCAGCGGCAGTGGGCAGCATCTTGCGGCCGCTGGTCAGTTCTGCTACGGCTTCGACGCTGTACAGGCGCAGGTGTTGCATCTTGAGTTCGCCCAACAAACGCGTGCGCTCGTCGCTGCTGCGCACATGGCGGTCCAGCACCACGCCGTCGCAGGCGGGCAGGGGCGTGTCGCTGTTGGGGGCCCATGCGATGAGCTGCACGGCTTGTGGGTCTAGCGTGTTGGGGTTGAGGCATGCGGCCAGTTGGGCTGGCACGTTGGCGTCGAGGTGCACCAAGCGCAAAGCGCGGTGCTTGACATGGCGGCGATAGCCCCACCACAGCCACAGCGTGGTGGCGGCATAGGCCCACACCACTGCGGCGCGTGAATACGGCTGTTGCAACAGCGCAAAACCGAGTGGTGTAAACACAAACGGCGCGGTGGTGGACACCCACAACACACCGCTGCGCTCGGCCACGGGCAGGTGCGAGGCACGCATCAGCAAATGCGTGGCCACGGCATAGGGCAGCACGCACCACCACAGCGTTTCGCCAAACTGGTAGGTCATGAGGCCCGCGTCTTCCAACAGCTGTGCCGCCATGAAGCTAGGCACCAACATCCACACGCCCCACAAGGCCCAGCGTTGCAGGGCATCACGGCGGCGCACCGAGGCAGACACCAAACCTGCGCTGTTGTGCGTGCGGGTGGCTGCGTCAGCGGTGAGTTGTGTGGCTGTTGTGGTTTCTTGCGTGCATTGGCGATACACCTCCAACACGCGCTCGGCCATGGGCTCGGCGGCAAAGCAGTCTTCAAATTTTTGTTGCGCTGCACGGCCCAAGCGCTTGCACATGTGCGGGTCACGCACGAGTTGCAAAAGTTTCTCGGCCACAGCCTCAGGCGTGTTGGCCACCAAGATGCCGTCTTGGTAGGCGTTGATTTGCTCGCGAATGCCAGGCAGGCTGCTGGCCAGCACGCACAGGCCCGCACGCATGGCTTCGAGCACGGTGATGGGCATGCCTTCGTGGTCGGACAGCAGTACAAACACCTGGTGTTGTGCGAGTAGTTCGCTCACATGGCTCACGTCGCCTGCCCAGGTGATGTTTTTGAGGTTCAGCGCTTTGGCTTGTGCGCGCAGCTGTGCCTGCAGCGGGCCATCGCCTGCCAGTGTGACGGGCAGCTCGTGGCCCAAGACGTTGCGCACTTTGGCCAAGGCTTGCAGCAGCAGGTCGTGGCGTTTGGGGCTTTTCATGCGCGCCACCATGATGAGGCGCGGCAAGGTGGATGGGGGGTGTGCGGGGGCCGCGTTTGTGTCGGCGGTGTCGTCTTGCGTCTTGGTTTCAGGCGCAGGTAAACGTGCAATGCCGTTGGCAATGATGTGCACGCGCTCAGGCGCAATGGCCAAGTCAAAGGCCAGCTCACGTTCGTATTTGGACACACAAATCATCTGCGTGGTCCAGCGTGCCAGCAAACGTTCGGCCAAGGCCGATGCGGTGCGGCGCACCAGCGGCACTTCGGGTTTGAAGCCAAAGCCGTGCACGGTGTACACCGCCGGCACCCCTGAAGAATGCGCGGGCACATGTGCGCGTTTGGCCGCGATGCGGGCCACCACGCCGCCAATGGCGCTGTGGCCATGCACGAGGTCGGGCTTGTGGGTGTTGATCAGTTCGGTCAGCTGTTGCAGCGCAGGCCAAAGCTTGAGCGGGTTGAGCGACTCCACCATGTCGGGCATGGGGCACACGGTGATGCCCATCGCGCTGAGTTCGCGGCCCAGCACCGATTCGTCCACCGGCCCGCCAATCACCACCGTGAATTGCACGCGTGTTTGCAACGCTTGGCACAAGTCCCGCACGTGCGATTGCGCGCCACCGGCTTCGCCTTTGGTGATGACGAGCATCACATGCGGCATTTGCGCTGCAACTTGCGAGGCGGCCATGTCTAGGTTGGCCCATGGGCTGTT
This sequence comes from Limnohabitans curvus, assembly GCF_003063475.1. NCBI lineage: Bacteria > Pseudomonadati > Pseudomonadota > Betaproteobacteria > Burkholderiales > Comamonadaceae > Limnohabitans > Limnohabitans curvus. Next base: position 1,733,494 of record NZ_NESP01000001.1, read on the forward strand.
GCGGCGGCGTTGGGGTTCGACCAGGCCAGCCAAATGCAGCGTGGTTTCGACATGCACGCCTGGGTCGACCACTGGCTCAGGCGTTGGCGCTTGAGCTGCATCGTTTGATGTGTCTGGTGCGGGCTCTGCCACCTTGCGCTTGGCGCGAGGTTTTTTAGGTGCCGCCGCAGCCGGCAATGTCGCAGGTTCGTAGGCGGGCGGGAAGTCGTCAAACAGGGACAGCGTGCCGTCGTCTTGGTTTTTCATAAGGGGGTGTCAAAACCTTGTGGGTTCATGGACTGCCAGCGCCATGCGTCGGCGCACATGCGATCTAGGTCAAGCAAGGTTTCCCAATTGAGCAAGGCTTTGGCTTGGCGTGGGTCGGCCAAGCACTGAGCCACATCGCCGGGACGGCGGGGCACCACTTGGTGGGGAATGGGCACGCCGTTGACGCGGGCAAAGGTGTCCACCATGTCTTGCACGCTCACGCCACGGCCTGTGCCGAGGTTGACGGTTAAGAGTTTGGGCTCGTTCAAGGCACGCAGGGCGGCCAAATGACCCGCAGCCAAATCGCTCACATGCAGGTAGTCGCGCACGCCGGTGCCATCGGGTGTGTCGTAGTCGTTGCCAAAAATTTGCAAATGCGCACGCTGGCCCAAGGCCACTTGCGTGATGTAAGGCATAAGGTTGTTGGGGATGCCGTTGGGCGCTTCGCCCAGCAAGCCGCTTTCGTGCGCGCCCACGGGGTTGAAGTAGCGCAGGATGGCGATGCGCCAGCGCGGGTCAGCGGCGTGCAGTTCGCGCAGCGCGTCTTCGCACATGAGCTTGGTGCGGCCATAGGGGTTGGTGGCGGTGAGGGCGGCGGTCTCGGGAATGGGCACGCTGACTGGGTCGCCATACACGGTGGCCGACGAGCTAAACACGATGCGGCGCACGTTGGCGCGGTCCATGGCTTGCAGCAGGTTGAGGGTGCCGCTGACGTTGTTCTCGAGGTAGCGCAGGGGTTGTGCCACCGACTCGCCCACGGCCTTGAGGCCCGCAAAGTGGATGACGCCTGCAAATTGGTAGCGCGCAAACAACGTATCTAAAGCTGCGCTGTCGCGGATGTCAGCCTGTACAAATTCGATCGGGCTGGCGTTGAGGCGGGCCAAGCGGTCCAGCACTTTGGCGCTGGAATTGCACAAATTGTCCAAAATGACCACGGGCTGGCCCGCCTCAGCGAGGGCGACCACGGTGTGCGAGCCAATGAAGCCAGTTCCGCCGGTAATCAAAATGGGATGTGTCATGTCAGCAATTCTTAGAAGTTTTGTGATTATCCCCTGCAGGCATGCGGTCTCAGCCCTAAAATAAATGCAGCTTGTGGGCGGGCACAGTTAGCACGCTCAGAAGCTGTTTTCTATCTTCTTACCTTTAGTACTTTCATGAAACGCACACATTCCTCTCACGCTGCAGCGCACGCAGGCGCTGAATCTTGCATTGCCCTCATCGACGCCCGTTTTTTGGCGTGGTTGCAAGGCCAAACCGACACCGCACAAGACCACGTGCGCCCACAGCTGCACCAGTTGCTCAGCAACGCCATGGCCCACAACGGCTTGGAGCTGAACCTGCGCCGCATTTATTGGTACAGCGACACCCCCGATGACCAAGCGATTGGCGGCCAAGTCAGCCGTGCCGTGCTGTCGCACAGCCAAGACGGCGGTTTGTCGATGTTGCGCACCTTGGGCGCAGACCTGAAACGTTTGGCCGAACGCGGCGCATGCGAGCACCTGTTGGTGGGCAGCGACGACGAGCGATTGATCAGCCTGATTGACGAAGCCCAGTTGCACGGTGTGTCTGTGCATTTGCTGGCTGACGAAGCCTCACGCAACATGACGCAGCTCAACCGCGAAGACCCAGGTTGGGCGCGTTTGCTGTCGCAAGCCGACCAACGCGTGGTGTTGGGCGCACAAGCCATGCGCGAAGGCGGTTCACGCCACGCCAGCTCGATGCACGCTGTGCCACAAATTGACCCCGAGCAGTTGCGCGAGCAGCTCAACACCGTCATCAACACCTGGTGGGCCGATGAGCCCGAAGACCTGCGTGAAGAGCTGCGCGAAGAGCTGCAAAACACACGTGGTATTCCACAAGAGGTGGACCGCCAGTTGCTGTTGGGTGTGCGCCGCGTGTTGGAGCGTGCTTTGAGTTTCCAAGAGAAAAAACTGTTGCGCGAAATGGTGCGCGACCTGGTGCTTGGCCCACAAGCTGCACACGCTTCTGCGACAGACCACGCAGAGTAAACAACGCTTAGTAAACACACGGAGTTGCACCCCATGAGCGATTTTTCTCCCGCCGACATCCTGGCCCAGGCACTGCCTTACATCCGCAAGTTCCACGGCAAAACCTTGGTCATCAAATACGGCGGCAACGCCATGACTGACCCCGCGTTGCAAAAAGCATTTGCCGAAGACGTGGTGTTGCTCAAGCTCGTGGGCATGAACCCCGTGGTGGTCCACGGCGGTGGCCCGCAAATTGAAGGCTTGCTGCAACGCTTGGGCAAGAAGGGCGAGTTCATCGAAGGCATGCGCGTGACCGACGCCGAAACCATGGAAGTGGTGGAGTGGGTGTTGGGTGGTGAAGTGCAGCAAGACATCGTGGGCCTCATCAACCAAGCGGGCGGCAAAGCCGTGGGCTTGACCGGCCGCGACGGCGCCATGATTCGCGCCAAGAAACTCACGGTGCACGACAGCAAAGACCCCAGCAAAGAATACGACGTGGGACAGGTGGGCGACATCGTCAGCATCGACCCCAGCGTGGTGAAAGCCTTGCAAGACGATGCGTTCATTCCCGTGGTGAGCCCCATTGGTTTTGGCGAAAACAACGAGAGCTACAACATCAACGCCGACGTGGTGGCGGCCAAGCTGGCCACGGTGCTGAGCGCTGAAAAACTGTTGATGCTCACCAACATCCGCGGTGTGCTGGACAAAGCGGGCGAACTGCTGACCGAGCTGACACCCCGTCGCATTGACGAGCTGATCGCCGACGGCACCATCAGCGGCGGCATGATCCCTAAGATTGCGGGCGCCTTGGATGCCGCCAAGAGCGGCGTGAATGCGGTGCACATCATTGACGGCCGCGTGCCACACGCCATGCTGCTGGAAGTCTTGACCGAGCAAGCGTTCGGCACCATGATCCGTTCGCACTAACTTCACTTGCACGCCATGTCTGACAACGCCTTGCCCGACGACGCAGCTTCCGACCGCGAGGAGCCCAAGGTTCGCCAACGCATGAAGCCAGGCCAACGGCGTGAGCAAATTTTGCAAACGCTGGCGGGCATGCTGGAGCGGCCAGGCACTGAGCGCATCACCACGGCGCTGCTGGCCGCCAAGCTGGAGGTGAGCGAGGCTGCGTTGTATCGCCACTTCGCCAGCAAGGCTCAGATGTTTGAAGGCTTGATTGATTTCATCGAGCACAGCCTGTTCAGCCTGATCAACCAAATTGCCGAGCGCGAAGGCGATGGCGCACACAAGGCCGCCCGCATGGTGACGGTGCTGTTGCAGTTTGGCGAAAAAAACCCAGGCATGACCCGCGTGATGGTGGGTGATGCCTTGGTGTTTGAAAACGAGCGCTTGCACCAGCGCATGAACCAATTGTTTGAGCGCATTGAGTCGGCTCTGCGCCAAGTGCTGCGTGCCGCGGCAGAGGCCAACCAATCGGCCTCGCCCACCGCCGACGCGCAAGTGCGCGCTGCGGCGTTGCTGGCGTTCGCCTTGGGGCAGTTGCAGCGCTTTGCGCGCTCTGGATTTAAGCGTTCACCGATGGACCATTTGGATGCATCGCTGGCGTTGATGTGTCGTTGATTTAATTTTTGAAAGGCTATTCATGAAACTCGTGCGTTACGGCAAACCCGGCAAAGAAAAACCAGGCCTCATTGATGCCGCAGGCAAGCTGCGCGACTTGAGCCAAGTCATCGCAGACGTGACGCCCGAGCAACTGAGTGACAAAGCCCTCGCCAAGTTGGCCAAGCTCAACACAGACAAGCTGCCCTTGGTCAAAGGCAAGCCCCGCATGGGCTGCCCAGTGGCGAACGTGGGCAAGTTTTTGGCCATTGGCCTGAACTACGCCGACCATGCTGCCGAAGCTGGCATGCCCATCCCCAAAGAACCCATCGTGTTCACCAAGGCCATCAGCTGCATCCAAGGCCCGAATGACGATGTGATGTTGCCCAAAGGCTCGGTCAAATCTGACTGGGAAGTGGAGCTGGGAATCGTCATTGGCACCGAGGCACGCCATGTGTCGCAAAAGGCAGCGTTTGACTACGTGGCGGGCTATTGCCTGATCAACGACGTGAGCGAACGCGAATACCAACTCGAGCGCGGCGGCACATGGGACAAGGGCAAGGGTTGCGACACCTTCGGCCCCATCGGTCCTTGGCTGGTCACGCGTGACGAAGTGGCCAACCCACAAAAGCTCAACATGTGGCTAGACCTCAATGGTGTGCGCATGCAAACCGGCAACACCAAAACCATGATTTTTGGCGTGGCCAAAATCGTGAGCTACCTCAGCCAATTCGTGACGCTCAAACCTGGCGACGTGATTTGCACAGGCACCCCTCCCGGCGTGGGCATGGGGGTTAAGAAAGATGGCAAGCCAGCGCCTGTGTATTTGAAGCGCGGCGATGTGATGACCCTTGGTATCGAAGGCTTGGGCGAGCAGCACCAAAAAGTGGTGGCCTTCAAAGCATGAGCGGTACGTTGCACGCGTTAAGTCGGCCGCTGGTGGTCGACCTAGATGGCACTCTGATTCGCACCGACTTGTTGGTGGAGAGTGCCAGCCAGTTTTTGATTCAGCATCCGTTCCAGTGCTTCAAGCCTCTGCTGTGGCTTTTGCGCGGCAAGGCAGTGCTGAAAACCGAGCTGGCCCATCGCGTGCAACTGGATGCTTCGGCCCTGCCCTACAACCCCGACTTGTTAGATTGGCTGCGTGCGGAAAAGCAGAGTGGCCGCCGCTTGGTGTTGGCCACGGCCAGCCACCGCGTGTTGGCCGAACAAGTGGCGCAGCACCTGCATTTGTTTGACGAGGTGCTGGCCACAGAGGGTGATACCAACCTCAAGTCCACCGCCAAAGCAAACGCTTTGGTGGCGCGTTTTGGCGAATCTGGCTTTGATTACGTGGGCAACGACTGGCCCGACCTGCAGGTGTGGGCCAAAGCGCACACCGCCCATGTGGTGGATGCTTCGGCATCGCTGCTGAGCCGCGCGCAAGCACAAGGCCATGTGGGCCAAGTGTTTGACAGCGGTCTGCCGCCGTCTTGGCAGGCCATGCTCAAAGCCATGCGCTTGCACCAGTGGATGAAAAACCTTTTGGTGTTTGTGCCGCTCATGGCGGCCCACCAATACGCAGATGCGCCACGCGATGTGTTGGCCCTGATGGCGTTTGTGGTGTTCAGCCTGACCGCATCGAGCGTGTATTTGTTGAATGACTTGGTCGACGTGCAAGATGACCGCCACCATCTGCGCAAGCGCCATCGTCCATTTGCCTCGGGGGCGTTGAACCTGGTCACAGGGTGGATGGCGTGGCCGTTGTTGCTGCTGGTCGCGGTGGTGTTGTCGGCGCTGTTCATGCCCGTGTTGTTCTCGGTTAGCTTGGGCGTTTACTTTGTGTTGACGGTGGCGTACTCGCTGCACCTCAAACAATTGGCTGTGGTCGATGTGTTGACCTTGGCGGCCCTTTACACCTTGCGCATCATTGCGGGGGCGGCAGCCATTGATGTGGCGGTGTCGTTTTGGCTGTTGCTGTTTTCGATGTTCATCTTCTTGAGCTTGGCGCTGATCAAACGTTACAGCGAACTCAAAGTGGCGCGCGAGGCGGGCAAGACAGGCGCTTTGCGTGGTCGCGGCTACGAGCCGGACGACTTAGAGCTGGTGTCTAGCTTGGGCGGCAGCGCAGGTTTTATTGCGGTGTTGGTGCTGGCGCTGTACATCCAAGATGGACAGGCCGCGCACTTGTATGCCACGCCGCAACTCATTTGGTTGGCTTGTCCGGTGATGCTGTTTTGGATTTCACGTGCCTGGCTCATTGCCCATCGTGGCCGCATGCATGACGACCCGATTGTGTTTGCCCTCAAAGACAAAGTCAGCTGGGGCGTGGGTGCGTTCATGGTGGCGGTGTTGGCCTTGGCGCGCGTGTTGTCATGAAAACGGCTGCGCGCATCGCGCTGGTGTACGCACTGGTGTCAGCTTTTGCCACGGTGGCCAACATTGGCACGCAAGCCGCATCCATGTGGGTGTACAGCGGTGCGTATGCCATTGAGCTGTCGGTGTTGGCGGGGACGGCCATGGGGTTTCCCATCAAATACGTGCTTGAGAAAAAACACGTGTTCGACTTCAAGGCCGACAACCTTGGCCATGACACCCGCTTGTTCATCCTTTACGGTTTCATGGGCGTGTTCACCACGGCCATTTTCTGGGGCATCGAGTTTGCGTTTCATCACCTCTTTGGCACAGACGCCATGCGCTATTTGGGTGGTGCGATTGGCTTGACCTTGGGGTCGTACATCAAGTACCACCTCGACAAGCGCTTTGTGTTCAAGCAGGCGTTGGCATGAAGCCCGTCAGCGCCTGGGGCCGTTTGTCGAACGACTTGCACGATGTGCACGTGCTGACCGACCGCGCGCATGTGGCTCCCGTGTTGGCCGCGCATCGGCCTGGTTTGGCCTTTGGCAATGGCCGCAGTTATGGCGATGTCTGCCTGAATCCCCATGGCCACTTGTGGCACACCACAGGGCTGAATAAATTCATGGCGTTTGACGACGCCACGGGCCGTTTGGTGTGCGAAGCGGGTGTGTTGCTGCGCGACATTCAACGCCTGTTTGTGCCACGCGGTTGGATGCTGCCCGTCACACCTGGCACGCAACTCATCACGGTTGGTGGTGCGATTGCGAATGATGTGCATGGCAAGAATCACCACGCGGTTGGGTCGTTTGGAGACCATGTGTTGGGCGTGTCTTTGGCGCGCACCACGGGCGAGGTGTTGTCGCTGGATTGGACCCAGACGCCCGCGTTGATGAGCGCCACGCTCGGGGGCTTGGGGCTCACCGGGGTGATCGTCACGGCAGAGCTGCAGTTGCGTCGTGTGGGCAGCCCATGGCTGCGCACCGAAACCTTGCCTTACCAAGGCTTGACCGAGTTCTTTGAATTGGCCGATGCGTCGGAGCACGATTGGGAGCACACGGTTTCGTGGATTGATTGTTTGGCTGGGCAAACCGCACGGGGCATTTTCATGCGTGCCAACCCCATGAGCGCGCCACAAGCGGCAGCGATGCCGTCACTCAAGGCGGTGCTGGCCGCACATCAACAGAAAACACAAAGCCAACCCTTGCGCATGCCGTTTGTGCCGCCGCTGTCGTTGGTGAATGGCTTGTCACTCAAACCGTTCAACATGGCTTACTACGAGCTGCAAAAACTCAAAAGTGGTTTTGACGTGGCGCACTATGAGCCCTTTTCGTATCCGCTGGACAACTTGCAGGACTGGAACCGCATGTATGGCCCGCGTGGGTTTTACCAATACCAAAGTGTGGTGCCTCGCGAGGGCGGGCAGCTTGCTGTGCAGGCCATGCTCGATGCCATTGCTGCGTCTGGCGAGGGGTCTTTCTTGGCCGTGCTCAAAACCTTTGGCAACCGAGAAGCCAAAGGCATGTTGAGTTTTCCAGAGCCTGGCGTGACGTTGGCGCTGGACTTTCCCAACCGCGGCCAGCGCACCTTGCAATTGATGGATCGACTCGATGCCATCGTGCGCGAGGCGAAAGGCCGCTTGTACATGGCCAAAGATGCGCGCATGCCGCGCGATTTGTTTGAAGCCGGTTATCCGCGCTTGTCTGAATTTGCGGCGCACCGTGACGCGGGCATTAGCTCTGCCATGTCGCGCCGTTTGATGGGAGTTTAAGAATGCAACACATCGTCATCATTGGCGCCACGTCGGCCATGGCCGAACACTGCGCACGTCTGTGGGTGCAAGCCGCCCCTGTGCGCCTGACCCTCGTGGGCCGCGACGAAGCGCGCACCCGCCGAGTGGCCGACGACCTGCGCGTGCGCAGCCCACAGTCCGATGTGCACGTGATGACGTCTGATTTTGTCGATGCGGCAGCCATTCAGCGCACCGTGAGCCACATCGTCAACCAAGCCGCCGTGGACGTGGTGTTGATCGCCCATGGCGTGTTGTCAGGCCAAGGCACTTGCCAAGATGATCTGCTGGCTTGCGATGCAGCCTTGCAAGTCAACGGCGTGTCACCCGTGTTGTTTGCCGAAGCCTTTGCCAAGCCCATGGTGGCCACCAACCACGGCACGATTGCCATCATTGGTTCGGTGGCGGGTGACCGTGGTCGTAAAACCAACTATGTGTACGGCGCCGCCAAAGGCTTGGTGTCGCGTTACGCGCAGGGCATGCAGCACCGTTTGGCGCAGACGAATGTCAAAGTTGTGCTGATCAAGCCGGGCCCGACAGACACGCCCATGACCAGCGACCTCAAAGCCAAGGGGCAAAAAATGGCTTCGGTGGAGGTGGTTGCGCAAGACATCGTCAAGGGCATCGCTTCTGGTAAGCCGGTGGTTTACACGCCGGGCATTTGGCAGGTCATCATGTTGGTGGTGATGCACTTGCCACGGTTTGTGTTTAACAAGCTCAATATTTAGCTGTCGACATTTGTCGCTGACTTTTTCTTTGGCACGGGCGCGTTGCGAGCATAGGGTGCGGCGGCTTCCTCATGCTGGGGTACCAGAAATCGTCAGCCGCCACACCCTATGCTCGCAACGCTTTGGGTGCTTGCTACAACAGCTATGGCCCGCCCCAGAGCTGCATCGCGTGTCATGCCATTCCATCAGTAACAACTGTGCATGCGTGAAACTAGACAAGCGAAGCAACGTCGGACGCAGACTTCGGGGAGGGGCTGAGGGCAGGTGACGATTTCTGGTACTCCAGCATGAGGAACCTGCCCTCAGCCCCTCTCCGAAGCGAGCTCAGAAAAAACAGAGCTCAACAAAAAAGCGCAAGGATTTAAAGCGACACCACCTGCATCCCAGGCAACGAAGCCATAGGAAACTCTTCATGGTCAAACGCCTTGTCGCCATCTTCCGAAGCCACCCCCGTGGTCACCAACGATTTGAAATCAAACTTGGTGTGGTCCATCAAATGCGAAGGCACCACGTTTTGCATGGCTGCAAACATGTTCTCAATGCGGCCTGGAAACTTCTTCTCCCACTCTCGCAGCATCTCGCCCACCACTTGACGCTGCAAGCCGTCTTGGCTACCGCATAAGGTGCAAGGAATGATGGGGAATTGGCGCACTTTGGACCAACGCTCTAAGTCTTTCTCGGCCACGTAGGCCAAGGGGCGAATGACCATGTGGTCGCCGCCGTCGCTCACCAGTTTTGGGGGCATGGCTTTGAGCTTGCCGCCGAAAAACATGTTCAAGAAGAAGGTTTGCAAGATGTCGTCGCGGTGGTGGCCCAACGCGATTTTGTTGCAACCCAACTCGCCCGCCACACGGTACAAAATGCCGCGACGCAAGCGCGAGCACAGGCTGCACATGGTTTTGCCTTCGGCAATTTTGTCTTTGACGATGGAGTACGTGTCTTGCGTTTCGATGCGGAACTTCACACCCACTTGAGCCAAATACTTGGGCAACACATCGGCAGGGAAGCCGGGTTGCTTTTGGTCGAGGTTGACCGCAATCAATTCAAAGCTGATGGGCGCGCGCTTCTGCATCATCAGCAAGATGTCGAGCATGGCGTAGCTGTCTTTGCCACCCGACATGCAGACCATGATCTTGTCGCCTTCTTCGATCATGTTGTAGTCCACGATGGCTTGGCCGACTTGGCGGCACAGGCGTTTTTCGAGCTTGTGGTTTTCGTGCTCGATTTTGATTTGCTTGGGGTCTTTGTTGAGGTCTTTTTCAGCGGTCGTCATAGTCACCATTGTCCTGTTTCCATGCGAATGGCCACTTCGCAGTCTTCAAAAATTTCGAGCTTGGCGATTTTTACGCGCACGCCCAGCACGCCCGGCAGTTGCATGAGGCGGTGGGCGAGTTTGCCGATCAGCGTTTCGAGCAAGTTGACGTGCTCAGCCGTGCATTCGGTGATGATGATTTGGCGCACCTTGCGGTAGTCCAACACATGGCAAATGTCATCGTCGTGCGGCAGCAGGGGTTGTGTGCCAAGGTTCAACTCAGCGTCGACCTGAATGGGCTGCGGATCAATTTTCTCGTGCTCCAAGATGCCCAAGTTCGCATCAAAGCGCAAGCCGGTGAGGTTCAAAATTTGTGTGCCTTTGCTCGCCATGTCACAGCACTCCTGGTTTGGCGCGGAACACTTCCACACCTACCGCTTCGCAGTCGGGGTAGACGTCGGGCTTGCGGGTGGACACGCGCGCAGCCATCACGCCGGTGTGTTCGAGCAAGTGCGTGAGGATGTCGTCACACAAGGTTTCTTGCAGGTTGATGTGGCCTTGTGCAATGCGGGTGTGCACCACGGCGCGCACGAAGTCGTAGTCCACCACTTCGTCGATGCGATCGTCTTTGGGGCTGGTGCCCGCGAATGACACGTACAAATCCACATCAATGACGATGCGCTGTGCGGCTTGAAGTTCGTGGTCGTGAATGCCAATATTGGCTTGCACGGTGAGGCCGCGCAAAAACAAGCGGCGGCAGTTCAGTAAAAGTTGGTCGTTCATGATTTAAAAAGCTCCTCGACCACAAACATCACATCACGTGCGAGTGGTACCAAGTGTTGACCGTTGTCCACGCGCACGGTGGTGCCGGTGATGCTGGCGTTGCCCGCCAAAAACACCACGCTGTTGGCCACGTCGGCAGGGTTGATGGGTTGGCGTAGCAAGTTGGCTTGCGCGGCACGGTTGAAGTTGTCTTGGGTTTGTGGCCCGCTCAGGTACATCAGGCCAGGGGCCACAGCGTTCACGCGCAAGGTGGGCGCGAGCGACTGGGCTTGCAAGCTGACCGCGCGCTCCAGTGCAAGCTTGGACAACGTGTACGAAAAATAATCGGGGTTGAGGTTGAACACTTTTTGGTCCAACACGTGAATGACGCTGGGTTTGGCGTGTCCGTTGAATGTGCCTTCGTTGGCGTGCAACGCCGCCAGCCACTTCCCAAAGCGCATGGGCGCCATCAGGTTGACCTTGATTTGCGCCAAGGCCTGTGCCTCGTCAAAGTCGGCGCCTTCATCCGGCACAAACAACGACGCGTTGTTCACCACGCACTGCAGCGCTGTGCCGGTGATGGCCACGGTGGTGTCAAAAATGCTTTGGCAGCTGGCTTCGTCTTCTAAGTCGCCTTGCACGGTCAAGGCGTCTACGCCCAAGGTGCGTAGCTCGACACACAGGGCATGGGCCTCGGCGTCTGAGCGGTTGTAATGGCAGGCCACATTCCACCCCGCACGTGCAAAGGCGAGGCCGATTTCGCGGCCTAAGCGAACGCTGCCGCCAGTGATGAGTGCCCAAGAGCGCATGGTGTGAGGTGCCTGTGGTGGAAGTGAGGTGTGGAAGCCGGTGTGGGTCGAGTTACGATCTGCACCCAATGACGATCCCCCAATTATCCAACGACCCGGGCCAACAGGCTTTGTACACCCTGATTCAGCGCAGTATTGCCAATGCGGGCGGCTGGCTGGGCTTTGACCGTTTCATGGCTCTGGCCCTGTACGCCCCCGGCATGGGCTATTACGCCAACAGTCTGCGTAAATTTGGCCTCACGCCGGAGAGTGGCAGCGACTTTGCCACCGCGCCCGAAATGTCCAAGCACTTTGGGCGCACGCTGGCCCACCAAGTGGCCGAAGCCTTGCAAGTCACGGGCACCGACGAGGTGTGGGAATTTGGCGCTGGTTCTGGCGCCTTGGCCCTGCAGCTGCTGGATAACTTGGGTGATCGCGTGAAGCGCTACACCATCGTTGATTTGTCGGGCAGCTTGCGCGCGCGCCAACAAGACACCCTCAAAGCCCATGCGCACAAAGTGCAATGGGTTGATGCGCTGCCCGAGCAACTGAGCGGCGTGGTGGTGGGCAACGAGGTGCTAGACGCCATGCCCGTGCAACTGCTGGTACGCAAGAGCGGTGTATGGCACGAGCGTGGCGTGGTGTGGAACGCAGACGCGTTGAGCCAGCGCCAAGCGGGCGTGTCCCCGTCGGACAGCGAAGCTTCTGCGAACGCGGCCAGCGCTTCGCCGTTGCAATGGGAAGACCGTGTGACCGATTTGCGTCCACCCATGGAAGTGCCAGGCGAGCACGATTACTTGACCGAAATTCACAGCCAAGCCGAGGCCTTTGTGGCCACCTTGGCCGACCGTTTCAAAGCGGGCGAAGCAGCGACAGGCAAGGGCGGCGCAGCATTCCTCATCGACTACGGATTCCCCGAGGGCGAATACTTCCACCCCCAACGCAGCATGGGCACACTGATGTGCCACCAGTTTCACAAGTCAGACACAGACCCATTGGTGGATGTGGGCCGCAAAGACATCACCGCGCACGTGAACTTCACGGGCGTGGCGCTGGCTGCACAAGACGCCGGTTTGAATGTGTTGGGCTATACCAGTCAAGCCCACTTCCTCATCAACTGTGGCTTGCTGCCTCCGTTAGTGGATGCGCCGCTGGACGAAAAGAGCATGGCCCAAAAACTCATCACCGAGCACGAAATGGGCGAGCTGTTCAAAGTGGTGGCCTTGGGCACCACCGAGTGGGAGCCCATGGGCTTTGCGCAAGGTGACCGCACCTACGCGCTGTAAGTTGCCGACATGACCCGCTGGCTGATCGTTGTTTTCTTGGCGTTGTTGCTGATCAACGCTGTCACGCCTTGGCTGCAAAAGCTGGGCTTTGGGCGCTTGCCTGGGGATATTCGGTTCAAGCTTTTTGGGCGCGAGATATTTATTCCTCTTGCGTCTACTGTCATCCTCAGCCTTGTATGTGCTGGGATTTCTAAGGTTTTGTAGCGGGTTAACTCCCCTTCGATGTCAAGCGGTGTGGGGTGTACCTGCTCTGCTCCGCCGTCGCTTCGCGCCTAATGTCGCTGCCGCAGGCACACCCCACACCGCTTGACGCGCGAGTCGGTTGGTTTAGACAGAAAGCGCAGCAGAAATAGCCGCCAACCGCGCCGCATCCAACCGCGCCCCCACAGCCGGCCCTTTGAGACCTTCTTGCAAAGCCAGCGCGCTGACAGATGCGCTGTCCACCGACTGAGCCGCTTTCAACAACAACGCCAAGCGAGGCCCTTGCGCATAAGCCTCATCCTCTTTACCCAATCGCCCACGCGCATCACATTCACAGGCCTGCAAAGCCAATAAAAACCGTTCCGGCCTACGCAGCGCATCGCAACGCACCAGCAAGCGCAATACCGCCTCTGCACCAAAGCCCAAGCTTTGATGGATGTTGCCGTGTTCACGCGCCACCAGCTCAGCCAGTTCTTTGCATTCCACGGGTACGCGCCAACGGGTGCATAACGCACGGGTGAGTTTTTCGCTGCGCTGTTCGTGGCCAATGTGGCGCGGCAGCACATCGGCGGGGGTGGTGCCTTTGCCGAGGTCGTGGCACAGGCAGGCAAACCGCACCTCCAGCGAGGTGTTCATTCGGGCAGAAGCGTCCAGCACCATCTCAAGGTGAATGCCGGTGTCAATTTCAGGGTGGTATTCGGCGCGTTGCGGCACGCCGTAGAGCTTGCCGACTTCGGGCAGCAGGCGTTGCAAGGCGCCGCATTCGCGCAGCACTTGCAACATGCGTGACGGTTTGGCGCCCATCAGGCCGCGTGACAGCTCTTGCCACACGCGCTCGCTGACCAAGGCGTCGACTTCGCCGTCACTCACCATGTCGCGCATGAGCGCCATGGTTTCAGTAGCCACGGTGAAGTCGGGGAAGCGTGCGGCAAAGCGGGCCAGGCGCAGGATGCGCACGGGGTCTTCGCGGAAGGCGTCGGTCACGTGGCGCAGCACTTTGGCGGCGATGTCGCGCTCGCCGCCGTAGGGGTCGGTGCGTTGGCCGTGTTCGTCTTGGGCGATGGCGTTGATGGTCAGGTCACGTCGGGCCAGGTCTTCTTCTAGCGTCACGTCGGGTGATGCATGCACGGCAAAGCCGTGATAGCCGCGTGCGGTTTTGCGTTCGGTGCGGGCGAGGGCGTATTCCTCGTGCGTGTTGGGGTGCAAGAACACCGGAAAGTCACGGCCCACGGGTTGGTAGCCTTGCGCCACCAGCGCCTCGGGCGTGCCGCCCACCACCACCCAGTCGCGGTCTGATCCTGCGTGGCCCATCAGGGCATCGCGCACGGCACCGCCGACCAAGTAGGTTTTCATCAATGACCCGCCACAAACAACCGTTTGATCGACTTGGGTTCCGCAATGCCCAAGGCATGCAAACCTTGCGCATGTCCGCTGGCGATGTTGTTGACCTTCATCGAGTCGAGGTTGTCTCGGCTCATCAGCGGTTTGCCCGGCGCCCACTCCATGAGCAGCGCTTGCAACCAACCCATGGCGTAAGGCAGCGAGATGACGGGGCGTTGCTTGCCCACCCAGTGGCCAGCCAGTTGCACCAGTTCGGTCAGCGTCAAGATGTCGGGGCCGCACAGCTCAAACACTTGGCCTTCGGTGCTCGATGTGTTCACGCAATGCACGATGGCCTGCGCCACGTCATGCACCCACACGGGCTGAAAGCGCGTGTGTGCGCCCGCCAGTGGCATGACTGGAAATACTTTTTGCAACTTGGCAAACAGATTGATGAACTGGTCGTCTTTGCCAAAGATGACGCTGGGGCGCAGCAGCGTTAAGCCCAGCGGCGCTTTTTCGGCTGCCGATAACAGCGCCAATTCACCGCGCGCTTTGCTGCGTTGGTACATCGATGGACCGTGCACATCCGCGCCCAAAGCACTCACATGAATCAGCCGCGTGACGTTTTCGGCATGACAGGCGCGCGCCAAATTGGTAGGCAAAGTGACATGGGCATGCGTGAATTCTTCTTCTGTACCGTGCAGGATGGCGATGAGGTTGATCACCACATCATGGCCATGCACCAAGGCTTGCAGCTGTTTGGCGTCGTGCACATCGGCTTGCACCACGGACACGCCAGGCATCATTTGGATATGACGCGCAGGCAGGCGGCGCGTCGGGACGGTAATTTGGTGGTGTTGCAGACTCAAGCGTGAGCACACATGACGGCCCACAAAGCCGCTGCCGCCCAGCACCAAAATTTTCTTGACTGTGGTTTGTTGCATGTTTGAACTGTAGTGCGAATGAAAAACCTGAGTGGTTAGAATTTTTGCATGAAGACACCCACACGCCTTGGCCTTGTATTGCTGCTTGCTGTGGCCTTGGGCGATGCCGCTTTGCGCGTGTCATCGCCATCCGGTGTGATGCCTGTGGCGGTGGTTCCCCATGCCGCCACCGAACTTCAAGCCTGCGCCGACTACCGTGTGGTGCGCGAAGGTCTTATCCCCATGCCCGAAGGGGTGCCTGCGGCACATGCCAGTAGTTTGGTGGCGTTTCCCGAAACACACCCGTTGCACGCGCAAAAAGTAGTGGCTGCTTTTTGGTTTGCAGGCACCCGCGAGAGCGGCGCCGATGTGCAAATTGCGTCGTCTACTTTTGACCAAGCGCGTCAAGCTTGGGACGCGCCGCAGTGGGTGGTGAACCGTCACACTGTGGGCAAGGACTTGGGCATTCAAATTCGCCGCATTGGCAACCCTGTGGCTTGGGCTGATGCACGAGGCCGCTTGCACTTGTTTGTGGTGGCCACGGGCTTGGGTGGTTGGGCCGCCTCGCGTGTGGTGCATTTGATCGAGCAGGCACCCATGCAGTTCAAGGTGGTGCGCACCTTGCCGCTCACGGCCTTGGTGCCCGCGTTCAATACCAGTTCGTTGGTGCGTGCGGTGCCCCTGCCTTTGCGCGATGGCGGTGCGGTGTTGCCTTTGTATTTTGAAATTGGCATCAAGTACGGCGTGGCCGTGCGTTTGAGTGCGGAGGGGGAGATGCAAAGCATCACCCGCATCACCCAGCGCCGCGACGTGTTGCAGCCCACCTTGGTGGCGCATTCGCCCACGCATTGGTCGGCCTTCATGCGTGACTACAGCCCCACTGAAATGGTGGCCCATTCTGAAACCTTGGATGCGGGTGCGCATTGGCAAGACGTGGGCAATTTGTCGCTGTCGAACCCCGGCGCCTCCATTGCCGCTTTGCGTCTGTCGTCGGGTGGCTTGATGCTGGCGCATAACCCTGCTGGACGTGGCCGTGAGGTGTTGTTGCTCAGCACTTCAGCCAACCAGCCGCTGTCGTGGACCACGCGCACCTTGATTGACGGTGTGAAAGCAGACGAATACTCGTACCCCACGTTGGTTGAAGTGGCGCAGGGCTCGACGCTTCATGGCCTCCCGCCTGATGTGTGGCTGAGCTACACCCACATGCGCAAGGCCATTGCCTTCAAGCAGCTGCGGTCCAATTGTTCTGCCCGCCTCGCAAGGAGCCAACCATGAGCTGGACTGACATGACCCACGCCGTGCTGCCGCAAGCGGTGTTTTTGCCCTTGTGGGTGAAGTTGTCTTGGGCGTTGGTGGCCTCTGCCGTGGTGCTGCGTTTGACGTATGCCTGCAAGCCCACGCTCTGGCCTGCGGCTGTGGTGGCTGTGGTCATGCTGTTGCCGCGCACGGATGTGCTGTCTGGCTACTTGGCCTTGGCATTTCAAACGCCCAGCTTGGTGCTGGTGGCGTGGGCTTTGTGGTGTTGGGCAGATGTGCTTCAGCTGCGTGGGCCGGTGGTTACCACGCCCTTGCCCGTGGCGCTGCTTGGCGTGCTGTTGGGCTGGGCTTTGGTGTTGGACACCTTGAATTATTGGCCCACGTTTTTTAACCCGCAGCTGTACGCGTTGGGGTTTGACGCGGCAGGCTTATGGGGGGTGTTGGCCACCGCTGCTGCTGTGCTGCTGTGGACCGAGGTGCCGCGACGCTGGGTGTTGAGTGCCGTGGCTGTGCTGGCCGTCTATGTGTTGCTGCGCCTGCCCACTGGCAATGTGTGGGACGCCGTGCTGGACCCCTTTGTTTGGCTGGCCTTGCATGTGCAGCTGTGGCGCACTTGGCGTGCGTCACGTGCGGTTTAAGGCTTTTTCACCAACAGGTATTCACGCCAAAACATCACACGCTCTGGTGTTTGCAAACTCTTGAGGTTGATTTCACCTGCAGGGTGGCGGCCACGCAGGCCAATGCGCTGCGCCAAAATTTGGCAATTGGCTTTTTCGCAATCTGGCGCCGCATCATTCCAGTAGCGGTGTACCACCACCGCATCAAAGCTTTTCAGGCGTTGGGCGATGTCTGCGTCTTCGTTGGGTTCATGGTCCATGTAGGGCGTGATCTTGCCCACGCCGGGAATCAAAAAGCGCCAACGCTCAAAGTCACCATTGAAGTTGCTGGGTGTCGCCAGCTTCGCCTCCTGCACTTGGGCCACCACCTCGGCAGAGTAGGTGTTGGCGGTGGTGTGCAACGGCGCACTGAGCATGCCAAACCATGCAAACAGGCTGAGCACCAAGCCGAACAACCAAATCCAACTGGCTTGCAAAGTTTGCGTGTTGGCGCGTGAGAACAAGGTGCCAAACAAGCGCAGCAAGGCCAGCACCTGCAAAGCCAGAATGAGCAACAGACCCAAGCGTCCCCACAGTGGGTACAGGTCAATGCGCCAACCGGCCCACAAGAACAGGCCCAAGAAACCCAGTCCCAGCAAACTGAACACTGTGCCCAAACCCATGGCGGTGCGCTGCGCCCACTGCGGCAAGCGCCACAGCCAGATGGCGCACAGCACGCTCATCACGGGCATGAGGGGGATCAGGTAACGTGCCGAACGCTGGCTGGGCACCATGAAGAACACGCTCAGCAACAACACATAAATCCACAGCACCGCTTGCGGTTGCACCACGCCGCTCAAGCGTGCGCGCCAAGCGGGGCGCATTTGGAACAGGCCCCATATGGCCACACCCATGATGAGCGGCCCAAGCATGGCGCCGTTTTGCAACAACCCTAGGGCCTGTACCCAAACGCTAAAGCCGCCGACAAAGGCCGTGCGTAAATAGCTGGGGCCGCCAGCACTGACTTTGCCCCAGTTCTCACCCACCACAAACTCGCGCCACACGCCCATGGGGTCGGGGTCCACCACAAACCACAAGGCAAACAAGCCCAATGCAAACGCGGTGCTCAGCGCCACGCGCAAAAACCATGCACGCCAAGCCGTGTGGTTGAGCCAGCACAGACTGACGAACAGCGTGGCCGCCAGCGGGGCAATCAGCACAAACGATTTGTACAAAGCCACCATGCCCCAGCTGAGGCCTGCCACAGCAAACAGGCTGAGCGAAGGGTTGAAGTTGTCGCCTTGCCCGCCTTGGCTGCGCGCGCGCAGCACTTGGCACAGCAGCCACCAAAACGGCAGGTTCATCCAGAAAGTTTCAATCGCGCTGGTCAGGTAGGGGCGGCCATAGCGGTAGGTGCTGAAGCAGCCTAAGAAAATCAATCCCGCCATCAAGCCCAAGGTGTTGGCGTTGAGCACTTTAGGGAACGGGGTTGGTTCGGTTTTGTGGCGCAGCCAGTCGGTCGCCAAGGCACGTGCCGCCCACACCACCAACGCGGTGTTGGCCACGGTGTAGAGCAAGCTGGGGATGCGCAGCCACAGTAATTTCCACTCAAGGCCCAGCCACGGCACGACCATGGCTTGCCAAAACAGCAGCGGGGGCTTGGTGTTGCGCATGTGGTCGAGCTCAGAGGCGAGTGGCAGCCATGCGCCGGTGGCGTGCGCTTGCAGCCAAGTTTTGAACGCAATGTGGGTGTAGACCAACTCGTCGCCGTTGCGCGGGATGTTTTCACCGCCCAGGTCAAACATATAAACCAACACGGCCAGCACCAACAAGCCGAACGTGATGCTTTGGTAGCGCTGGGTGCGTTCGTCGTCCGACACTTCGCGTGGGTTACCTTTGAAGGTCCACCAGTCGTTGGCAAAGTAGTTGATGACGCTGGCCAACACAATGGCCAGCACGTTGCCCAGCAAGTAATGCACATGTTGGGCGAGCCACAGTGTCAAGATGTATTGCACGCTGGTGCCCAACCACGAGGCCAACCCGTAACGCACAAACTGCGTGCCGATGCCGCCATGAAACTCGGCGTGGCGATCACGCCATGTCCACAAACGGTTCCATGCAAAGTTGTTGACGGTGGCCAGAAAAATCGCGATGGCCAAGGAGGCATACAAGCGCTGCTCGCCCGAGGTGATGGACGCCAATAAAAACTCTTGGCACACATACAACACCGCCAAATTCACCACCGTGCCGCTGGCCCCAACCAAGCCAAATTTGATGTAGCGCCAACGCGTCAATAAGGTTTGCGCGAAGGAGGTGTTGGGCTCGACGGAGGTGTGTGTGGTCATTTAGATGAGCTGCAATTTGTGCAACACCAGTTTTTCGACCTCAGCCACGGTGATGACTTTGAGGCACTGGTTGTCACCGTCACAAAAGCTGTCACGGTGGTTATAGGCGGTCAAGCAAGGCGAGCAGGCCATGCCCGATTCGAGCACGGTGGCACGCTCGCTGATGGGGCCATACAAGCGGCCCGTTTCTGGGCCGAAGAAAGCAATCACATCAATGGGCGTGAGGCTGGCGAAATGGCCAGGCCCGCCATCGTTGGTGACCAACAACTCAGCGTTGTGAAACAACATCAGCAACTCACGCAGGTTGCGCGTGTAGCCCGTGAGGCCAATGCACAGGGGGTTTTTGACGGCGTGCAGCACGCGTTGTGCTTGAGGGGTGTCTTCGGGCAGGCCAATCACGCCCACGGCACAGCCGTTGGCGATCAGCGTTTTGGCCAGTGCGATGTAGCTGTCTTCGGGCCACGCGCGGATGGGCAAAGCGCCGCCGCTCACGTACAACAGCACGCGTTTGGAATTGCCCATGAAGCTGGCGAAGTCGGCTTTCAAACGGTCTTGAAAGCCTTGCAGCTCAGCCGCGTCCACCGGCAGCTGCGGCAGGCTATGTTGAATGGTTGGCAATACAAAACGGGTGAGCGGGCGTGTGGTGGTGTCGTGCAACTGAGCCGATGTCCATTGCAAAGCAGCTTCCATCACTTTGGCCAAGCCGACAAACTGCAAGCTGATGTGTTGGTAGGTGTTGTAGGGCACAGGCGCGTTGATGAAGCTGCCGCGGTACAAGCCTTCTTGTGTGTGTGCCGTGAAGCCCACGCGCACACGGGCGCCGCAAGCGTAGCTCAGCAAGGCGCTGATGCGCGAGAACAGCTCGCAGTCCATCACACCGTCGAGCTGCAAGGCACGCAAGTGGCGCGTGGTGTGCCACAGGTCATGCAGCAAGGTGCCGAGTGACGAGTCGTCGAGCGAGTGCAAATTGGCTTCGGGCACAAAGCCCAGCAAGCGCATCACACCTTGGTTTTTCTTGAGTTGCAACACATGCAGGTCGGCGCCTGGATGCTTGGCTTTGAGGGTGTCAAACATGGCTTTGGCCAACACCACCGAGCCCATTTCGGACAACAAAATCACCAAAATTCGCGGCGTGGCATTGCGATGCTGACGTGCATGGGGGGCCAGCAACGCCAGGAGTTTGGACCAGCCAGAGAGCAGGGCGCACAACGCTTGGCCTACCCAGCGATCGATTGCGCGTTGTGTCGAAATTTTCATAGTGTTGAAATTATCCCATTCCCCTAACGGCACCTTGGCACAGCCCATACGCCTGATAATTCAGCGTATGAACCAACTCGACGCCCTCAAGCAATTCACCACCGTCGTGGCCGACACTGGCGATTTCAAGCAACTCGCTCAGTTCCAGCCCCAAGACGCCACCACCAACCCCTCGCTGATTTTGAAAGCGGTGCAAAAGCCCGAATACCTGCCCTTGCTCAAAGACACCGTGGCCGCCCACGGCAACGAGGCTATGGACGCGCAGATTGACCGCTTGTTGGTGCGCTTTGGCTGCGAAATTTTGGCCAGCATCCCCGGTCGCGTGTCCACCGAAGTCGATGCACGTTTGAGCTTTGACACCGCAGCTACCGTGGCGCGTGCCAAGCGCATCATGGCGCTGTATGAAGCGCAAGGCGTGAAGCGCGAGCGCGTGCTCATCAAAATTGCATCTACTTGGGAAGGTATTCAAGCCGCGGCCGAGCTGGAGCGCGAAGGCATTCGCACTAACTTGACTTTGCTGTTCTCGTTTGCCCAAGCGGTGGCCTGCGGCGATGCCAAGGTGCAACTCATTTCCCCCTTTGTGGGCCGTATTTACGACTGGTACAAAAAATCGGCGGGCGCGGCTTGGGTAGAGGCCGACAACGCCCATGCGAATGACCCTGGCGTGAAGTCGGTGCGTGCCATTTACAACCACTACAAACGCCACGGCATCGCCACCGAGGTGATGGGCGCAAGCTTTCGCAACGTGGGCCAAATCACCGCGTTGGCGGGTTGCGATTTGTTGACCATTGCGCCTGAGTTGCTGGCGCAGTTAGGCGCATCGACCGAGCCGTTGACACAAGCCCTGAGCGCGTCTGCCGCCCTGCAACTGGACTTGCCTGAGGTGCACCACACTGAGGCGTCTTTCCGCTTCGCCATGAACGAGGATGCCATGGCCACCGAGAAGTTGGCCGAAGGCATTCGCGCGTTCTGTGTGGATGCGGTGAAACTGGAAGCATTGATGCACTAAGCGTTGTCACGCGCACGCCAACAAAGCGCAGACGAAAAAAAAACCCCGCAAGGCGTGAGCCCTGCGGGGATTTTTTTGTTTGGCAAGAGCACCGAAGTGCTCAGGCAAAGCAGCGGGGCAATTACATGCCCATGCCGCCCATACCACCCATGCCGCCCATGTCAGGCATGCCGCCAGCGCCGGACTCTTCTTTCGGTGCTTCCGAAATCATGCACTCGGTGGTCAACATCAAAGAGGCCACAGACGCTGCGTTTTGCAAGGCAGTGCGTGTCACTTTGGTGGGGTCCAAGATGCCCATTTCGATCATGTCGCCGTAGGTGTCGTTGGCTGCGTTGAAGCCGTAGTTGCCTTTGCCAGCCAACACAGCGTTCACCACCACCGATGGCTCGCCACCAGCGTTGTAAACGATTTCGCGCAATGGGGCTTCGATGGCTTTCAACACCAGTTTGATACCGGCGTCTTGGTCAGCGTTGTCACCTTTGATGGTGCCAGCGGTTTGACGTGCACGCAGCAATGCCACGCCGCCACCAGCCACGATGCCTTCTTCCACAGCAGCGCGTGTCGCGTGCAGGGCGTCTTCAACGCGGGCTTTCTTTTCTTTCATTTCGACTTCGGTGGCAGCGCCAACCTTGATCACGGCCACACCGCCAGCCAACTTGGCCACGCGCTCTTGCAGCTTCTCGCGGTCGTAGTCAGACGTGGCTTCTTCGATTTGCACGCGCACTTGTTTGACGCGGGCTTCGATGTCAGCAGCTGCACCAGCGCCGTCGATGATGATGGTGTTTTCTTTGCCCACTTCGATGCGCTTGGCTTGGCCGAGGTCAGCCAAAGTCACTTTTTCGAGGGTCAGGCCAACTTCTTCAGCGATCACTTTGCCGCCGGTCAAGATGGCGATGTCTTCCAACATGGCTTTGCGACGGTCACCAAAGCCAGGGGCTTTCACGGCCACCACCTTCAAGATGCCACGGATGGTGTTCACCACCAAAGTGGCCAAGGCTTCGCCTTCGACTTCTTCGGCAATGATCAGCAAAGGACGGCCAGCTTTGGCAACGGCTTCCAGTGTGGGCAGCAGATCGCGGATGTTGCTGATCTTTTTGTCGAACAACAACACGAAGGGGTTGTCCAGCAAAGCGGCTTGCTTTTCGGGGTTGTTGATGAAGTAAGGCGACAGGTAGCCGCGGTCGAATTGCATGCCTTCAACGATGTCGAGTTCGTTGTCCAAAGACTTGCCGTCTTCGACAGTGATCACGCCTTCTTTGCCCACTTTGTCCATGGCTTTAGCGATGATGTCGCCGATGCTGTGGTCGCTGTTGGCAGAGATCGAGCCGACTTGGGCGATTTCTTTGGTCGTTGTGGTGGCCTTGGTGGCTTTCTTCAACTCTTCGATCAAAGCTGCAACAGCCTTGTCGATGCCGCGCTTCAGGTCCATGGGGTTCATGCCTGCGGCCACGTACTTCATGCCTTCGCGCACGATGGCTTGAGCCAACACGGTAGCAGTTGTGGTGCCGTCGCCAGCGTTGTCAGACGTCTTGGAAGCGACTTCCTTGACCATCTGCGCGCCCATGTTTTGCAGCTTGTCTTTGAGTTCGATTTCCTTGGCCACAGACACGCCGTCTTTGGTCACGGTAGGGGCGCCGAACGAGCGCTCCAACACCACGTTGCGGCCTTTAGGGCCCAAAGTCACTTTGACCGCGTTGGCCAAAATGTTCACGCCTTCAACCATGCGTGCGCGGGCTTCGCCGCCGAAAATTACGTCTTTTGCTGCCATTTTTAAACTCCTAAATTCAATTAATCAGTTGAGGACAGAGCGAACAGGCGCTTCGCGCGTTGTTCGGTCTGTCCCGCAAGTTATTCCACTTATTCGACGACAGCGAACAGGTCTTCTTCTTTCATGACCAACAGTTCGTCACCAGCCACTTTGACGGTTTGGCCGCTGTATTTGCCGAACAACACGCGGTCGCCGACTTTCACGGTCAACGCTTTGGTCTCGCCTTTGTCGTTGGTTTTGCCTGGGCCAACGGCCAAAACTTCACCTTGATCAGGCTTTTCAGCAGCTGAATCAGGAATCACGATGCCAGAGGCGGTTTTTGTTTCGCTTTCGATACGTTTAACGATCACGCGGTCGCCGAGAGGACGAAGTTTCATTGCATCTCCAAATAGGAACTAAGGGTTTGAAAGCAAAGCGCCCAGACTGTCTGGACGCCGATAAAGCCACTGGCGGGGCGCTGTTAGCACTCCCCGCCATTGAGTGCTAATTTTAGGCCATCTTGATGAATTTCAAGAGGTCAGCCGCGCATAAGACGCGCTGTTTTGAGTTGTCGATGAAGCATTTGTAGTTAACCGTGTTGAATTTGTTGCTTTGTACGCTAGGCCCGATATGCTCTTGCGACGAGGTCATGGATGAAATTCACACGCATCACCCTTTCGATTTGCTGCGCATTGCTGTTGTCTGTGTCTGCCATGGCACAAGGGTTCAGCGTCAGCAGTTCAGCGCCGTCCCAGGTCGCGCACTTCAACCCAGAGCAAATTCGCGCGTTTGCGCAAAAGGTTGAGCGCACGCTGGCTGACACGGGGGCGCGCGTCGCCATCATTGCCAGAATGGGGCGACTGGCTTCTGAGCTGCCAGAAGGCATGCACTTCACGCATGTGGCGTTTGCCGTCCGTGGTGAGAAGTCGGTGGGCTATGTCATCCAAAACTTGTACCAGCTCGACGACCACCCCGATGTGAGTGCCCTCGTGCAAGATGTACCTGTTGAGTTTTTCAAAGGCGTGGTCACGCTGGAGTCTGGCTTGATCATTCCTTCGCCCGTGTTGCAAGACAAATTACTCAAGGTGATTGCCTCGCCGACTTACCAGCAGTTGCATCAGCGCGACTATTCGGTCATTGCCAACCCCTACACCCTGGGGCGACAAAACTGCACGGAGTTTGTGTTGGATGTGCTGAATGCGGCGATCTACCAAACCAGTGACATTCAGGCGATCAAAGCGTACGAAAAAGCCCATTTCGTCGCGCAGCCTGTGCATGTGAACCCATTCAAGCTCATGCTGGGGGCCATGTTGGATGCGGAGGTGTCGCTGTCGGACCACCGCGGTCTGCCCGTGACCGCTACTTTCGAGCGCCTTGCCGACTACCTACAAACGCACGACACGGGCGCTGCGGTCAAAAAGGTCTATTCGGACTGATGCATCCGCCCAATTGAAAAAGCGCCCCGAGGGGCGCTTTTTTTATTCGCTGCGACTTTGCGCGCAGCGAAGGTCAGCCATGACGCGGTAATCGGTCAAGGCGCTGTCCCACATGCGGGCTTCGCGGTCGGCTTTGAGCCAAGCCACAACTTGGCGTTTGCAGTATTTACCGAAGACCACCAAACACATCAAGATGGCGGCCCACAGCACGACCCAAGCGCCCAGCTCTTGGCCTTCTTGCGACGCGTCAACGATGTCATAGATCGAAGCGATGAGGCTCAAGGCGCCAAACATCAACAACACCGCGGCGTAAGTGCTTTCTTGCTGGAGACGTTGAACAACGTTTTTAGCTGATGCGTAGGCGCGCTCAAAGCGGGTGACGCCGGGGTGGCTGGTGGTGTAGCTGATGTTGACGAACGTGGTCATGGAAATCCTTAAATGTCTTTGTCAGACTGAAGTAAGGGCGAAGTATAGGGTTAACCCCTAATTCTTGCAAGCCCCTTGGAACAATGCCCGTTTGGCATGTCAGGCCATGGATGTATACCTATCATTTGTTAACAAAATGGTTACAAATAAGTTTTACAATCGTATTTGTAAATCTAAATAATTAATATTTAATTTACCTGTTTGTTCTTAACAGGCAGTTTTTTTGAACTCTGGCGCATTGCCAAATATTGAAATTGAAGGATATTTATGAAAACGATCAGCCGCGTGTTGGCTTCTCTCGTCTTGGTGGCTACGGCCGGTGTGGCTAGTGCCCAGTCTGCAGCAAAAGATTTTTATGTTGAAGGTGGCTTGGCGCCGATGAAGATTTCTGGTGAAGGCTTGGGCGTTACGCCATTGGCGGCGCGTTTGACTTTGGGGAAAAACATCAATGACAACTTGGCTGTTGAGGGTGTTTATGCCTTTACCGTATCTAAAGACAGCCAGACGGTTGACAACACAAATGTTGATATCGCAGTCTCAGGCTACGGTTTGTACCTGAAGCCAAAATTCGCAGTTGCGAAAGATACTGAGGTCTTTGCACGTGTCGGTTACACAAGCTCCAAAATGACGGCGTCTGTGGGTCGCGTCAGCGCAGAGAGCGATACGATCAACTCTTTGTCGTATGGCATTGGTTTGCAAACATCTTTGACCAAAGATTGGTATGCCCAAGGCGATTACATGGTGTTCTCTAAGAAAGATGGCATTACAGCCAAAGGCTTTGGCGTCTCTGTCGGATACCGCTTCTAATCTAAGCGAACGCCTAATAAAAACGCCTTGCATGCAAGGCGTTTTTTTATGTCTGATGCAACGCTTAAAGCGTCAAGGTAACTCTAAGTTTTCTGCAGGTGCCGTGGTATCACGTGGCCCCACCAAACCTAATCTGGCCTTGAGGGATTGGGGCTGACCCGTGATGAGTGCGGCGTAGTTGGTGGTGTTGGACAGCACTTTTTTCACATAGTCGCGGGTCTCATTGAAGGGCACGTTCTCTGCCCAGATGGCACCTTCTAGCACAGGGCCTGTGCCATCGTTGGGCGCACGCCAGCGGCGTGAGCGACTGGGGCCTGCGTTGTATGCACCAGCTGCCAGCGGCATGGACCCCTCAAAGCTGTCGAGCACCAATTTCAAGTACCCGGTGCCGATGGCGATGTTGGTGTCGCGGTCCGTGATTTGATCAGGGGTGAAGCCCGTCAAACCAATTTTGCGAGCGGTCCACTTGGCGGTGGCGGGCATGACCTGCATGAGGCCCGAGGCACCCACGCCCGAGCGGGCATCGGTGACGAAGCGGCTTTCTTGTCGAATCAGGCCGTACACATAAGCGGGGTCGAGGTTGATGGTTTTGGCACGTGCGACAACGGCGTCTTTGTGCGGCATGGGGAAGCGTTGCTCAAAGTCCATCACTTGTCGGGTGCGTTCGCTGGTGTTGATGCAGCGGTCCCATACTTGGTTGTCGCAGGCGAGTTGGGCAGCGGCCAGCAGATCGCGGTCGCTCATCAAGCCAGCTTTGCCTTCGGCGTTGACGAGGTTGGTGGCGTAGTTCCACTCGCGCACGCCTTCAGAGCGCAAGCCCATGCCAATGGCGTAGAGCGCACGTTGCAACGATGGGTTGCGTTTCGCGACTTCCATTTCTTCGGCAGTGGGGGCCGGTGGGCGTGCAGGTGCAGTCACTTTGCGGCCCAGCTCTTCGAGGGCGAGCTGTTCGTAAAAACCGCGCACACCAGCAATGCCCTCGAGCATGGCATTGGCTTCTTGTTGAATTGGCGGTGTGACTTTCTTGCGGGCCAGCAGTGCACGTGCGTGCCAGTAAATCCAAGTGGGGTCTTTGCGTGCATCGGCGCTCATGGCATTGATGGCGTTTTCGACCACAGGCCACTTGGGCGTGTTGCCGGCGCGCAAAGCAGCGCGCACTTTCCAGCCCAGCATGTCGTCATTCAAGTCTTTGTCATGCGCCACGCGTGCGAAATGGGTCAAAGCGTCGTCATCTAAGCGCATGGCGGATTGACGGCCAATCACGCCCCACACCCAGTGACGTTCTTCCGTGGTGAGGTAGGGCTGCCACTTGTTGCGCATCAGCTTGTCGGCTTTGTCAGGGTCAGTCGTGGCCACTTTGACGAGAGCCATGACCACCAACTCTTGACGCACTTTCTGTGGTGCGGCGATGTGTTTGGCCAAAAACTTTTCAGCGTTGTTGATGGCATCGGGTACCACGTTGGCTACCTCAGGAGCCACAATTTGAACGGCGTTACGCGCAGTGCGGGGACGGTTGTGTTCCACCATCAAACGGGCTTTGCGCCAAATGTCGAGTGAGGTGAATTGTTTGGTGAAGTACAGGCGGTCAGCGGCCAAGGTGCAGCCGTCGTCCGCTTCTTTCATGCCCATCCAGTTTTTGCGCACCTCATCGGCAATGGACGCACTGGCTTGTGGGCCTTTTTCCAGCAGCTCAATGGTTAAGAAGTAGCAGCGCAGTTCGCGGTCATCACGCATGCGGTAGTGTGGGTGCTCGTCGCTGAGGGTGGTCCAGTCACGGCGTTGCCCCAAAAGCAGCAGCCAGTCGTTGCGCAGACGGTCTTCTTGGTAAGTGGCGGGGTAGCGGTTGAAGAAGGCGCGGACTTCCTGAGACGACGCTTCGTCCAGCCGGGCTTTCAGTTCCCAATAAGCTGCCCAAGGTTCGAGCGTATGGCCTTTCGCTTGTGGCAGCAGCGCGGTCAAGCGTTTGCGGTCGCCGCGCTTGAAGGCTTGAGCCATGTCGGTGATGACGGCATCTGCCTGTGCGTTGCTGCCCGAAGGCGCCGCAAAGCTGGGTTGAACGGTGGCCAACGTCACGAAAACGCTGGCAAACAATGACACAATGACTCGAAACTTCATGCCCTGATTATCTGTGGACAAAAAAACCTTGCGCCAGCAGCTCATTGAAGAGCGTTTGAACTTGCCCGACCGGCTGGCTCGGGCCGACATGTTGCAACGCGTGATGCGCATTTGGCTGTTCGATCGCCCAGACACGGTGATCGGTGCCTACTGGCCCATCAAAGGCGAATTTGACCCGCTGCCCGTGCTGCACCGCTGGAAAGAAGATGGCGAGTTGCTGGACGAGCCACAGCGCCGGCGCATTGGCCTGCCCGTGGTGGACAAGGCGCACAAAACACTGACCTTTCACGCTTGGTACCCCGGCTGTCCGATGGAAGAAGATGCCTACGGCATTCCCAAACCCAAAGATACCGAGGTGGTGGTGCCCACTTTGTTGTTTGTGCCCTGCGTGGGCTATGGCCCTGGTGGTTTCCGTTTGGGCTACGGCGGTGGTTTTTACGACCGCACGCTGGCGACGCTGCAACCCAAACCCGTGACTGCTGGCTTGGGCTTTACCCATGGCTTCTTGCCAGACCTGATGCCTGAACCACACGACATGCCGCTGGATGCGCTGCTCAATGACAACGGGGTGGTTTGGCCAATGAGCTAAACCCAGCTTGGGGCCGTGGTGCTTATTTTTGCGTCATCAACGTTCTGAAGTCTTGCTCGTAGCCGCGTAGGGCTTCCAACATGCGTTGGCGCTGTGCGGGCGTGGTGCTGTTGTGCAGCTTGGCAAAGCCTGCACAGTTTTCGCTCCACAGTTCAAGGTTGTAGGCGCGGTAGCGTTCGTTGGGAGAGTTGAAACTTCGGTCAACCAAACCTCGCAGCCAGCTTTGCGCTTGTTCTTGTTTGCTCGGTGCGTTGCCTTCTTGCGCAATGCGTTGCAAAGTTTGCAGCGTGTCGGCTTGGCGGCGCTCACGCTCGGCGTAGCTGAGCGCTGGGTCAAAGATCGAGCTGCTCAGCCATTGCTGCAGTGTTTCGCGCTGTGATTTCTCCAAGCGACCATAAAAATCTTCGAGGCGATTGGTCGCTTGCTTGGTGCGATAGCGCAGACGATCTTCGGCATTGGGGTCAAGCCAATCTTCTTTCCAAGTTTTGTTGGTCTTATCAAAACGTTTGCGCACGCTACGCAGTTGGTCTGCATTGAGCTGACTGGAGAGTTGGGCTGATGTGGGCTCCATGTGGCGCAGCACGCGAATAAAACTGCCCTTCATGTCCTCAGTTACCGCGCACACTTGCGCAGGCGTGATGTCATTGAGCGCCATCGCTTGCATGCGCTTGAGCAAGGCCACATATTCGGGCAACTGCTGTTGGCGATGCCAGCGCTGCAGCTCGGTCAGCGCGTCGCGCGTGAGTTGCTTTTGGCCGTCTTGCAAATCGGCATAGCTGTCGAGCCACCAGTAAACCAAGTCATCGCTGTTGTTGTAGACCAACTTGATGGTGCTGCAACCACTCAAACCGACGAACGTTGCCAACGCCAACCAGACAGAGGCATGGCGGATAATTCTGCGCAAGATAAGGATGAATGACATGAAGGCTTTGGATGTGGTGATCATGGCGGCCGGTAAAGGCACCCGTATGAAGAGCAGTATGCCTAAGGTTTTGCACCGCTTGGCGGGCAAGGCTTTGGTGCAGCATGTGATTGACACAGCCCGTACCTTGAAAGCGCGCCACACCATCGTCATCACCGGACACGGGGCCGACCAAGTCGAACCCGCCTTGCTGTCGGCCAACCCCAACGACAAGCTGCAGTTCGCCCGCCAAATGCCTCAGCTCGGTACAGGTCATGCGGTGCAGCAAACCGTGCCCTTGTTGGCCGATGACGCGGTGGTGGTGGTGCTCTCGGGCGATGTGCCCTTGACGCAAGCCGACACCTTGCAGGCGCTGATCGACCTGTGCGACGGCAAGCAGCTCGCGTTGTTGACGATTGCGTTTGACGACCCCACCGGCTACGGCCGAATCGTGCGCAGCCCCAGCGGCCAAGTGCACGCCATCGTCGAGCACAAAGACGCCAACGATGAACAGCGCGCGATCAATGAGGTGTACAGCGGCATCATGGCCGTGCCCGCCAAATTGCTCAAACCATGGCTGGCCCGCTTGGACAACAACAACGCGCAGCAAGAGTTTTATTTGACCGATGTCGTCAAGTTTGCCGAGTCCGATGGCGTGCCCGTGGTGGCGCACAAAATCAAAGACGTGGCGCAAGTCGCGGGCGTCAACAGCCCCACGCAGTTGGCCGAGCTGGAGCGCACGTTTCAGCTGCGCCAAGCGCAAGCGTTCATGGCCGACGGCGTGCGCATCATCGACCCCGCACGCTTTGATGTGCGCGGCACGTTGACTTGCGGTCAAGACGTTGAGATTGATGTGAACTGCATCTTTCAAGGCAATGTGTCACTCGGTCACGGCGTGAAGATTGGCGCGAATTGCGTGATCGCCAACTGCGTCATTGAGGCTGGCGCGGTGATTCACCCTTTCACCCACATCGACGGTGAAAAGCTGGGCGTGACCGTGGGCGAGGGCGCATTGATTGGCCCGTTTGCCCGTTTGCGCCCCGGCGCGCAGTTGGCCGCCGAGGTGCACATTGGCAACTTTGTGGAAGTCAAAAACTCAACGATGGCCAAGGGTTCAAAAGCCAACCACTTGGCCTACTTGGGCGACGCCACCGTGGGCGAACGCGTCAACTACGGCGCAGGCAGCATCACCGCCAACTACGATGGGGCCAACAAACACCGCACCGTCATCGAAGCCGATGTGCATGTGGGCAGCAACTGCGTGTTGGTGGCCCCCGTCACCATAGGCGCGGGCGGCACAGTGGGCGGTGGCTCGACCATCACCAAGAGCACCGAGGCTGGCGCTTTGAGCGTGGCGCGGGGTAAGCAGGTGAGCATTGCTAATTACAAACGGCCTGAGAAAAAGCCCAAGGCTTGAAGCTACAAAAGGCAGCCTAGGCTGCCTTTTTTGATGGGTACAAATTGGTTGCTGCCGCTAGCCACGCCATGACGAGTTCGTTGGCTTATGACGAGCGCAAGACCGGCCAAGTGCTGGTGAACTTCGCCCGCTTGGTTGCAAAAAACGCTTTCACATTTCGCACATTCGCATCTTGCGTCAGCAGGCGTTGCGTGATGGCCAGGTAGTCGGGCATGTCCACAGCTTGCACGACCAACACAAAGTCGGGCCCAGGCGACACGCGCCAACATTGCTGCACAGACTCGTCGGCGATGGCGCGTTGCTCGAAGGCGTCTAGGTGTTCGGCACCTTGTGCGTCTAGCGTGACTTCCACCAAAGAGGTCAGGCCGTGGCCCAAGGCCGCGCCCAATTTGTCGGCGTTGAGCACGGCGATTTGTCGCTCAATCCAACCCTCGTCTGTCAGGCGCTTGACGCGGCGCAGGCAGGTGGGCGGTGAGATTTTGAAGCGTTCGGCCAAGGCCACGTTGCTGAGCGTGGCGTCGTGCTGCAAGGCGTCGAGCAGCTTCAGATCGGTTTCATCTAGAAATTCTTGTTTCATAAAAGCTAAGTAATTGAAATTAAATTCCAATATTTTGGTTTTGTTGAATTTTCGTTCAAAAACTATAAAAAATATATAAGAAATTTCACGTCGATCGGCCTACGATCCTGCCATTCCTCAATTTGGAGAGCTTCTTATGTGTGGCATCGTCGGCGCAGTTTCTACCCGCAACATCGTTCCCATCCTCGTGCAAGGTTTGCAGCGGCTGGAATACCGTGGCTACGACTCCTGCGGCGTGGCGGTGCACTCGGCCAGTTTGGGCGCCAAGCAAGGCGGCTTGCAACGCGCGCGCAGCACGGCACGCGTGTCTGAGTTGATGGACCAAGTCAAGGCCGACCACATTGAAGGCGGCATTGGCATTGCGCACACACGTTGGGCCACGCACGGTGCGCCTGCGGTGCACAACGCGCATCCCCACTTCAGCCACGGCACGGGCGCTGGCGCGGGTGTTTACACAGGCGATGTGCCGAACAAAGCAGGCCAGAACGAGAAAGCCACCCCGAACAAGCCGGGCCGGGTGGCGCTGGTCCACAACGGCATCATCGAAAACCACGATGAGCTGCGCGCTGCACTGCAAGCCAAGGGCTACGAGTTCTTGAGCCAAACCGACACCGAAGTCATTGCCCACTTGGTGGACAGCCTCTACAACGGCGATCTGTTTGAAGCGGTCAAAGCCGCCATCGTGCAGCTGCACGGCGCGTACGCGATTGCCGTGTTTCACAAAGACGAACCGCACCGCGTCATCGGCGCACGCGCAGGCTCGCCGCTCATCTTGGGCGTGGGCAAAGAGCACAGCGAAACCTTCCTCGCCAGCGACGCCATGGCCTTGGCCGGTGTGACTGACCAAATCGTGTACCTCGAAGAAGGCGATGTGGTGGACATTCAAATCGGCAAATACTGGGTGCAAGACCGCAACCACAAAGCTGTGACACGCGAAGTTAAAACTGTGCAAGCGCACAGCGGCGCAGCCGAGTTGGGCCCTTACCGCCATTACATGCAAAAAGAAATCTTCGAGCAGCCGCGCGCCATTGCCGACACGCTCGAAGGTATTGAGGGCATCACGCCCGAGTTGTTTGGCGACGGCGCGTACTCGGTGTTCAAAGCCGTGGACAACGTGCTCATCCTCGCTTGCGGCACCAGCTATTACAGCGGCTGCGTGGCCAAGTATTGGATTGAGGCGATTGCCAAAATCCCTTGCCAAGTCGAGATCGCCAGCGAGTACCGCTACCGCGAATCCGTGCCCAACCCTGACAGCTTGGTAGTCACCATCAGCCAGTCGGGCGAGACGGCCGACACCTTGGCTGCGCTGCGTCATGCGCAAGGTTTGGGCATGGACAAAACGCTCACCATTTGCAACGTGTCCACCAGCGCCATGGTGCGCGAGTGCAAGCTGGCCTACGTCACACGCGCCGGCGCAGAGATTGGCGTGGCTTCCACCAAAGCTTTCACCACACAGCTGGCCGGTTTGTTCTTGCTCACCTTGGCCTTGGCACAAACCAAAGGCCGTTTGAGCGACGAAGAAGAAGCCAAGCACATCAAAGACATGCGCCACTTGCCCGCTGCTTTGCAAGCGGTGCTGGCGCTCGAGCCCCAGCTCATCGCGTGGTCGCAAGACTTTGCCAGCAAAGAAAACGCTTTGTTTTTGGGCCGTGGCACGCATTACCCCATCGCGCTCGAAGGCGCGTTGAAGCTCAAAGAAATCACTTACATCCACGCCGAGGCCTATGCTGCTGGCGAGTTGAAGCACGGGCCCTTGGCCTTGGTCACCAGCGCCATGCCCGTGGTGACGGTAGCGCCCAACGACGCCTTGCTGGAAAAGCTCAAAAGTAACATGCAAGAAGTGCGCGCCCGTGGCGGCGTGCTGTATGTGCTGGCCGATGGCGACACGAAGATTGAAAGCAGCGAAGGCGTGAATGTGATTCGCATGCCTGAGCACTACGGCGTGCTCTCACCCATCTTGCACGTCGTGCCCTTGCAGTTGCTGAGTTATCACACGGCTTGTGCGCGGGGGACGGATGTTGATAAACCTCGAAATTTAGCTAAGAGCGTAACTGTTGAGTGACCCTCGAATAGAAGTCCTCTCATCCCGCGTCCACGGCAAAGGCGTGTTCGCCCTGTGCGGGATGGCTGCGGGCGAAACGGTCATTGAATATGTGGGCGAAATCATTTCCATGGCCGAGGCGCAGCGCCGCCACCCGCATGACCCTAGTAATCCCGAGCACACGTTTTACTTTCACATCGACGATGCGCGGGTGATTGACGGCTTGTACGGCGGCAATGCGTCGCGTTGGATCAACCATTCGTGTCGCCCCAATTGCGAACCCGTAGAAATCAAAGGCCGTGTTTTCATCAAAACGCGTCGCCAAGTGTGGCGAGGCGAAGAGCTGACGTTCAACTATGGGCTGGTGAGCGATGAGCCCATGACCGACGCGCTCAAAGCCAAATACACCTGCCGCTGCGGGGCCAAGAGGTGCAAAGGCACAATGTTGGCCTGAATACGATTGAACTGAAATGACTGACCAGATGACAGACGCACTAGCGCAATGGAACAAGGCATGCAAGACCTTGGATGAAGAGTTTCAACTGAGTGCCAGTGAGCTGCCGACGATAGAAACCGCTAAAGCTTTGTTTTTGCAACTGGTGGGGCGTCGCGACATCACGCAAGAGGCGGCCAATGCGCTGATGTTCAGCTTGTATTTCTCGGGCTATCTCAGCATGTTGTTGGCGTTCAAGCAGCAGTCACCAGACTTTGAGGTGCCTGACTATTTGCACACGCATCCCGTGCTAGAGGCTTCCAACCGGTGGGCTCAGCAGGCGGTTGACGGTCATTTGCTGTTGCAGTTGGCGCAGCCGATCATTCGGGACACGCAGGATTTGTTGGAGGCACTGAACTGAGGGCCTGAGTTGTGAAGAAGGTACGCCAACCAGCGTATTGCAGCTGACCTCGCTGAGTTAGAAAATCCGTAAAATTTTTTCATTGAGATCAAAGCAATGAGTGAACAAAAAAACCAACTTCTGGACGCCATCAAATCGTTGTATGCGCAGCTGGAAACGGCAAACACAGCCTTTTTCCATAGCAAAAGCTCTGCGGACGAGCAGCACGTGCGCCATCTTGAGGCGCAAATGAATGAAATCATTGATGCCTTGGTGATGTTGGAGTCTCCGCCGTCATAGCTTGGGACCTCCGTCAGCAGCGTAGGGCATAAAGAATGAGTAGGATAGCCACCATTTTTAAAATAATTCGGAGCTATCCCTCATGACCCCAGCAGAACAAGAATTACGCACAGCCGCACTTGATTACCACCGCTCGCCCACCAAGGGCAAGATTCGCGTGGAGCCCACTCACCCGCTGGACAACCAGCACGACCTGAGCTTGGCCTATTCACCTGGCGTTGCGTACCCTTGTTTGGAGATTGAAAAAGACCCGCAGCTCTCTTACGAATACACCAGCCGTGGCAACTTGGTGGGCGTCATCACCAACGGCACCGCCGTGTTGGGCTTGGGCGACATCGGTGCGTTGGCCGGTAAGCCCGTGATGGAAGGCAAGGGTTGCTTGTTCAAAAAGTTCTCAGGCATTGACGTGTTTGACATCGAACTCGACGAACACGACGCTGACAAATTGGTGGACATCATCGCTGCCATGGAGCCCACCTTTGGTGGCATCAACCTCGAAGACATCAAAGCCCCCGAGTGTTTCTACATTGAGAAAAAGCTCAGCGAACGCATGAGCATTCCCGTGTTCCACGACGACCAACACGGCACCGCCATCATCTCGGCTGCGGCCATGTTGAACGGCTTGGAGTTGGCTGGCAAAGATATCCACAACATCAAAGTGGCCGTGTCTGGCGCAGGCGCTGCAGCCTTGGCTTGTTTGGGCGTGTTTGTGGGCTTGGGCGTGAAGGCCGAGAACATTTTTGTGTGTGATTCCAAAGGTGTGATTTACGAAGGCCGCCCCGGTGGCTACGACGAGTCCAAAGCTCGCTTTGCACAAAAAACAGATGCACGCACCTTGGCCGATGCGGTCAACGGTGCCGATGTGTTCTTGGGCTGTTCAGCCCCCGGCGTGTTGACGCAAGACATGGTCAAAACCATGGCCGACAAGCCACTCATCTTGGCCTTGGCCAACCCCGAGCCAGAAATTCGCCCCGAGTTGGCCAAAGCCGTGCGCCCTGATTGCATCATTGCCACAGGCCGCTCTGACTACCCGAACCAAGTGAACAACGTGTTGTGCTTCCCATACATCTTCCGTGGCGCGTTGGATTGCGGCGCGACCAAAATCACCGAAGCGATGAAGATTGCTTGTGTGCGCGAAATCGCAGACTTGGCCAAGCTCGAAGTGACCGCCGAAGTGCAAGCCGCTTACCCCGGTTTGGATTTGACATTTGGCGTGGACAACATCATTCCTAAGCCATTCGACACACGCCTCATCCAGCGCATCGCGCCTGCCGTGGCACGTGCCGCTGAAGCCTCGGGTGTGGCCAAGCGTCCTATCAAAGACTTTGACGCGTACGCCAAAACTTTGGCGGCTTGGATCAAGTAAAGCCTTGAGTCGGCTCAAGCTCACCCGCGACAAGATCTATAAAACGGTATCGCGCCAATTGCATGGCGTGGTGCCGTGTTGGGTCTGCGGGGAGCATGTGGCACATGCCGATGCCACGCTAGAGCACATTCAGCCACTCAGCGAAGGCGGCAACAGCCATCAAGACAATTTGGCCATCAGCCACGACCGCTGCAACAACCAGCGCCACATCAAGGCCAAGGCTCAAGCTTGATTCTTGATACATTCGAGGCATCCGCATGACGTCTCAGCAAAAATCACACCCCGCACTTTTGGGCATCAGTTTGTTGCTCATTGCCATGGCGTGCTTCGCCATTTTGGACACCACCACCAAACGCGTGACCACAGTCGTGCCTGTGATGATGGCGATTTGGGCGCGTTACTTCTTCCAAGCCGTGCTCACCACGGCGGTGGTGTTGCCCCTCAAAGGCTTGGGCGTGCTCAAAACCAACAACCCACGCCAGCAACTCACACGCGGTGTGTTGTTGACTGTGGTGACAGGGTTGGCCTTTTCGAGCTTGCGGTTTTTGCCCGTGGGCGAATTCACCGCGATTGTGATGACCGTGCCGTTGCTGGTCACCTTGTTGGCGGCACGTCTGTTGGGTGAGCATGTGTCGGCGCAGCGTGTGTGGTTGGTGTGTGGCGGCTTTGTTGGCACGCTCATCATCGTGCGCCCTGGCACTGATGTGTTTGGCTGGCCGCTACTTATTCCGCTGGCCTTGGTCATCGTGAACGCGGCGTTTCAGTTGCTCACCAGCAAAATGACGCGCACCGAAGACGCCATGACCACGCAGTTCTACACCACATGGGTGGGTACGGCATTGACCTCTGTGCCCTTGTTTTGGTTTTGGGTGCCCATCAGCGACACGCGGGTGTTGTTGGAGTTGGTGCTCATGGGCGTTGCCGGGTGCGTGGGACATTTCTTGCTCATCATGGCGTTTGAACGCTCACCCGCAGGCACTTTGATGCCGTACATGTATGCGCAAATTGGTTTTGCGATGTTGGGCGGTTGGTGGGTGTTTGACCATGTGCCCGATCATCTGTCGATGATGGGCATTGGCTTGATTGCGCTGTGTGGCACCGCGGGCGGTTTGCTGACCGTTTATGAGCTGCGCCAAAAAACGCAGTCTTGAAGAGCCTGGCGCTTCAGGGCTGTTGCGTGAGCTCGAGTTGTTGCACATCGAAGCCTTGCGCTTTCAAACGTTCGATCAGCCCGTCATAGGTCTTGGCAGGGACGCGCGGCGTGCGCGATAGCACCCACAGATACTCGCGTTTGGCATCGCTCACAGCGGCTAGTTGGTAGTCGGCATCCAGGTCAATCACCCAGTAGTCGCCCCACACCTGTGGCAACCAGCTCAGCCATGCGGGGGCAAAACGCACCTGCAGCTTGGGCGACGTGGCTGGACCCACTTGTTTGGCCAAGCCCAATGCGTCGATGGTGCTGCCATTCGCTGTGGTGCAGCTGTTGAGCACTTGTACCGAGCCATCGGTTTGCGCCAGATAGTGCGCGCGCGTGTTGGCGACGCACTTGCGCTGAAAACGGTTGGGAAATTTGGCAATCTCGTACCAAGTACCCATGTAGCGCTGCACATCCAATGTGGCAATGGTGGTCACGGGTGGCAACGCCGCAGGCGAGGGCGCTTGCGATTGCGCCGCCGCATGCAGTGTGACGCATGACAAACACAGAACGAGCCAGCGAAATTTGCGCATCTTAGAAAACGACTTGCGCTTGTAAGGTGTGCAGCACGATCTCAGCGATTTGAATCACCAGCATCAGTGCGATGGGTGACAAGTCCACGCCGCCCATTTGCGGCAACACACGGCGAATGGGGCGCAGCAGAGGTTCGACCAACTGGGCCAAGAAATAACGCACATCCGAGGCGGCGCTGAACCAAGACATCAGCGCGTAGCCAATCACCATCCACATCAGGCTAGACAGAATGACGCTGAGCAGCTCAAAGCCCGCATTGGTCACCAAGGTCAGCCAATGGGCAGTAGCGCCTGCCACGATCCACAGCAGCGAGTGCTTGGCCAGCAACACGGCATAGGCCGCGACCAAACTGGCCGTGTCCAAGCGGCCAAGGGCCGGCACAAAGCGACGCACGGGCAGCACGATCCAGTTGGTGATGCTGAACACAAATGGTGCCAATGGGTTGCCGCCGCTCGACGACAAATTGATGCGCTGCAAATGCATGTACATGCGCAGCAGGCACGTGCCAGCCACCAAGCCAACGGCGAAGTGCAGAATCAAAGAGAAAATTTGTAACAACATGGTTTAAGTTTATGTGGGCTCAGGCAAAATTTGAGCCTTAATGAGAGATTGTTCAGTATGAAGCAAACCCCTGCCTTGCCCCGTTTTATTTTTGCCAGCCGCTGGCTGCAGCTGCCTCTGTATTTGGGCCTCATCGCTGCGCAAGCGGTGTATGTGTTCCATTTCTGGGTGGAGCTGGTGCATTTGATTGAAGCCGCGTTTGGCAGCCAAGCCGCGCTGGATGCCTTGGTGACCAGCATTGGTTACAAAAACGGCATGACGGTCACGCACCTGAGCGAGTCCATCACCATGCTGGTGGTTCTGGGTTTGATCGATGTGGTGATGATCTCCAACTTGCTCATCATGGTCATTGTGGGTGGTTACGAAACCTTTGTCTCGCGCATGTACCTTGAAAATCACCCCGATCAACCTGAGTGGCTCAGCCACGTGAACGCGTCGATTTTGAAGGTCAAACTGGGCATGGCCATCATTGGCATCTCGTCCATCCACTTGCTCAAGACCTTCATCAACGCGGCCAACTACGACGAGAAAGTGTTGATGTGGCAAACCATCATCCACATCACATTCTTGCTCAGTGCTTTGGCCATTGCGTTGACCGACAAAATTTCACACGCCCAAGCACCTTCACACTGAACCTAAGCCCATGCAAACACGTCACCCCATTCACCGCAACGCATTGGTTTTGTTCTCGGGCGGTCAAGACTCCACCACCTGTTTGGCTCATGCGCTGGCGCAATACGAGCGTGTGGAGACCTTGGCGTTTGACTACCGCCAGCGCCATTTGGTCGAGCTAGAAGCGCGACTGCAAGTGCTGGCCCAAGTGCGCGCGCAGTTTCCGCAGTGGGCAAACAAGCTGGGTGAAGACCATTTGCTCGACCTCGGCGTGTTGGGCCAGGTGAGCGAAACCTCGCTCACACGCGATATGGCGTTCAAGATGGAAGCGTCTGGCTTGCCCAACACCTTCGTGCCTGGCCGCAACCTGTTGTTCCTCACGCTCGCGGCTGCACTGGCCTATCGCCGTGATTTGGATGTCATCGTCACCGGTGTGTGCGAGACCGATTTCTCCGGCTATCCCGACTGCCGCGACGACACCATGAAGGCCATGCAAATTGCCTTGTCACTCGGCATGGACCGCCGCTTGTTGATCGAAACACCCCTGATGTGGATTGACAAAGCGCAGACCTGGCAGCTGGCCTATGACCTGGGCCAAAAAGCACACGCGGATGGCGGCGATCAGTTGGTCGACCTCATCGTGGAGCACACCCACACCTGCTACATGGGTGACCGCACGCACCGCCACAATTGGGGCTACGGCTGCGGCACCTGCCCCGCGTGTGATTTGCGCGCCAAGGGCTGGGAGCGCTGGAAGGCGTAATTTTTATGGCGTGGCCAGCACAAACTTGGCTGTGCTGCCCTCCGGTGCGGGCACAAACTGCCACACCGTGTCGTGATACGTGGCCACGCTTGGGCGGTGAGCGATAGACACCAAGCCGCCACCTTCTTCGCGCACCATGGTGAGCAGCTTTTCGTACAGCATTTTTTCACCGGCTTCATCCAAGGCGCTGGTGGCTTCGTCGGCAAACACCCAGCGTGGGCGCTTCAGCAGCACACGGGCTAAGGCCAAGCGTTGTTGTTCGCCACCTGAGAGCTGCTGTGTCCAGTGGCCTGCCACGTCCAGCTCATCTGCCAAGTGCGGCAGCAAGGCGTCGTACAGGGCGTTCTTCAAGGCTTCATCGGTGTAGTGTTCGGCACTGTCTGGGTAGGCCAGTGCTTGGCGCAACATGCCTTCTGGGAAGTAAGGGCGTTGCGGCATGAACACGCTGCGTTCCGGCAACACCACAGGGCCGTAGGTGATGGGTTCGCCGTGACGGTCGTGCGTGGGCGAGCTGACGTAGGGCCAAATGCCAGCCAACACGCGCAGCAGCGTGGATTTGCCACAGCCCGACGGGCCGCGAATCAACACCGTGTCGCCTGCGGCTGCGTTGAGCGAGGTGTCGGCCAGCAACACGTCGCCATTGGGCAGAGACACCGTGAGCGGGGTGGTGTGCAAGGCGTTGATGCCTGTGTGCGTGACGGCGGTTGCACCCGTGAACGACAGCGGTGCGGCTTCTGGTTCTGCCACCTCGTCTACCTGGATGGCCAACATTTGGTCTTGAAAACTCGTCAAACGCAGCGTGGTGGCTTGCCACGACGCCAAGCGGCTGTAGTTGCTGATGAACCAGCTGAGCGACTCTTGCACTTGGCCAAACGCCGATGAAATTTGCATCAACTCGCCAAGTTGAATGGCGCCGCTGAAATAACGGGGCGAGGCCACCAACATGGGGAATACCACCGCCGCTTGGCCGTAGCCCGAGTTGAACCAGGTGTAGCGCTTTTGCACACGTAACAAGCGCATGAAGTTGTCCAGCACTTGGGCGAAGCGCTCTTGCAGCGACAGGCGTTCCACACGGCCACCACGGTCGAGCGCAATGGCCTCGCTGTACTCGCGCACGCGCATCAGGTGGTGACGAAAGTCAGCTTCCAAACGCTGTTGTGCAAAGTTGAGCGATGCCATCGAGCGGCCAATCCAGTGGCCGATCAAGCTGCCGGCCAGCGCATAAGCCAACGCCATCCACACCATGAAGCCGGGGATGTTGTAGGTCTCGCCCCTCACGTCAAAGCTAAAACCACCCGAGAGCGACCACAAGATGCCGACAAAGCTCAGCAGCGTGACGGTGGCGTCGAGCAAACCGAGCGACAAGCCCACCGTGTCAGCCGTGAATTGCTGCACGTCCTCTTGAATCCGTTGGTCGGGGTTGT
This sequence comes from Limnohabitans curvus, assembly GCF_003063475.1. Lineage (NCBI taxonomy): Bacteria > Pseudomonadati > Pseudomonadota > Betaproteobacteria > Burkholderiales > Comamonadaceae > Limnohabitans > Limnohabitans curvus. The sequence continues at coordinate 1,774,782 of NZ_NESP01000001.1, forward strand.
CTGTGCCGTTCTTGCTTTGCAGTTCGAGTTGGTAGAACACATGGCCGTTGAGCCAACGTTGCAAGTAGTCGCGTGTCATCCATGCGCGCCAACGCATTTCGAGTAACTGCGTGAGGTAGAAGCGGTACACCGCCACGATGATGAAGCAGGTGGCCAGCATGGCGAACACGCCAAGCTGTTTCCAAAACACCTCGGCATTGCGGTTTTGCAGCGCGTCGTAGAACACGCGGTTCCAGTCGTTGAGCAAGACCATCATGTACACCATGCCGAGGTTCAAACCCACGCACGCGGCCAGCAGCAAGCGGGCACGCCACTTTTCTTCCGACTTGAAATACGGCAGTGACAAAGCCCAGACGCGGCTGAGCTGCAAGCGGCTTTTTTGCCAATTCGTCGCCACGTTGTTGGCGACGGTTTTAAAAGCGTTCATGTGTTTTCAAACTTCGGTGTTGCTGTTGCGCACGCCGCTGGCCACATGGCCTGCGGGCACGTGACGGGCGGCTGACTCGATGTGGCCGGTTTGGTCGTCAAAGAAAAAGTCGGGTTCAAACTCGCGCAAGAACTCGCCTTTTTCAAGGCCACCCAAGAACATGGCTTCATCCACTTCAATGTTCCAGTTCATCAGCGTGCGAATCGCACGTTCGTGCGCGGGCGCACTGCGCGCGGTGACCAGTGCGGTGCGAATGCGCATGTGCGGCGTGCCCGCTTGTTGCAGCACTTGCAGGGCGGCCAGCAAGGGTTTGAAAGGGCCAGCGGGCAAGGGGTGCGCGGCGTTGGTTTGTTCGTGTTGCTGAAACGCATCTAAGCCTTGGGCTTGAAACACGCGCTCGGCTTCGTCGCTGAACAACACGGCATCACCGTCAAAGGCGATGCGCACTTCGTGTGGGTTGGCTTCTGACGCGTGGGCAGAGTGCGGGTACACCTGCGCGGCAGGCACGCCTGCGTCGAGTGCTGAGCGCACATCCGACAAATGCGTGGACAAAAACAAATTGGCGTTGAGCGGGCGCAAATAACGCCAAGGCGATTGCCCGCGCGTGAAGCTGCCGCGCTGAATGGGCAAGCCGTAGTGCTGTGCAGAGCGGAACACGCGCATGCCGCTCACGGGGTCATTGCGCGAGAGGATGACCACTTCCACGCGTTGCGCTTCAGACGTGTTGAAGGCCAACAGCTTTTGCACCAGCGAAAACGCCACGCCGGGTTTGGCGGGGGTTTCGAGGCGGCCAAGCTGCAGGTTCATGTAGGCGCGGTCGTCGCCTTGTTCGAAGACTTGGTTTTCTTCTTCGAAGTCGAACAGCGCTCTTGAGGAGATCGCGACGACCAACTTACCGTCTAAAGAAACACCCATGAATTACCTCACCCATTGATTGAGTTGAATGATGGGCAGCATGACCGCTAAAACAATCAGCATCACCATCGCACCCATTGCCACGATGAGCAAGGGTTCCAGAATCGTCGCCAGTTGCAAAGCACGGCGCTGCACCTCTTCGCTGAGTTGCGCAGCCGCGCGTTGCAGCATGGTGGGCAGTGTGCCGGTTTGTTCGCCCAAGCGCGAGAACATCACCAGCAAGCGCGGAAAGCGTGCGTGTTGTGCCAAGGCCGATGCCAGCGGCGCGCCTTCGCGCACCAGCACCAGTGCGTCTTGTGCATCGCGCTTGAGTGCGGTGTTGCTCAGCGTGTCGGCTGCCGCTTGCAAGGCTTTCAAAATGGGCACGCCTGCGGTGGCGAGCATGGCCAAGGTGCTGGCAAATCGGGCGGCGTTGTAGCCACGGGCCAAGCGACCAATTAAAGGCAGTTGCAACCACGCCGCATCAAAACGCAAACGCACATCGGCTTGTTTCAAGGCGATGTGCCCACCTGCGGTGAAGGCTGCGACCAGCAACAAGCCCCACAACCAAAAGTTCTGCACAAAGCTGCTCAAGGCCAGCATGAAGCTGGTGAGCGCGGGCAGTTGCTGCTGGTTGCTGCCAAACACCTGCGCCACTTGGGGCACCACATAGGCCAGCAAAAACAGCACGATGACCAAAGCCACCACGCACACGATGGCGGGGTACAGCCCCGCGGCCAACAACTTGCCGCACAAGTTTTGTTGCTCTTGTAAATCGTCGGCCAAGCGTTCGAGCACCAGGCCTAAGTGGCCGCTTTGCTCACCCGCGCCAATCACTGCTGTAAAGATAGGGCTGAACTCGCGTGGGTGTTGGCTGAGCGCTTTGGCAAACGGCGCGCCTGCATTCACCTCGGTGCGCAGGGCAGAGACTAAGTCGCGCTGGCGGGGTGTTTCGGCTTCATCGCTGAGGGCTGCCAAAGCACGCTCGAGTGGCAAGCCCGCATTGACCAAGCCCGAGAGCTGGCGCGTCCATACGGCCAGCGCTGTGCTGCTGAAAATCCTGCTTTCCCAAATGACCGTGTTCAAACCGCTGCTGGTGCGTTGCACAGGTTCCACCTTGAGTGGCACTAAGTCTTGCGCGCGCAATTGGCTACGTGCGGTGCGTGCGGTGTCAGCCTCCAGCACGCCACGGCGCGTTTGGCCTTGGGCATCTAGGGCTTCAAACGAATAGGCGGGCATGGTGGATCGGGCTTGGTCGCAGAGCTTTAGTCGCGGGTGACGCGAATCAGTTCTTCGCGGGTGGAAATACCGTGACGTACCAAGCGCTCACCGTCATCGCGCATCAGCGTCATGCCGTTGCGCAAAGCGGCGTCGCGCAGTTGCGCTTCGCTGGCTTGGTTGTGGATGAGGGCGCGCATGTCGTCGTTGGTGGTGAGCAATTCAAAAATGCCGGTGCGGCCTTGGTAGCCGCTGTGGCCGCATGCCTCACAGCCTTTGCCTGCGCAGTGCGTGCAGGTTTTGCGTAACAGGCGCTGGGCCAACACACCCAGCAGCGAGGAGCTGAGCAAGAAGGGCTCCACGCCCATGTCGGTCAAACGCGTCACGGCGCTGGCGGCGTCGTTGGTGTGCAGCGTGGCCAGCACCAAGTGGCCGGTGAGCGAGGCTTGGATGGCGATTTGCGCAGTTTCGTAATCGCGAATCTCACCAATCATGATGATGTCGGGGTCTTGGCGCAGGATGGCGCGCAGGGCTTTGGCAAAGTCCAAATCAATCTTTGGGTTCACCTGTGTTTGGCCCACGCCAGCCAGCTCGTATTCAATCGGGTCTTCCACCGTCATGATGTTGTTGCGCGTGGCGTCTAGCCCTTGCAGCGCGGCATACAGCGTGGTGGTTTTACCCGAACCCGTGGGACCGGTGACCAAGATGATGCCGTGCGGTTGGTGCACCAAGGCTTCAAAACGGCGCAGCGTGTCGCCTTCCATGCCCACTGCTTGAAGCGTGAGCTTGCTCTCGGTCTTGTCGAGCAAACGCAGCACCGCACGTTCGCCATGTGCGCTGGGCAAGGTGGACACCCGCACGTCAATCGCGCGTTGACCGAGGCGCAAAGAAATGCGGCCATCTTGTGGCAAACGTTTTTCGGCGATGTCCAACTCGGCCATGATTTTTAAGCGTGAAATGAGGGCTGCGTGCAAAGCGCGGTTGGGTTGTACCACTTCGCGCAACGTGCCGTCCACACGGAAACGCACACTGCTGTGGCGCTCATACGGTTCGATGTGGATGTCGCTCGCACCATCGCGTGCAGCTTGCGTCAGCAGCGCGTTGAGCATGCGGATGATGGGCGCGTCGTCAGCGGCTTCGAGTAAGTCTTCCACGGCGGGCAGCTCTTGCATCATGCGGGTCAGGTCTGCGTCGCTTTCCACCTCGCTCACCACGGCGGCGGCGTTGCTGTCGGCTTGGGCATAGGCTTCGCTGATGCGTTTGGCCAGCGTGGCTTTGTCGGTGTACTCAAACGATTGCACCGTGTGTCGGCGTGTGACTTCGCTCCACGCGCTCAGGTCGGGCGCGTCGCTGTGCCACAGCGTGAGCGTGTGGCCATCGTCCTCCAGCAAGAGCTGGTGGGTGCGGGCAAAGGCGTAGGGCAGCGGGCGGCGCATGGCTTATTCCGGCTTAGGTTCTTCTTTGGGCTTAGGGACGGGCACAGGTGCTGGCGGCAATACCGGTGCATTGCCAGAGCCCAAGATGGGGTTGAAGCCAGGCTGTGCGTTTTGTTGCAAGCCCATCATTTGTTGGTAGCGGTTGTTGCTGAGCGCATCGGATGACGCGGCATCGCGCATGACCACGGGGCGCAAAAACACCATCAGGTTTTTCTTGGTGCGTGTGCGGCTTTCGCTTTTGAACAACCAGCCAATCACGGGGATATCACCAAACAAGGGCACTTGACTTGCGCCACCCGAGTATTCGTCAGACAACAAACCACCCAACACGATGATGGAGCCGTCATCGACTAACACATTCGATTCAATGCTGCGCTTGTTGGTGATGAGGCCTGTAGACGACCCGACGGAGTTGGCCACCACACTCGAGACTTCTTGGAAGATGGTGAGCTTGACGGTGCCGGTTTCGCTGATTTGTGGCTTGACCTTCAGTGTCAAACCCACGTCTTTGCGTTCGACGGTTTGGAACGGATTGACCGAGCCATTGGTGGTGTTGTTGTTGGTGTACTGGCCTGTGACGAAAGGTACGTTTTGGCCCACGACAATTTTGGCTTCTTCGTTGTCCAGTGTGAGCAAGGTGGGCGTGGACAACACATTGCCATCGCCGTTTTGTTGCAAGAACGTCGCCAAACTGCCAAGCACATAGGTGCCGTTGATTTGTCGGGCAGTTCCAATGTTCAAGCCGCCACCCAGTGTGCTCAGCGCAGTTGCGCCACCCGACGTGCCAATGATGTTGCCTTGTCCAATGGTGGTGCTGATGGGGTTGTTGAAGTTGGTGCCAATGATGCCAATGTTGCCACCTGCTTGGCCCGTGGCGGTTTGCCACTGAATGCCCATTTGTGCGGCCTTGTCGGCGTTCACTTCGGCAATCAAACTCTCCACCATCACCTGCGCGCGGCGTTGGTCGAGCATGTCAATCACCGCACGCAGTTGACGGTATTGCGGTTCGGGTGCTGTGATGATGAGCGAGTTGGTGGCCGTATCGGCTTGAATTTGTCCACCCGTGGCAGAGCTCACGGATGCGGCATTGCCGCCCAACGTGCTGCCTGATGTAGCCTGTGCGGATGTGGCTGACAAAGGGTTGGCAGCAGGTGTTGCGCCTGTTGCGCCAGTGGTGCCTGTCACGCCTGTGGCTTGGCCGCTGACCGCTGCACGCAAGGTGGTGGCCAGTTTGGTCGCGTCGGCGTTTTTCAAATACACCACGTGGATGTTGCCGCTGGCGTTGGTGCCGCTGGGTTGGTCGAGTTTGGCGATGAGTGACTTCACCAGCGCCACGCGTGTGGGGTTGGCCGCGCGCAAGATGAGGGCGTTGCTGCGGGGCTCGGCCAGCAGCGTGGTTTTGTATTCAGCCCCTGATTGGCCAGGCGCAGCTGCAGTTTGAGGCGCATTGCTGCCCGACTCCACCAAGCGCAGCACCAGAGGGGCAAGGTCTACCGCGATGGCGTGCTTGAGTTGAATCACCTCCACATCACTGGCGTTCGACACATCCAGCGTGGCGATGATGCGGGCCATGCGCTGCAAGTTGTCGGCGTAGTCGGTGATGATGATGGCGTTGTTGCCGGGGTTGACGTTGATGGTGTTGTTGGGGCTGATGAGCGGGCGCAACACGGGCACCAAGTTGTTGGCTTGCTCAAAGTTGAGCTTGAAGATGTGCGTGACGATTTGGCCGTTGCCCGTGCCACCGCCTACTTTGTCGATCTCTTGCACATTGCCGCCTTGCAGCTTGGCATCGGCCTCGGGCACGATTTTGTAGAGGCCCTTGGTCTCCACCATGGCAAAGCCTTGCAAACGCAAAGCCGCCAAAAACTGGCTCCACGCTTCGCTAGGTGACACGGGCAGTTCGGTGCTGAGGTTGATCGTGCCTTTGACGCGTGGGTCCACCACCAAATTGCGGTTGGACAGCGTGGCCAGGGTGCGTGCGACCGACTCGATTTCGGCGTTCACAAAGTTGAGCGTGATGGGCTGCTGCTGTGCGGTGGTCTTTTTGGCGGGAGGTGCTGCTTGCGTGAGCGACAGTCCAAGCAAAGCCGGGGCAAGGCCCAAGCCCAAGGCAAGTGCCAAGGCCGAGGGTTGAAAGAAAGTGTGTTGTTTAGCCATACGCGTGTTAACCCATTTTCAAAATCGATTTGCTGCCTTGGCGTTGGCCAAGGATGTTCAATAAATTAGAGAGCGCGGCTTCTGCATCTGGTGCGGCCGAGGCCTCACCGGTGAAGCGCAGGTGCCCGTTGTGTAGTTGGCCTGTGCCTTGCAGCAGCAAGCTGCCTTCAAGCGTGTCGAGTGTGAGCGCTATGGCGTCGCCGCCTTGCACACGCAGGCGGTAGCTGCCCAAGGGGCGCAAGGTGGACAAGCGGGTTGCCAGCTTTTGCAGCTGCAGCTCGGCTTCGCCTTGCAGTTGTTCTTTGCCTGCTTGTTGGGTCCATTGCAAGTGGCTGGTTTGCAGTTGCAGTTGGCCTTCGGGTTGCACGGTGTTCCACGGTGTGCCCAAGCCCACCAGCCAATTGGCAGGCCAGTGAGAGGTGTGGTCGCTCACCTGCACACGCACGCCACGCCACAGAGGGGAGACATCCACGCGCACAGGCTGTGGGGTGCAGCAGGCCGATGCCACGGTGGCGCTGAGCGCCAAGCGCAGGTTGGCAAAGTCGAGGTGAGGGCCAAGCTGCCATGTCACGCGTGTGGGCAGTGTGGTGGTGTTGGCTAGGTTCAGCGGGCCTTCGTTGAGCACCCACTGCGCCGATCCGTTCCAAACCGTGCCTTGTGGGTCTTGCAGCAACATGCGCTCGCCGCTGGCGTGTTCGATGGCCCGTGTCAACCAATGGGCCGGCGCTTGGGTGATGAGGGCCAACGCCAGACCCAAGCCCGCGCCTGTCCATGCCCAGCGAGTGCTGGCGCTTAGGTGGGAGGCTGGGTTGAGGCGCTGCATCTTGACGGGTTAGGTGAGTTTGAACTGCGTTGGCGTTAAGGCGCTGTGCCGCGCGTGGGCAAACGCAACACCAGGCTGCCATCCCAGGCCACCACGGGCGAGGTGGCTGCGGGTGCTGTGCCTGTTGTGGTGCTGCGCGTCAAGTGCGCTTCTACAGGCAAGGCCTGTGCTTGGCTGCGCACTTGTGCCAACCAGTTGGCCAGCGTGGGTGCGGACATCGCTTTGAGCTGCACGGCCACACGGTCACCCTGCACGTTCAGTTGAATTTGCGCATTCGGTGTGAGGCCTTGCAATGTGCGCAACGCCTCGTCGCGCGACAGTGGGGTGCGTGTTTGCAAGGCTTTGGCCTGTGCTTGTAGGGCCCACATGTGGGCTTGCTGTTGACCCAGTTGCGCGCGACGGGTGTTACTGTCGCGCAAGGTGTTGAGCGCGGGTGCGATGGCGATCGACCAAAACAACACGATGCCGACTAGAACGCCAAGCACCGATACGCCGCGCTGCTCGCGCGGGCTCAAGGCTTGCCAGCGGACACGTAATGTCATTTCGCGCCCTCCGCCTGCAACACCCACGTGTCGTTGCCGTCTTGACGCAGGCTCAGGCCTTGCGCTTTGAGACGCGCCACGCCAGAGGCGTTGCTATCCAGCGTGACACCTTGCACGCGCAGTGCTTGGTTGGCGAAATGAATTTGTGAAGGGGTTTGGCCTGCGGGCAGCACGCCAGCCAAGGCTGCGAGCATGGGCTCGAAGTCGGTGCTGGCGGCTGAGCCAGATTTTTGCTGCAGCACATCCACCTCGCGTTGCATTTGCAGTGGCGCGTCGATGACCAAGGTCACGGAGGGGAAGGTGGCTTTCAAAATGTGTTGCAACGAGGCTTGTTGTGCCACCAAAGCACTGCGCTCGCGCCAGGCCAAGGCATTGAGCCCCAGCACTTGCAAGGCGACCAAGGCCACCATGCCCCAGCGCACGGACTTCCACGTCGGTGCATGCAGCAAGTTTTGCCATGCGGCTTGCAGTTGGCGTTGCGTGCGTTGTGCGCGGCCTTGTGCCCATTCGCCTTGCGCCAAGTCCCAGGCCGATTGGCTGGACTGGACCCAACGTTGCGCCGCGCTTTGCAGCGTGGGTTGGCGCTGCAGCGTGCTTTGCACGCGCGCCACCATGGCGGGTTCGGCTTGAATGTGTAAATCGTCTTGGCTCAGTTCGGCAAAGGCCCGCCACTGGGCGGTGTTGGGGGGCAGCAGCGTCACGCCACGGGCGTGGCACAGCACGCTTTGCGAAGCTTCGGGCTCACCCATCACGTGCAGCACAGGACCGTTGCTGGGGGACAGCTCGGGCGCGATGCGCTGAATGGTGAGGCCCGCGGCTTGCAGTGGGGCGAGGGCGTCGCGCAACCATTGTTTGTCGCACACCGCGACCAAGGTTTCACCGCCTGTGCGGGCCACGCCAGTGGCTTGGGGGTCAAGCACGATGTGCAGTTGTTGCGGGTCGTCGAGCAACCGGTCTTCTAGCAAGCCGTGCAACACGCTGGGCAAGCGTGGGCCGTGGCTGGCTGGCGGCAGCTGCACACGCAACCAGGCCAAGCGGCTGTGTGGCACCACGGCCACCACTTCGCCCGCGTGGGCCGATAGCGTGGCCGCCGCACCCGTGGCGCTGCGCAACACGCTGTGCCCGTCCGAATGAACGTGGGCATAGCCCGTCGCAGCGGCATTGGCAGAGTGGGGGAGCGCGATGATCAACATGAGAACGGTCATTGTAGAGAGCCGGACTCGCGCCAAAGCACTTTCAAATCTTGGCCCTCGCGCTGCACCAAAGAGCGCTCTTGCAGGGTGGTTTGTGGCATGCGCAAGCGGCCCAGCACTTCAAAGTAACGGGTGCTCACGCTGTGCGTCCCTTCTAGGCTGACGGGGCGCCCCAAGGCTTTTTGAAACGCGTCGATGGTGGCCCAGTGCTGGCGCTCGCGCTGTTGCACCAAGCGTTGCGCATCAGCCAAGCCTAGGCCTGGCACGCTGGCGTACAGCACTTGCACGCTGGCGGTGTTCAGGTTGACGGGGGTGGGCGTGGGCAGCACGGTGATGTGGGGGCTGAGCGTTTGCAAGGCTTGCGGCGACAGTCCCAACCAACTGAGCTGAGCCACGCGTTGCGGCATGAGCGGTGCGCTGCTGCCTTGCCGCTGTGCGGCGAGCAGGCCTTGGGTGAGCAGGCTGAGCTGTGCGGGCGGTATGCCGAGCGCGTCAAACAAGCGCTCAAACGCAAGCACGGCTTTGCCATCGAGTTGATCGCCTTGCAGCAAATTGGCCACGTTGAGGCGGCCTTGCAAGTCGTTCACTTGCCCTGACAGCAACACGTGTTGAGCGAGCGGGTCGTCATCTCGGGCGTTGCCAGTGCCGTCGGGCAAGGCGGCTAAGAAGCTCGACAGCCGCGCTTCTTGCAGCGGCACAGCCCAAGGCTCGGCCAAGTGGTCGGCGGGGGCGTTGACATTGCCCGCCCGCGCGTCTTCGCGCAAGATGACGCGTGCCCAGTCAAGCGCGCCCGTCAGCAGCCAACGCGCTTGGGTGCGTTGCCGCTCGGCGCCTTCGACCTCGCTCGACTTCCATTGCTGCCAAAGCGCGCCTGCGGCAAAGGTGGCCACCAACGCCACGGTGAGCATGGCAGCCAGCAGGGCGGCCCCGCGTTGTTTGGGGTGGTGGTGTGCGACGTGCTTCATGTTTTGGTGTTGCTGAAGTTGGGTCGCACCCAGTCCAGGGTGAGGCGGCCACGCACGCCGGTGCTGGCGGGCAGGTCAATTTGCAGGCGAATGGCGTCTGGCAACGCACCTTGGCTGGGGGCGTTGCTCTTTGCATCCGTGTTGCCAGCGCTTGAGAGCGGGTTGGTCCATGCGTTGCCACGGAAGTAGGTGAGCTGCCATGCGTCGAGTGGCACCAGCAAGGTTTCCAATGCGGCGTCGTCGCTGCTGGGGTTTTGGCCCCAGCGCTCGGCTTGTGTCCACGCGTGTTGCAGGGCGGCGCGTGTTTGCACAGGGGCCGATTGCCAGCGCAGCCATTGGTTGTTGCGCAGTGTCCATGCCACCACCCACAGACCCGCATCCGCACCGTCGGCACGCCAAGCCGTGGCGCGGCGAGTGAGGCGCAGCGTGCGGCCATCCCAGTTCACCCCCGCATCGTTGAGGCTGGGCAAGGGTTGCACGGCGTTGAGGTCGGCCTGCCACTGGGCCAGCACGGTTTGCAGCACGGCTGTTTTGTCAACTTGCGCTTGTGTGATGTCGCGGCTGCGCATCAGGCTGTCAAGCCCACGCCAGCTCAACCCTGCCAGCACCGCCATGAGGGTGATGGCAATGAGCAGCTCAATCAGCGTGAAGCCACGTTGCTTTTGCATCAGTAACGCCCCAACACGGTGGTGATGTTGAGCACAGGCGTGGCGGCGTCAAACACTTGCGCGTCGACGCGGCGAAACGCGGGGTTGGGCGTGGTGCGCACGGTCAGCGCCACTTCAAAGTTGCGCTCGACTTGCAGGCAGGGCACACGCGAGTCGCCCACGCCAGGTAGTTGCTGCGAGAGGCGAAGTTGGTTCAAGGCGTTGTCTGCACAAATTTGCGCAAGTAGCACATCGGCTTGGCGTTGTGCGTTGCGCGTGAGTGCGCCGCTGACTTTGAGCCCGCTCATCAAAGCGATGGACACGATGGCGAGCGCCACCAACACCTCGATCAAAGTGAAGCCTGATGCGGTGGCTTTGTGCGTCTTGTGCAACGAACTCATGGCACCACCTGGAAAGGCCGCAGGCCGTCTGTGCCAATGCTCAGCGTGGGCGCAGGTTGGGTGCTGTTGGCCGCTGCCACGCTCAGCGTGATGCGTGCAGGCGCAAGGATGGGCTCAGGTCCGAGCACCACCAAGTTGGCGTTGCTGACCGCGGCTTGCGTGCCAACACTTAACCAAGTTTCGGTGCGTGCGGCCAGCGGGCTTCGAATGGCAAAACCTTCTGGTGTGGTTTGCCAAATCGAGGCCACACCGCTGGTGCGCGATTGGGCGCGGGCGGCTTCTAGTACGGCGACCAAGCGCTGTGCTTCGCGCTCGAGTTGGGTTTGGCTGCTGTCACGCAGCGAGAGGCTGACACCAGCCATGGCGAAGCCGATGATGGCCAGCACCACCAACAGCTCCAACAGGGTCAGGCCGCGCTGGCGCTGCATGGCTGGTTGGCTGCGCGCGTTACTGCCAGCTGCCGAGATCGGCGTTTTTGCCTTCGCCGCCGGGTTGGCCGTCAGCGCCGAGTGACAACACATCCACTTCACCCTTCACGCCGGGGTTCATGTATTGGTAAGGACGGCCCCAGGGGTCGTTGGGCAGCTTGTCGATGTAGGGCTTCCAGTTGAGTGGGGTAGGACCAGCGGTGGGCTTGGCTACCAAAGCGTTCAGGCCTTGCTCGGCGGTGGGGTAGTTTTGGTTGTCCAAGCGGTAGAGCTTGAGGGCTTGCATGAGGTTGCCCACGTCGGTTTTGGCCGCGGTCACGCGTGCGTCGTCGGCACGGTTGAGCACGTTGGGCACCACGAGTGCAGCGAGCACGCCAATGATGGCGAGCACCACCATCAATTCAATCAGCGTGAAGCCGCGTTGGCGTTTGGTTTTTGGGGTGGTTTGAGGCGTATGCATGGGATGAATCATAATCCGCTGATGCTTCGCTACCGCCCTTCATTTGCCACTGTTTTCAGCACGTCGTCGCGCGTGGCGTTGCCCGCCGCTTCGTTGCTGGTGTGGGGTGCCGTGGCCTTCAGCGCGGTGACATGGGGCTTGCGTTGGTCGGCCACGGGCGCTGCGCCAAGCAACGCCACTTCGGTCACACAAACTTTGCCTGAGGTGGATGTGTCTGCCGCTGCCCGCAGCCTGGGTGCAGCGCCGGTGCAAGCTGCTGCTGCACCAAGTTTGGCCAGCCGTTTTCAGTTGCTCGGTGTGATGGCTGGGGGCCCTGATGCCGGTGCCGCCCTGATCGCGGTGGACGGCAAACCGGCCAAGCCCTACCGTGTGGGCGCGGCGGTGGCCGAAGGCTTGTTGCTGCAATCAGCCCAAGGCCGTCGTGTGCATTTAGGCGCGTCGATGGACGGACCGCAAACCTTGGCGCTGGAACTGCCAGCCAAGAAATAAAAAGGGTAGCAGCGCTACCCTTTTTGCTTTGGCTTCAACGCACTTCAGCGTTGCAAGAACAAGCGGTACGCGGGGTTCAACGTTTCTTCCACATACGGGTAGCCCAAGCCTTCTAAGAACGCAGCGAATGCTTTGTTGTCGGTCTTGGGCACTTGCAAGCCCATCAAGATGCGGCCGTAGTCCGCGCCTTGGTTGCGGTAGTGGAACAGGCTGATGTTCCAGCCCGGGCGCATGGCCAGCAAGAACTTCATCAACGCGCCGGGGCGTTCGGGGAATTCAAAACGCAAGATGCGTTCTTCGTGTGCGAGCGACGAGTGGCCGCCCACCATGTGGCGGATGTGCTCTTTGGCCAGTTCGTCGTGCGTGAGGTCAATCGAATCGAACCCGCTTTTGGTGAAATGGCCTGCAATCTTGCTGCTTTCGCCTTTCACGCCCGTGGTCAAACCCACAAAAACGTGGGCCTTGGCTTGGTCGCTCATGCGGTAGTTGAACTCGGTCACATTGCGGGGTGATTTGCTGCCGCCAAAGCTAGGCAGTTTGCCAATCAGCTCGCAAAAGCGGCGCAGGCTACCAGGCTGCTCGGGAATGGTCACGGCAAACAAGGCTTCGCGTTCTTCACCCACCTCGGCACGCTCGGCCACAAAGCGCAAGCGGTCGAAGTTCATGTTCGCGCCACACAAAATGGCGGCGTAGGTTTCGCCCTTGGTTTTGTGCTCGGCCACGTATTGCTTGATGGCGGCCACAGCCAAAGCGCCTGCCGGCTCGACGATGCTGCGGGTGTCCACAAACACGTCTTTGATGGCGGCGCACACGGCGTCGGTGTCGACGGTGATGTAGCTGTCGACCAAGTTTTTGGACACGCGGAACGTCTCTTCGCCGACCAACTTCACGGCAGTGCCGTCGGAGAACAAGCCCACGTCGCTGAGCGTGATGCGCTTGCCTTTGGCCACCGACTGCATCATGGCCGACGAGTCGTCCATTTGCACGCCAATCACTTTGATTTCGGGGCGCACGGCCTTGATGTAGTTGGCCACGCCCGCAATCAGGCCGCCGCCGCCGATGGCCACAAACACCGCGTCAAGCGGCCCTTGGTGCTGGCGCAGCATTTCCATGGCAATCGTGCCTTGGCCGGCAATCACTTCTGGATCGTCAAACGGATGAACGAATGTCATGCCGTTTTTCTTTTCCAGCGTGAGTGCGTGGGTGTAAGCGTCAGAGTAGCTGTCGCCCGCCAACACCACTTCACCGCCCAAAGCCTTGACGGCCTCAATCTTCACACTCGGCGTGGTGGTGGGCATGACGATGATGGCCTTGGTGCCCAGGCGCTTGGCGCCCAGCGCCACGCCTTGCGCGTGGTTGCCGGCCGAGGCGCAAATGACGCCCTTTTTGAGCTGTTCGGGCGTGAGGTGCGCCATCTTGTTGTACGCACCGCGCAGCTTGAAGCTGTGCACGGGCTGCTGATCTTCGCGCTTCAACAACACGGTGTTGTGAATTCGACGGCTGAGGTTCTTGGCCACCTCCAGCGCAGATTCAACGGCCACGTCGTACACACGGGCGGTCAAGATTTTCTTCAAGTAATCAGCGGGCTGTAGCGCGCGCGCTTTGGGAGTGCGGGTAGACATGGGGTGATTGTCTCTTATGGAAAAAGACGAAAAAAAACCCCGAGTTTTGCAACTCGGGGCTGAATCCACTTTTGAGGGTGGAGGAGACAAGGCTCTAGTGTATGCAATTTTTGTTGCGGCGCAACATTTGCATGACAATCTAAGCTTGATTTTTTTGGAGAACAACATGGAATGCACCGTCAGCTGGACCGGCAACTCTGGCACCCGTTCAGGCATGGGCTTTATTGCAGAAACTGGCAGCGGTCACGTGGTGGCCATGGACGGCGCACCCGATGCGGCCAAGCCAGAGAACGGCGGCCAAAACTTGGCCCCTCGCCCCATGGAACTGTTGCTGGCGGGCACAGGCGGCTGCACGGCTTATGACGTGGTGCTCATCCTCAAGCGTGGCCGTCACAACGTGCAGGGCTGCAGCGTAAAAATCACCAGCGAACGGGCCACCGAAGACCCCAAGGTGTTCACCAAAATCAACATGCACTTCACCGTCACGGGCCAAGGCGTGCCAGCCTCTGCTGTGGAGCGCGCCATTGCCATGAGCCACGACAAATATTGCTCGGCCAGCATCATGCTGGGCAAAACTGCGGAAATTACCACCAGCTTCGAGCTGGTGGAAGCCTAAAACACAGGGTTAGATGCGGTGCGCCACGGTGGTCATCACCTTGGCGGCCACTTGCATCATGGCTTTGAAAGGGGCTGGCAGTTCGGCGGCCCCCGCCAGTTGCGCTTCTTTGGCGTGCTGGGCCTCGTCCACCTTCATTTGCGCCACGATGGCGCGGCTGGGCCCGTCGTTCGCGGGCAGTAAACCCAAGTGGCTTTCTAAATGCGCTTCAACCTGACGCTCGGTCTCCACCACAAACCCTAGGCTCATGCGGTCGCCGCCCAGTTTGGCTGCGACATAGCCAATGCCGAACGCGCCTGCGTACCAAAGTGGGTTCAGCAGGCTGGTGCGCCCGCCCAACTCTTGTAGACGGTGTTCGACCCACGCCAAATGGTCGGTTTCCTCGTTGCATGCTGCCGTCAGGTGCTGGCGTAGCGCGTTGTCCTGGGTCGCCAAGGCTTGGGCGGTGTACAGCGCTTGGGCGCACACCTCGCCTACGTGGTTCACGCGCATCAGCGCAGACGCTTCGCGCTTTTCAGCGTCGGTCAGTGGGGCAGGGGTGGGCACTTCGGCCGCCCACATGGGGGTGGGGCGGTTGGCGTGGTGGCGGGCAAACACGGTGCGCAAGGCGCTGTCAGCGGCAATAAGAAGAGCATCCATACGCTGAGTTTAAGACGTAAGCCAAGAGACCTTAGGCGCCAGATAAGCGCCCGCCCATCAGGTTTGTCGTTTTTTGAAGATTCACCATTTCACAAGGGTTTGCGAGGGGTTGGGCTTTTGTTTGTTGCATGAATGCAACGAAACGGCGCTATTTTTGGCTCTTGTCATAGTCCTTTGCGCACTCGTCTGGTTCAATACGTGCAACTTCCCGAAAACGGAGGTTGGTTCTGAAAAATTCAGAACCCCTGTTCAAACCTTGGAGAACCTTGAAATGAAAAAAACCCTCGTTGCATTGGCCGCTTTGGCCGCGACTTCTGCTTTCGCACAATCTTCTGTAACCATCTCTGGTAACGCTGACGTTGGCTACATCAACAAATCTGCCTTCGGCGGTGATGGCAAATTGTTCGGTAAGTCATCTGGCGTTGCTGATGGCCTGAACAGCCCAAACCGCATCATCTTGGAAGTTAAAGAAGACTTGGGTGGCGGTTTGACTGCTCGTTTCTTCAACGAACACGGCATTTCCCCAACAAACACACAAGACTGGGCATCACGCACAGCCAACGGCGCCCCTCAGTACGTTTCAGGTGGTAAGACAGCTACTGCAGACGACCAAATCCCATCAAGCGGCGCACAATCAACTGGCACCAACCGCAACACATTCGTTGCTTTGGGTGGCGGTTTCGGTGAAATCCGTGCCGGTTACATGGTTTCTTCTTTGTACAACACATCAGCCCAATCTGGCTATTTCTTGGGTGTTGAGCAATACGGCGCTTTGTTGAAAGACCACGGCATGGCTGAAGCTGGTGGTTCACGTGCCAACGGTTTGCAGTACACATCGCCAAAGTACGGCATGTTCACGGGTACAGTGCAAAAGCAATACGGTGCTGAGCGTACTTTCACATCTGAAGTTGCAACATCTCCAGTTTTGGATAACAAGGCAGAGCGCACAGCTTTGCGTGCTGACATGGATGCAGGTGCTTTGAAGGCCACTTACGTTCGTACTGACTACACAGCACACAAATCACCTCAAGTGATTGCTGCGGCCGCTGGTGCAAGCAATATTTTTGGCGTTACATCAGCAGCAGTTACATCAGCTACTGTTACTGACATCAAGACCAAGCATGATCACCTGAGCGCGATCTACACTTATGGCCCAGTTGCTGCTACTTACCAGTACAACAAGGCCAGCTTGACTGAAGCTGTTACCGCAGCTAATAGCCGTGAATTGAAGTCTAACCAGTACGGTATCCAATACACCATGGGTGCAGCCTCTGTGTACGCCATCACTGGTAAGGGTACCGTTGATAGTCCAACAGCTCGCGTCAACGACATCAAGAACACACAATACGGTGTTCGTTACAACTTGAGCAAGCGTACATTGGTGTACGCAATGACCGGTACATCCAAAGACAGCGTGCCTACAGCTGCTGACAAAATGTCTAAAGGTACTATGAACGGTATCGGCATGATGCACCAGTTCTAATCACCAAGCTGGCTTAGCCAGTTAAGGATCTAGAAAATCTAAAACCCCATCTCTTGAAAAAGTGGTGGGGTTTTTTTAAATCAAAAAATTATTGGAGACAAAAATGAGTTCAATTTCAAAAATCGCTTTGGCTTGTGCTGCCTTGGTTGCTGCATCTGGCGCATTTGCGCAGAAGGCTGGGGATAATATTGTTAGCGCGGGTATTGCGTTAATTAACACGGACGCATCTGTAGGAACTTTATCGAATCCCAACAGCACTATCAATGGTGCACTGGTCGGCACTTCTGCAACCATTAGTTCCGAGACAACTGTTTCATTTGGTTGGTTGCGTATGTTTACGGATAACGTGGGTGCTGAAATGACCATCGGTATTCCCCCCACTGTTACGCAAGATTTGGCGACGCCTAATGGTCCATCAGCAGCGTTGGCTACCAGTCATCCTGGCGCAGCAAAGATTGATTTGTGGACACCGACAGTAATCGCCAAGTATTTCTTTGGAACATCTAAAGATCAATGGCGTCCCTATGTCGGCCTAGGCGCTTCGCATGTTTCGTTTCACAGCATCAAGACCAGTGCAGATGTTGCAGGGTTGGCTGGAAAATCCGCAGCTTTGTCGTCGTCTTGGGCACCCGTATACAACGCGGGTTTGATTTACAACATTGATGATAAGTGGAGCGTTAGTGGTTCGGTTTCCTATATTCCAGTGACCACTTCAGCCACTTTTGTTGGTGATGCAGCTCACGGCTCAACCACAACAACTGGCGATATCAAACTGAAAACCACAGACTATGTGGTGAAGATGGGCTACCGCTTCTAATCGCACACTGGCTTAGCCAGTTAAGGATTTAAAAGTCTGAAACCCCATCGTGGCAACACGGTGGGGTTTTTTATCGCCTGTGCGAAAACGCCCGTCTTGCTGCTAGTCACTGCGTCAGCTGTAGCTGCTATTGCTCAGTACTTTTCCCAGCGTTGTCGCCGGTTTTCGCAAGCATCTGGCGCTGGAGTTACGTACAAAAAGCTAGTTTGCAAACTGATTTTTTCGTTTGTAAACGAATTTTGAGCGTAGATTTAATCGACGCTTGTGGTGTTTGACCGTTACTGCGGTAACGCTTGTGCTTGGGAAATATCTCACAAGTGTGAGATTTCTGGCACCGCTGCGAAAACCTTAACTTAAGTATTTGGGCATAGTGCGCTGGGTGTTGGGGCGTGTATTTGTCCCAGCATGATGCAATCACACTAACCACGCAGCTGTCAGCGTGACAGCGCAGAACTATTGCTTGTTGACCAAGTCCCAGATGGGTGTATCGCGCTGGTGTTTTGGCAACATGGCACGTCCACGCTGGTCAACATTACCCAAAGCCCTAACGTTTTCACCCTGATTTACGTTGGGCTGTTTAATGGCTGCACGTGTAGGTGCAGGTAACGGTTTGGCCGTTTTGATGGGGTTATAACTTTTTGGGATGCTGGGTTGTGGGGTTGCTTGCTGCTGGGGTTGGGGTAACGGCTTGGGTACAGCAACATGGGCAATGCGTTTAACTTTACTAGCCAGTTGCTTTTTGCGTTTGGTTGCTTGGGGTTTGACAGTGCTGGTGCTGTCTTGCTGGCGCTGAATGACAGCAAGGCGTTGTTGTTGCTGGTACGTGGCTAACGCTTTGTACACGTTGGCGTAAATCAGCTGTTCCAACTGTTGCAGCTCATCTGCACTCAAAAATTCTTGTAATCGCACGGTTGTCCCCCTGTTGTTGTATTTAACAGTGGGGCGATTTTGGGCTAGCGTATTTGCTCCACGAAACCCACAATGTTTGCAGCGCCGTATTGGGCTTGTAGCAACAACTTGGCATCAAATGCGTTGGCGGCTTGGACACGTGTTTTGACCAGCTGACCACCAACACGCACACTGGCTTCAAAGTAATACATCCCAAAATCTCCTTGTGTTTTGTCCCCAGCACGATACGCAGACCTGCAAAAAAATGCGACCACCACGGCCCTAAGAAACAACGATTTGGGGAGGAATTTTGGGTGAAATGCAGGGCTGCAGTAGATAAAAAAAAGTAGGACTAGTTCACTTGCAAGCAAGCAATTCCAAGGGACAACATGGGGTTGGTTACTTGGATGAAGTTCTTCACTATAAGCTTGTGTATTTTTTCAAAAAGTGCGCCAAATTACACAACTGGCCCTGCTTGTATGGCTAAATAAACAAGCGACAAGGACTAAGCACATATGACAAAACTAACGATTGACCCCCAAGTATTGGCAAAACTGCGCCAAGCACACCCAACACCAGCTGCTAGTGCAGCACGTCTGCTGGACAAATATGTGGGAGTTTTGCAGGGACTGATTGACGATGCCATGCAACAAAAGCGCAGCACGTTTATGCGTAAGCGCGGTATCTACAGCGTGAACGTCAGTACCCTGCACCGTTGCGGCCAATTTGGACCAAAACGAACACGACTGCACAAGTGGTTGGACGATAACGACCTCGCGCTAATAAAAATTGTTGAACTGGGTAACAACCTCAACAATGCAAACTCTTGGGTGCAGTTGACCAACTTGGTCACACTGACGGATGAATTAACAGCGGCGGGAAGCTTGCGACAGCTGACGGACGCTGAGATTGACCAGTATTTGGCGGGTGGCGAGGAGCATGAGGAGCAGCTGCTTGCAAGGCTGTACCCAGAGCTAGAGGTGGAATTTACGCAGGAACAGCTGTTACGCAAGTTTGACATTGCCGCCATTGACCAATCATCTTTGCAAAACTACATCACATGGTTGCTGACCGAGGCTACGTTGCTTAACGATGGCAAGCGTGAGTTGTATGCACGCCAAGCCAAAACAATTCTGGCCGTGACTAAGCAACTGGGCGGCAAGTACCTGCAACGCAAAAAACGTAGCCAATTTGGCCGCACTTACTATGACGGATTGAGCGTACAAAACGTGAACAAAGACTTGCGCAGGGCAATGCTTGGCGACTGCTGGGAATACGATGTACGCAGCAGCGTGGTGGCTTGGAAGATGAGTTTTGCAAGCGAGTATTTGAAAAACACGGGATTGCAGCAGGATGTCAAAAAGGCGTTCTGCACCACGCTGTGGTACTTGCAGGACAAAGTTGAGTTCATGCAGCAAGTGCAGGAGCAAACGTTTGATGACGGTACCAACGTTCCCGTTGACCTTCAGCGCAACTTGATTAAAGAAGCAATGACAGCGCTGTGCTTTGGTGCTAAGTTAACCAAACATGGATGGCGCACAAACGATGACGGATGGCAAAACCCCGCGCTTGCTGACATTATTAAAAACGAAGATGAGCGTACGCGATTTATGGCCTGCACAGATGTGCGGGACTTTGTACGGGAACAAAACACATTGGACACGTACATTAACAAGTGCGTGGAAGTGCAAGAGCCGACCTTGCTAAAACTGGAAATCCTTCGCGCAAACAAGCGTCACAGCAAGGCCAAAGTCATTGCGTACTTGTACCAAAACGCTGAAGCGCAAGCGATGGCCAAAGCGTACGAGTTTTTGAAAAGCAAGAACATGGGTGTACTGGCCAAAATTCACGATGCGTTCATAGTCCGCAAGAAACTGTCCCAAACAGTAAAGCATGAGTTGGAAGAGCTGGTGCAGTTCGAAACGCACAATGAGTATTGGCATTTGGGGGAGAAGCAGTTGACACGTTGGGGTGATTTGCAAACGCAGGATGAGAAGCAGCGAATTGCACAGCACAAGGCATTTATTGCCAATGAGGTCAATTACATGCGTAGCAAACCCAAACCCCAAAAACAGTAATGTTGAGTTTGAGTACACCCATACGCTACAGCGCAAACCTGTACATATAGGGTTGGTTAATGAATTGATCGACACGACGTTAAGACATGTCCAGACTTGGGGTGACACATAAAACACCTGAAAGGACATGTATGCAAACCCAACAACCCATCCGCATTGGTTATGTTCGCGTGAGTAGCGCGGACCAAAACGTAGAGCGTCAGCTAGCCGACCAACAACTGACAGTCACGTTTACAGACCGAGCAAGTGGCAAGAATGCAGACAGGCCACAGCTACAGGCAATGCTTGCAGGTAATTGGCCCCCAAATAGTGTGGTCGTCGTACACAGTATGGACAGGCTTGCTAGAAGCCTTACCGACCTGTTGCAAATTGTTGAAGAACTAACTGCACGTGGTGTTCATGTTCACTTCGTCAAGGAGGCCAAGACATTTCGGGGTGGCGACAGTACTGACCCCATGGACATGTTGATGTTGAGCATGTTGGGGGCGGTTGCCCAGTATGAACGGTCGCTAATACGAGAGCGCCAAGCAGAAGGCATCATTAAAGCCAAGGAGCGCGGTGTGTACCAAGGGCGCAAGCGTAAGCTGAATGACCCCGAACAAATACAGCAAATCGTTGCAGAGGCTACTGCGTTGGGTGCAAACAAAAGTCACGTTGCACAGCGACACGGACTAAGCCGCCAAACGCTGTACAAGTACGTGAAAAGCTTAAGTTAAGGTTTTTGCAGCTGAATAGAAATCTCACAAATGTGAGATATTTTGGTAGCAAGTGTTACTGCGGTAACGGTCAGTGTCGATTAAATCGACGCTCAAAAAACTAGTTTGCAAACTAGTTATTGCAACAGCAATGACCGGCAACTTGATCGGTGTAATGATCGACTTGACGCGAGGGTGGCAACAGACTGGCGGTGCTTAAACAACCAAAGGACCAAGCACCATGGCCACATTGAACGCACTCAAACTCACAACCGCACGTAAACCCCGCGCATTGCCAGACGCAGTCAAGCGCCGCAACAAATTAATTTTGAAGTTGACTGAACAGCGCGAGCTGGCATTGGCACAAATCGAAGGCCGCACGTATGCGCCCAAACGTTTGCGAAGTGTGCAAGATTCTGACGGTAATCGTGTTGTACGTGAACAAGCGGTACGCATCAAACCTTGGTGGTGGACGGGTGAGAAGAATGAGACTTTATTGGCTGTGTTTTACGGCAGCAAAACGCTGGAGCTGGCAAAAGGCAAAACTGCCGTGGAGGTTGCCAACAGCAAAGAGCTGGTCAATGTGTTGGATGTGCTGATTGGCGCGGCACAAAACGGCGAGCTGGACGCACAGATGGATGCAGCAAGTACCAAGCTGCGTGATGGGTTTAAGAAGTAACTACGTACAGCACCCACCAGCAAACTAAGTAGTGTGGGTGCGTCTGCTTTGCAGCATGGCAATGTTTTGCTCACCCGTCACGGTGCTGGCGTAGTGGTTGTTGATGACTTCCACACTTGTACGTGCATTTCGCGCCAGCGTTACCAAGTCAATGCCCTGTCCATACAGCAAGCGAAACGTGATGGCACTATGACGGAGACTGTAAAGGCTGCGGGGATGGCCATGGGGATTAAGTTTTAACCCTGTGTGCTGCAACACCCAGTTAAACATAAAACTCAATACCGTGAGCGCATAGTTGCGGTTTGTAATGTCGGGCAGGAAGATGTAGTCGTTTGGCTTGGCACGGTTGTGCTGCGCTTGGTGCTGGACGATTTGTTGGTAAATGCGTACAGCTGGATACAAGGTAACAATAGGCGCTGTGTGCAGCTTGGTCTCCGGCAAGGTCAAGCGCAAATATGTGTTGGTGCTGCCGCGCACCAGTTCAATGTGGCGGTGACGGATTTTGGTCAAGTCACCAGGCCGAATAAAGCTGTTGACCATGAAGCCAATGGCCCAAGCAATGTCTGGTGGCATGGTGTGGTCGTTGTAACACTGCTTGATACGTTTGCGTAAGTCTTGCTTGCTGTTGGGATGTTTTTGTCCCCGCAATGCACGTGCTGCACGAAGCAATTGCCAATACTCGGTGGGGGTGAAGGCACCACGCGATGCTGCTTTGATTTTAATTTTGGGAAATTCGGGTAGCTGTTCAAGCTGACCAATACGCACGGCATGGGCCAGCACTTTACGGACAACGATCAGGTAATGGCTGACGGTGGTGGTGCTGTACTTGACGCTGAGTGTTCGGCTGAACTCTTGCAACGCTGCATAGTCAATGTTGTTGGCTAACATCATCCCAAAGCGTGGTAGCACCTGTGCGTCCAAACGGTTACGGAACATTCGTAAACTGCCTGCGCCAAATTCCCCACGTTCGACCCGCGCTTGTTCGTCTGCATAAACCTGTGCAGCCAATGCTCCAAACGTCAGCTGGTGCTTGGTTGCTGATGCTGCTGTCTGTACCGCAGCTTGGGGAGCAAGTTGTTTGACCAGCAGGTCTTCGTAAAACCAACGTGCAAAACGTTGCGCTATTGGCAGCGATGTTGTCTTTGTGCTGCGCTTATGTGTGCGCCCTGCAACCCAACAGCGCACCTGCCAATATTTGCTAGCAGTAATCTTGTACACCGCCAACTTGCTGGGGTAGCCATGCACGGCTGTTATGGTTGCAGGTATGGGTACGGTACGCTCGCGTGGGATTAATCGGTCGTTTGCAGCGTGGGTGGTGTAGTGCGTGAAGTAATGGAGCATGACCCCAGCCTACAGTTGTACATCGTGTCGCGCGACCTAAAAGTTTTGACCGCCCACGATTTGCTGACGCTTTGAAACCGTGCATTAGCCGCTAGTCCGCCGTGGTCGCCATGATAAAAAATGTTGCGGTTACGCTTGCAAATACGCTCGTGAGTTGTTGACCAATATCCGTACAACTTTGAGCAAAACGGTGTCGGCACTCTCGGGGCACTATCAACGCACACTGTCGACACCTTCAAGCACCTTCGATCAAAATTAAACCCTCGTTGCATTGGCCGCTTTGGCCGCGACTTCTGCATTCGCACAATCTTCTGTGACCGTTTACGGTGTCATGGACGCTGCTTACAAAAACTACACCCTCAAAAATAATGCTGGTGAAGTTTTGATCAAATCAAACGGCGTTTCTGACGGTTCAAACGCTGGCTCACGCGTGGGCTTCCGCGGTGTTGAAGACCTCGGCAATGGTCGCAACGCTAACTTCGTGTTCGAAGCTGGTATCGTTGTTGCTGGTCCTGATGGCTTCGCTAACCGCTCTGGCGCTGAAGGCGCTCAAGTCGCTGGCGTGAGCAACTCTGGCAACATGCCATTGGGTGCTTACGGCTCTAACAGCAACACACGTCAAGCTTATGTGTCTGCTTCAGACAAAGGTTTGGGCGAGTTGCGTATTGGTTACCAATACACAGAGTTGTACAACACTTCGACCAACACAGGCTTCTTCATCGGTCAAGAGCAACCTGGCGGTTTCTTGCACAAAATCTCTAACGGCGAATTCGGCGGCACACGTGCCAACGGTTTGGTGTATGTGTCTCCAAAAATTGCAGGCACTACAACTGTGACTGCTCAATACGGCGCTGGTACAGCTCGTAATGACTTTGAGAGCGATTTGGCTGCTGGTCAAAACGGCTACAAAGTCAACAACGCCAAGCGTCAAAGCTTGGGTGCTTTGTTCGAGCAAGGCCCATTGCGCGTTGGCGCAGCTTACACAACGTACAAACAAGAGCAAACGCTTGGTACAGGCACTAGCTCAAGCGTGTTTGGCGTGTCTACAGCTAACGCAGATTTGAAAGCAACTTCTTTCACATCTAACCTGACTCAATTGAACGCTTCTTATGACTTCGGCATGATCAAGCCAGTTGTTCAGTATGTCAAAGGCGAAAAAGACCTGACATCAGTTACTGGCGCAGCTGGTACTGAGACTAACGGTACGATCGGCAAGACAGTTGGCAAGTACGACTACAAAGCCACAACATACGGTTTCACTGCTCCTTACGGCGCAGCTACCTTCTTCGTGTTGGGCGGCTCTGGCAAGATCACCAGCGCTACTGCTGACATCAACAAGTACAAGCAAACTCAATATGGCGTGCGTTACGCTTTGAGCAAGCGTACAACTGCATACGTTGCTGCTGGTACATCTAAAGACGAAGCAGCTGCTTCAGCTGCTGCTAGCACAGCCGGCGGCAAATCTACATACTCAGCAATTGGTATGACCCACTCTTTCTAATCCCGTTGCTGGCATAAGTCAGCTTAGGATTTAAAAGACCTAAAGCCTCACCCCTTGCAAAAGTGGTGGGGCTTTTTATTTCTGAAGTAAAAACATATTGGAGACTGAAATGACTTCTATTTCAAAAATAGCTTTGGCTTGTGCCGCACTCGTTGCGGCATCAGGTGCATTCGCGCAGAAAGCTGGCGACAACATTGTCAGCATTGGTTTGGCATCGATTAATCCTGACACCAATGTAGGGCCTTTGGTTTCAACAGGTGCGGCAGGTACTCCAAACGCTGTTGCCGGTGCTTTCAATGCATCAAACGCTGGCTTACGTGGCTCTATTGGCAGCCAAACTACCGTGTCTTTCGGTTGGTTGCACATGTATAGCGACAACATCGGCGTAGAGCTTTCGCTGGGTATTCCACCAAAACTCACCTTGGACTTACAACGCGCAAACGGTACGACTGAGCAAGGTGCCGCCACAGTCAAGTCATTGACGCCAGCTGTTATTGCCAAATACTTCTTTAACACGCCGCAAGACAAGATTCGTCCTTATTTGGGCTTGGGTGTGTCGCATGTGTCTTTCAAAGATGTATCTCCAAGTGCTGCTGCATCAATACAAGCACTCGCTGGTAACGGGGCATCTTTAGAATCTACTTGGGCGCCAGTCTACAACGCTGGTGTTGTTTACAACATTGACGAAAAATGGAGTGTGATTGGTTCGGTTGCTTATTTACCAATTAGAACTACCGCAACTTTCCTAGGTAAAACAGGCCCCATACCCCTAGCGCCTGCAAACGGCGTTACGACCAAAAGCGACGTCGGGCTGGACACAATGGATTACGTCATTCGTGTAGGCTATCGCTTCTGATTTTTTTGCTGGCTACCCAGTTGGAGCTTTTAAAGTTTAAACCCCACTTCTCGCAAGAGTCGTGGGGTTTTGTACGTATGGAACTCTTGATGTAAATCAATAATTTGAGTGAATCTGGTTGATGCGTATCAATAGATGCTTCCCCAATTTGCGATGAAATCAACAGCACGGGAATAGACCCGAGTTACGCTAAGGAAAGCATCATGAAAAAAATTCTCATCGCCGCTGCTGTTGGTATATTGGTTGCTGGTCAAGTGGCCGCACAAGAAAGCCCATGGTTGGTTCGTGCCCGTGCTGTTAAGTTGAGCATGGCAAACCATGATGCAACAGCTCTGGATTTGAGTGTTGACGACAAAACCATTCCTGAATTGGATGTGAGCTACTTCTTCAACAAGAACGTTGCGGCTGAATTGATTTTGACGATTCCCCAACAGCAGCA
This sequence comes from Limnohabitans curvus, assembly GCF_003063475.1. Lineage (NCBI taxonomy): Bacteria > Pseudomonadati > Pseudomonadota > Betaproteobacteria > Burkholderiales > Comamonadaceae > Limnohabitans > Limnohabitans curvus. Next base: position 1,800,516 of record NZ_NESP01000001.1, read on the forward strand.
AGTGTCTGCAGGTGCTTTGGGTGGCGCCAACGTGGGCACATTCAAGCACTTGCCACCTACATTGTTGGTGCAGTACCACTTCACTAATTTCAATGGTTTCAAGCCATACGTGGGTGCTGGTGTGAACTACACAAAGATTTCCAAAACCAACCTGGCATCAGGCGACTACACATTGGATGACCACAGCTACGGTTATGCCCTGCAAGTTGGCGTGGACGTGCCTTTGACAAAACAAGTTTCATTTAACTTCGATCTGAAAAAAGTGAATATTCAATCCACCGTTTACAACAGCAGTGGCGTGAGTCAAGGTACGTTGAAACTCGACCCAGTGCTGGTCGGCGTCGGTATCGGCTACCGCTTCTAAGCAACCCTTTGTTGGCGCAACCCCATCACGCGCAAGCGTGATGGGGTTTTTTAATGCCCAAGCGAATTGCGTCGATAATTTTTGATGTGAACTCTCCTGATTTTTTCTCTCCCCTCGCCCAAGCGCGTCGCTCGGTGCGCGGCTATCTTTCCACCCCCGTTCCCGATGCGCTGTTGCATGACGTGATGAGGCTGGCTCGTTTGGCACCCAGTGGTGCCAATTTGCAACCAGGGGCGTTCATTGCCGTGCAGGGCAGTGTCAGGGCGCAACTGTGTGCTGAGTTGGTGGCGTCTTGGCGAGCAGGCGAACAAGAGAAAGAGGATTACGACTACTTTCCCAACCCCATGCCCATGACGTTGCGCCGCCGACAAGTGGCGGCTGCACAGGCTTTGTATGGTGCATTGGGTGTGGCGCGTGATGACCGCGCGGGGCGTGATGCCCAGTTTGAGCAAAATTTCCGTTTCTTCGATGCGCCTGTGGCCCTAATCGTCACCATGCCGCACGGTTTTGGCAGTGGTGGCTATATGGATCTGGGCATGACGCTGTATGGCTTGATGTTGGCTGCTCATGCCAAGGGCTTGTCAACGTGTGCCATTGGTGCCTTGGCGTCGTACCCGGGCTTGATTCGCAAGCATTTGGCGCTGGATGCTTCGTCGCACATTGTGTGCGGCATGGCTTTGGGCTACGCCGATCCAGAGGCGCCTGTGAACCAAACGCAAACCACGCGTTGCGAATTGGATGAGTATTTCAAGGTGATGGGCTGATCGGCCTCATCCGTTTACAGCCAGCGCACCACCGCTGCAGACCCCAGCCCCCCAGCCCCAGCCACGGCAGCAAGACCGTGTGCCCCCGAGGTGTTGTGACGCTCAAGGTTGGCCAGCAAACGCACCAGCGCAATCGCCGCGGAAGCCCCAATGGGGTGGCCTCTGGCCAGCCCACCGCCCAAGGGGTTCAAGCATTCGGGCGTCACGCCCAAACGCTCCGTAAAGCTCAATCCTTGCACGGCAAAAGCGTCGTGCAGTTCGATGAAACCCATCGCGTTGGCATGCGTAAAGTTGGCGCGCTTCAGGGCTTCACGCGCCGCAAGCTCGGCCGCCAGCAGCGGAAATTCGGGCGCAGCGCCAATGGATGCATTCGACACCCAAGTGGCTTTCGCGTGGTGATTCAAACGCGCGGCAGCTTTGGGGCTGAGCAGGAGCACAAAAGCGGCGCCATCCGCTTGTGCCGAAATGGTCAAGGCGCTGAGGGCGCATGCATCGGGGGGGTCACCGGCCGCGGCATCTGAGCGTGCCACGACCGGCATGCGTGCGGCGCGGTGGCTGTCGATGTGTCTGGGGTAGCTGTCATGCACCACACCTGCGACAGCCACAATTTCTTGTGCGATGTGAGGTTCACCCATCACCGCGCGTGAATGGCTCTGCTGGGCGTAGGCTTCTTGCTGTGCCCGTGTGTAGCCGCTGTGTGCGGCATAGCGGGCGGCAGACAGCAGCATGTCTGGGTCTTTGTCTGGATGAGGGGCGAAGGCTGGGCGTTCATAAGCCACGGCTGCTTCGTCTGTGTGCAAGGGGCGGTGCATGCGGATGGGCGCGCGGCTCCACGCTTCAACGCCACCTGCCACCACCACCTCGGCCTGCCCCGAGGCGATCAGGGCCACGCCCATGGCAATGGCATCTAAACCGGCACAACACTGGGTGTCCACCGTGAGTGCGGCGCACGCCTCTGGCAAGCCCGCATGAAGCGCCAACATGCGCGCTGGATTGCCGCCTGCGCCTAAGGCATTGCCCAGCACCACCGCATTGACCTGCGATGCCTCAACACCTGCACGTTGCAGCAAGGCTTGCACCACGGGGGCGGCAATGTCGTGCGCGTGCAGGGCTTTGAACGCGCCGTCACGCGCCACAACGGCACTGCGTGCCCATGCAGCAATCAAGGGAGCGTGGGTAGACATGGCAATGCCTTTGCAAGTGCGAGGTGGTCAGTTTTACCGCTGGCCGTGAAGGGCCAGTCTGCACACATGAGAAATCGTTTGGGCACTTTGTAGCTTTCTAACTGCGCACGACATGCGGCGGACAGTTGCTGTGTGGTGACTTGGGTGTCTGTGGGATGAGGTTGTATCACCGCCACCACTTGCTGCCCACGGATGGGGTCGGGCACGCCATGTACAGAAGCTTGGGCAATGCCGGGGCACGTCATGAGCACAGCTTCAAGCTCTTCAGGAAACAGGTTCTTGCCTTGGGTGACGACCATGCGGTTTTCACGCCCCACGAGGCACAAGAACCCATGCGGGTCAACGTACCCCATGTCACGCACAGACAGCCAATCGCCGTCACGCACGGCAGCGGTGTGGTCGGTTTGCGGCCCCACGTAGTCCATGAACAGCATCGGGCTGCGCACGAAAATTTGCCCTGTGCCAAGCGGTGGCGTGGGGTGTCGAATGTCAATCTCGACGTTGGCAAAGGGTTTGCCTACCGCATTGGGTGGCGCAGAGGCATTGGCATCCATCCAGGCCATGAAGCTGGTTTCAGAGGCACCATAAAACTCAACAATGCGCGCTTTAGGAAAAAGTGCTTGAAGCTGCTCGGTGCGGTCGCGCATCCAGCGCGCACCGCTGATCAAGATCAAGCGCACGTCTTCCATGGGGGCGATGGCGCGGCGTGCCGCTAATTCGAGCATGAGCAGCAGCTGGCTCGGCACCGCCACCAAGCAGGGGGTGCGGCCTTGTTTCAAGGTGTCCATCATGCGGGCGGCAGAGAAGCGTTCCTGCACCACCACACCAGCCCCACTCCACAAGCCCAGCATCATGCCGAACAAAAACAGCGAGTGAGAAAACCGCCCAGGTGCCAGTACACAACTGGCCGCATCTGCGCCAAAGGTGTCGATGCAGACCTGCAAGCTCTCGGTCCACGATTGGTGGTGGCGCCGAAACCCTTTGGGTATGCCCGTGCTGCCAGAGGTAAACCCAATGTAGAACGGGCTTGTCGGCGTGGGCGCTGGTGGCGTGGCGGGTTCAGTTGAGAAAGTCTGTTGTACGTTTTGGCGCACCGCACTTGGCCAATCGGGGTCGCTGACCGCCGCACAACGACCGCTGGTGATGATGGCCAAGAAAGACACCATTTGCGCCATGGTGGTGAGCTGATCGTCAACAAACACGGTGGCTGGCGCATGGCTGCGCTGCAGTTCATGAGCTTGCTGTTGAACCTGTGCGTAGAGCTGCGCAAAGGTGAGCGTGGTCTGCCCATCATCCATGGCCACCACATGTGCGCGGGTTTGAGCCCAACGCGCCAGTGGCGCATGCACCAACAGGTCAGCCACCAAAGCGCCAATCAGGCAAGCCACGCGCCACGGTGTGGACCACGGTGGCGCACAACGCGCATTTGATCAAGTCACCGGGCACAAACACCAAGGTGCCCATGATGGCTTGCTCCCACGACAGGTTGGCAATGTTGACCAAGCCCACAACACCAAACACATGCACCACCAACAAACCGCCCACGGCAGAGGCGATGAAGGCGCTGATGGCAGAGCTGCGCGGCGAATGCTTAGGCAGCACCGCCATGACCCAACCCGCCACAAAAGCGCCTACAGGCCAGCCCACGAGGTAACCGCTGGCAGGTGAGAAGAACACGCCCAAACCACCCCGGCCACCCGACAACAAAGGCAAGCCCAACGCAACCGCAGCCAAGAACAACAACAAAGCTTGTAAAGCACGCTTGGGGCCCAGCATGCAACCCGCCAGCATCACACCTAAGGTTTGCAGTGTGATGGGCACGCCCAAAGGCAAGTCAATTTTGGGAATCAAGCCGAAGACAGCAATGAGCGCCGCAAACAAGGAGACCAAGGCGATAGAGAGTGAAGATGTGTGCATAAGAAAAATCGTGGCCGTCGCTTCAGCGACGAAGGCGAACGTGCAAGGTGTCTGCCACACGGCGGGCAGCCACCAGCATTTGAATGGTGAGAGGAGCCAATATTTTAAAACCGCCAGCCTTGCCCGTGCGCAGGCGGTGTGCATCATCCAAGCGGCGCCAGAGAATGAAAAAATGTTCGGTAAATCGCAGCATCAAAGCCAGTTGCAAAGCCAGTTGCTCTGACGCGATGCCGACAATTTTCAGTGGCGACAACACACGCTCAAACACATGCAGCAAATCGCTGTAACGCGTGGTCAGTGTGAGGGCAATGCCCATCAGGGTGGTGCTGACCAAGCGCAGCACCGTCACGGCAGCCAAGGTGGGGTGCTGCATGGTCAGGTGAAACACCGCAATCAACACGCTGGCAACCACGAGCCCCATCAGCAAAGGCTTGGCGCTGGCGGTGATGCGCCCCAACGAGACGAAGATGGCCACACACACCAGCGCACTTGCACCCAGTGTGAGTAACTGGTCTGTGAAAAACAAGCCGGTGCCCAGCACAGCCAAAAATACCAACTTCACCGAAGCGGGTACACCGTGTAGCCATGTGCGTTGTTCGCTGTAAAGGCTTTTCATGAACTTAGGCTGTTCGCAACGCGACATCGGCTTCGTAAGCGCCGCAGACGTCAGCGCCCAAGCCATCCAATCGCACGGTGCCGTGGTCTAGCCAAATGACGCGTTCAAAGTGCCGCACATGATCGAGCACATGCGTCGACACAATGATTTGCTCTTTGGCTTGTGCAATGTCACGACGCAGCAAGGCTTGGCCTGGCAAATCGAGGCTTGAGAAAGGCTCATCTAACAAGAGGGTGCTGTGCGAGGCAATCATCAATGCCAACCAACACACATGCTGGCGCTGGCCTTGGCTGAGGCTTCCGATCGCGCGTGGCGCCCAGTGCGCCAAGTGGCGTGCAGCGAGCCAATCACGCACACACGCTTGTGCGTCATGGCGTGACAGTTTGAGGTGATGCAGGCTCAACGCCAACTCTTCTTCCACGGTGGGAAAGATGATTTGCTCGTCTGGGTTTTGAAACATCATGCCCACCGTGTTGGGGCCGTGTGGCAACGTCACGCGCCCAGCTTGCGGCGTGTCTAAGCCACAAATGAGACGAAACAAACTACTTTTTCCAGCGCCGTTGTCGCCAATCAAACCAATGCGTGATTCTTTGAGGTGCAGTGACAGTGCTTTGAATACGGCGACACCGCCTCGAACCAAAGTGATTTCGTCAAGGTGGAGGTCTTGGGGTTTGCAAAAAATTGGAGCGCCAGAATTTGTCGGCATATTCAAAAACAGATGTACAGCTTGAATTATCGACCAGCGCGCAAATCTTTTAATCTGACTCGTCTTGTGCCAAGTTACTCAAAATAGCGAACAACACACGGCGCGTGGTTTGAATATCTGACGGATTGAGGCCTTGAATGCTGACCTGATTGGTCTCCTCAGCAAGAGGTACTAATTTTTTCTTGAGAGCGCGCCCTGCTGAGGTGAGATACACATACATATTTTTTCGGTTGTCTGGTAGTTGACGGCGTTCGATATAACCCAGTGCTTCCATGGTTTTCATCGCCGCGAATGTGGTGGGCTCCATCACGCCCGCGCGATCGCTGAGTTCGCGCTGGGTTAACCCATCGGTTTCCCACAAAATTCGCAAAAACGTCCAGTGCCCGAACGGTACGCCGTGTTTGGCTAGGCGCAACTGCAAGGCCCGTGTGTAGGCACGTCCTGCATCACGCACCAAATGCGCAAGGCGGTCGTTGGGGACATCTTCTTGCCAGTGGCGCAAAATATTGCGCGTTTCATCAAATTTATTTTTCTTCATTCAATACGCCGGTGGCATTTGGTGGGTCGGAATTTGAATTTGACCGCTTTGTGCTGAGTTCAAAATTGCCAAGCTAACCGCCGTAGTGGCACGTGCCCAGATGCCGCTATGCAGTACCGGTTTGCTGTGAACGATGGCGTTGTAAAGCTCGTCTATCACTTCGCTGCGTGGCAGGGGGGGAGGTTCTAAGGCATCGAGCTTGACGTCGAAGTCGCCATCAATCCACACCCCTTGCGGTGTAGGTCGCAAATCGGCATGGTCACAGCTGACGATGATTGGACCAAAATGTTGGTGCTGTGCGTTTGGTGGCAGCGCGAGACTGCCAGACCATTGCGCAGCGCCATAGTTTCGTGATGCCTTCAGCGTGGCTTCGTCGGAAGCGGTGCTTGCATTCATCAAACGTTTCCGAGCGATGCCATGCTCGGCCCAGTTTTTGGTTTGGCCTAATTCTCCAATGCCATCCATCCAGCGATCACTGTCAAAGTGGCCATAGCCGTTGTAACTCATACTGGCAAATGCCCCGCCTTCAAACCCGAGCAATGCGCTGTAAGCACCTTCCGTGGGGCGTGCTGCATCCCATGCACCTGTGTGCGCCATCACGCTGTTGACGCAGCCTCCGCCGAGGAGGCGCACGATGTCAATTTGATGGGCTGCTTGGCTAAATATCACGCCTCCACCTGCTCGCGTATCTAGCTCTTCTGGTCGGCGAGGCCTGTATAGAAAATCGGTGTAATTTAAAGCATGAATCATTCGCACGCGACCAAATGCGCCACTTTGAATGAGTTGGTGCGCTTTAAGGATTGGCGCGTTGAAACTATGGCTGTGCCCCACCATCAAGACGACACCAGCGCGTGCGGTAGCTTCAATCATGCGCGTGCATTCATCCAGTGTGAGTGCCATGGGCTTTTCTACCATGACGTGTTTGCCATGCGCTGCCGCCATTTCTACTTGCGCAGCATGCAGTTGATGTGGCGTCGCGATGTAAATGGCTTGTACTTTCGGGTTGGCGCATAAAGCCTCAAAGTTCGGGTCACATGCGATACCAAAGTCACGTTCAAACTGTGCGCAGGCTAAGGGCTGTGGATCTGTGGCAGCCACCAACTGAATGCGAGTATCGTTGGCCAACGTTGGCAGCATCAAAGTGAACGCTCGACCTAAACCTGCGACACCGAGTCGAAGCTTCGATGAAGTCATAAGTCAAGCACCAGTTCTGTAGATTTGGCACGCGAAACGCAAACCATGATTTGATGTGTGTGCTCGTCAGGGCTGAGCACCATGTCACGGTGCTCAGCCTCTCCTGCGATCAAACCTGTGCGGCAAGAACCGCACGTGCCACTTTCGCAAGAGCTCGATACGTCATGCCCACATGCGCGTAAGGCCTCCAGAATAGTTTGGTCTGGAGGCACTGTCATGCGAGTGCCTGATTTTTGTAACACCACGTCAAAGGTTTTGTTTTCAGCAAAACCAGTTTGTGTCACGCCAAAACTCTCAAAGTGGATGCGCTCACTGGGCCAATGTCCCGTCATGTCACGCACGCTGTCCATCAGTCCCTGTGGTCCGCAGCAATACACATGTGCATTGCTGGGTCGCTCAAACACAGGCCACAGATCTAATGCTTTCGCAGGATCGCCATGGTCGTGGTGAACTGTGATTTTCCCCGCCAGCTCAGGTGCATGGAGCTCATCCATAAAGGCTGTGCCAGCGGCATCACGCGTGCAGTAATACAGCTTGAAATCGGTACGGCCCTGGCTGAGCAAGCGACGCATCATCGACAAGATGGGTGTGATACCAATGCCACCTGCCACAAAGATGTATGACGCAGCGGTTTCATTGAGTTCAAACAGGTTGGCCCACGGCAAGGTTGGGAGTAAGTCACCTGCCTGCACGTTGTCCACCATGCTTTGTGAGCCTCCTCGTCCTTTTGCATCTCGTTTGACAGCGATTTGCCATGTCGTAGTTTGCTCTGGATCTCCGCACAACGAATAGCTCCGACGCATCCCCAAAGGGGTTTGTACGGTGATATGCGCGCCTGCTGTGAATGCAGGCAGCTCTTGCCCTTCAGGGTGCGCAAGCTCGAACAACGTGATGTCTGTGGCAATTGATTGTTTGCGTGAGACACGCAGGAAAGTGAAGGGTTCGCTCATATACAGGTTGTGCTTTGTGTGACAGAGGTTGAGTTGACATAGATCAAGAATTCAAATAATCTTAGCCATCTAACTATATTTTTGCAAGCTCAAAAAGGAAATTTATGTTGACGCCGGAAGAGAACGATCTGTTGTGCCGTGTGGAAGGCAAGGCGCCCATGGGGCAACTTATGCGTCGCCATTGGCAAGCCATTTGTCTGTTGGAAGAAGTCAGCGAGCCTGATGGAAAACCGATTCGTGCCCGCGTGTTGGGTGAGGACTTGGTGGTGTTTCGTGACACCGAGGGACGTGTGGGTGTGATGGACGAATATTGCCCGCATCGCCGCGCATCCTTGGTTTATGGCCGTAATGAAAACTGTGGATTGCGTTGCCTGTATCACGGCTGGAAGATGGACGTGGCAGGTAACGTCACAGAGATGAGTTCAGAGCCAGTGGCCAGCGGTATGGCGAATAAGGTCAAACACACGGCTTACCCAACCAAAGAATGGGGTGGTTTTGTGTGGGCCTACATGGGGCCTGCAGACACCATGACCGAATTCACGCCACCCCCTTGGGCGCCGACAGAAGATGTTCGTGTGTCGATTGCCAAAATCATCATCCCATGCAACTGGGCGCAGATTTTGGAAGGTCAAATTGACTCGGCGCATAGCTCTAGTTTGCACTCTTCGGACATGGTGCCCGCTCGGGTGGATGGTGCAAAAGCAACAGACAAAAACTGGCTTCGTCCATCCACTGACAAAGCGCCGCGCATGCAAACTCAGCGTGATGCCTATGGTTTTCGCTACGCAGCGATTCGCCGCCCAATCCATAACGCGGCGACGCATGACTATGTGCGTTCGACGGTGTTTGTTGCGCCTGCTTCGGCCTTAATTCCTCCCAATAATTTGTACAACGTCGCCAACATCAATACGGCCATTGACGATACACATACAGCGTTTCATTTCATTGCTTGGGGTGACCCCGCCAGCACGCCTGAAACAGCAACATGGCGCCAATTTTTGTCCGCGCAAGTAGGGGTCGATGTGGATGCGCAGTTCAAGCCTGTACGCACTGTTGCGAACGATTTCATGCAAGACCGTCAAGCGATGAAGGCCGGCAACTTCACTGGCATTCCAGGTATTCCTAACCAAGACATGGCGATGTGGGTGACGATGGGACCCATTGCAGACCGTACCCATGACCGTTTGGGCGCTAGTGATTTAGCGATTGTGGAATTTCGCCGACAAATGTTGGAGGCCGTTCAAAGCTTTATGAAAGGCGAACCTCCTATTGGGGTTGGCCCGCTTCGTATTCCAAGCACGATGTGTTCCTATCAAGCCGTCGTCCCCAAAGAGGTGGACTGGCGAGAGCACGAGGCAAAACCCGTTTAATTAAAAAAACAACCAGGAGACAAACCATGAATTTCAACAATATTTTCCGTCGCCGTGTATTGCAATCTGTTGTGCTGGCGGTGGCTGCTGCAAGTGTTGGATCTGCTGCATTTGCGCAGGCGTATCCCAACCGATCCATCAAATTCATCGTGCCGTACTCGGCGGGCGGGTTGCCTGACACTGTGGCGCGTATTTACGCGCAACGCTTAGGCGATCGCTTGGGTCAGCCTGTGGTGGTTGACAACAAACCTGGAGCGAACGGTGTCGTGGCTGCACAAGCCATGGCTGCATCGCCAAAGGATGGTTACACCTTTTTAGTCACTGATGGTTCGATGTTTTCCATCAATCCATCGCTCTACAAAACCATCAGCTACGACTACAAGCGTGACTTTGTTCCCGTTTCTTTGGCCGCGCGAGCACCTTTGTATTTGGCCGTTCACCCCAAAACACCGGCCAACAATTTACGTGAATTGATTGCGTTGGCAAAGGCCAAGCCTGGCACATTGACTTATGGGTCTTCTGGCATTGGCAGCACGCACCATCTGAGCATGGAAGCGATGAAAGCGGCTTTGTCGTTGGATATCACGCACATTCCATTCAAAGGTACTGGCCAATCTGTACCTGCGTTGATTGGTGGTCAAGTCGAGATGTTGTTTTCTGCTTTGCCGTCACTGTCTGGCTTTGTCAAGTCGGGTCAGGTGCGCTTGGTCGGCAGTAACTCAGGCAAGCGTTCGGCTCAAGAACCTAACGTCCCCACCATTGCCGAAGTGATTCCGGGTTTTGACTTTGCACCCATTGTGGGTGTGTTGGCCTCCACGGGAACACCACAGGCAGCGATGGACCGTATCAGTGCTGAAATGGCGTTTGTCGCTAAGCAACCCGAAACCATTCAAATCTTGAGCAATGCTGGGATTGAGGCTATTGGCGGTAGCGCCATTGACTATGCGCGTGCAATTGCAGACGAAAACGAGCGCCTTGGCAAAGCCGTCCAAGCCGCAGGCATCAAACAACAGGAGTAATGTGTGAGTCGATTGAAACTGAGCTTTGCGTGTTGGAACTACGACCGAACCCGTGCTTTGATGGATGGCACGGTGCCTGTCGATGGCATTGACTTGAACTATTTGAATTTGCCTGTGGAAGAAACCTTCTTTCGCATGGCTCGGTTTCAAGAGTTTGATGTGGCAGAGATGTCGTTGTCGTCTTATTGCGTCACGCTGTCCAAACCCGAGCGTCCGTTTGTCGCGTTGCCTATTTTTCCATCCCGCTTCTTTCGTCACTCTTGCATTTATGTGAATGCCAACAGCGGCATCCATGAGCCGAAAGATTTGATTGGCAAACGTATTGCTAGCCCTGAATACCAAATGACAGCGCCGGTGTGGATTCGTGGCATCTTGTCTGATCATTACGGTGTGCCCGTGGATGCGCAGCCGTATTTATTTGGCGGTGAAGAAGAGTCGGGACGTATCGAAAAGATGAAGCTGCAATTGCCGCCGAATATTCAAGTCAACCCCATCGGTCCCACGCAAACCTTGTCAAAGATGTTGCACGATGGTGAATTGGATGCGCTCTACACCGCGCGCATGCCATCTTCATTTCTAAAAGGCGATGGCAAGGTCAAGCGTTTGTTTGAGAACTATGTCGATGTCGAGCGTGCTTATTACCGTGAAACAGGCATTTTTCCAATCATGCACACGGTGGTGATTCGCCGTGAGGTGTATGAAGCAAACCGTTGGATTGCGCAATCGTTGACCAAGGCTTTCATTGAAGCGCAGCGCCGCACGTATGACGACTTGTACGAAACGGCTGCACTCAAGGCGATGCTGCCTTGGTTAACGGCACATGTGGAAGATGCACGCCGTGAGTTTGGTGACGACTGGTGGTCTTATGGCCTTGAGAAAAACCGCAAAACACTAGAGACCTTTACCCGCTATCACCACGAACAAGGTTTGTCGCCTCGTCAATTGGATGTGGCGGAGTTGTTTGCACCAGAGTCGCTTGAAGCGTTCAAGATTTAAGTTCTTTCATAAGGAGTCAGCATGAAGAAGTTTTTTCTTAGGATGGTTGTTGTTGCGCTGAGCGTTGCATGTCCACTGGGCAGTACCTTTGCGCAAAGCTACCCAAACAAACCCATTCAAATCATCGTGCCCGTCGCCGCGGGTGGCGGCACAGATTTATTAGCGCGTACCTTGGGGCAAAAAGTGGGTGAGTTGCTGGGCCAGTCGGTGGTGATTGAAAACCGCTTGGGTGCTGGCGGCAACATCGGCGTGGAAGCTGTGACCAAAGCCAAGCCCGACGGCTACACCTTGCTACTGTCGCCGGGCACCATTGCCACCAATGTGGCGGTGTATCGCAAGCTGCCTTATGACTTGTTGAAGGATTTGCAAACCGTTACTTTGGTTGGGCAAACGGGATCGGTGCTGGTGGTGCACCCTTCGGTCAAGGCGAACAACTTGCGTGAATTTGTCGATCTGGCCAAAGCCAGCCCAGGCGAGCTGAACTACGGCACTGCAGGCATGGGTAGCCCACAGCATTTGCATGCGGAGTTCTTCAACCAACTCGCGGGTACTAAAACCAATCACATCCCCTACAAAGGGCAATCCCAAGCCATGACAGATTTGGTGGGCGGTCAACTGGCTTACATGTTCAGCCCTGTGCAAAACGCGTTGCCCTATATCCAGCAAGGGCGCATCCGCGCGTTGGCCATGGCCGCTTCGCAGCGCAACCCTAACTTGCCCAATGTGCCTTCGTTGGCTGAGTCAGGCTACAAAGGCGTGGACTTGGCCAACTGGTTTGCGGTGTATGCCCCTGCAGGCACACCGCCAGCCATTGTGAAAAAACTCAACGCGGCATTTGTGCAAGTGGGCAACACACCCGAGATGAAAGCCAAGTTTGAGAAGCTGGGTTTTGAGCCCTTCTTCACCTCATCCGAAAGCGGCACAGACTTTATGCGCTCCGAATTGGTGCGTTGGGCACGCGTCGCTGCCTATGCCGGCATCAAAGCTGAATAACGAAAACACCATGACAACACAACTCTTAGACGACTTGGCGCTGGCCAACCACATCCTGGTCAACGAAGGTGTGCTCGATGGCTTTGGCCACATCAGCGTGCGTCACCCCAACAAGCCCGATCGCTTTTTCATTGCGCGCAGCATGGCGCCCGCTTTGGTCGAGGCGCAAGACATTGTGGAGGTCGATTTAGACGGCAACGTGCACGACCCGCAAGGCCGCCGCACCTATGTCGAGCGCTTCATTCACAGCGCCATCTACAAAGCCCGCCCTGATGTGATGTCGGTGGTGCACAGCCATTCACCGGCTGTGATTCCATTTGGCGTCACAGGCGCGCGGCTGCGCCCTATTTGTCACATGAGTGGCTTCTTAGGCGCGGTGACGCCCGTTTACGACATTCGCCACAGCGCGGGTGAGAGCACCGATTTGTTGATCAGCAACCAAGCCCTGGGTGAATCGCTGGCCACTGTGTTGGGCCAATCCAATGTGGCGCTCATGCGAGGCCACGGCAGTGTGACGGTGGGTAACGCCATCCAACAAGCCGTGTTTCGCGCCATCTACACCGAGAGCAATGCGCGCTTGCAAAGCGAAGCGTCACGTTTGGGTGAGATCAATTTCCTCACAGAAGCTGAAGCGAAAGCCACGTCAGACATGAATGATTTGCACCTCGATCGCCCTTGGGAAATGTGGAAACGCAACGCACTAAAAAGGGGCTAGCAATTTAGGCCTATGTATTTTTGCCTAGGGCTTTCCCGAGGGTAACTGTCTCTAGAATGTAAAGTTCAAATTCATTACTTCAATTGGAGCTTCACATGAAAAAGCAGTTCGTTACCTTGGCTGTCTCAGCCCTCTTGGCTGGCACCGCATTTGCGCAAGCCAATGACACCCTCGCCAAAGTCAAAGCCGCAGGCAGCATCACCATGGGTGTGCGCGACTCTTCGGGCGCGTTGTCTTACACCTTGGGTGACGGTAAGTATGTGGGCTACCACGTGGAGATTTGCCAACGCATCATCGCCAACGTTGAAAAGGCAGCTGGCAAAAAACTCGAAGTGAAGTACACGCCCGTGACTTCACAAAACCGTATTCCTTTGGTTGAGAACGGCACCGTGGACATCGAGTGCGGCTCCACCACCAACAACGAAGCGCGCCAAAAGCAAGTGGCGTTCGCATTCACCACCTACGTGGAAGAAGTGCGCATTGCCGTGCGTGCCAACTCTGGCATCACATCGATTGCTCAGTTGAACGGCAAGAACGTGGCCACCACCACCGGCACCACATCTGTGCAGCTGTTGCGCAAGAACGAACGCGCCACCGGCGTTGACTTCAAAGAAGTGTTCGGCAAAGACCACGCAGACAGCTTCTTGCTGCTCGAGTCTGGCCGCGCTGATGCGTTCGTGATGGACGGCCAAATTTTGGCTGGCAACATCGCCAACTCCAAAGCCCCAGCCGATTTCAAAATCGTGGGCGAAGTGTTGAACGTTGAGCCCATCGCCATCATGTTCCGCAAGGACGACCCAGCTTTCAAGAAATTGGCTGACGACACCATCGCTGGTTTGGCCAAGTCTGGCGAACTCGCCAAGCTGTACGACAAGTGGTTCACACAAGCGATTCCTCCAAAGAACATCAAGCTTGGCATGCCTGCCAGCGATGCCAACAAGGACGCTTGGAAAAACTTGAACGACAAGCCTGTCGAAGCCTACGCTAAGAAGTAATTTAGAAAACGCAAGACATGACACTCGATTGGCAGGTTTTTCTTCAGGACGATGGCGGGGGACGAACCTACCTCGAGTGGATGTTTGACGCCTGGGGCTGGACGCTTTCTGTAGCGGGCAGTGCTTGGGTGGTGGCCATGGTGTCGGGGTGCCTGATGGGTGTTCTGCGCACCTTGCCACAAGACACGCGTTTGAATGTTTGGTTAGCAAGATTCGCCAACGCGTGGGTGGAGCTGTTTCGCAACATCCCCGTGTTGGTCCAAATTTTTCTCTGGTACTTTGTATTGCCCAAGATCTTTCCGGCCATGCAACAAGTGCCGGGGTTTGTGTTGGTGGTGTTGGGCCTAGGCTTCTTCACGTCCTCACGCGTGGCCGAGATGCTGCGCGCTGGTATCCAAGCCATGCCACGCGGCCAGCGCTATGCGGCCATGGCCATGGGCTTTACAACGTGGCAAACGTACCGCTATGTGCTGCTGCCGATTGCGTTTCGCACCATTTGGCCGCCACTCACCAGTGAGTCGATGAATTTGTTGAAGAACTCATCGGTGGCCTTTGCGGTGTCGATTGCCGAACTCACCATGTACGCCATGCAAGTGCAAGAAGAAACCTCGCGTGGCATTGAGGTGTACTTGGCCGTGACGGCGCTGTACACCGTGTCAGCCTTTGCTGTGAACCGTGTGATGGCCTTCGTAGAGCGCCGCATGCAAATCCCTGGCCTCGTGGTCGCGGGCAATGTCGGCGGGGGGCACTGAGCATGAGCGCACTCGATTTTTCTTTTGTCGAATGGGACATCTTCAACAAGTTTGTGTTGAAGGGGATGCTGTTCAGCATTGAGCTGACCATCATCGCCACCGTGGGCGGCATTGTGTTTGGCACCATCCTCGCGCTCATGCGCTTGTCGGGCAACAAAGTGCTAGAACTGCCAGCGGTCATCTATGTGAACGGCATGCGCTCCATCCCCTTGGTGATGGTGATTCTGTGGTTCTTCTTGCTGATTCCGTTTTTGATTGGCCGCTCCATCGGGGCTGAGCTGTCGGCCACGATCACCTTTGTGGCTTTTGAGGCCGCGTACTTCAGCGAAATCATGCGTGCGGGCATTCAGTCCATTCCGCGTGGTCAGGTGATGGCAGGCCAAGCCTTGGGCATGAGCTACAGCCAGAACATGCGCCTGATTGTGTTGCCGCAAGCCTTTCGCAACATGATTCCTGTGTTGCTCACGCAAACCATCATCTTGTTTCAAGACACCTCCTTGGTCTACGCCATCGGCGCCTATGACTTGCTCAAGGGCTTTGTCACCGCAGGCAAGATTTATGGCCGCGTGGAAGAGGTGTACATCTTGGCGGCCTTGGTGTATTTCGTGATTTGTTTTGGCCTCTCGGCCCTCGTGCGTCGCTTGCAAGCGCGCATTGCCATCATTCGCTAAGCGTTAAGCTGCGCTGGAGTTCATCGTGATTGAATTAAAAAATGTTTCCAAGTGGTACGGCCCCGTGCAGGTGCTGAACAACTGTTCCACCAGTATTAAAAAAGGTGAGGTGGTGGTGGTTTGCGGCCCGTCGGGCTCGGGCAAATCCACCCTCATCAAAACCATCAACGCCTTGGAGCCTTTCCAACAAGGCGAGATTTTTGTAGACGGCATCGCTGTCCACGGCAAAGACACCAACCTGCCCAAACTGCGCAGCCGTGTGGGCATGGTGTTTCAGCACTTCGAGCTGTTCCCCCATTTGTCGGTGACCGAGAACCTCACGATCGCCCAGCAAAAGGTCTTGGGCCGCAGCGAAGAAGAAGCCCACGCCCACGGCTTGAAATACCTAGAGCGCGTGGGCCTGATGGCACACAAAGACAAGTTCCCAGGTCAGCTCTCAGGCGGCCAACAACAACGCGTGGCCATTGCCCGTGCCTTGAGCATGGACCCCATCGTGATGCTGTTTGACGAACCCACCTCAGCCCTCGACCCCGAAATGGTGGGCGAGGTGTTGGACGTGATGGTGGACTTGGCGAATGAGGGCATGACCATGATGTGCGTGACCCACGAAATGGGCTTTGCGCGCAAAGTGGGCAGCCGCGTGATCTTCATGGATGTGGGCGGCAAGATTTTGGAAGACTGCTCGAAAGATGAGTTCTTCAACCACCCAGAAAACCGTCAGCCACGCACCAAAGAGTTCTTGAACAAGATCTTGGCGCACTGATTTTTTCTTCGCACCCAAGCCGCCCAACTGGTGTTGGTTTAAACATTTCAGGCGATTGTGTTTGCGTTGGCTAGCGCTAGCCGTTTGCGTAGAGCCGCAAGGGCCTCTTTAGCGAAGATGCGTTAGCACACCAATAGTCCAACCAAACTTTTGTAAGCCGCAGTCTGTGGGTGGAGGCCGTGGGCAGGTGACGATTTCTGGTACTCCAGCATGAGGAACCTGCCCACGGCCTCCGCCCGCAGCGAGCCCAGCAAAAAACAGAAGACAATTACAGACATGACGCAAGAAATCACCATCACAAAACCCGACGACTGGCACCTGCACGTGCGCGATGGCGCTGCACTCAACACCGTGGTGCCCCACACCGCCGCCGAATTTGGCCGTGCCATCATCATGCCCAACCTCAAGCCCCCCGTCACCACGGCGGCGCAAGCGCTTGCGTACAAACAACGCATCTTGGCAGCTGTGCCTCAAGGTGTGAGCTTCGAGCCTTTGATGACGCTCTACCTCACCGACAACTTGCCCGCCGACGAAATCGCCCGCGCCAAAGACGCAGGCGTGGTCGCTGCCAAGCTCTACCCAGCAGGTGCCACCACCAACAGCGATGCCGGTGTGACCGACATGCGCAAGACCTACAAAACACTCGAAGCCATGCAAAAGGCGGGCATGTTGTTGTTGGTGCACGGCGAAGTGACCAGCCCCGACATCGACTTGTTTGATCGCGAAGCTGTGTTCATCGACACCCAGCTCATTCCGCTGCGCAAAGACTTCCCCGAACTCAAAATTGTGTTCGAGCACATCACCACCGCCGAAGCCGCGCACTACGTGGCCGACAGCGACAAGTACACGGGTGCCACCATCACCGCGCACCACTTGCTCTACAACCGCAACGCCATCTTCACCGGCGGCATTCGCCCGCATTACTACTGCTTACCCGTGTTGAAGCGCGAGACACATCGCCAAGCTTTGGTGAAAGCGGCTACCAGCGGCTCGCCCAAATTTTTCTTGGGTACCGACAGCGCGCCACACCCTGCACAGCTCAAAGAACACGCCACAGGCTGCGCAGGTTGCTACACCGCCCACGCGGCCATGCCCATGTATGCCGAAGCGTTTGACAACGCAGGTGCGCTCGACAAACTCGAAGGCTTTGCCAGCTTCCACGGCGCAGACTTCTACGGCCTGCCACGCAACACCGGCACGCTCACGCTGCGCAAAGAGAGCTGGACACCCCCCGAGAGCTTTGCGTTTGGCGAAGCTGATTTGAAGCCTCTGCGCTCTGGCGAGGCCTTGCCTTGGCGCGTGGTTTAAATCCAAAAATTGAAGGCTTTGCAGGTGCTGTTTTAGCCGATATAGATTGGTCTCAACCGTGGTTCTCGCCTTGGCGTGAACTCGGTGAGCCCACTGCACGCCAAGCCCTGCAACAGCAAAGCGTCGCCAAAGCTCTTAACGCAATCACATACGCAGCCAAGCGCGAGGCCAGCGCGGGCTCGGGTGATATTGCGAGCGCAGCGAGCGTGAACACGACCCGTGCTGGCCTCGCGCTTGGCGATGCCAAAGCCCAGAAGCAAGAGCGAACAGCAACGACGAAAAACGAACAACTTCAAGAAGTGAAGTTCGTCCCCCAGTCAGCTTTGCCCGAAGGCCAAGCCTACGAAGACTTCATCTTCAAAACTGCCCAAGTGCCCACCAGAGATGGTCTGCATGATTTTTTCAACGGCTTGTGTTGGCACCGCTTCCCGCTGGCCAAACGTCGTTTGAACCAGTTGCAAGCGGCAGAGATCGACACCCAAGGCATTCGTGCCACGCGGGGCCCAGTGCGCGATGCGCTCACGCTGTTCGATGAAAACGTGGTGCTCATGCACGCGCCCGACGACGTGTGGGCCGCGTTGCAAGCGCGTGATTGGCTACGGCTGTTCGTGGACTTGCGTGACCAATGGCAGCAGGTGCACCTGGTGTTGTTTGGCCACGCCTTGCTTGAGAAACTGGTCACGCCCTACAAGTCCATCACGGCGCATGTGTATCGCGTGGACAGTGACATCAATCCGCACGATGAAGCCGCGCTGGATGCCTGGTTGGTGCAAGACTTGCAACCCGCCAAACTCGCCACCAAACCCTACGAGCCGCTGCCCATTCTGGGCGTGCCGGGTTGGTGGCCAGCGAATGCTGAACGCGCCTATTACGAAGACGTGAATGTCTTTCGTCCCAAGCGCGAGATCGTTGCCAAAACCACGCATGACTTTGCCTAGTTTCCGTGTGGTTTTTAAAAGCCGATCCATTGAATTGCAACAATTCGCCCCTACCATTCACAGCAGCGGACCTTTGTACTGCCCGCTGAAAAGGAAACCATGAAACGCATTCTTCTGTTCGTCCTCACCAACCTCGCCGTCATGGTGGTGCTGGGGGTCGTCGCCAGTTTGCTCGGCGTCAATCGCTACCTCACCGCCAACGGTTTGAACCTGTCGGCCTTGCTGGGCTTCTCGCTCATCATGGGTTTTGGCGGCGCCATCATTTCGCTCTTGATGAGCAAGCCCATGGCCAAGTGGAGCACGGGCGCACACGTCATCAACCAACCTAGCAACCAAGACGAAGCTTGGTTGGTCAGCGTGGTGCAACGCTTGTCTGAACGCGCGGGCATTGCCATGCCCGAAGTCGCTATCTACGAAGGCGAGCCCAACGCGTTTGCCACCGGCGCCTTTAAAAACTCAGCCTTGGTGGCGGTGTCCACCGGTTTGCTGCAGGGCATGACCAAAGAAGAAATTGAAGCCGTGTTGGGCCACGAAATTGCTCACGTCGCGAACGGCGACATGGTCACGCTCACGCTCATCCAAGGCGTGCTCAACACCTTCGTGGTGTTCTTGAGCCGCGTCATTGGCTACTTTGTCGACAACATGTTGCGCAGCAAAGACGACGAATCTACCGGCCCCGGCATGGGCTACTACATCACCAGCTTTGTGCTGGACATCGTGCTGGGCTTTGTGGCAAGCATGATCGTGGCGTGGTTCAGCCGCCATCGCGAGTTCCGTGCAGACGAAGGTTCGGCCCAGCTCTTGGGCAACAAGCAACCCATGATCAACGCCTTGGCCCGTTTGAACAGCATGCAAGCCGGCAACTTGCCGCCTAGCGTGGCTGCCATGGGCATCACCGGTGGCTTGGGCAAGTTGTTTGCCTCGCACCCACCGCTGGAAGATCGCATTGCCGCGTTGCAAAACGCACAAGGCTAAGCGTTCTTCGCATGAGCAACATCGCACGCAAGGGGTATTTTTGAGATGAAGTTTTTTCTGTGAGCCATCCATCCTCTCCTTGGACGGTCGCCCCTGTGCAAGCAGTGGCGACCGTTGCCATTCAGCCTGCTGCTGAACTCACGCCTGCGCAAAAACGTTTCAACACCTTGTTGGCGCGTGTGTCGGCGTTGTCGGATTCGATTGCCACGTTAGAAGCTTTGTCTACACAACACCGCAGCAGTCACCTGACTGCGATGAGCTCGTTGAAAAACCAAGAAGACACTGCACGCAAAAACCTGTTGTTGTTTTTAGATGGCCGTTTGCATCAGGCAGAGCTCACTGCCTCACACAGACGCAGCGCCACGCAAATCATCCTTGGTCTTTGTGAGGCGCTAGAGCACAAGAACGACGGCCAAGTGCAAGCCGTGTTCAACCAGCACCACAGCGAAGAAGACGCACAAGCCTTGGCCGAAGAGGCGCGTGCAGGTGCCGAGCATGCCAAAGCCGTGTTTGAAGATTTATTCGGCAAGCCTTTGCATGGCGCGGACGACTTACACACGGCAGAGGCGGTGTTTGAAGCCGGCCTGCGTCAATACCGCGAACAGCAACAGCGCCTCGAAGACAAACGCCAAGCCAAGAAGGCCAAGAAAAAACCAGCAGCCCGTCAGCTCAAAGACGCACAACAAAAGATGGATGCCAACACCGCGCTGCGCACGGTGTATCGCCAGCTCGCCAGTGCCTTGCACCCCGACCGCGAACCCGATGAGGCCGAGCGCGTGCGCAAGACCGCGCTGATGAGCGAAGTCAACGCCGCGTATGACCGCAAGAATTTGTCGGAGTTGCTCAAGCTGCAATTGCAGATTGCACAGATCGACAGCGCGGCTTTGAGCCGCATCGCCGACGACAAACTCAACGCCATGTGCCTGCTGCTCAAAGAACAAGTGGAAGCGTTGGAAGAAGACGAAGCACAAGCCCAGTTTGAAATTCGCCACTACCTGGGCGTGAGCGAACTCGACCACATCAGCGCCGAGAGCTTGGCGCGCGCACTGGCCATTCAGCTGCGCGACAAAGAGCACGAGGTGGACACGCTAGAGCGTGACTTGCGCCGCATTCAAAACGAAGCAGAGCTGAAACGCTGGCTCAAAGAGCAAGCGCAGCTGGCCAAAGACGCGCGGGCCGAGCTGACGGATTTGGATAGGTTGCTCTACCGATAACAAGGTACAGAAATTAAACAGGCAGATAACCTTCCACCGACAAGTAACGTTCGCCTGTGTCGTAGTTGAAGCCAAGCACGGTTGCACCCGCTGGAATTTCAGGCAGCTTCTGCGCAATCGCGGCCAGCGTCGCGCCCGAAGAAATACCGACCAACAAACCTTCTTCAGCAGCGCTGCGACGGCCCATTTCACGAGCAGCCTCGGCTTCAACTTGAATCACGCCGTCTAGTAACGCGGTGTCCAAGTTTTTAGGAATGAAGCCTGCGCCAATGCCTTGGATGGGGTGGGGTGCAGGTGCACCACCTGAGATGACGGGCGATGCGGTGGGCTCGACCGCGTACACCTTCAAGTTAGGCCACTTGGCTTTGAGCACTTTGGCTGCGCCTGTTAAGTGGCCGCCCGTGCCCACGCCGGTGATGAGCACGTCCACGCCATCGGGAAAATCCGCGATGATTTCTTGCGCGGTGGTGCGTGTGTGCACCTCGATGTTGGCGGGGTTTTCAAACTGTTGTGGAATCCACGCGCCGGGTGTTTGTGCGGCCAGTTCTTCGGCGCGGGCGATGGCACCTTTCATGCCTTTTTCGCGTGGCGTCAAATCAAACGAGGCGCCGTAGGCCAGCATCAAGCGGCGGCGTTCGATGCTCATGCTGTCGGGCATGACCAAGATGAGTTTGTAGCCTTTCACAGCAGCCACCATCGCCAAGCCCACGCCTGTGTTGCCTGATGTCGGTTCGATGATCGTGCCACCAGCTTTGAGCGCGCCCGATTTTTCAGCGGCTTCGACCATGGCCAACGCGATGCGGTCTTTGATGGAGCCACCGGGGTTGGTGCGCTCGGACTTGATCCACACCTGATGCGTGTTGCCAAACAAGCGGTTGATGCGGATGTGGGGCGTGTTGCCGATGGTGTCTAAAACGCTGCTGGCTTTCATGGGTTGCTCCTAGAAGAAATGAGTTGTCGTGCGACGGCTTCGCCTACTTTAATGCCATCCACGCCCGCTGACAAAATGCCGCCCGCATAACCCGCACCTTCGCCTGCGGGGTACAAGCCAAAGAGCGTGGGGCTTTGCAAGGTGTCGTCTTCGCGGGCGATGCGCAGGGGCGATGAGGTGCGTGTTTCCACACCCGTCATCACTGCATCGTGCATGTCAAAGCCTTTGATTTTTTGACCAAACACGGGCAGCGCTTCGCGCATGGCGGTGATGGCGTAGCCGGGCAATGCGCTGTTGAGGCTGACCATCTTCACGCCGGGTTTGTAGGACGGCTCGACGCTGCCCAGCGCAGTGGAGGCACGGTCTGCCACAAAGTCGCCCACCAGTTGTGCTGGCGCTTCGTAGGTGCTGCCGCCCAGTGTGTAAGCGTGAGCTTCGAGTTGGCGTTGCAATACCAATCCTGCCAGCGGATGGTAGCCGCCGGGTGCATCGTGTGTGGTGTGGCGCACGGCGTTGCCTAGCTCTTGGCCCAACTCGGCTTCAAACGCGGCGGGGTCGGTGGGGTAGTCGCTGGGGTCAATGCCCACCACGATGCCTGCGTTGGCGTTGCGCTCGGCGCGTGAGTATTGGCTCATGCCGTTGGTCACCACGCGGCCGGCTTCGCTGGTGGCGGCTACCACCGTGCCGCCGGGGCACATGCAAAAGCTGTACACGGCGCGGCCGTTTTCGGCGTGGTGCACCAACTTGTAGTCGGCTGCGCCCAGCAGCGGGTGACCCGCGTGTTGGCCCCAACGTGCGCGGTCAATCACGCCTTGTGGATGCTCAATGCGCACGCCCACCGAGAACGGTTTGGACTCCATCGCCACCGCATGGCGGTGCAGCATGGTGAAGGTGTCACGCGAGCTGTGGCCCAGCGCCATCACCACGTGGTGGGTGGGCAGGGTGTAGGTCTCGCCCGTGGCGTGGTTGTGAATGTGCAGGGCTCGGATGGCTCGGGGTGCAGGCGTGTTGTGTGCGTTGGACGCATGGCTTGCGGTGTCTTCGTAGTCGATGTCCACCACACGTTGTTCAAAGCGCACCTCACCGCCTAAGCGAATGATTTCTTCGCGCAAGCCTTCCACCACTTTCACCAGCTTGAAGGTGCCGATGTGCGGGTGCGCGGTGAACAAAATTTCTTCGGGCGCACCAAAGCGCACAAACTCGTTCATCACCTTGCGGCCCAAGTGGCGCGGATCTTTGATTTGGCTGTACAGCTTGCCGTCCGAGAACGTGCCTGCGCCGCCTTCGCCGAACTGCACGTTGCTTTCCACATTCAAAATCTTTTTGCGCCACAAGCCCCAGGTGTCTTTGGTGCGTTGACGCACGGTGGTGCCGCGCTCAATCACGATGGGTTTGAAACCCATTTGCGCCAACACCAGCGCCGCAAAAATGCCGCAGGGTCCAAAGCCCACCACCACGGGTCGTTCGCCTGTATTTGTTCCCCAGTCGCCCGGTGCATGGGCAGGCGCGTGCCACGACATGTCAGGTGTGGGTTGGATGTGCGAGTTCTTTTCGTACTTGGCCAGCAGCGCAGTTTCTTGCGATGCGTCAGCCAAGGTGATGTCCACGATGTAGACCACCAGCAAGTTTTGCTTGCGCGCATCAAAGCTGCGTTTGAAAACATCCAGCGTGGCGATGGCGTCTGTTGAAAGCCCCAATGCTTCAGCAGCTAGCGTGCGAAGTGCATCAATCGGGTGAGGTGGAAGCTGGCGGTCTGCCTCGGTTTCGGCGGGCGCATCGGCGGCGCGGCGTTCTTCAACAGGGAGGGCAGACAGCGGGAGTTTGAGTTCTGAGAGTCGAATCACAAGCGTGTGGCCCGTGGTGATCGGGCAAGTTATGTCGAGGGCCTTGATTATCCGTCGATAATCAAGTCGTGAAGCTCGCTAGGCCGTCGCTGGTGCAATCTGGGAAACCAGGCACTGGAGGAACGTCCGGACTGCGTAGGACAGCGTAAGAGGTAACACCTCTCCACCGTGAGGTGAGGATTAGAGCAACAGAGACGAGCCGATTTAGTTCGGGTGAAACGGGCAATCTCTACGCGCAGCAATACCAAGTAGGCCAACGTTGAGGCGGTCCGCTGAGTTGGCGGGTAGGTAGCACCGAGCCGAGTGGGCAACCCTCGGCCCAGATTAATGACGGTCACGCCGTGGGCAACCACGGTGCACAGAATCCGGCGTATCGGCGAGCTTCACACTTTTATTTCCCCCCGAGATTTCTCTCGTTCGCTTGGGCTGACGTGCGTCTCATTTTGAAAGAACGAGATGCCACACCCAACGCCCGACGACGATTTTGAAAAACCCATCGTGCATGAAACGGCTCTGAGTAAGTCGATGGTGTTTTCAGACATCGACATTCAAAGCCGCATGAGCGTGGCTCGGCCCGATGAGCTGCAGTTTGAATACACGCGTTTGATGATGGGCGTGCTGCTGTTTCACCCGCAGCCTAAAAGCATCTTGATGGTGGGCTTGGGCGGTGGTTCACTCGCCAAGTTTTGCTACAAGAATTTGCCGCACACACACATCACGGTGGTGGAGATCAACCCGCATGTCATCGCGCTGCGCCAAAGCTTTTGCATTCCCGATGACGATGCGCACTTTCAAGTGCTGCAGATGGACGCCGCCGACTTCATGGCGCACACCGAGCAAACGTTTGATGTGGTGATGGTCGATGGCTTTGACCCACAAGGCATGCCCGAGCAGCTGTGTTCGCCGCAGTTTTATTCAGATTGCCGACGCGTGTTGAATTCTGGCGGGGTGGCGGTGGCCAACTTGCACCGATTCAGCGCGTACCGCGATGTGTATGTGGACCGCATGGAGTCTGCCTTTGATGGCGCACTGTGGGTGGTCAACGCACCCGGCACCACCAACTGCGTGGTGTTTGCCATGCACGATTTTTCTAAAGACACAAAAATCACTTACAGCAAACACAAGCCTGCGCACATGAGCGATGAGGCATGGGCGCAAATCTCGCCCAGCGTGGCTCGGGTGTTTTTAGCGACGCAAGCGCCTGCGCTGACTTAGAGCGCCACCATTTCAAGAACGCGATGCTCCCGCGAAAGATCGGTGCCTGTGGTTACCGCCACGATGGCACCTGATAAATCAGGGCGCATGTTGTGTGGCAGCAGCGTGCCCTCTTGACGCCAAGCGCAATGGAAACTTTGGCAAGGGTCTTGGGGGCGCGCATCGTAAATGCTGCAACCTTGGCGGGTGCAATGTGAGCATGCAGTGCAAGGCTGGCAATTTCTCTGGTTGATCACGTGCATGCGCCACGATAGCCAGACCACCACGACAGGTGCGTGACGTCTGTGTCATTCCCGTTTTGTATGACGCAGATGTCATTTGAGAGTTCGCAATGAAAAACCCCACCGTGTTGCCACGATGGGGTTTTAGACTTTTAAATCCTTAACTGGCTAAGCCAGCTTGAGAATTAGAAGGAGTGGACGATACCCAAAGCTGTTTGCTGGTATTTCGTTCCGTTGTTGTTGGCCAATGATGTACCAGCACTGTTGCTGCCAGCGCTAGCATCTTTCTTCAAAGAACCAGTGTTCACGTAAGCGTAGGTACGCTTGCTGACGTCGTAACGCACACCAAAGCTAGAACCTGTGTATTTACGGTCTTCACCTGTAGCTGCTGCAACGTACTGCTTGTCTTTCATGTTCAAGCTTTGTGCAAAGAACGTGGCTTTGCCAACTGGGACGCGGACGCCAAAGCTTGTACCTTGGATCTTGCCAGCGCCAGCGCCTGTATCAGTTGCATCATCGTTCTGCACAGCTTTTTGGCTGTAGTACTGACCGTAAAGCTTAGCGACGCCCATGTCATAAGAAGCAGCTAACAAGTCAGTCTTCTTAGTAGTGTTAGCGGCTGCGGCAGCAATAGTCAAATATGGAGCTGGAGATTGCGCGTAGTTGGCAGCCAAGACGGCTGGAGACTGAGATGTAACTTCGTCATGGAAGTAACCAGCGTTGATCGGGCCTTGTGTGTACTGTGCACCCAATGTCCAACCTTTACCGTTACGCAATTCACCACCAAGTGCTGGAGCTGTTGCACCACTGCCAGTAGCAACAGTACCTTGATTAGAACGGTTACCCGAAACGCCACCAGACACCAACCAACCACCAGCCAAGTTGTAGTCAACGCGAACACCGGCACGACGGTATGCGCCAACATCATGAGCGATTTGGTTACCGAATTGGTTAGATTGAGCAGCGTCAGTTTGCACTGCCAAGTTACGCATACCAGTCACGCCGTAACCCACTTGAACGCGAGCAGCGCCACTTTTAACAGCAGCCCACAGTTCACGATCACCCAACACAGTGTTGTCCAATGTGTAAGCGTTGCCGTTAGATGTTCCGTTTGTCAAAGTGAGGTCTTTGGCGATGCCAGAACGTGGGTTTGTGCCAATGCCTTGCTCGATTTTGAACTCAGCTGCCATCCCGCCACCGAGGTCTTCGGTGCCTGTCATACCCCAACGGCTTGTGTCGTTAGCGCTGGATTGCGCACCTGAACGTGTGGTTTGCACGATGTCGTTCAGTTTGTAAGAGATATTGCCAACGCCCATATCCAATGTGCCATACAAAGACACAACGTTTTGTGCGAAAGCAGAAGTCGCGGCCAAAGCGGCCAAAGCAACGAGGGTTTAATTTTGATTAAAGGTACTTGAAGGTGCTGAGAGGGTGCTTCGATTTTGCTTTGATGCTGCCGACACCGTTGCGTTACAAGTTGTACGGTCTGTGGTGTACAACTCACCAGCGTATTTGCAAGCGTCATCGCAACATTTTTTATCATGGCGACCACGGCGGACTAGCGGCTAATGCACGGTTTCAAAGCGTCAGCAAATCGTGGGCGGTCAAAACTTTTAGGTCGCGCGACACGATGTACAACTGTAGGCTGGGGTCATGCTCCATTACTTCACGCACTACACCACCCACGCTGCAAACGACCGATTAATCCCACGCGAGCGTACCGTACCCATACCTGCAACCATAACAGCCGTGCATGGCTACCCCAGCAAGTTGGCGGTGTACAAGATTACTGCTAGCAAATATTGGCAGGTGCGCTGTTGGGTTGCAGGGCGCACACATAAGCGCAGCACAAAGACAACATCGCTGCCAATAGCGCAACGTTTTGCACGTTGGTTTTACGAAGACCTGCTGGTCAAACAACTTGCTCCCCAAGCTGCGGTACAGACAGCAGCATCAGCAACCAAGCACCAGCTGACGTTTGGAGCATTGGCTGCACAGGTTTATGCAGACGAACAAGCGCGGGTCGAACGTGGGGAATTTGGCGCAGGCAGTTTACGAATGTTCCGTAACCGTTTGGACGCACAGGTGCTACCACGCTTTGGGATGATGTTAGCCAACAACATTGACTATGCAGCGTTGCAAGAGTTCAGCCGAACACTCAGCGTCAAGTACAGCACCACCACCGTCAGCCATTACCTGATCGTTGTCCGTAAAGTGCTGGCCCATGCCGTGCGTATTGGTCAGCTTGAACAGCTACCCGAATTTCCCAAAATTAAAATCAAAGCAGCATCGCGTGGTGCCTTCACCCCCACCGAGTATTGGCAATTGCTTCGTGCAGCACGTGCATTGCGGGGACAAAAACATCCCAACAGCAAGCAAGACTTACGCAAACGTATCAAGCAGTGTTACAACGACCACACCATGTCACCAGACATTGCTTGGGCCATTGGCTTCATGGTCAACAGCTTTATTCGGCCTGGTGACTTGACCAAAATCCGTCACCGCCACATTGAACTGGTGCGCGGCAGCACCAACACATATTTGCGCTTGACCTTGCCGGAGACCAAGCTGCACACAGCGCCTATTGTTACCTTGTATCCAGCTGTACGCATTTACCAACAAATCGTCCAGCACCAAGCGCAGCACAACCGTGCCAAGCCAAACGACTACATCTTCCTGCCCGACATTACAAACCGCAACTATGCGCTCACGGTATTGAGTTTTATGTTTAACTGGGTGTTGCAGCACACAGGGTTAAAACTTAATCCCCATGGCCATCCCCGCAGCCTTTACAGTCTCCGTCATAGTGCCATCACGTTTCGCTTGCTGTATGGACAGGGCATTGACTTGGTAACGCTGGCGCGAAATGCACGTACAAGTGTGGAAGTCATCAACAACCACTACGCCAGCACCGTGACGGGTGAGCAAAACATTGCCATGCTGCAAAGCAGACGCACCCACACTACTTAGTTTGCTGGTGGGTGCTGTACGTAGTTACTTCTTAAACCCATCACGCAGCTTGGTACTTGCTGCATCCATCTGTGCGTCCAGCTCGCCGTTTTGTGCCGCGCCAATCAGCACATCCAACACATTGACCAGCTCTTTGCTGTTGGCAACCTCCACGGCAGTTTTGCCTTTTGCCAGCTCCAGCGTTTTGCTGCCGTAAAACACAGCCAATAAAGTCTCATTCTTCTCACCCGTCCACCACCAAGGTTTGATGCGTACCGCTTGTTCACGTACAACACGATTACCGTCAGAATCTTGCACACTTCGCAAACGTTTGGGCGCATACGTGCGGCCTTCGATTTGTGCCAATGCCAGCTCGCGCTGTTCAGTCAACTTCAAAATTAATTTGTTGCGGCGCTTGACTGCGTCTGGCAATGCGCGGGGTTTACGTGCGGTTGTGAGTTTGAGTGCGTTCAATGTGGCCATGGTGCTTGGTCCTTTGGTTGTTTAAGCACCGCCAGTCTGTTGCCACCCTCGCGTCAAGTCGATCATTACACCGATCAAGTTGCCGGTCATTGCTGTTGCAATAACTAGTTTGCAAACTAGTTTTTTGAGCGTCGATTTAATCGACACTGACCGTTACCGCAGTAACACTTGCTACCAAAATATCTCACATTTGTGAGATTTCTATTCAGCTGCAAAAACCTTAACTTAAGCTTTTCACGTACTTGTACAGCGTTTGGCGGCTTAGTCCGTGTCGCTGTGCAACGTGACTTTTGTTTGCACCCAACGCAGTAGCCTCTGCAACGATTTGCTGTATTTGTTCGGGGTCATTCAGCTTACGCTTGCGCCCTTGGTACACACCGCGCTCCTTGGCTTTAATGATGCCTTCTGCTTGGCGCTCTCGTATTAGCGACCGTTCATACTGGGCAACCGCCCCCAACATGCTCAACATCAACATGTCCATGGGGTCAGTACTGTCGCCACCCCGAAATGTCTTGGCCTCCTTGACGAAGTGAACATGAACACCACGTGCAGTTAGTTCTTCAACAATTTGCAACAGGTCGGTAAGGCTTCTAGCAAGCCTGTCCATACTGTGTACGACGACCACACTATTTGGGGGCCAATTACCTGCAAGCATTGCCTGTAGCTGTGGCCTGTCTGCATTCTTGCCACTTGCTCGGTCTGTAAACGTGACTGTCAGTTGTTGGTCGGCTAGCTGACGCTCTACGTTTTGGTCCGCGCTACTCACGCGAACATAACCAATGCGGATGGGTTGTTGGGTTTGCATACATGTCCTTTCAGGTGTTTTATGTGTCACCCCAAGTCTGGACATGTCTTAACGTCGTGTCGATCAATTCATTAACCAACCCTATATGTACAGGTTTGCGCTGTAGCGTATGGGTGTACTCAAACTCAACATTACTGTTTTTGGGGTTTGGGTTTGCTACGCATGTAATTGACCTCATTGGCAATAAATGCCTTGTGCTGTGCAATTCGCTGCTTCTCATCCTGCGTTTGCAAATCACCCCAACGTGTCAACTGCTTCTCCCCCAAATGCCAATACTCATTGTGCGTTTCGAACTGCACCAGCTCTTCCAACTCATGCTTTACTGTTTGGGACAATTTCTTGCGCACTATGAACGCATCGTGTATTTTGGCCAGCACCCCCATGTTTTTGCTATTCAAAAACTCGTACGCTTTGGCCATCGCTTGCGCTTCAGCGTTTTGGTACAAGTACGCAATGACTTTGGCCTTGCTGTGACGCTTGTTTGCGCGAAGGATTTCCAGTTTTAGCAAGGTCGGCTCTTGCACTTCCACGCACTTGTTAATGTACGTGTCCAATGTGTTTTGTTCCCGTACAAAGTCCCGCACATCTGTGCAGGCCATAAATCGCGTACGCTCATCTTCGTTTTTAATAATGTCAGCAAGCGCGGGGTTTTGCCAACCATCATCGCTTGTGCGCCATCCATGCTTGGTTAACTTGGCGCCAAAACAAAGCGCCGTCATTGCTTCTTTAATCAAGCTGCGCTGAAGGTCAATGTGAACGTTGGTACCGTCATCAAACGTTTGGTCCTGCACTTGCTGCATGAACTCAACTTTGTCCTGCAAGTACCACAGCGTGGTGCAGAACGCCTTTTTGACCTCCTGCTGCAATCCCGTGTTTTTCAAATACTCGCTTGCAAAACTCATCTTCCAAGCCACCACGCTGCTGCGTACATCGTATTCCCAGCAGTCGCCAAGCATTGCCCTGCGCAAGTCTTTGTTCACGTTTTGTACGCTCAATGGCATTCCCCCAAACCTCTAGACACTTTTCATAGCGCAGTTTGACGCTGCCGCTCGAACTCATAGGGGCTGAGTTGATCGAGGTGCTTATGGCGTCGAACTCGATTGTAGAAACCCTCGATGTAATCGAAGATGTCCGACTTAGCTTCAGCCCGAGTTTGGTAAATCCGCTTCTTGATTTGTTCGCTCTTCAAATTACTGAAGAACGATTCAGCAACCGCGTTATCCCAGCAGTTGCCTCGACGGCTCATGCTCGGGCTCAGTCGGTTGTCTTTGCACCAGCGGTTGAACTCATCGCTGCCAAATTGGCTACCCTGGTCAGAATGGATGATCACTGAGTCCTTTGGCCTTCTGCGCCACACCGCCATCGTCAATGCATCCAGCACCAAGCTCGTCTGCATGCGTGGGCCCATACTCCATCCCACCACCGCACGCGAATGCAAATCTAGTACAGCCGCCAAATACAGCCACCCTTCATGTGTGCGGATATACGTGATGTCCGTCACCCAAGCTTGGTCGGGTTCGTCGTGTTGGAACTGGCGCTGCAACTGGTTGGGCGCAACCAATGAAGGCTTGCCCACTTTGTACCTAGGGCGTTTGTAGCCTCGAACTGATTTGATTTGAGCCACACGCATCAGCCGCGCCACACGGTTTTCGCTACAAGCCACGCCAGCTTCACGCAGGTCACAGAAGATGCGCGGACTGCCGTAGATGCCCATGCTCTGGTCGTAGAACTCTTTGATCTTTGCCGTCAACACCTCATTGGCTCTTGCCCTTGCTGAGAGCGGCTCATGCAGCCAAGCGTAGTAGCCGCTGCGGTGAACTTTGAGAACGCGGCACATGCTGGTGAGTTTGAATTCGGATCGGTGGGCTTGAATAAATGCGTACTTCACCCGGACTGCTTTGCAAAGTACGCGGCGGCCTTTTTTAGGATATCGCGCTCCTCGGTAGTGCGTCTTAGCTCAGCCTTGAGCTTGGCCATCTCGGCTTGCAGCACCTTTAGATCGTTGGTAGATGGTTCATCAGCCTTTTTGAACTTACTGACCCACGTGTACAGAACACCTTCAGCAATGCCTAGTCGCTTGGCTACATCGACAACCGAGTGGCCTTTATCGATGACTTGTTTGACTGCCTCGTCTTTGAACTCAGGGGCATATTTCGCTCGTTGCATTTGCAATTCTCCATTTCAGTTTTGACATCATATTTGTCTACTGATTTGGGGGAATGCCACAATCCGTCATAGTAAGTGCGGCCAAACTGGCTACGTTTTTTGCGTTGCAGGTACTTGCCACCCAGTTGCTTAGTGACGGCCAGAATTGTTTTGGCTTGGCGTGCATACAACTCACGCTTGCCATCGTTAAGCAACGTAGCCTCGGTCAGCAACCATGTGATGTAGTTTTGCAAGGATGGCTGGTCAATGGGTGCAATGTCGAACTTGTGCAGTAGTTGTTCCTGCGTAAATTCTTCATCTAGCTCTGGGTACAACCGTGCAAGCAGCTGCTCCTCATGCTCCTCGCCACCCGCCAAATACTGGTCAATCTCAGCGTCCGTCAGCTGTCGCAAGCTTCCCGCCGCTGTTAATTCATCCGTCAGTGTGACCAAGTTGGTCAACTGCACCCAAGAGTTTGCATTGTTGAGGTTGTTACCCAGTTCAACAATTTTTATTAGCGCGAGGTCGTTATCGTCCAACCACTTGTGCAGTCGTGTTCGTTTTGGTCCAAATTGGCCGCATCGGTGCAGGGTGCTGACGTTCACGCTGTAGATACCGCGCTTACGCATAAACGTGCTGCGCTTTTGTTGCATGGCATCGTCAATCAGTCCCTGCAAAACTCCCACATATTTGTCCAGCAGACGTGCTGCACTAGCAGCTGGTGTTGGGTGTGCTTGGCGCAGTTTTGCCAATACTTGGGGGTCAATCGTTAGTTTTGTCATATGTGCTCAGTCCTTGTCGCTTGTTTATTTAGCCATACAAGCAGGGCCAGTTGTGTAATTTGGCGCACTTTTTGAAAAAATACACAAGCTTATAGTGAAGAACTTCATCCAAGTAACCAACCCCATGTTGTCCCTTGGAATTGCTTGCTTGCAAGTGAACTAGTCCTACTTTTTTTGTCTACTCAAGGCCTTCTTCCACCCCAAACTTTCCCCCAAATCATTGTTTTCTTAGTGCCGTGGTGGTCGCATTTTTTTGCAGGTCTGCGTATCGTGCTGGGGACAAAACACAAGGAGATTTTGGGATGTATTACTTTGAAGCCAGTGTGCGTGTTGGTGGTCAGCTGGTCAAAACACGTGTCCAAGCCGCCAACGCATTTGATGCCAAGTTGTTGCTACAAGCCCAATACGGCGCTGCAAACATTGTTGGTTTCGTACTGCAAATACGCTAGCCCAAAATCGCCCCACTGTTAAATACAACAACAGGGGGACAACCGTGCGATTACAAGAATTTTTGAGTGCAGATGAGCTGCAACAGTTGGAACAGCTGATTTACGCCAACGTGTACAAAGCGTTAGCCACGTACCAGCAACAACAACGCCTTGCTGTCATTCAGCGCCAGCAAGACAGCACCAGCACTGTCAAACCTCAAGCAACTAAACGCAAAAAGCAACTGGCTAGTAAAGTTAAACGCACTCCCCATGTTGCTGCACCCAAGCCGTTACCCCAGCCAAAGCCGCAAGTAACCCCACAACCCAGCATCCCAAAAAGTTATAACCCCATCAAAGCTGCCAAGCCATTGCCAGCACCTACCCGTGCAGCCATTAAACAGCCCCCAGTAAATCAGGGTGAAAACGCTAGGGCTTTGGGTAATGTTGACCAGCGTGGGCGTGCCATGTTGCCAAAACACCAGCGCGATACACCCATCTGGGACTTGGTCAACAAGCAATAATTCTGCGCTGCCACGCTGACAGCTGCGTGGTCAACGTGATTGCATGATGCTGGGACAAATACACGCCCCAACACCCAGCGCACTATGCCCAAATACTTAAGTTAAGGTTTTCGCAGCGGTGCCAGAAATCTCACACTTGTGAGATATTTTCCAAGCACAAGCGTTACCGCAGTAACGGTCAAGCACCCCAAGCGTCGATTAAATCTACGCTCAAAATTCGTTTACAAACGAAAAACTAGTTTGCAAACTAGCTTTTGTAGCGACGCCCAGCGCCAGACGCTAGCGAAAACCTGCGACAACGCTGAGAAACCTACTGAGCAATGCAGCTACAGCTGACGCAGTGACTAGCAGCAAGACGGGCGTTTTCGTACAAGCGTTAAAAAACCCGCCACGTTTTACCGAAGCGGGTTTGAACTTAAGCAGCTTGCGCTGGTTTAGAAGCGGTAGCCCAGTCGAATTACATAATCCATTGTATTGAGCTTAGCGTCGCCAGTTGTTGTTACAGGTCCGTTAAGTCCTGATCCTGGAGCTGCTGGGCCAACAAATGTAGCGGTAGTTTTAATTGGTATGTAACTTACTGAACCGTTGATGCTCCATTTCTCATCAACGTTGTAAATCACACCTGCGTTATAGACTGGTGCCCAAGATGAGCTGAAACCAGCAGAAGTGCTTGCAAGGGCAGCGACGGTTGTGTCGGTGCTATTGGTTGATACATTGTGAAAAGATACACGTGATACACCAAAGCCGACATATGGTCGCCATTGGTCATTTGTTGTGCCGAAGAAGTATTTTGCGACTGCCGTAGGAGTCCAGATTTTCATTTTGGCAGCCGCTGGATGCGATTGTGGTGCACTACCGTTGGGCATGTACATGTCTTGCGTGAATTCGGCAGGAATGCCGATAGTGAACTCTCCACCAATTTCATCTGTAAACATGTGAAGCAAACCCATTGACACAGTGGTTTGATTGCCGACACTAGCGTTAGCATCTACCAGCTTTCCCGTGAAATAAGCACCCGTGCTTCCTGGGCCAACCGAGGTCATCTTGTCGAGTGAGACATTGGGATTGATTGAAGCCAAACCCACGCTAACAATGTTATCCCCAGCCTTCTGGGCAAATGCGCCAGATGCCGCAACCAACGCAGCACAAGCCAAAGCGATTTTTGAAATAGAAGTCATGTCCGTCTCCAATATGTTGTTTTGAAATTCAAAAAAGCCCCACCACTTTTGCAAGGGATGGGGCTTTAGGTCTTTTTAAATCCTCAACTGGCAAAGCCAGCGTGGGAATTAGAAGGACTTGCTAACGCCGAGAGCGTAACGTGTTTGTGCATCACCGGCGAAGCCAGTAGTAGCTGCGTTACCGCCAGTTGCGTAGTTGATACGGTCAGCACGGAAGTATGCACGAGCAGTCTTGCTGAAGTTGTAGTTCACGCCCATACCCTTCAAGCTACGGTCGTAAGCGCTGGTCGCGACTTGGTCGGTAACTTTGGCCACTTGACCCAACACGTCCCATTGACCCATAGTGTACGTAGCGCCAATTTGTGAGCTTTTACCCTTGAAAGAGTCATTGCTAGATTTGAATTGACCCAAACCAGCGTGCAACTTCAAAGCTGGCAACACAGCGTAAGTAGCGCCCAACAAATTTTGGGTGCTAGTCAAGTTAGCGCCGATAGTTGTAGAAGTTCCAGCAGTTGGGTTAGTTGTACTCATGTTGTATGTCACAACGTTGTTTTCACCAGTTGAGTACTTGATGCTGCTGTACATCGCGTCGATAGGACCTTGGGTATAACGCAAAGCGAATTCTTTAACTCCAACGGTATTGCCTGACTTGGTAGAAGTCGTTTGGTTATCGTTCTTAGGTGTGTAGCTCAAATGACCGCTGAAGCCAGAGAACACAGGTGAAGAGTACTGCAGTGTGTTGTTGATACGGATGGAGCGAATACCAGCGTGGGCCTTAGCGTCGGCGGCTTCAGAAGCAGAAGCAACACCAATTTGGTCTGTAGCGCTAGTACCAACGCCGTTTGCGATCGAGAAGTTAGAGCTGTATGAAGATCCAATAGCTGTCGAGAAAGCAGGAGCAGCAACGGCTGTGGCGTTGGTCAATGTGAAGCTGTTTGGTGTACCCAAACGCACAGTGCCGTACTTGGCGCTGGTCACATCCAAGAAGCTTTGGCTGTTAGCGAAACCGCTACGTTGAGCGTTTGCGTATGTAGCTGTTTGAGATGCACCACCCAAGTCGTTCCAGTCGGTGTTTACAGAGCCACCAACAGACAATCCGTTACCGAGGTCTTCACGGACTTTAATACCGATGGTAGTTGTACCAGCGTTAGAACCAACAGACTTGGCATCTTTAGTATTGTCAGTGTTGTTCACAACTGTGTAAGCGCGGTCAAAGTAGCCGTCGATCACGACTGAAGATTGAGCAAAAGCGCCAGTAGCGGCGAGTGCTGCGATAGCAACGAGGGTTATTGCCACTGCTAAGCCATCTGATGAATTAAGTCTCTGTCAGGGTTCATGATTTTTCCTAGGATTTGCGTGTTCATAACTTTCCAGAGTTACGAACTACGTACACCCTTCACCCTTGTTTTGAAAAATCAAAAATGCTCACCCAAACCCCAGCCAACGAAGATTATTTTTTTATTCCGAAGGCACGCAATTCGCCCATCAAGCAGAGTTTTTCTCTAGTGCAAGGGCTGCCCGAAAAACTCAAGATTTTTCGAATCGCGGGAAGTAAGTATTGGCAGGTGCGTTTTTTCAACCACGGCAAGTACATTGCTAAAAGTTTGAAAACGACAGAGAAGCGAGAGGCTGAGTTGTTAGCGCAGCATTTTTATGCGGATCTAAAAATGCGTGGTGTTGTGAATGAACGAGGCGTTCTGCCAGTGTTGGATGAGATGTCAGCCTACATAGAAAATCAGCGGCTTTTGCATGATTTGATTCAAGAGGTGTTGGCGACTGAGCAAGAGCGTTTGTGTCGAGATGAGATCACGCTGGGGTCATTTTTGATGACCAAAGGTCGTTTGGAAGGGTTGGTGTTTGACTTCTTAAAGACTTGCACTTTGAGGCAAATCAAGACCGAAACGATGGAGGCATTCGTTAGTTTTTTAACTGAGAAAAAGCTGGCGCCGCCAACAATTGTTGGCTACATCGCGTTGATGAGAAAGCTGTTGCGCTTGTTGCTGCGTAAAGAGTTGATCGATAAACATCCGCTATTTCCAAAGATCAAATCACCACCCAATTCGCGTGGCGCGTTCACGGTGACCGAATACCGCGCTATTTTGAGGAGAGCGAAGACGCTTCGAGGTGTAGCGTTTACGAATTGGGGTGATGGCAAGCGTCCTTGGATCAAAAAGAAATACCAGCAAATGCCCGAGTCCATGAACGCCCTGATTCGTTTCATGGTCTATACATTTGTCAGACCCGGTGATATTCGACAACTTAAAAATAAACATGTTGAGGTGGTGAAAGGCAGTTTCAATTATTTGCGACTGACACTGCCTGAAGTTAAGCGGCACAAAGCGCCGATGGTTAGCTTGCCTTCTGCGGTGGGTATTTACGAACGAGTTTTGCAGCGACAAAAAGAGCAGGGGTTTGGCCTGCCCGATGACTATGTGTTCTTTCCAGAAGAACGAAACCGACGGTTGATGCTTGACATCATCGGCTGGTTGTTCAATTGGATTTTGAAAGAGTTAGATCTCAAGCAAGGGCCGCATGGCACGGAGCGAACGCTTTACAGTTTGCGGCATACGGCCATCACGTTTCGATTAATTTATGGCGGCAACATTGATTTACTGACCTTGGCTAGAAACGCGCGCACATCCGTCGAAATGATCGAGAAGTTTTATGCCAGCACGCTGTCAGCAGAGATGAACATCGCTTTGCTGCATGGCAAGCGCTGATCTTGATTTCAGCCTAACGACCGAATACGCTCCACATGCGCCAACAACGAACGCATGGCCACAGGCCACAAGCGTGGTGGCACATCGTCGTAGGCTTGTCTGACCCAATCGTCCATGCTGCCTTCAGGGTGTTGTTGCATCACCTTCAAAATTTTGGCTTCGCGTTTGAGGCGATGCGCTTTGAGGTGCGTGATGCACGCACGCGCATCATGCGGCTCATTCCACAGGTTGCCCAGCACATAGCCGTGGGCGGGCAGGATGAAGTCGATGCGGTCTTGTTCACATGCGGCCAAGAGTTTGTCGAGCGAGTTCAAGTAGTCGTGCATGTTGCCGTCGGGCGGGTCGATGACGGTGGTGCTGCCGTTGAGCACGTGGTCGCCGCTGAACAACAAGCCATCTTCTTCGAGCACCAAGCACAGGTGGTTGGCTGCGTGGCCAGGGGTGTGGATGACGCGCAATGTGTGCGTGGCATCTTTGCCTTGCAACACCAAACACTCACCATCATCTAGCTCGCGGTCAGGGGTGAAGGCACTGTGCGCGCGTGCGGTGGGCTGTGAGGCGAGTCCCAAGATGGGTGGCTTGTGGCCGTGCTGTTCACACAAGGCTTGAAGCGGGGCCGCACCGGGTGAGTGGTCAGGGTGCGAGTGGGTGCACACGATGTAGCGAATGTTGCCGCCCGCAGCACGCCACAAACGGTCTAGGTGTTCGGTGTCAGCGGGGCCGGGGTCGATGGCTGCGTAGCCCGTGTCGGGGTCACCCACCAAATAGCTGTTGGTGCCCGGGCCGGTCATCACGCCGGGGTTGGGGGCGGTGAGGCGTTGCACGTTTTTCAGCAGCAGCACGGGTTGGTCGGTCACCCAATCGAGGTGGTGCAGCATTTGCCCATCGGGGCAGGTGAGGGCGAGTTCGCCGAAGGGCGCTTCGTGCTCCATGTAGCGGGCTTCTTTGCCGCCCAACCAGCCGGCGCGTGGGCAGCTGGTGAACCAAGGTTGTTCGCTGGCGCAATCGGCCAACACGCTGTCCACCGTGGCGTAGCTTTGCAGACGCTCCAGCGTGCGGATGGTGGGGTAAATGATGAAAAAGTTGCCTTCAGCGTGGCGCGCCAAGGCATCGGCAGGGCGCACCCACACGGGTTCGAATTGTTCTTTTTCGTCAGCGACGGGCGTTTGTGCATCGGGCATACGCGCCACGAGAAAGGGCACGTCAAAACGGCGAGGCAGGTCGCGGTCGGTGATCCAGTGCGCCAACACAAACACCTCGTCAGCGGCCAGTGTCAATCCGCGTGTGGCGCATTGGGGTGCAAATTTGCCTTGGGCTGCATGACGGTCCAGCGCGGCAATGTCTGTGGCGTTGGCCATTTGACCGTTGGCGTGGCGGGCCAGCAAGATGCCCAGTTCTTCAAAGCTTTCGCGGATGGCCGCGATGGCTTGGGTCAGGTGTAAGTCGCTTTGCGTGGCGCGGCATTTGGCGTGCGGGTGGGCCAGTGCATCTGCGGCGTCAATGCCCCCGCCCGGGAACACATAGGCACCGGGTGCAAAGCTGGCGGTCATGGAGCGGCGCGTCATCAGCACTTCTAAGCCTTGTGGGCCATCGCGCAGCAACAGCACGGTGGCAGCAGACAAGATGCGCGCGGGTTCTTGATGAGGGTGAAGGAGTTGGGTAGAGCGGACCATGGGCACATTATGAAGACGCCGAAGAAATGGGGGCTTATGAGTGTTTACCCTTGCGTAAAAGCCGCATGAATTTGAGGCTCGCTTGCATCAACAATTTGACTTAGACAACTTGTTTAGGAGACTTCTGGATGCAACGACGCACTTTCAAAACCGCGCTGGGCTTGGCCCTGACTTTGGCCGCCCTCAGCGTGCCGCAGCTGGCCGTTGCGCAAGCATGGCCAAGCAAGCAACCGATCAAGTTGGTGGCAGTGTTCCCACCCGGTGGCTCTGTGGACCAAGTGGCTCGCATCATTGCGCAGCCGTTGCAACAGCAGTTGGGCCAGACCGTGATTGTGGAAAACCGTGGCGGTGCCTCGGGCGTCATTGGCACAGCGGCCGTGGTGCAAGCGCCCGCCGACGGTTACACCTTTGCCGTGGTGTTTGACACACACGGCGTGAACCCCAGCCTGAACCCCAGCATGCCGTTTGACAGCAAGAAAGATTTGGTTCCCTTGGTGTTGGTGGGCACTTCGCCCATGGTGCTGGCGACCCACGTGAACTCCGAATACAAAACTTTCGCCGATGTCATTGCCGCGGCGAAAGCCAAAAAGAACGTGAGCTTCGGCTCGATTGGCAACGGCAGCTTGGGTCATTTAGCCATGGCTTTATTGAGCAAGGACGCCCATGTCGAGTGGACGCATGTGCCCTATAAAGGCGGCGGCCCCATGATGAGCGATGCTGTGGCGGGCCATGTGCCTTTGTCGATTGGCTCGGTGTTTGTGACCAAGCCACACATTGACAGTGGTCGCATGCGCCCATTGGCTGTGACCAGTAGCAAACGCGCGGCTGACCTGCCCAACGTGCCAACCATTGCCGAAAACGGTTATCCCGGGTTTGAAGCGCCGGCATGGTGGGCCGTGTTGGCCTCTGCAAAGACGCCACCTGACATCGTCAAGCGCATGAACGAAGAACTCAACAAAGTGTTGAAGAACCCAGACGTGGCCAAGAAATTGGATGCACAAGGCATTGATGTGATGGGCGGTAGTGTGGTGCAAGCCAGCACGTTCATTGACAAGCAAATGAACATCTGGTCCAAGGTCGTGAAGGACAACAACATCAAGGCAGATTAATTTCTCAATTGTGTTTGCCAACAAAAAAGCCACCCGACGGGTGGCTTTTTTGTTGTGGCAGTTGAACGTCGGCCGTGCTTAGCGCGGTGCCTCGCCATCAGGCGTGATTTGCAAAGCCACCAAGAAGCGAGCCACCATGTTGTAGGTGGCAATGGCGGTGGTGAGTTCGACCAACTCTGTGGTGGTGAAACGCGCTTGCAAGGCTGCAAACAGGCCGTCTTCGACTTTGACATCGCGCGTCATTTGTGCGGCGTATTGAACCACCAAGCGCTCAATGTCGCCCAAGGCGGCATCGGTCACGGGTTGACGTGGATCGCCTTGCACCACGCGGTTCAAAGCGTCTAGCTGGTCTTGTGTGCCGCCTGCGGTGAGGAAGTCGGGCGCATGGTGGTGGTACTCGTACTTGGCACCGGTCAACAAAGCCACGGTGCAAATGCCCAGTTCGCACAGCTTGCGACTGGTCGACAGGCCGGTGCGCACGTTTTTCAAATACACGTTCCAGCCGCGGGCCACAGGCTCGCTCCACAGCAGGGCACGGTCGAGGTTCATCAGTTCACCGCCGCGACGGGCAAGAATGGCGTCCACCAAGTCTTGGGGTTGGTGTTTTTGTTCGGGGGTCCAGGCAGGAATGCGCATGTGAGTCAGGTGTTTGTTTGAAAAGAGGCTGCGAGCATAAACGCAAGCGCGTGAAAAGCCTGACCACTCAGCGACATCCATTGGCAGCGCCTGCATGCGCAAGCTCGGCGTGCCCGATAATCAGGCTATGCGAATCCGCTTTACCAAAATGCAGGGCGCAGGCAACGACTTTGTGGTCTTGGACGAGACCACCCAGCGCTTGAACCTCACGCCCGCCCACTACCGTTTTCTGGCCGACCGCCACTTTGGCGTGGGCGCAGATCAAATCTTGACCGTGCGCCCCGCGCCGCAGCCTGACGTGGACTTTGAATACGTCATCCACAACGCCGATGGCGGTGAGGTGGAACAGTGCGGCAACGGCTCGCGCTGCTTTGTGCGCTTTGTGCGCGAACAAGGCCTGACCGACAAAACCACCGTGCGCGTCAAAGTGCATGGCGGTGTCATCACGCTGCAAGAAATGCCAGATGGCCAAGTGACGGTGGACATGGGCGCGCCCGTGTTTGACTTGCCCCAAGTGCCGTTTGCTGCCGCATACGCCACTGCCGTGAACGACACCACGTGGCAACTGGTCCTGAGCAACGGCGACGCCGTGAAGGTGGGCGTGGTCTCCATGGGTAACCCGCACGCCGTGCAAGTGGTGGCCGATGTGGACACCGCCCCCGTGCTGGCGCAAGGCCCCTTGATTGAAAACCACGCCGCTTTTCCTAAGCGTGTGAACGCAGGCTTTATGCAGGTGCTCAGCCGCAACGCCTTGCGCTTGCGCGTGTTCGAGCGCGGCGCTGGCGAAACGCTGGCGTGTGGCACAGGCGCTTGTGCGGCTGTGGTCACCGGCATTCGCTGGGGTCTGCTCGACCCATGCGTGACCGTGCAAACGCACGGCGGCACACTCACCATCGAATGGCAGGGCGGCGACACACCTGTGCGCATGATCGGCCCAGCCACCACCGTTTTCAACGGCGAAATTACCATTCCGGATACCTTATGACGAACTCAGCCATGAACCCCATCACCGAAGACGACATCGCCAATTTTTTGGTGAACACGCCTGATTTTTTTGAACGCCATGCCGAGCTGTTGTCAGCCGTTAAATTAACCAGCCCACACAACCACCGCTCGATCAGCTTGCAAGAGCGCCAAGCCGAAATGATGCGCGAGAAAATCCGTGCATTGGAGCTGCGCATGATGGACATGATGCGCCACGGCACAGAAAACGAGGTGTTGATTGAGCGCATGCAGCGTTGGGTCAAAACCTTGTTGATGACCAACAACGCGCGTGATTTGCCACACACCATCGCCGACCACATCCAACACGACTTCATGGTCCCGCAAGTGGCCATCAAGGTGTGGGATGTGCGCGAGGACTTCAAAATTGAGCCTTTTGCGCAAAGCGTGATCGACCCCATCAAAGACTTCGCCGCGTCGTTGACCACACCGTATGTAGGCATTAACAACAACTTCGACGCTGTGCAGTGGCTGGCCGACCCCGCTGCCGCACAGTCGGTGGCCTTTATCGCCTTGCGTGCCACACGTCCCGAAGACACCCCACAAACCGCCGCCGAGCAACCCGTGATTGGTTTGTTGGTCTTGGCCTCGCCCGATCCACAGCGCTACTACGAAGGCATGGGAACCACCATCATCGAACGCATGGGTGACTTGGCCAGCGCGGCACTCTCTCACCTGCGCTAAAAAACAAACATTCAAAGCACATGGACTTGGTCGCCCGCTACCTCGACCACGTTCGCTTTGAAAAGCGCTTGGCCGAACGCACGGTCACGCTCTACAGCCTCGACTTAGAAAAACTCACCGACTACGCAGCCCAAGCCAACGTGGCGCTAGATGAGGTGCAAAGCACACACATTCGCCGCTGGGTGGCACAGATGCACAGCGGCGGCCGCAGCGGGCGCGGCATTGCACTCATCCTTTCCGGCTGGCGCGGGTTTTATGTGTGGTTGGGCCGTCAAGGCTTGGTCACCAGCAACCCCGTGCAAGACGTGCGCGCACCCAAAGCCCCCAAGCCCTTACCCAAAGCCTTGAGCGTGGACGATGCCGTGCAACTGGCCGAATACCAAGCTGCCCCCGATGCTGCTGACCCGTGGCTAGAGTGCCGCGATGCTGCGCTGGTGGAACTGCTGTACGGCTGTGGCCTGCGTGTGGGCGAGCTGGTGGGCCTGGACGTGCAAGCGGGTGCGCAAGCCAAAGGTTGGATTGACTTTGACGGTGGCGAAGCCCACGTGCTGGGCAAAGGCAGCAAACGCCGCAGCGTGCCCGTGGGCGGCAAAGCGCTAGAAGCCATGCACGCCTGGGTGGCAGTGCGAGACCAAGGCCTCACGCCCGCCACTGCCGAACAAACCGCGATGTTCATTGGCCGCAACGGCACGCGCCTGACAGCCCAAGCTGTGTGGCAGCGTTTGCGTCAGCGGAGCTTGAAAGCTGGCTTGTCCACGCCTGTACACCCGCACATGCTGCGCCACTCGTTTGCCAGTCATGTGTTGCAGTCCAGCCAAGATTTGCGCGGGGTTCAAGAGCTGCTGGGTCACGCCAACATCACCACCACGCAGGTGTACACGCGGTTGGACTTTCAGCATTTGGCGCAGGCGTATGACGCGGCGCATCCGAGGGCGCGTAAGAAGTAACGACAATGGTCGGTATGAAATCGATCAAACTCAGAGAAGGCAAAGAGCGTTCTGCCTTGCGCCGCCACCCATGGATTTTTGACAGCGCCATTGCCAAAGGCAGTGGCGACGCGGGCGAGACCGTGCGGGTCGAAGCGAACGATGGCAAGTTTCTCGGCTGGGCTTCGTTCAGCCCCGCCTCCAAAATTCGCGCCCGCATCTGGAGTTTTGACGAAGGCCAACGCATTGACGCTTCGTTCTTCAAAGCCTCTATCGCTCGCGCTATCGCGGCGCGTAGCCGTTTTGACATTCAAAGCAATGGCGTGCGTTTGATTCACGGCGAGTCCGATGGTTTGCCTGGCCTGATCGTGGACCGCTATGACGACATCTTGGTGGCCTCGTTTTTGTCGTGCGGCACCGAGCGCTGGAAGGCTGTGATTGCCGACGAGTTGCTGGCGCAAACCGGCCTCACCAAACTCTACGAACGTT
This sequence comes from Limnohabitans curvus, assembly GCF_003063475.1. Lineage (NCBI taxonomy): Bacteria > Pseudomonadati > Pseudomonadota > Betaproteobacteria > Burkholderiales > Comamonadaceae > Limnohabitans > Limnohabitans curvus. Next base: position 1,844,199 of record NZ_NESP01000001.1, read on the forward strand.
CAGACTCCAACGTGCGCAAGCTCGAAGGCTTGCCCGAAGTCACAGGCTGGCTGCGCGGCGAGGGCGCTACGGGTGTGGTGCTGCGCGAGCACGATTGGCAGTTGTCGCTCGACGTGGCCGAGGGCCACAAGACTGGTTTTTATTTAGACCAACGCGACAGTCGCAAGAAGTTTGCCGACTACGCCCGTCGCTTGCAGTTTCAGCGCGTGCTCAATTGCTATTGCTACACAGGCGGCTTCACCGTGGCCGCTTTGGCGGGCGGTGCGGCGCATGTGACGTCGATTGATTCATCCGGCCCCGCGATTGAGCTGGCCAAAGCCAACGTGGCGCTGAACGGCTTTGACGCCGCACGCACCACCATGATGGATGCGGATGTGAACGCGTCGTTGCGCCAATTCATTCAAGAAGGCCGCACGTTTGACGCCATCGTGCTCGACCCGCCTAAGTTTGCGCCGTCTGCCGCGCATGCCGACCGCGCGGCGCGCGCCTACAAAGACATCAACCGTTTGGCATTCAAGTTGTTGGAGCCGGGCGGCGTGCTGTTCACCTACAGCTGCTCGGGCGGCATCAGCGCGGATTTGTTCCACAAAATCATTGCCTCCGCAGGCATCGATGCGCCGTGCGATGGCTACATCAGCGAACGCATGCAAGGTGCGCCCGACCACCCGATGACGTTGACCTTTCCCGAAGGCGAATACCTCAAGGGTTTGGTGGTTGTTAAAGCCGCTGAGCTGGTTGAAAAAACCAAGTCGGCCACAATATCGAGTTGATTGAAACGTTCAGAAATAAGGCTTCTCTTCTATGTTGATCCCCGCCACCATCCTGACCGGCTTTTTAGGCTCGGGCAAAACCACCTTGCTCAAGCGCGTGCTGACCGAGGCCCATGGCCAGAAAATTGCCATCATCGAAAACGAGTTTGGCGAAGAAAACATCGACAACGAGATCTTGGTGTCTGACACCAACGAGCAAATCATTCAGATGAACAACGGCTGCGTGTGCTGCTCTATCCGCGAAGACTTGCGCACCACGTTGCAACTGTTGGCCGCCAAAAAGCGCAAAGGTTTGCTCGACTTTGACCGTGTGGTGATTGAAACCACCGGCTTGGCTGACCCAGGCCCCGTGGCACAAACCTTTTTCATGGATGACGAGATTGCCGAAAGCTTCTTGCTCGACTCCATCTTGACCTTGGTGGACGCCAAGCACGCCGCTCAGCAGCTGAACGACCGCCAAGAAGCGCGACGCCAAGTGGGCTTTGCCGATCAAATCTTCATCAGCAAGGCCGACCTTGTGTCACCCGCCGAGCTCGATGCCTTGCAACACCGTCTGAAGCACATGAACCCACGTGCCCCACAAAAGGTGGTGCACTTTGGTGAAGTGTCTTTGGCTGAGGTGTTTGATCTGCGCGGTTTCAACCTGAACGCCAAGCTCGACATCGATCCCGACTTCTTATCGGACGAGGACCATCACCACCATGACGGCGAGCATTGCGACCACCCCTCGCACAAACATGAGCACGCCCACCACGACCATGACCATGCGCACGGTGAGCACTGCGACCATCCTTCACACGCGCATGAGCATGATCACGGCCCAGGCCACCATCACCACCATGATGACGACGTGAAGAGCTTTGTCTACAAGTCCAAGCGCCAGTTCGACCCCGCCAAGTTGGAAGATTTCTTGGGTGCCATCGTCAACATCTACGGCCCCAAGATGCTGCGCTACAAAGGCGTGCTGAATATGAAAGGCACTGAGAAAAAGGTGATCTTCCAAGGTGTGCACCAGTTGATGGGCAGCGATTTGGGCCCTGATTGGGCCGAGGGCGAAGAGCGCGTCAGCAAGATGGTGTTCATCGGTATTGATCTGCCCAAAGACATCTTGATTCAAGGCCTTGACCAATCATTGGTTTAATGAATTTTGTTAGTTTTTGCTAATTTGATAAAGCCTTGGGGTTTGTGGCTACAATCCCGCGCGCCAGACCCTGCCAGCACACCCGTGCTGTCTGGGGCAGCCAGGAGACCCACAGTGAACGCTAAATCCAAGAAAACCGCTTCTAAGAAGCCTGTTCCCGCTAAAAAAGCGGCTAAAACAGCGGCAACGCCCAAAGCGGTTGCGAAGAAAGTTGTGAAAAAACCTGTGGCGGTGAAGACCCCCGCAAAGTCTGCCAAGCCAGCGGCTAAGCCCGTGGCCAAAAAGGCTGCGCCAGCGAAAGCTGCTGCGAAGAAGGTCGTCGCCAAAAAGGCGCCTGCTAAAAAGCCAGTTGCGCCCAAGGCTGCACCTAAAAAGGTGGTCGCTAAGAAGGCTGCGGCGCCTGCTAAAAAAGCAGTGGCTAAGAAAGCGCCTGCCAAAGTGGTGAAGGCGCCTGCCAAGGCTGTGAAAGTTCAGGCAAAAGCTGTCAAAGCCGTCGCCAAACCTGTGGCTAAAAAGGCAGTGGCCAAACCCGCTGTCAAAGTTGCAACCAAGGCTGCGCCAAAGCCGGCTCCTAAAGCTGCAACCAAAGCAGTGGCTAAACCAGTCGTCAAGGCTGCACCTGTCAAGAAGGCGCCTGCTGCAAAGCCCGCACCAGTCAAAGCTGCTGTAGTCAAAGCGGCCAAGCCTGCCAAAGAGCCCAAAGTCAAAGTGGTGGTCACGCCTGCACCCATCGTGCATGTGACGCCCATCATTCCTGGCTACACCCCTGTGGTGCACAAGAAAAACTCCAGAGCTGCCAAGATGGCGGCTTTGGTTCCTCCCCCGCCAGCTCAAGTGGTTGCGTCCAACGCAGCCAAGAACAGCTTTATGCCGATGACGGCACCCTCCGCTCCAACCATTGTTCCTGTGATACCTAAAAAAGACGCCAAGCTCGCTAATAACTGGAAGACCAAAACGGCCGACCAACTGACCGATGCAGAAATCATCGCCATGCCCGACAGCGAGTACATGAATGACATCCAAATGGCATTCTTCCGACTCAAACTCGTGCAGTTGAAAAACGAAGTGCTGAGCAATGCCAGCGAAACCACTGAGCATCTGCGTGAAGACACCGTGGTGGTGCCCGATCCTGCTGATCGCGCCACCATTGAAGAAGAGCACGCTTTGGAATTGCGCACACGCGACCGTGAACGCAAGTTGCTCAAGAAGATTGAGCAATCCATCCAGCGCATCGACAGCGGTGACTACGGCTACTGCGACGAGACCGGTGAAGCCATCGGCGTGGGCCGTTTGTTGGCTCGTCCTACGGCCAGTTTGTCGTTGGAAGCGCAAGAACGTCGCGAAATCAAGCAGCGCATGTTCGGAGATTGATGGTCTAAACGCCAAAAATCATCAAAAAGCAGGCTGCCTAGCCTGCTTTTTTTATGCCTTTTTCTCTTCATAACCCACTTTTAGTGCCCTTGCTAAGTGCTTCATTTATAACGATTTTTAACCCTCGGCGTGGATGTTAAAATCGCCGTAAGTTGTTGATTTCATTGAAAAAATCCCGAATTGAGGCGTTCAGAACTCGTTTTCCTGCTACAGTGCAAATAAGTGCAATTAAGTGGTGAAAAGTGCCTTTGGTGCTTTTGCCTCTGGTTGTTTTGTTGATTTGTTCGTGGGAAAAGGGTCGCCAACGTGTTTCAGGGTGCTTCATCGCTGAGTCTCGACGCCAAAGGCCGTCTGTCGGTGCCAACCAGGCATCGCGACGTCTTGAGCGCGACTGCGGCTGGGCAGCTCACCATCACACGTCACCCCCACGGCTGTTTGATGGTCTTCCCGCGTCCCGAGTGGGAAAAGTTCCGTGAACGCATTGCTGCGCTGCCGATGAGTGCGCAATGGTGGAAACGCATCTTCTTGGGCAATGCGATGGATGTGGATATGGATGGCACAGGCCGTGTCCTCATCTCGCCCGAGCTGCGCACCGCAGCGGGTATCAGCAAAGACACCATGCTGCTTGGCATGGGTAACCACTTTGAACTTTGGGACAAGGCGACCTACGAGGCGCAAGAAGCCCAAGCCATGCAGGGCGACATGCCCGATGTGTTCAAGGAATTTTCTTTTTAAAGGATGACGGTGGATACGCCATGGCTGCACACCACCGTCCTACTCAGCGAAGCTGTCGACGCCCTCGACATCAAGCCGGACGGTACATATGTGGACGCGACCTTTGGTCGTGGCGGGCATTCCCGCCTCATCTTGTCCAAGCTTTCCCCCAAGGGCCGTTTGATTGCATTCGACAAAGACCTCGATGCGATTGCGGCGGCCGAACAAATTCAAGACCCGCGTTTCTCGATTCGTCACCAAGGCTTCACGCACTTGGGCGAGTTGGAGGCGGGCTCAATCGACGGCGTGTTGATGGATTTGGGGGTGAGCTCACCCCAGATCGACAACCCAGCACGCGGTTTCTCCTTTCGAAACGACGGTCCTTTGGACATGCGCATGGACACCACACGTGGCCAAAGCGTGTCCGAGTGGCTGGCCGAGGCGGAAGTCCAACACATCGCGGAGGTGATACGTGAATATGGCGAAGAACGGTTTGCTTTACAGATTGCAAAGGCGATTGATGCTCGCCGACAAGAACGGGGCGTGCCTACATCCACCTCTGAACTGGCCAAGCTCGTGGCTGACACGGTCAAAACCCGCGAGCCGGGCAAGGACCCTGCAACGCGCACATTTCAGGCTTTTCGGATTTTCATCAATGCCGAGCTTGAGGAGTTGCAACAAGCGTTAAACGCTTCGTTGCAAGTGCTGCGCCCCGGAGGTCGATTGGCTGTGATCAGTTTCCATTCTTTGGAAGACCGCATCGTCAAGCAGTTCATCACGCAACACTCGCGTGAGGTGTATGACCGCCGTGCGCCGTTTGCAGCGCCCAAAGTGATGGACTTCAAAGCCATTGATCGCGTCAAACCCAGTGCTGCCGAAGTGGAGGGCAACCCTCGCTCACGCAGCGCCATCATGCGCGTGGCCGAACGTCTAGGAGTCGGCGCATGAGCCGCGTGAGCTTCTTGCTGATGATTGCCGTGATGGCGAGCGCGCTGTATTTGGTGCGCACGCAATACGAGTCGCGTTCACTCACCACCGAGATTGACCGAGCCACTAGCTTGGCCCGCAATTTAGAAACAGAAAACGACCGCTTGGATGTGGAGCGCCGTGCGCAAGCCACGCCACTGCGTGTTGAAAAATTGGCGCGTGAGCAACTGCACATGCGCACGATCACACCTGCCATCACGCAATACGCCACCGTTCAAGGTGCCGCTTCTGCGGAGGTTCGCCCATGAGCAGCCGCAGCGTGCAATACACCTCTAGCCCCTTGCTCGCCAGCAAGACGCCCATCTGGCGTAGCCAGTTCATCGTGGCTGTCATTGCTGCGGGCTTCTTAGGCTTGGTGGCGCGCGCTGCGTATGTGCAGGTGATTGACAACGCCTTCTTCAAACGCCAAGGCACGGTGCGTTTTGTGCGTACTTTGGATTTGCCTGCCAATCGCGGTCGCATCTTGGACCGTCACGGCAACATCTTGGCGTCCAGCGTGCCGGTGCCCAGCATTTGGGCCAACCCAGAAGACATCGAGCGTGACCCTGCCAAGCTCAAAGCTTTGGCCAAGTTGTTGGGCATGAGTGCCACCGACCTTGATAAAAAACTGCAAGACGAAGACAAAACCTTTGTGTGGCTCAAGCGCCAAGTGGATGAGTCGGTGGCCAAAGACATCGCTGCGCTCAAGATCAAAGGCGTGTACGACCGCAAAGAGTACAAGCGCATTTATCCAGAGGGTGAATCAGTCGCGCATGTGGTGGGCTTCACCAACGTTGAGAACTTGGGTCAAGAAGGCGTCGAGCTGACCTTCAACAAAGACTTGGGTGGCAAAGCCGGTTCGCGTCGCGTCATCAAAGACCGCTTGGGTCGCGTGGTGGAAGACATTGGCGAAATGGTGCCGCCCGTCGATGGTCAAGATTTGCAGCTGAGCATTGACAGCAAGGTGCAGTACTTTGCTTACGAAAAAATCAAAGAATCGGTGGTCAACAACAAGGCCGTTGCTGGCAGTGTGGTGGTGCTCGATATCAAGACGGGCGAGGTGTTGGCTTTGGTCAACTACCCCAGTTACTCGCCGGGGAAACGAGGTAGCTTGAGTGGTGCGCAGCTACGCAACCGAGCCCTCACCGACACGTTTGAACCCGGATCCACCATGAAACCCCTCGTGGTGGGTTTGGCTTTGGAGAAGGGCATTGTCAAGCCCGAGACCTTGATTCAAACCGCACCCGGCAAATTGCAAATGGGCTCGGCCACCATCACCGATGCACACCCACACGGTGTGTTGAGCGTGAATGAAGTGATTCAAAAATCCAGCAACGTGGGCACGGTGAAGATCGCCATGCAAATGCAGCCCCACGATATGTGGGAAGTGTTCACGCAAATGGGCTTGGGACAAAAACCTCAAGTGCCGTTTCCTGGCGCAGTGGCCGGCAAAGTCCGCGCTTACAAAACATGGCGTCCGATTGAGCAAGCCACGATGAGTTATGGCTATGGTCTGTCCACCAGTTTGTTTCAGCTCGCGCAGGCCTACACCGTGTTTGCGCACGATGGCGAAATGGTGCCCATGAGTTTGGTGAAAACCAACCAAGCGCAAGTCAGTGGTGCGCGCGTGTTTTCGTCGCAGAACGCCGCCGCCATTCGCAACATGTTGCACATGGTGACCATTCAAGGTGGCACAGCGCCCAAGGCGCAAACCATGGGTTACTCCGTAGGTGGCAAAACCGGCACCGCGCACAAGGTGGAAGGCAAGGGCTACGCCAGTAAAAAATACCGCGGCTTCTTTGTGGGCATTGCCCCCATCGACAACCCGCGCATTGTGGTGGCCGTGATGGTGGACGAGCCGACCAATGGCGCTTACTTTGGTGGCGATGTGGCGGCGCCTGTGTTCAGTCAAACCGTGCAACAAACGTTGCGCATGATGGGCGTTCAGCCCGACATGGCGGTCAAACCCCAAGTGGTGACCCAGGTTGAGAAGGAGTCGTTTTGATGAAACGACTGCATAACCCCCAAGACGCCGCACAGTGGCTGCGTACCCAAGTGCGTGGTGTGTTGCACACCGACAGCCGCCGCGTGGGCGCAGGCGATGGGTTCATTGCGTGGCCCGGTGGTGTGACGGATGGCCGTCAGTTTGTGGCTTCTGCTTTGAAGCAAGGTGCCACGGCTTGTGTGGTCGAACATTCGGGGGCTGAAGCCTTTGCTTGGGGTGACAGCGAAGCCATCGCCACCTACGACGGTCTCAAAGCGGCGAGCGGACCCATTGCTGCTGCGTATTACGAACAACCCAGCCACGCGCTGGACGTGCTGGCCATCACGGGTACCAATGGCAAAACATCCACCGCGTGGTGGCTGGCGCATGCGCTGCAAAACGCAGGCAAACGTTGCGCCATGGTGGGCACTTTGGGTGTGGGCGAAGTGGGGCACCTTGAAGTGACCGGCATGACCACGCCCGACCCTGTGCTGCTGCAAGCCCGATTGCGCGCCATGGTGGAAGCAGGCGTGAATGCCTGCGCCATTGAGGCCTCATCGATTGGCTTGGCTGAACATCGCTTAGACGGCACGCAGGTGCGTGTGGCCATGTTCACCAATTTCACGCAAGACCATTTGGATTACCACGGCGACATGACCAGCTACTGGCAAGCCAAGCTGGCGTTGTTCAGTTGGGCGGGGTTGCAAGCCGCGGTGGTGAATGTGGACGATGCACAAGGCGCAGCCTTGGCTGTGCAACTGCAAGCGCGTGGCGATGTGCATGTGTGGACAGTGTCATGTGCTGCGGATGCCACGATGGGTTCACAACACATCGTGGCGCGTCACATTCAGCACGGTGCAAGAGGCTTGTGCTTTGAGGTGGTCGAGGGTGAGGAAACACACATGCTCGACACCCAGTTGGTGGGCCTCTACAACGTGAGCAATGTGCTGGGTGTCATCGCCTGCATGCGCGCTTTGGGATACAGCTTGGCCGATGCCGTGCAAGCGTGCCGCGTGTTGCCCGCTGTGCCGGGTCGTATGCAAACGGTAGGTGAGGCTGGCGAGCCATTGGTGGTGATTGACTATGCGCACACGCCTGATGCGGTGGCGCAAGCGGTGCAAGCCTTGTTGCCATTGGCTCAATCGCGCGGCGGCGAACTCACCTGTGTCTTGGGTTGCGGCGGCGACCGCGATGCTGCGAAGCGCCCCTTGATGGCCGCAGCTGCCGAGCAATATGCACAGCACGTGGTGCTGACCAGCGACAACCCGCGTAGCGAAGATCCACAAACGATTTTGAATCACATGTTGGCAGGCTTGAAGAACGCTGCCAAGACCATCGTGGTTGCTGACCGCGCGCAAGCCATTGCACAAACGGTGCAGCGCGCACGCGCCCAAGACGTGGTGCTGGTGGCGGGCAAAGGTCACGAGGATTACCAAGAAATCGCAGGCGTGAAATACCCGTTCAGCGATGTGCAGCACGCACGTGATGCCTTGGCGCAGAGGGGAGCGCATGTCTGACATGAACCTCAGCCTGAAACAAATCAGCCAGTGGCTGATCTCCGCGCAGTTGCACGGCGATGTGGGTTTGACCATTCAACGTGTCAACACCGACAGCCGCACCTGCCAAGCCGGTGACTTGTTTGTCGCCTTGAAGGGTGAGCGCTTTGACGCGAATGACTTTTTGCCCCAAGTGGCAACCAGTGGTGCTACCGCCGCTTTGGCGCACCACGGTTTAGACGTCGCCAAGCTTGCAGGTGTTGAGGTGCCAGATACACGCGTTGCTTTGGGTCAACTGGCCAAAGGCTGGCGCAGTCAATTCAACTTGCCCGTCATTGCTGTCACGGGCAGCAATGGCAAAACCACCGTCACACAAATGATTGCCAGCATCTTGCGTGCAGGCTTTGGTGACGATGCCTTGGCCACGCAAGGCAATTTGAACAACGACATTGGCGTGCCACAAACCCTGCTGCGCTTGCGCGCACATCACCGTGCTGCGGTGGTGGAGTTGGGCATGAACCACCCCGGTGAAATTGCAGGTTTGGCCGACATGACGCAAGCCACCGTGGCGTTGGTGAACAACGCCCAGCGCGAGCACCAAGAATTCATGGCCACGGTCGAAGCCGTGGCACAAGAAAACGGCGAAGCCATCAAAGCCTTGCCTGCACACGGTGTAGCCGTATTCCCCGCGCATGACGCCTACAGCGCGTTGTGGCAAAGCTTGGCAGGCAAACGTGCTTGCATGCGCTTCTCAATGAGCGCCAACACAGCTGACAACGCCGAAGTGCAGTTGCTCAAAGCCGATTGGTTGAACGACCACTGGGCCGTGGAAGCGCAAACACCTGCAGGTGTGTTGCGCACACAGCTGCACATCGCAGGTCGTCACAACGTGGGCAATGCTTTGGCAGCCACTGCGTGTGCGTTGGCGGCAGGTGTGTCGCTCGATGTGATCGCGCAAGGTCTCCACAGTTTCGAGCCTGTCAAAGGCCGCTCACGCGCCTTTGGCATTCAGTGCCAAGGCCGCGACATCACGGTGGTGGACGACACCTACAACGCCAACCCCGATTCCGTGCGCGCTGCCATCGACGTGCTGGCCGAGTTACCCGCACCGCGTTTGCTGGTGTTGGGTGACATGGGCGAAGTGGGCACACAAGGCCCCGAGTTTCACCAAGAGGTGGGCTTGCATGCCGCACAGATGGGCATTGACCACGTGCTGTGTTTGGGTGACTTAGCCGCACACACCGCCACCGCCTGCGGTGCCAACGCACAGCACCTCACAGACATCGACGCCTTGAACCAACGCGTGATGCAACAGTTGCCTCAACTCGGCAGCGTGTTGGTCAAAGGTTCACGATTCATGAAGATGGAGCGTGTGATTGATGCAATCAACGCCTGTCACGACCAGAACAAAAAGGAAACGACGCCATGCTGCTGACCCTGGCCCAATGGCTGCAAACTCTCTCGCCTGAATTCGGTTTCTTCCGCGTGTTTCAGTACCTCACGTTCCGCGCGGTCATGGCCGCGTTGACGGCATTGCTGATTGGTTTGATTGCAGGCCCCGCCGTGATTCGCCGCTTGGCTGCTTTGAAAATTGGTCAGCCCATCCGCGAATACGCCATGCAATCGCATTTGGCCAAGAGCGGCACGCCCACCATGGGCGGTGTGTTGATCTTGATCGGCATTGCCGTGTCCACCTTGTTGTGGGCTGATTTGTCGAATCGCTTTGTGTGGATCGTGATGATCGTCACTTTTGGTTTTGGTGCCATTGGCTGGGTGGACGATTGGCGCAAGGTCGTCAACAAAGACCCAGAAGGCATGCGCTCACGCGAGAAATACATGTGGCAATCCATCATCGGTTTGGTGGCTGCTTTGTATTTGGTGTTCAGCATTTCCGAGAGTAACAACCTGCGTGTGATGGAGTTGTTTTACTCATGGGTGAAGTCGGGCTTTGATGTGAACTTGCCCCCCAAGGCTGGCTTGATGTTGCCTTTCTTCAAAGAAGTGACCTATCCATTGGGCGTGTTTGGTTTCGTCATCATGACCTACTTGGTCATCGTGGGCTCTAGCAATGCGGTGAACTTGACCGACGGCTTGGATGGCTTAGCCATCATGCCGGTGGTGATGGTGGGCTCTGCCTTGGGCGTGTTTGCTTATGTCACTGGCAGCTCGGTGTATTCCAAATATTTGTTGTTCCCACACATTCCTGGTTCTGGTGAATTGATGATTTTCTGCGCTGCCATGGCGGGCGCAGGTTTGGCGTTCTTGTGGTTCAACACACACCCAGCCCAAGTGTTCATGGGGGACGTGGGCGCACTCGCTTTGGGCGGTGCGCTGGGCACGATTGCGGTGATCGTGCGTCAAGAAATTGTGCTGGCCATCATGGGCGGCATCTTTGTGGTGGAAGCCTTGTCGGTCATGCTGCAAGTGACGTACTTCAAATACACCAAGAAGAAATATGGCGAAGGCCGTCGCATTTTGAAGATGGCACCTTTGCACCACCACTTTGAAAAGAGCGGCTGGAAAGAAACCCAAGTCGTCGTGCGTTTTTGGATCATCACCATGCTGCTGTGCTTGGTGGGTTTGTCTACCCTGAAGTTGAGATAAGAAGATGCAGCAACTCCACAACCAATCGGTGCTGATTCTGGGCTTGGGTGATTCCGGTCTGGCGATGGCGCGTTGGTGCTCGCGCTTTGGCGCGCAAGTGCAAGTTGTGGACACGCGTGCCGAGCCGCCGCATTTGGCAGCGTTGCGTGCTGAGTTGCCGCAAGTGACATTTGTGCATGGCGCGTTTGAAGCCAGCCTGGTCGAAGGCCAAGATGTACGCGCGGTGTTCAAGAGCCCAGGCTTGAGCCCCGAGTCTGTGGCGCCTGTGTGGAACGCCGCTGTGGCCGCCGGTTTGTGGGTGGGCACTGAGTTGACTCTGTTTGCCCAAGCTCTGAGCGATTTGCAAACCAGCATGGCCTATCACCCCAAGGTGTTGGCCATCACCGGCACCAACGGCAAAACCACCGTCACGTCGTTGACGGGGCAGTTGTTGGCACGTGCTGGCAAGCGCGTGGCCGTGGCCGGCAACATTGGCCCGACCTTGCTCGATACCTTGTCGCAAGCGTTAGACAAAGCTGCCGAAGAACAAGCGGCGGCTGACGTGATTGCCGCGCAAGAAGCGGCAGCAGTTGCTGCAGACGAGGCTGTGGCTGAGCAAGCGCGTGCAGAGGCCGAAGCCAAAGAAAAAGCTGCAGCCGCTCAAGCCGCCCAAATGGCACTCGAAGCCGAAGAAGCGTTGGCGCAAGAGGCGGCTGCTGACAGCGATGCCGCATCGCAAATGGCATTGACCGGCACAGAAGCCGAGCAGCCAACAGACGCAACAGCAGAAGCTCCCGTGGATGACGAGCCCTTCGAAGTGGACTTGCCACCGTTGGTGCCACCCCCGCCACCGCCTGCAGACCACCCGTATCTGCCGCAAGTGTGGGTGTTGGAGTTGTCGAGCTTTCAGCTGGAAGGCGTGGACAATTTCGAACCCACAGCAGCCACCGTGCTCAACCTCACACAAGATCACCTGGATTGGCACGGCAGCATGGACGGCTATGCCGCCGCCAAGGCTCGCATCTTTGGCAAACAAGGCGTGCTGGTGCTCAACCGCGAAGACGCAGGTGTGATGGCCATGCTGCCAGAGCCCATTCGCGTCAAGTTGCAAAAACCGCAAGTGCGTGCGCACATCACCTTTGGTGGCGACTTGCCACAACGTCCCGGCGACTACGGCATTGAAACCGTCAATGGCATGACCTGGTTGGTGCGTGCCTTAGAGGCTGACGAAACTCGCAAGCGCCGCAAAGACGACGAAGAAGAAATTCACATCCAACGTTTGATGCCTGCTGATGCACTGCGCATCCGTGGCCGTCACAACTCGCTCAATGCTTTGGCCGCTTTGGCACTGGCCGGTAGCGCCGGTGGCGACTTGGCCCCCATGTTGTTTGGCTTGCGCGAATACCAAGGCGAACCGCATCGCGTGGAAGCGGTCACCATCCTGAACGGTGTGGAATATTTTGACGACAGCAAAGGCACCAACGTCGGTGCCACTGTGGCTGCGCTCCATGGCTTGGGGGTGGATCGCCGCTTGGTGGTCATCTTGGGAGGTGACGGCAAAGGTCAAGACTTCGCACCGTTGAGCGAACCTGTCTCACGCTACGCACGTGCAGTGGTGTTGATTGGTCGCGATGCGCCTATCTTGCGCGAGGTGTTGCAGCACAGCGGCGTCACGTTGCTGGATGCTGCCACTTTAGAAGACGCAGTGAAGTTGTGCAGCGAACAAGCCCACGCAGGAGACGCGGTGTTGTTGTCACCCGCGTGCGCGAGCATGGACATGTTCCGCAACTACGCACACCGCGCTGAAGTCTTTGTGAATGCGGTTCACCACCTGGTGGGAGAAGCTGGGGGCATGGTGTGAGCGACATGGCCACTTCCATCAAAGCCTCTTTCATGCAGCGCATGAAGCAGGGCTTCGGTCGCCTTTTGGGCGCCGAGCCAGAGACCGGCATGGATGCATTGCCTGTGCGCGTGCACGGCACCGAATTCACGCGCACGGCCGCATCGCCTGTGCATGTGAAGGGCTTTGATCAGCCTTTGGTGTGGGTCACCTTTGCGCTGATGATGTTTGGTTTGGTGATGGTGTATTCCGCTTCCATTGCGATTCCTGATAACCCACGCATGGGCGCCGGTTATACCCAAACGCATTTCTTGATTCGTCATACCTTGTCGTTGTTTGTGGCATTTGTGGCTGCTTTGTTGGCGTTTCAAATTCCGTTGAACACCTGGGAGCGCATCGCGCCCTGGGTGTTCATTGCGTCCATCGTGCTGTTGATCGCGGTGTTGATCCCCTTCATTGGCAAGTCGGTCAACGGCGCACGTCGCTGGATTGGTTTAGGTTTCATGAACTTTCAACCGTCTGAGTTGGCCAAGTGGGGCGTGCTGCTGTATGCCGCCAACTACATGGTGCGCAAGATGGACGTGAAAGAAAACTTCTTTGCTGCCGTGACGCCCATGGGTGTGGCGGTGACCGTGGTGGGCTTGCTTTTGTTGTCTGAGCCAGACATGGGCGCCTTCATGGTGATTGCTGTGATTGCCATGGGCATCCTGTTCTTGGGCGGTGTGAATGCCCGCATGTTCTTCTTGATTGCCGCCGCCTTGATTGGCGTGTTCGGTCTGATCATTGCGTCTTCTGAATGGCGGCGCGAACGAATTTTTGCTTACCTCGATCCCTGGAGCATGGAGCATGCGTTGGGCAAGGGCTACCAGTTGTCGCACTCACTCATTGCGATTGGTCGTGGCGAAATTTTTGGTGTTGGACTGGGCGGCAGTGTGGAAAAACTGCATTGGTTACCCGAGGCGCACACCGACTTTTTGCTGGCTGTGATTGGCGAAGAGTTTGGCTTTGTGGGCGTGGTGGCCGTGATTGGTTTGTTCATGTGGCTGACACGTCGCATCATGTACATCGGTCGCCAAGCCATTGCCATGGACCGTGTGTTCGCAGGCTTGGTGGCGCAAGGCGTGGGCATTTGGATGGGCTTTCAGTCCTTCATCAACATGGGCGTGAACTTAGGCGCACTGCCGACCAAGGGCTTGACCCTGCCACTCATGAGCTATGGCGGCTCTGCGATTTTGTTGAACTTGATTGCCATTGCGGTGGTGCTGCGCGTGGACTTTGAAAACCGCGTGGTCATGCATGGAGGTCGCTTATGAGCACGACCCAACGCACCGCACTCATCATGGCTGGCGGCACAGGTGGCCACATCTTCCCGGGATTGGCTGTGGCTGATCAGTTACGCATCCATGGCTGGAACGTGCATTGGCTCGGTGCCCCCGAGCCAAGCATGGAAAGCCAGTTGGTGCCGCCCCGTGGCTTTGCGTATGAAACCGTCGCCTTTGGTGGCGTGCGTGGCAAAGGTGTCAAAACATTGGCACTGTTGCCCTTCAAATTGTTGCGTGCCTTCTGGCAAAGTTGGTGTGTGGTGCGTCGCGTCAAGCCCGATGTGGTGGTGGGCTTGGGTGGCTACATCACCTTCCCCGCCGGCATGATGGCTGTCTTGTGCGGCAAGCCTTTGGTCTTGCACGAACAAAACTCAGTGGCAGGCATGGCCAACAAAGTGTTGAGTGGTGTGGCGGACCGTGTGTTCAGTGCCTTTCCCAACGTGTTGCCAAAAGCCGAGTGGGTGGGCAACCCCATGCGCGATGGTTTTGTGAACCAACCCGAACCCGCCCAACGTTTTGCAGATCGCACGGGTCCGTTGCGTGTGTTGGTGGTGGGTGGCAGTTTGGGTGCGCAAGCGCTCAACACCGTGGTGCCCCAAGCCTTGGCCAAAATTCCACACGACCAACGACCCATCGTCACCCACCAAAGTGGCGCTAAACAAATTGATGCCTTGCGTGCAGCGTACGAAGAAGCGCGTGTGCAAGCCGAGTTGACCCCGTTCATCGACGACACCGCACAAGCGTTTGCCGATGCAGATGTGGTGATTGCCCGTGCTGGTGCCAGCACCGTCACCGAATTGGCTGCCGTGGGCGCCGCTGCCATTTATGTGCCGTTCCCCCATGCGGTGGACGACCACCAAACCACCAACGCGCGCTTTGTGGTGGACGCAGGTGGTGGTTGGTTGATGCCACAAAACGAATTGAAAGCCCAAGACTTGGCTGACCGTTTGCAATTCATGACGCGCCGCACTTTGCTGGCTTGTGCCGAAAAGGCCTATGCCGTGCGTCAGGTGGAAGCGGTTGCTCAAGTCGTGGCCGCCTGCGAGCAGCTCGCAGCGAAAGGAAAAAAATCATGAAACACGCCATTCGTCACATCCATTTCGTCGGCATCGGCGGCGCAGGCATGAGCGGCATTGCTGAAGTGCTGTTGAACTTGGGCTACGTTATTTCTGGCTCTGACTTGTCTGACAGTGTGGCGTTGAAGCGCTTGCAAAGCTTGGGCATTCAAACCCATGTGGGTCACGACGCCAAAAACATTGCCGGTGCAGATGCCGTGGTCACCTCCACCGCCGTGCATGCCGACAACCCCGAAGTGGTGGCCGCACACGCGAAGTTGATTCCTGTGGTGCCACGCGCCGTGATGTTGGCCGAGTTGATGCGTTTGAAAACCGGCGTCGCCATTGCAGGCACCCACGGCAAAACCACCACCACCAGTCTGGTGGCTAGTGTGTTGGCCGAAGCGGGTATGGACCCCACCTTTGTGATTGGTGGCAAGCTCAACAGTGCAGGTGCGAATGCCAAGCTGGGCTCGGGCGACTACATCGTGGTGGAAGCCGACGAGTCAGATGCTTCGTTCTTGAACCTCTTACCCGTGATGGCCGTGGTGACCAACATCGACGCCGATCACATGGACACCTATGGCCATGACTTCAACAAGTTGAAGGCTGCGTTCATCGAGTTCTTGCACCGCATGCCTTTCTATGGCGCTGCCATTTTGTGCACCGATGATGCGGCTGTGCGCAGCATCTTGCCCGATGTGTCACGCCCCATCACCAGCTACGGCTTCAACGAAGAAGCACAAGTGCGCGCAGTGAATGTGCGTGCTGACAACGGTCGCATGTGCTTTACCGTGCAACGCCGCAACGGCGTGACCTTGCCCGACCTCGACATCACGCTCAACTTGGCGGGCGAGCACAACGTGCTCAATGCTTTGGCTGCTATTGCGATTGCGGTGGAGTTGAATGTGCCCGATGAGGCGTTGCAAAAAGCCTTGGCCGAATTCAAAGGTGTGGGACGTCGTTTCCAACGCCACGGTGAAGTCGCGGCGAAGAACGGTGGCGAGTTCACCCTCATCGAAGACTATGGCCATCACCCCGTGGAATTGGCAGCTACTTTGGCTGCGGCACGTGGTGCGTTTCCTGGTCGTCGTTTGGTGTTGGCATTTCAGCCGCATCGCTACACCCGCACGCGTGATTGCTTTGAAGACTTCGTCGAAGTCATGGGCCGCGCCGATGTGTTGTGGTTGTCTGAGATTTACGCCGCAGGCGAAACACCGATTGCTGCGGCCGATGGCCGTGCACTGTCACGTGCCATGCGCGTGGCTGGCCACGAAGCCTTGGTGTTCGTGGATGACATTCAAAAAATGGCCCAAGTCATTGCCGACAACGCCCAAGCCGGCGATGTGGTGATGTGCATGGGCGCAGGGTCGATTGGCCAAGTGCCAGCCAAGGTGCTGGAACTGGTGCAACAACGTAAGAGCTGAAAAGTATTTAAAAGCATGACCTTCCATATTCAAACTGCCAAAGTTGCTGTCCTCATGGGTGGCCTGTCTGCTGAGCGTGATGTGTCCATCATGTCGGGCAGCGGTGTGCTCAAGGCGTTGCAAAGCAAGGGCGTCAACGCCACCGCATTTGACCCAGCCGAGCGCAGCTTGGACGATCTCAAACGCGAAGGTTACACACACGCCTTCATCGCACTGCATGGCCGCTATGGTGAAGACGGTGCCGTGCAAGGCGCGTTGGAGTTGCTGGGTATTCCTTACACAGGCTCAGGCGTGATGGCCTCTGCGATGGCGATGGACAAAGTGATGACCAAGCGCGTGTGGAGTGCCGTCGGCTTGTCGACACCTGGCTACGTGTGGTTGTCACCCGAAGACCAAACGGCAGACAACATCAATGCCATTCCTGCCAAGCTCGGCTTGCCGTTGATCGTAAAGCCACCTCGTGAAGGCTCGTCCATTGGCATGAGCAAAGTTACGCAAGCGAACGAGATCAAAGTTGCGGCCGAGTTAGCTACCAAGTACGACCCCGACTTACTGGCAGAAGAATTCATCACCGGTGAAGAGCTGACATGCCCCATCTTGGGCAATGGTCCCAATGCTCGCGCTTTGCCCGTGGTGCGCATTGCAGCACCGGACGGCGCATACGACTACAACAACAAGTACTTCACGGATGACGTGAAATACCACTGCCCAAGCGGTTTACCCGAAGCCGAAGAGCGCGAAGTGCAGCGCTTGGTCGTGGCGGCATACCGCGCCTTGGGTTGCCGTGGCTGGGGCCGTACCGACATCATGTTGCGCGCCACTGACCGCAAGCCCTTCTTGCTGGAGATGAACACATCACCCGGTATGACCAGTCATTCCTTGGTGCCCATGTCTGCACGTGCAGCGGGCATCAGCTACGAAGACCTGTGCTTGATGCTGCTGGAAAGCGCCACGCTTGATCACCCTGGAGGTCCGAAAGCCGTATGACCACGCGCTACACCCATATGCGACCACGTCCCGAGGTGAATGCCTCGGTGGCGGTGCCGCTTGATGTCAAGCTCATGCACATGGCGGCTTCGCTCATGTTTGTGGGTTTGGTCGTGGGTGCGCTGGCGGGCGGTGTGTGGGCCTTGGTGCAGTTGCCAGCGTTTGCGCTCAGAGGCATCACCGTGAAGGGCGATGTTGAACACAACAACGAAGTGACCTTGCGCGCCAATGTGGTGACCAAGTTCACCGGCAATTTTTTCACGGCTGATTTGGGCCGTGTGCGCAGTGCTTTTGAGAGCGTGCCTTGGGTGCGCTTGGCTTCGGTGCAGCGCGAATTTCCCAACCGCTTGCGTGTGACCTTGCAAGAGCACAAGCCCGTGGCTTATTGGGGCGACGACGGCGAGCCGCGCATGGTGAACAGCTACGGCGAAGTGTTTGAAGCCAACGTCGGCGATTTGGACGACGACAAGATGCCACGTTTGAGCGGACCAGACAGCCAGTCACAACAGGTGCTGGCGATGTATTTGGCGTTGCAACCGGCATTCAAAGAATTGAGCTTGGTTGTAGACAGCTTGGCGCTGACCGATCGCGGAAGTTGGCGGGCCAAGTTGGCACATGGCGCGGTGATTGAGTTGGGACGCGGCAATGTGAACGACGTGATGGCGCGTGTGCAACGCGTCACGCAAACACTGGCACAGGTGACGCAAAAGCTAGGTCGCAAAGTATCGGCGATTGAGTCTGCAGATTTGCGACACGACAACGGTTATGCGCTTCGGGTGCGCGGGGTGAGCACGCAAGACGTGCCTGCCAAGCGCTAACGCGCACAGAGAGAAAAAGAGAAAGAACGAGGCTGTTATGGCAAAAGAGTACAAAGATTTGGTGGTCGGCTTGGACATTGGCACAGCCAAGGTCATGGTGGTCGTGGCCGAAGTGTTGCCCGATGGTGAGCTCAAGCTCGCAGGCCTCGGTGTGGCGCCCAGCAATGGGTTGAAGCGTGGCGTGGTGGTCAACATCGACGCGACGGTGCAAAGCATTCAACAGGCTTTGAAAGAAGCCGAGCTGATGGCGGACTGCAAGATCACACGCGTGTACACCGGCATCACCGGCAGCCACATTCGCGGCATCAACTCCACCGGCATGGTGGCGGTGAAAGACAAAGAAGTCACGGCAGCCGATGTGGCCCGTGTGGTGGAAACCGCCAAAGCCATCAACATCTCAACCGACCAACGTTTGTTGTTGGTGCAGCCGCAAGAGTTTGTGATTGACGGCCAAGACGTGCGCGAACCCATTGGCATGAGTGGCATCCGCTTGGAAGCCAAAGTGCACATCGTCACGGGCGCGCAAAGCGCGGCAGAAAACATCATCAAGTGCGTGCGTCGTTGCGGCTTGGATGTGGATCGTTTGATGCTCAACCCCTTGGCCTCTAGCATGTCGGTGCTGACTGACGACGAGCGCGAACTTGGCGTGGCTTTGGTCGACATTGGTGCAGGCACCACCGACGTGGCCATCTTCACCAACGGTGCGATTCGTCACACCGCCGTCATTCCGATTGCCGGTGACTTGATCACCAGCGACATTGCGATGGCATTGCGCACGCCCACCAAAGACGCAGAAGAAATCAAGATTGAATCGGGCTACGCCAAACAACTGTTGGCTGACCCAGACGTGCAAGTGGAAGTGCCGG
Source organism: Limnohabitans curvus (assembly GCF_003063475.1). Lineage (NCBI taxonomy): Bacteria > Pseudomonadati > Pseudomonadota > Betaproteobacteria > Burkholderiales > Comamonadaceae > Limnohabitans > Limnohabitans curvus. The sequence continues at coordinate 1,863,539 of NZ_NESP01000001.1, forward strand.
GCCTGGGCGATCGCACGCCACGCATGTTGAGCCGTCAAGCCTTGGCCGGTGTGATTGAGCCACGCGTGGAAGAGATCTTCTCGCTGGTGCAGCAAGTCATTCGTGACTCAGGCTATGAAGAAGTGTTGTCGTCGGGCATTGTGCTCACAGGTGGCAGTGCGGTGATGCCGGGCATGGTTGAGCTGGGCGAAGATATTTTCTTGAAGCCTGTGCGTCGCGGTGTGCCGCACTACAACAGCGCCTTGGCTGACATGGTGGCGCAGCCACGTGCCGCCACGGTGATGGGCTTGCTGGCCGAGGCCGGTGTGGACCGCCAACGTGGCTTCAAAGTTTCACAAAAGAGTGGCTCCGTCAACTCGTTGATGGACCGTCTCAAAGATTGGTTTGTGGGGAACTTCTAACCATGATTCCTCACACCTTGCTTTACCTTGCGCGGGGCAGCCCGCCGCAACGACCGCACAGGCATCGGCGATGTCGATCCTGTGCGCCCAACGCGCCACCCTCGTAGAAGGAGCGCGATGAACCACAAGCAAAAAACAAACGACTTAGGCAACTGCAAATTTTTAGATTAGGAGAAACATCATGAGCATCGAAATGATCGAAGTTGAAGCATTCAACTCAGGCACCCAAATTAAAGTCATTGGCGTGGGTGGCGGCGGCGGTAACGCGGTCGAACACATGATCAGCTCTGGCGTTCAAGGCGTGGAGTTCGTCACCGCGAACACCGACGCGCAAGCCCTGCGCGTGAGCAATGCGCACAAAGTGATTCAACTCGGCTCCACCGGCCTGGGCGCGGGTAGCAAGCCAGACCGCGGCCGTGAAGCGGCTGAAGCCGCGATTGATGACATCCGTTTGGCGCTGGAAGGCACCAACATGTTGTTCGTCACCGCCGGTATGGGCGGCGGTACAGGCACAGGTGCTGCACCTGTGGTGGCACGTGTGGCGCGAGAGATGGGCATCTTGACCGTCGGCGTGGTGACCAAGCCTTTCGAATTCGAAGGCAGCCGTCGCATGAACAATGCCGAAACCGGTTTGGCCGAACTCGAAGCCAACGTCGACTCACTCATTGTGGTGTTGAACGAAAAGCTCATGGATGTGTTGGGCGAAGACGCCAGCCAAGACGAAGCTTTCGCATTTGCCAACGACGTGTTGAAAAACTCAGTCGGCGGTATTGCTGAAATCATCAACGTGGAAGCCTTGGTGAACGTCGACTTTGAAGACGTGCGCACTGTGATGAGCGAAACCGGCAAAGCCATGATGGGCACCGCTGCAGCCAACGGTCCAGACCGTGCACGCATCGCCGCTGAACAAGCTGTGGCTTGCCCATTGCTCGAAGGCGTGGACATGTCTGGTGCTAAGGGCGTGTTGGTGTTGATCACCGCAGCCAAGGGTGGCTTGAAGTTGTCTGAGTCGCGCGAAGCCATGAATACGATCCGCAAGTTCGCTTCGCCAGATGCGCACGTGATTTACGGTACGGCTTACGACGAAAGCTTGGGCGACCAAATTCGCGTCACCGTGGTGGCCACAGGTTTGGCCGGCAGCCGCCGCGCTGCCCCTCAGTTGCAAGTCTTGCGCACCGGTACAGACGGCGTGGGCTTCCCCACCACACAAGCCAACAACGCATCACCCGCAGGTGTATTGGCTGCGGCCTCATCTGGCTTGGCCGGTTTGGCTGCTGGCTTGGGCGTGGGCTCGGTGGCTGCACAACCCAACTACGACGCCATGAACTCTCCCGCCGTGTGGCGTGGCAACCGCACCTCGGCTGCCGCCAAGGTCGATGCCTTGTCATCGGGCGGCATGGACGACTACGAAATCCCAGCCTTCTTGCGCAAGCAAGCGGACTGAGATTCATTAAAATCAGAACGTGCTTAAACAAAGAACCCTTCAATCCCTCACCAAAGCGGTGGGTGTTGGTCTTCACAGCGGTCAACGCGTGGAGCTGACACTGCGCCCGGCGCAACCCGACACGGGCATCGTGTTCCGTCGGGTGGATTTGCCGCAGCCAGTCGATATTCCCATCACGGCCACCGCTGTGACGGATACGCGCTTGGCTTCGACCATTTCCAATGGTGGGGCGAAGGTGTTTACTGTTGAGCATTTGATGTCGGCTTGTGCAGGCCTTGGCATTGACAACCTGTACATCGACATCACGGCAGAAGAAGTGCCGATTTTGGATGGCTCTGCTTCGTCGTTTGTGTTCTTGCTGCAAAGCGCGGGCATCGTGGAGCAAAACGCGCCCAAGCGTTTCATCCGTGTGTTGAAGACGGTGGAAGTGCGTGAAGGCGAGGGCGCTAACGTCAAGTGGGCGCGACTCGACCCGCACCACGGTTACAAACTCAGCTTTGAAATTGATTTCCATCACCCAGCGGTGGACTCGACTGGCCAAAGCGTGGTGTTCGACATGGACACCGATGTGTACACCCGCGACATTGCACGTGCCCGTACCTTCGGCTTCACACGTGACGTTGAGATGATGCGTGCCAATGGTTTGGCTTTGGGTGGCGGCTTAGACAACGCCATCGTGATGGACGATTACAAAGTCCTGAACAGCGATGGCTTGCGCTACGACGACGAGTTTGTGAAACACAAAATCCTCGACGCCATGGGCGATTTGTTTTTGATTGGCAAGCCCTTGCTGGCCTCGTATGTGGCGTTCCGTTCTGGGCACGCCATGAACAACAAACTCTTGCGTGAACTGCTCAGCCAACCTGATGCCTATGACGTCGTGACCTTTGACGACGCACGCAAAGCGCCTCCGGGTTTGGCGCAACTCGCGCCGGCTTGGTAAAGCGCTTTCATACATCGCCGACGAGGCGACGGAGAACTTGAGATGACGGTGTATCACATCCCCACGGTCTATCTCATTCTGGGTGTTCTTTATCTCATCTTGCCATTGACGGTTTGGGCATTGCTGTTCAACCAACCGTCCAGGGCTTCGGCCTTGTGGTGTTCAGGCGGTGTGCTTTTTGGCGTGGCTTTGACCTTGGTGGGTTTGCGCGCGCATTTGCCAGCTTGGCTTACCTACACCCTGGCCAATGGCTTGATGTGGAGTGGCGTTTTGATTCAAGCTTTGGCTTTGCGTCGTGCCCTCAATCTAAGTTTAGGCTTGAAACGCGCAGCAGCGCTGATCCTTGTTTGTGTGGCTGGGTTTGAATTTTTCAGGGTGGTCTTGCATGACGCCATCTTGCGGTTCTCTTGGTCAACTTTGATATTCACGGCACTCTTCGCCTACATCTCCTATTTGTCTTGGCGCATTGCGAGGGTGGACCGATTACGGAGTGCCCGATGGTTGTCCGTGGTGTATGCCGTGACAGCAATCACCATGATGGTCCGCACAAAGCTCGTGCTGTCCGGGCTGACCGAGCCCGATGTTGTGGCCAGTGGCGTGGACAGCGTCTTGACGGTGGTCACAGGCTTGTTGATTTCAATTTTGGGAAACTTTGCTTTTGTGGGCATGTTTTTGGAGCGTTCGACCCAGGCCGCCATGAAGGCGACGGCAGCGCGTGCACGGCAAGAAGAAACCGCCAGACTAGGTGAACAAATTGCGCAGCTTGAGCGTCAGCGAACCTTGGGCACCATGTCTGCATCGTTTGCCCATGAGCTGAGCCAACCCTTGACGGCGATCTTGATGGATGCGCAAGCCATCAAAGCCAGCGTGGCTGCAGGCGACTCAAACACCGCGGAAATCTTGGAGTCGATTGAAGAAATCGAAAGCAGCACCTACCGGACGGTGAAATTGGTAGAGCGCATTCGTAACTTCATTCGACCTGCCGAAACCGACTATGCCTATGTGGACTTCAAGCCCTTGTTGCAAGACGTGGCGCACTTGTTGGCGTACGAAATACGCAAGCAAAAAGTTCGTTTTGAATTTGATTTAGACCCTGCCGAATGTGGGGTACACGGTGACCGCGTTCAGCTGTCTCAAATTGTGTTGAATGTGTACCGTAATTCGATGCAAGCCATGGAGACCAGCGCACAAAAGATGATCTTTGTTTCCTTGGAGCACATGGAAGATCGCGTGGTGCTGCGTGTGCGTGACACGGGGCCTGGCGTGCCTGCCGATTTGAAGAGTTTGGTGGGGCAACCCTTTGTGACTTCCAAAGAAGGCGGCTTGGGTGTGGGTTTCTCAATTTCCAGTGCGATTGCAGAAATGCACAGTGGCAGTTTGACCATTTCTAATGCGGTCGATGGTGGTGCCATCGTGGAGCTGAGTTTGCCCGCTGCCGAGCGCTAATCGTCTTGGCGCTTAGCGGCTGCGGCCCGCTTTGTACATGCCGCTGGTGGTGCGTTGTAAATCAGTGGCCGCGGCCAGCTTCGCCATCGAATGGCCCGCATGCGCATGTGTGATGGCAATGCCCAAGGCGTCGGCGGCATCAGGTCCGGGCAAGCCAGGTAGATTGAGCAAACGCTTCACCATCTCTTGCACTTGTTCTTTCTTGGCCAGGCCGTGACCTGCCACAGCTTGTTTCATTTGTAACGCCGTGTACTCGGCCACAGGCAAATTGCACGTGGCCAGCGCCGTGATGCAAGCGCCACGCGCTTGACCCAGCAGCAGGGTGGCTTGTGGGTTGACGTTGACAAACACAATCTCGACAGCCGATGTGTCAGGTTTGTAACGCTCTACCACTTCATGAATGCCATCGAACAAAACTTTCAAACGCTCAGCCAAATTGCCTTGGGCTTCTTTGTTGGTTTTGATGGTGCCGCTCGCCACATAGAGCAGTTGGCTGCCGTGCTTTTCCACCACGCCAAAACCAGTGGTGCGCAAGCCGGGGTCGATGCCAAGGATTCGCATAGGCGCTAAGGCAGTTGTGCGCCGCCCATGCGGGACAAAATGATTTCGGTACGTCCGGCTAAATACTCGGACTGGGGGAATTTTTGGTAATGCTTGGGGCGGGGCAGCATCACCGCCAAACGCCCCGCTTCCCAGGCTGTGAGCTGTGAGGCAGGTTTTTGAAAGTAGTGTTGCGCGGCAGCCTCTGCCCCAAAGATGCCTTCACCCCATTCCACGTGGTTGAGGTAAATCTCCAAGATGCGTTTCTTACCCAGCACGGCTTCAAGCATGACGGTCAAAACAAACTCTTGGCCTTTGCGAATGAAGGTGCGTTCGCCTGAGAGAAACAAGTTCTTTGCCAGTTGCTGTGTGATGGTCGAGCCGCCCACGACTTTGGGCGCTGCTTTGCTTTGTGCTTTGCGGCTGGCTTGCAGCTCGGCTTTGGCGTTCTTGGCCCAGGCTTTTTCAATCGCGTCCCACTGCACGCCATCGTGTTGCGCAAAGATGTCATCTTCAGATGCGATCACGGCACGCTTGAGGTTGTTGGAGATTTGTGCGTACGGCACCCAGTCTTGCCGCCAACGCAGTCGGTCTTTCGAGGTGGCAATGCGCCAAGCTTCGGAGCGCTCAAAGGCTGTGGATTCGGGGGCAACACGGGCCATCACGGCAATGCGTGCCAAAAAGAACACTTGCAGGCCTAGCCAAGCCACCAACACCAGCAGCAACCAGCGCAGCCATGGGCGAAAGCGTGGGGTGTTCATATCGGTTTACTTGGCAGTTTCGCCGCCACGTGTTTGCAGCGTGTTGTCACGGCTGAAGATGAAGCGCGAAACTACCGCCAGTTGGTCTGCTTGGCGGCGCATCTCTTCGGTGAATTCACCGAACGGGCCTGCTGCGGTGGCAATGGCCTGTGCGCGGCGGTCCAAGTCGGCTTGCCCCGAGCCCTGCACCACTTCGGTGGCGAGCACGCGGCCATCAGTGTTGACGGTGATGATCATGGTCAATTCGCCATAGAGCTTTTGCCCGCTGTTCGTGGCAGGGAAGTAGCGCGTGCCACGGTCTTCAATCTTGCGGCGCAGGCCGTCGTAATACAGCGCGTAGGCCACTTGTTTGGTGGCGGGGCTCACATAGTGTTTGCGTGGGCGTGCGTTGTCTTGGTTGATGCGTTCTTCAATCTCGGCCAAGAGTTTGAGCAGTTGACGACGTTTTTGCTCAACCGCGTCTTGCTCTGCTTTTGATTTTTGCGGTTGTGGCGGCGGCAGTTGGGCGAGCAAGTTTTTCACTTGCGCCAACAGCAGCGATTGTTCTTTGCGCATGGCGGCGACTTGGCGCTGCATGGACTCGGTCATGTCGCCCACAGACGTGTTGGCCGCGGTGGGCAAGGGGGATGCGGCGCGGCCACTCTTGAGTTCGCCACCGCCTGACAACTGAGTTTGTGCCAAGGCTTGCGCTTTGTCGGGTGCATCGGCTTTGGCGCGGGTGTTGACCAAAATCACGTCCAGCGGTGTGTCGCTGAACAAGCGGTCAAACCGCTCAGGTGCGGCAATGCGTAGTGTCAGCAATGCACCATGGAATGCGAACGAAATGAACAACGCTTTTTGCAGCGTGGTCCAACGGGTCCAAGAGAAACGCGAGAGCATCACGCTGCATTGACCTCCGATGTGGTTGCCTCATTCACATCCATCGCCAAGGCAATCGGACCTGCGGCGCTGTCGTCTTCGTCGTCCGTCATCTCTGCTTCTTCGGCACTCGATGGTGCATCTGCTTCCAGCAGGTGCAGCAGGTGGCCGCTGATGTCGAGGCTGATGTCGTCAATCTCGCTCAAGCGCAGTTGCACGTGAGCGCCGCGTGGCAAATCGCCGCCACCGAACACGGGCAAGACCAAAGGCAGGTCATCGGCACGCGCCATGGGCGGCTGGCCAGGGAAGGCTTTGAACACGGTGGCGCTGAGTTCGGTGATGTTGTTCTGCTTCAAATACTGCAGCGTCCAAAAACGCTCCATGCCGTTTTGGTAGGCGTTGTACGCGCCATAGGCGCCATCAAATGCAGAGATGATGGAGAACAGCTCGGCGTCTTTCGGTTTGAACGGCGCAGCCAAAGCCGCCGTGCTGCCGTGTTTGGCGCACGCAATGATTTGCCATTGGTTGACGAGGTCGGTGTAGCGGCGTAGGGGCGAGGTGCTCCACGCATAGCTGGGCACGCCAATGCCAGCGTGTGGCAACGCCTTGGTGCCCATGCGTACTTTGACGCCGGGCAACAAGCTGGCTTGGCTGCGGTAGATGCCGGGCACGCCCAGCTCGGCCATCCAATTGCCCCAGGTGCTGTTGGCCAAAATCATGGCTTCGGCCACCATCAAGTCGAGCGGTGCGCCGCGCTGGCGGATGCTGATGTGCACTTGCTCGTTGCCTGTGGGCGTTGCGCCGTTGTTGCCTACGAGGCGGAAGTTGTAGTCAGGGCGGTTGAAGTTTTCGGGCTTGCCGCGCACCACTTCACGTTGGGCTTTGAGGTGCTGCGCCAAGCGGAACAGAAAAGCCAGTTCCGTGCGTGGCATGGCAGGCTCGACGGTGCCTGCAGCGTGCGTGAAGCTGGCGTCATTCAACCAAGCTTCGGTGACGATGGCATCGAGCTGGTCGTGGCGCAAGTTGGCAGCAATCGGCACACGCTCCACGCGTGTTTCGGTGTTTTGCAAGGCCAGCGTGGCCTCGTCGAACGTGGCGTACAGCGACACGGCGGGGCAGTCGCGGCCTTCTTGCAAGGTGTAGGTTTGCACCACGTCGTCGGGCAACATGGTGATTTTGTAGCCCGGCATGTACACGGTGGACAAGCGGTTGCGGCCCAGTTGGTCAATCGCATCGCCCGGCTTCAAAGCTAGCGCAGGTGCGGCGATGTGAATGCCGAGTGTGACCGTGCCAGTGCCCAAGCCTTGCACAGACAAGGCATCGTCAATCTCGGTGGTGTGCGAGTCGTCAATCGAATAGGCCTGCACGTTGGCCAGCGGCAATTCGTCGGCAATGTTGGGTGCTTGCAGCGCAGGGAAGTTGGTGCCCTTGGGAAAGTTGTCAAACAAAAAGCGTTGCCAATGGAATTGGTAAGCCGAGGTGATGGCGCCTGCTTTTTGCAGCAAAGCCAGCGGCGCGGTTTGTGTGGCACGTGCGGCTTCGACCACGGCTTTGTATTCAGGTGCATTCTTGTCGGGCCTGAACAAGATTTTGTAGAGCTGCGTTTGAATGGGCGCGGGGCAAGCGCCTTGGCCCAACTCGGCTGCCCAGCTTTCAATTTGCGCTTGGATTTGTTTTTTCTTTTCGATGCCCGCCAAGGCTTGGGCAATCACTTCGGCAGAGGCCTTCTTGAAGCGGCCTTTGCCGGCGCGGCGAAAGTAATGCGGCGCATCAAACAGGCGAAGCAGCGCAGCGGTTTGCTCAGTCAGGGTGGCTTGTGCGCTGAAGTATTCGCGGGCGAGGTCGGCAAAACCAAACTCGTCTTCGGGGGCGAATTCCCAAGCGAGGTCGAGCTCAATGGTGGCGCTCAAAGCCTGTGCGTCGCGCATCAGGTCGGCGGGAGAGGGCTTCTCAAACTTGAGCAGTAAATGGGCGGCCTTGACCTTGACCCGTTTGCCGGATTCCAGCTCGATTTGGGCCGAGCTCTCGGCTTCGGAGAGGATGCGACCCGTCTGGAATTTTCCAGCTTCTTCAAACAATGCGTACATGGGCGCAATTGTCCCATGCCCGGCTTAAACGCCCGGCTGTAAATCTAGAAATGCCAGCACTTGTGGCAGGTAGCTTTCGAAGTTGCTGATGGCGTGGTCGCCGCCTTCCATGACCACTTGCTGCGAGCCTGGGTAACGGACTGTCATTTCGTGCCAATCCAGCACTTCGTCGCCTTTGGCAATGAGGGCCCAAACGCGCTCGGGGTGGGGCAGGGGGCCGACTTCTAGGACGCGCAATTCGTCTACAAATTCAGGCGCAAAGTAAAAACGTTCAGTGGGGTCGTGCCATGCCGTTTGCTCCCCGATGTATGTCGCCAAGTCGCGGGCGGGGTCAATGGCGGGGTTGAGTAACACCGCTTTGCAGCCGCGTTGGACGGCCAGCCATGTGGCGTAGAACCCGCCGAGTGACGACCCCATCACTGCCATGCGGTGTGCAGGCCAATCGGCTGTGCCTTGATGGATCAAGGCCACCGCTGCTTGGGGGGATGGTGGCAGCTGCGGGCACCACCAGGTGATATGTGGGTACTGCTCGGCCATGACTTTGGTCATTTGTTGAGCTTTGGTGGACTGCGGCGAGGAGCGAAACCCGTGCAAATACAACACGTGAGTGGTGGGCTGTGGGATGTCTCGCGGGATATTTTTCAGGGGCATGCCAAATGCTAGCAGTGCCCGCAGGCCATCGGCTGCGACAGGGGATAATCGCGGTCATGTCCACCGTCATCCACAAACCCAGCCCATTTCAGCGCCTGATGCCTTTGCTCAAAGGATTTGATGGTCCCTTGGCGTTTGGCATTTTCTTGTTGGCGTGTGCGGGTTTGTTGACCATGTATTCGTCAGGTTTTGCCAACGGTGCGCGCTTTTTTGACCATGGCCGCAACATGCTGATTGCCGGTTTCATCATGTTTGTGGTGGCCCAAATTCCGCCACAGCGTTTGATGGCGTTTGCGGTTCCGCTCTACACCGTGGGCGTGGCTCTGCTGGTGGCGGTGGCGCTGTTTGGCTTGACCAAAAAGGGCGCACGGCGCTGGCTCAATGTGGGCGTGGTCATTCAGCCCAGCGAGATCATGAAAATTGCGATGCCGCTGATGCTGGCCTGGTGGTTTCAAAAGCGCGAAGGTCAGTTGCGCCCACTCGACTTTTTGGTGGCGGGATTGCTGCTGATCGTGCCTGTGGCCCTGATCGTGCGTCAGCCTGATTTGGGAACTGCCATTTTGGTGTTGTCTGCTGGCATGGCCGTGATTTTCTTTGCAGGTTTGAGCTGGTGGCTGATCGTGCCGCCCATCCTCATGGGGGTGGTGGGCGTGGGCTTGGTGGTGTTCTTTGAACCCACCTTGTGCGCTGATGGTTTCCGTTGGCCCATCCTGCATGACTACCAGCAACAACGTATTTGTACCTTGCTAGACCCGTCGCGAGACCCCTTGGGTAAAGGATTTCACATCATCCAAGGCATGATTGCCATTGGTTCTGGCGGCTTCTGGGGCAAAGGCTTCATGCAAGGCACCCAAACCCATTTGGACTTCATCCCAGAGCGCACCACTGACTTTGTGTTTGCTGCGTTTGGTGAAGAGTTTGGCTTGATCGGCAACTTGATGCTGATCGCTGCCTTCATCTTTTTGATTCTGCGCGGCTTGGCCATTGCGGTGGAAGGCCCCACCTTGTTTGCCCGTTTGTTGGCCGGTAGCGTGACCTTGAGCCTCTTTATCTACGCGTTTGTGAATATGGGCATGGTCAGCGGCATGCTGCCTGTGGTGGGTGTGCCATTGCCCTTCATCAGCTACGGCGGCACCGCCATGGTGACGCTGGGGTTGGGCTTAGGGATATTGATGTCGGTGGCCAAGGCCAAACAGTTGGTGCAGTCATAATTCCTGCATGATTTCACGCGAACCTACCCTTGAGCGATTGGCCATTGCCCGTCAACTGTTGTTAGAGCCTTTCGGTTTGGACGAAACCGACTTGGCCAAAACATTGGCCGAAATCAAAGCGCACAAGGTCGACGAAGCCGATTTGTACTTTCAATACACCCGTGCCGAAGGCTGGAGTTTGGAAGAGGGCATTGTCAAGACAGGTTCTTTCAGCATCGACCAAGGCGTAGGCGTGCGCGCCGTGAGCGGCGAAAAAACGGCTTTTGCTTATTCCGACGATATTTCCAAAGCCTCCTTGATGGACGCAGCACGCACCGTGCGCACGATTGGCGCCGCGGCCAAAGGTGGCCGTGTCAAAGTGCCCACGCGCAAGGTGGCGTCTAGCCGTTCTTTGTATGGTGGCTTGGACCCGATTTCTTCGCTCAACAGCACTGAAAAAGTTGAACTGTTGGGCCGCGTTGAACAAATGGCCCGCGCCAAAGACCCACGCATCATTCAAGTCATGGCTGGTTTGGCTAGCGAGTACGACGTGGTGATGGTGGTGCGTGCCGATGGCACCTTGGCCGCTGATGTGCGCCCCCTCGTGCGCCTGAGCGTGACCGTGATTGCTGAACAAAATGGCCGTCGCGAAGTGGGCTCCGCTGGTGGCGGTGGCCGCTTTGGTTTAGACCATTTCGATGATGCGCTGGCGCAAAGCTATGTAGACGAAGCCGTGCAACTCGCACTCACCAACCTCGATGCGCGCCCAGCCCCTGCGGGCGAGATGAGCGTGGTGTTGGGCCCAGGTTGGCCCGGCATCTTGTTGCACGAAGCGATTGGCCACGGCTTGGAAGGCGACTTCAACCGCAAAGGCTCAAGCGCATTCAGCGGCCGCATTGGCCAACGCGTGGCCGCCAAAGGCGTGACCGTGTTGGATGACGGCACCATTCCTGACCGTCGTGGCTCACTCAATGTGGACGACGAAGGCAACCCCAGCCAACGCAATGTGTTGATTGAGGATGGCATCTTGAAGGGCTACATCCAAGACAGCATGAATGCCCGCTTGATGGGTGTAAAGCCCACAGGCAATGGCCGTCGCGAAAGCTACGCGCACGTGCCCATGCCACGTATGACCAACACGTATATGTTGGGCGGCGACAAATCACCCGAAGAAATTGTGTCGAGCTTGAAGAAGGGCTTGTACGCCGTGAACTTCGGCGGTGGTCAAGTGGACATCACCTCGGGCAAATTTGTGTTCTCGACCAGCCAAGCGTTTTGGGTGGAGAACGGCAAGATTCAATACCCCGTCAAAGGTGCGACCTTGGTGGGCAACGGACCCGATGCTTTGACGCGTGTGAGCTTGATTGGCAACGACATGAAGCTCGACCCCGGTGTCGGTACGTGCGGCAAAGAAGGCCAAAGCGTGCCTGTGGGTGTGGGTCAACCGACTTTGCGTATTGATGGTTTGACTGTGGGTGGAACGGCATAAATGCCGTGGGCGGAACAGCCCAAGCGTCTCGCGTAAACCCTAGCCACTTGTCAGCAAACTGCCAGAATCTCTGTGCTACATTCCAACTCATGAATTCAGCCCGTTTTTATTTTGCTTACTTTTTTATCTCACGCCCCCACGGCGGTCGAGAGATCTGAACGTAGCCCAAACGCTCTGAACTCCCAAACCAACCGCCGGACCCCCGGCGGTTTTTTTTTGCCGAATTCTTAAATCATTTTTTCAAACTTCAGGACGAGACCATGAAAACGAACACCAGTTATCCAAGCCACGTTGAAAACACAAGTCAAACCGACGATCAACGTATCAAGGACATCACCGTGCTGCCTCCTCCCGAACATTTGATTCGCTTCTTCCCCATTCAGGGTACGCCCGTGGAGAAGCTGATCACCAAGACCCGCAAAACCATTCACAACATCATGCACGGCACAGATGACCGCCTGCTGGTGGTGATTGGTCCATGCTCTATCCATGATCCTGCTGCCGCGATTGACTACGCGCGTCGCTTGCAACCGCTGCGCGAAAAATACGCCGACACCTTGGAAATCGTGATGCGCGTGTACTTCGAAAAACCACGCACCACCGTGGGCTGGAAGGGCTTGATCAACGACCCGTACTTGGACGAGAGCTACCGCATCGACGAAGGCCTGCGCATTGCACGCCAGTTGCTGATTGAAATCAACCGCCTCGGCTTGCCTGCGGGCAGCGAGTTTTTGGATGCCATCAGCCCGCAATACATTGGCGACTTGATTTCGTGGGGCGCGATTGGGGCGCGCACGACAGAGAGCCAAGTGCATCGCGAATTGGCCTCGGGTATTTCTGCACCCATCGGTTTCAAGAACGGCACCGATGGCAACATCAAAATTGCGACCGATGCGATCCAAGCCGCTGCTGGCGCGCACCACTTCTTGTCGGTGCATAAAAACGGCCAAGTGGCGATTGTGCAAACCAAGGGCAACAAAGACTGCCACGTGATTTTGCGCGGCGGTAAAACGCCGAACTACGACGCCGTCAGCGTGACTGCCGCTTGCGAAGAATTGGCCAAAGCCAAGTTGCCTGCCTCATTGATGGTGGACTGCAGCCACGCCAACAGCAGCAAGCAACACGAGCGTCAGCTGGTGGTGGCGAAAGACATTGCCGATCAAATCAGCGGTGGTTCAAACCAAGTGTTTGGCGTGATGATTGAAAGCCACATTTTGGGTGGCGCTCAAAAGTTCACGCCAGGCAAAGACGATGTGTCTCAACTGGAATACGGCAAGAGCATCACCGACGCGTGCTTGGATTGGAATGACTCGGTCGCTTCGTTGGACGTGTTGTCTGAGGCTGTGGCAGCGCGTCGCAAGCGCGCTTAAGGGGCTTGGGCGAGGTCATCCGTGGCCTCGCCAAGTAGGTTGCCAGTGAGCTTAGCCAGCCAAGGCAGCGAGCAGTTTGGCGTGAATGCCACCAAACCCGCCATTGCTCATGCACAGCACATGGTCGCCCGCTTGCGCAGCGGCGACCACTTGGGCAATGACCGCATCGATCGAGCCTGCGACACAAGCGCGCGCGCCCATGGGGGCCAACGCTTCTACGGCATCCCAATCTAAGCCGCCCGAGTGGCAAAACGCGAGATCCGCGTATTCCAAGCTCCAAGGCAGTTGTGATTTCATCGTGCCCAGTTTCATCGTGTTGCTGCGTGGTTCAAACACCGCCAAGATGCGTGCGTTCGGGCCCACTTTGCGGCGCAGACCATCGACGGTGGTGCGAATGGCGGTGGGGTGATGGGCGAAGTCGTCGTACACCGTGATGTCACCACCGGCGCGCGGCACAGTGCCGCGCACTTCCATGCGACGGCGTACGTTTTGGAATTCAGTCAACGAAGCAGCCGCTTGCGCGGGTGTCACGCCCAAGTGTTCGGCAGCTGCGATGGCGGCCAAGGCGTTGAGTTGGTTGTGCACGCCGGTGATGTCCCATTGCACGCGCCCCACCTCTTTGCCGTGGTGCAGCACTGCAAAGTTGTCGGGCTCACCTTGCACGGACCAACCGTCTGCGCCTGTTGCGTTGGCACTCCCGCCAAATTTGGCCACGCCGCTCCAGCAACCTTGGTCCAACACGCGTTGCAAGCTGTCTTCATCGGCGTTGACCACCACACGACCGCTGCCGGGCACAGTGCGCACCAAGTGGTGGAACTGACGCTCGATGGCGGCGAGGTTGTCAAAGATGTCGGCGTGGTCAAACTCAAGGTTGTTCAAGATGGCCGTGCGCGGGTGGTAATGCACAAATTTGCTGCGCTTGTCGAAGAAGGCGGTGTCGTACTCGTCGGCTTCAATCACGAAGGGTGTGCGTTTGTGGGTGGCTACGTCGGCTTCTGAGCTCAAACGACCCAAACGAGCCGACACGCCAAAGTTCATGGGCACGCCGCCGACCAAAAAGCCGGGCTCCAAGCCAGCCGCTTGAAGAATCCAAGCCAGCATAGATGTGGTGGTGGTTTTGCCGTGGGTGCCCGCGACTGCCAAAACGTGGCGAGGCTGGCTGGGGTGGTGCAACACATGTTCAGCCAGCCATTGGGGGCCACTGGTGTAGGTGGCGCCGCTTTCCAAAATGGCTTCCATTAGCGGGAATTTGGGTGAACCGTCGGCCAAGCGGGCGCGTGACACGACGTTGCCAATCACGTACACATCGGGTTTCAAAGCCATTTGGTCGGCATCAAAACCTTCAATCAGCTCAATTCCTAAGGCGCGGAGTTGGTCGCTCATGGGCGGGTAGACACCCGCATCGCAACCTGTCACCTTGTGGCCCGCTTCACGCGCCAACGCAGCCAGTCCACCCATGAACGTGCCGCAAATTCCTAAAATATGTATATGCATCCACCCATTTTAGGAGGGTGTTTCGGGCTAGCTTGAGCGAGTCGGTGTGGGTGGCCCCACAATCGCGTCTATATGAATACGGTTCAAGAAGAAATTGCAGCCACGGCGGCGCGCATGGTCGTGGAAGAAGGGCTTGAGTACGGGCCCGCCAAACGCCGCGCGGTCAAGCAACTGGGCTTGAATGCACGTGCGCAGCTGCCGAACAACGACCAAGTCGAAGACGCCGTGCGTGAGTATTTGGACTTGTTTTGTGCCGACACCCAGCCTGCCGAGCTTGCCGCTTTGCGTGAGCTCGCCATCGTGTGGATGGAGCGCATGGCAGCTTTCCGTCCTCACTTGGGCGGGGCCGTGTGGCGCGGTACGGCCACCGGTTTGTCTGACATTTATCTACAGTTGTTTTGCGATGACTCCAAATCAGCTGAAATTAGCCTCATTGACCACAATGTGCGCTACGAGGTCAGCACGGTTCAAGGCTTCCAGGGGGAGGCGGTGGATGCGTTGAGCATCTTGAGCAGTTGCCCAAGCCTGTCCCAAAAAGTCTTGGTGCATCTGATGATTTACGACTTGGACGACTTGCGCGGCGCCTTGAAACCAGATGCCAAAGGCCTTTCTCAGCGCGGTGATTTGTCTGCATTAAAAAGCTTAATGAAGGACGTTGAATGATTTTTAAAACAAATAGGCGTACTGCGATGTTTGCAGGCGTTGCGGCTTTGGCCGGATTGGCAGGGGCTGGTATTGCTTGGAAACGTCACGCACCACGTGCGTTGGCACCAGATGCCATGCAGGCACTTTGGTCATCTGAGTTCACGATGCCTTCTGGTGAGTCTTTGCTGATGTCTAGTTTGAAGGGACGACCTTTGGTTCTTAACTTCTGGGCCACGTGGTGTCCGCCATGTGTTGAAGAAATGCCGTTAATTGATGCGTTCTTTCGTCAAAATAAACAATATGGCTGGCAGGTGGTGGGTCTGGCCATTGACCAACCCAGTCGCGTCAAGCAATTTCTCAACCAATTTCCAGTGGATTACAGCATCGGCCTCGCGGGGCTAAATGGCACAGAATTAGGGAAGATGCTGGGAAATGAACAAAGTAGCCTGCCTTTTACGGTCGTTTTAGATGGCCAAGGTGCACTTTTACAACGCAAATTGGGCAAATTGACACCAGAAGATATCAAAAACTGGACGATCTAATGCCCTACGGTGTGTTGTCGGCTTGCAAATTGGTGTAAATTAGCGTGTTATTTACAACAAATAAGGTGTAGTTATGGATTTGCGAAAACTCAAGACGTTGATTGACCTGGTCTCCGATTCCAATGTGTCTGAACTTGAAATCACTGAAGCAGAAGGCACGGTCCGTATCGTCAAGAGTGCGCCAGCCCCTGTGGCCATGGTGACGCAAATGGCTGCGCCTGTTGCCGTTGCGGCGCCTGTGGCGGCTGCACCTGCTGCAGCGCCTGCACCTGTGGTGGAAGCTGCACCTGCTGGTCACACGGTCAAGTCGCCCATGGTGGGCACGTTCTACCGTTCTTCTAGCCCTGGCGCCAAGTCATTTGCCGAAGTGGGCCAGCAAGTCAAAGAAGGCGACACCATCTGCATCATTGAAGCCATGAAGATCTTGAATGAGATCGAAGCAGACAAGTCCGGCACCATCACCAAGATCTTGGCTGAAAACGGCCAAGCAGTGGAATACGGCGCACCCCTGTTCATCATTGAATAACAGGCGGGCTTCCCATGTTTAAAAAAATCCTGATCGCCAACCGTGGCGAAATCGCGCTGCGCATTCAACGCGCCTGCCGCGAGCTGGGTGTCAAAGCGGTGATGGTGTATTCCGAAGCCGACCGCGACGCCAAATACGTCAAGTTGGCCGACGAAGCTGTTTGTATTGGCCCAGCGGCTTCGACGCTGAGCTATCTGAACATGCCTGCCATCATTGCAGCCGCTGAAGTGACGGACTCTGAGGCCATTCATCCTGGCTACGGTTTCTTAAGCGAAAACGCTGACTTTGCGGAGCGCGTTGAAAAAAGCGGCTTCCAGTTCATTGGCCCCACCGCTGAATCTATCCGCATCATGGGCGACAAAGTGTCGGCCAAGCAATCCATGATCAAAGCGGGCGTGCCTTGCGTGCCGGGCTCTGAAGGCGAGTTGCCTGACGATCCTGCCGCGATCAAGCGCATTGCGAAGAGCGTGGGTTACCCCGTCATCATCAAAGCCGCTGGCGGTGGTGGTGGTCGTGGCATGCGCGTGGTGCACACCGAAGCTGCTTTGATTAACGCGGTGGCGATGACCAAAGCCGAAGCGGGCACTGCCTTTGGCAACCCTGCTGTGTACATGGAGAAATACCTCCAAAACCCACGCCACATCGAAATTCAAATCTTGGCTGACAAGCACAAGAACGCGGTGTACTTGGGCGAGCGCGATTGCTCGATGCAACGTCGTCACCAAAAAGTGATTGAAGAAGCACCAGCACCCGGCATTCCACGCAAGTTGATCGAGAAGATCGGTGAGCGTTGCGCGGCGGCTTGTAAAAAGATCAACTACCGCGGTGCCGGCACGTTTGAGTTTTTGTACGAAAACGGCGAGTTCTATTTCATTGAAATGAACACCCGCGTGCAGGTGGAACACCCCGTGACGGAATACATCACTGGCGTGGACATCGTGAAAACACAAATCATGGTGGCCGCAGGTTTGAAGTTGCCTTTCGCGCAGCGCGACATCGAAGTGCGTGGCCACTCGATCGAATGCCGTATCAACGCGGAAGATCCGTTCAAGTTCATCCCATCACCTGGCCGCATCACCATGTGGCATGCCCCTGGCGGCCCCGGTGTGCGCGTGGACTCACACATTTACACCAACTACTACGTGCCGCCAAACTACGACTCGATGATCGGCAAAATCATCGTGCACGGTGACACCCGTGACGAAGCGTTGGCACGCATGCGCACCGCCTTGGCTGAGACATTGGTGGAAGGCATCAACACCAACATCCCTCTGCACCGCGAGTTGATGGTGGACGCCAAGTTCATGGCCGGTGGCACCAACATTCACTACTTGGAAGAGTGGCTCGCTGCTCACAAGCGCTGATGTTTGAACTGCGACTGATGTGCCCCGAAGACAGCGTCGAAGCTGTCTGCGAGGCACTGGATGCACTCGACGCTTTGAGTGTGTCCGTCGAAGACGTCGATGCCCAAACCGATGCCGAGCAAGCCTTGTTTGGCGAACCCGGCATGCCGCCCCCCAAAGAAGGTTGGAAGCGCTCGCGCATCGTGGCCTTGTTTGCCGAGGAGTCTGTGGCCAAAGACGCATCGCGGTTGTTGGCCTTGCAAGACTTCTTTGCTGGCAGCGAAGTGTTGGGTATTCAGCCCGTGGCTGACCAAGACTGGGTGCGTTTGACGCAGTCGCAATTTGCGCCTGTGGAAATCACGTCTGAGTTTTGGATTGTTCCCACATGGCATGAGCCACCTGAGCAAGCGAAAAAAGTCATTCGCCTAGACCCCGGTCTGGCATTTGGCACAGGCACGCACCCCACCACACGCATGTGTTTGCGTTGGATTGCCACGCACGATGTGGCCAACCAACGTGTGCTCGATTACGGTTGCGGCTCTGGCATTTTGGCCATTGGTGCGGCTTTGCATGGCGCAAGCACGATTGATGCGGTCGATATTGACGATGCGGCTGTCACGGCCACCGTTCTCAATGCTGACGCGAACAATGTGCGCTTGAATGCGGGCTTGCCTGACAAAGCCACAGGCCATTACCAAACTGTGTTGGCCAACATCTTGGCGACACCGCTCAAAGTGTTGGCACCGCTGCTGCGCAGCCACGTGGCTGCTGGCGGCAACTTGGTGTTGGCGGGCATCCTTGAGCGACAAGCTCAAGAACTCAAAGACGCTTACGCGCCGTATTGCACCTTGCAAGTGAGCGACTCTGAAGACGGCTGGATTTTGATGACCGCCCACTGCTGATGCAAATCACCCACTGCCCCCAATGCGAGACCGCCTTCAAGGTGTCGCCCCAACAGCTTGAGCTGGCCAAAGGGTGGGTGCGGTGTGGTCGTTGTTCGCATGTGTTTGAGGCGGCGCTGCATTTTGAGACGCCGCCAGATATTCCAGTCGCACCGCTGCCCAATGCCGAGGCACCTTCGTTGTTTCGTGCTGCAATGTCACCTGCGGTTGTTGCGAACGAAGTGAAGCCTTCGGTTCAAGCGGCACAAGCTGACGATACAGACGCTGCACTGCCCTTGAAATGGGTCATCAGCGCGGGCGTGTTGGTGCTCGCATTGCTGATGCAGTTGTTGGTGGCACAACGCAATTGGTTGGCTGCCGAAGAACCCGCTTTGCGCCCCCTGCTGTCAGCCATGTGCGCCTGCGAAGTCACTTGGCCCCGTGAGCCCGATGCCGTCCTGATTGAAAGCAGCAGCTTCACCGAAAACCCAGACGGTGGCTATATCGTTCAGTTGCGTTTGAAGAACACGCAACACCATGCTGTGGCCATGCCTGCTTTGGAGTTAAGTCTGACCGACTTGCAAGACCAAGTCTTGGTGCGTCGCGTGTTCACGGCTGACGAGCTGTCGGCCAAAGACCACGTGCAAGCTTTGCGCGATGTGCGTTCAACCCTGAATTTTGATTTGGACGACAAGGTCAGCAAGCGCATCACAGGTTTCCGCGCTCTCGTTTTTTATCCTTAACGTTTTTCTTCTTTAATTTTCGAAAGTAGTTTTTATGGCATCGCTGATTTGCGGCTCGCTCGCGTTCGACTCCATCATGAGCTTTGAAGGCCGATTTGCTGAGCAAATATTGCCTGACCAACTGCACATCTTGAATGTGTCGTTCTTGGTGCCGGCCTTACGCCGTGACTTTGGTGGCTGCGCGGGCAACATTGCCTACAGTTTGAAAGCTTTGGGCGGCACACCGTTGCCCATGGCCACTTTGGGCACAGATGCTGCCGATTACTTGCAGCGCTTGGAAACTTTGGGCATTTCCACCGAGTTCGTGCGCCAAGTGTCAGACACGTACACCGCACAAGCGATGATCATGACCGACCGTGACAACAACCAAATCACGGCATTCCACCCTGGCGCCATGATGCAAGCGCACATCACGCAGATTGAAAAGCGCTCCGACATCAAGCTGGCCATCATTTCGCCCGATGGCCGTGATGCCATGGTGCAGCACGCTGAGCAGCTCAAAGCCGCAGACATTCCTTTTGTGTTCGATCCAGGCCAAGGCCTGCCCATGTTTGATGGCGCTGATTTGTCGCGCTTCATCGACCAAGCCACTTGGGTCACCGTGAACGACTACGAAGGCAAGATGCTGAGTGACCGCACAGGCTTGAGCCATGCAGACATTTCACGCCGCGTACAAGGCCTGATCGTCACATTGGGTGCCGAAGGCTGTGAAGTGTGGGTCGATGGCGAAAAAACCCTTGTGCCGCCTGTCAAAGCCGCTGCGGTGGTGGACCCCACGGGTTGTGGCGATGCATGGCGCGGTGCGTTGTTGTTTGGCTTGGAGCAAGGTTGGTCACTGGCCAAGTGCGCTGCTTTGGGTAACCAAGTGGGCGCACTCAAAATTGCGCAACGCGGTCCCCAAAACTACTCTGTCGAAGGTTTGACCATTGCGTAAAAGGTGAGGCGCTGTTCGCGCCTTAACCGACCAAGGCTGACCATTCGGCTTTGACACAAGCAGCTGCGTTGATCCGCAGCTGTTTTCGTTTGGAAGTCTGCCCACGGACCAGTTCGATATCGCGCTTGGCAACGCCCAATGCGTCTGCGAGCCAGGCGATGAGCGCCAAATTGGCTTTGCCATCTACGGGGGGCGCATGCAAACGCACACGCAATGCGCCATCGTGAGAGCCGTCAGCCTGTGTGCGCGAGGCGTTGGGAATGACGTGGATGTCCACGATCACTGCACCTGTTTTTTCCAAGCGAAGGTAAGAGGTGGCAGGTAGGTTCATGAGCGAGGGATGAAGAAAAAGCCCGAAACCTTGCGGTATCGGGCTTGAGCTAACGGTCAACCGTTGCCTTGATCAATACAGATTAAGGCTTGCTAGCTGTTGGGAAAGGCCAAGCAGCTTGCGGGTTTAACGTTGTCTGTGCGTGGGCAGCGGGTGCTTTCGCAGCTTTCTTTGCAGCAGGCTTTTTAGCGGCTTTTTTCGCAGCTGGTTTTTTGGCAGCAGGCTTTTTAGCAGCTGTTTTCTTTGCTACTTTTTTAGCGGCTGTTTTTTTGGCAGCAGGCTTTTTAGCGGCAGCTTTTTTAACGGCTGGCTTCTTAGCTGCTACTTTCTTAGCTGCTGGCTTTTTGGCCGCAACTTTTTTGGCAGCAGGCTTCTTAGCTGCTACTTTTTTAGCTGCTGGCTTTTTAGCTGCAACTTTTTTGGCAGCAGGCTTCTTAGCCGCTACTTTTTTAGCTGCTGGCTTTTTGGCCGCGACAGCTTTCTTTGCAGGGGCTTTTTTAACAGCCGATTTTTTTGCAGTTGCCATTTTCTGTTCTCCTAGATCGAATTTAGATCATTGGGTGAAAAACACTTCGCACGGTTTTTTGTGTGCAAAGCGATTCATGGCGCTGGACCCGGGTCCAACCCCATGAACAGGGTGCGTCCACCACCACACCTCGTGAGCGGGTGTTTGTAGTTGTGGTGGACAAATTGGGTGACATGTGTGTGTTTAAGCCATCAATCCCAGGAAAGAGCACCACCAGATTGGTACTCGATCACACGGGTTTCAAAGAAGTTACGTTCTTTCTTGAGGTCGATCATCTCGCTCATCCAAGGGAACGGGTTTTCTTCATTGGGGAACAGGGCTTCCAAACCGATTTGCGTGGCGCGGCGGTTGGCGATGTAGCGCAAGTAACCTTTGAACATGGATGCGTTCAAGCCCAACACGCCACGTGGCATGGTGTCTTCTGCATAACGGTATTCGAGTTCAACGGCTTGCATGAACAAGGCTTTGATTTCTTCTTTGAACTCGGCTGTCCACAGTTGTGGGTTTTCGAGTTTGATCTGGTTGATCAAATCAATGCCAAAGTTGCAGTGCATGGACTCATCACGCAAGATGTATTGGTACTGCTCTGCAGCGCCTGTCATTTTGTTTTGGCGACCCAAGGCCAAGATTTGCGTGAAGCCCACGTAGAAGAACAAGCCTTCCATCAAGCAAGCGAACACGATCAGCGACTTCAAGAGTGTTTGGTCGGTTTGCAGTGTGCCGGTGTGGAAGTTGGGGTCCATGATCGCGTCGATGAACGGAATCAAGAACTCGTCTTTGTCGCGGATGGATTTGACTTCGTGGTACGCGTTGAAGATCTCGCCTTCGTCCAAGCCCAAAGACTCGACGATGTATTGGTAGGCGTGTGTGTGAATCGCTTCTTCAAACGCTTGGCGCAACAAGAACTGGCGGCACTCAGGCGCGGTGATGTGGCGGTAAGTGCCCAACACGATGTTGTTGGCAGCCAATGAGTCAGCCGTCACGAAGAAGCCGAGGTTGCGCATGATCAAACGGCGCTCGTCATCGGTCAAACCATTTGGGTCTTTCCACAAAGCGATGTCGCGTGTCATGTTCACTTCTTGCGGCATCCAGTGGTTGGCGCAAGTGGCGAGGTATTTTTCCCAAGCCCATTTGTATTTGAAAGGCACCAACTGGTTGACGTCGGTTTGACCGTTGATGATGCGCTTGTCCGCTGCGGTGACACGGCGTGTGCTACTGGCTGCAGCTGAAGCCGCAGGTGCAACAGGTGCAGTTGCACCATCATTCAAAGTGCGGGTAGCCGCAACAGGCTGCATGGCAGGTGTCGCAGAAAGAGGTGGGAGTTCCATCGAGCGGTTGGGTAAACCGCTTGCAAGAGGTGATGGCGATGAGGGCTTGACTTCTTCGTCCCAGGTCAGCATAAAAAATTATCCAATGTGTGAATTATGAATGCAACGAAGACAAACGCAAAGCATTCGTGAACTTCGTTGCAAGTTTTTGTTGTATCACTGACACGATTCGCAGGTGGGGTCATCCACGCCGCAGAATTTAATGTCGGTGGCGGGGATGGCATTCATCTGCGCTTGCGCTGCAGCGGCGGCTGCTTCGAGCGCGCTCATGCCACCTGCTGCTGGGCCTGAAGACACAGCGTTGTGTGAACCGGCTTGCACGGTTGATTTTTCAACTTGTTGTGCGCTGGATGTGCGGAGGTAGTACGTGGTCTTCAAGCCGCGCAACCAAGCGAGCTTGTAGGTCTCGTCGAGCTTCTTGCCAGACGCGCCCGCCATGTAGATGTTGAGCGACTGTGCTTGGTCAATCCACTTTTGGCGACGCGATGCCGCTTCGACCAACCAAGTGGCTTCCACTTCAAATGCGGTGGCGTACAAGGCTTTGATTTCTTGTGGCACGCGGTCGATGGCGCGCAAAGAGCCGTCAAAGTGTTTCAAGTCCATCACCATCACGTCGTCCCACAAGCCAAGGCGCTTCAAGTCATGCACCAAGTAGTGGTTGATGACCGTGAATTCGCCGGACAAGTTGGACTTGACCGACAAGTTGCCAAAACAAGGCTCGATCGAAGCGTCCACGCCAATGATGTTGGAGATGGTCGCTGTTGGGGCGATGGCCACGCAGTTGGAGTTGCGCATGCCGTCTTTGGCGATCTTGGCGCGCAGGGCGTCCCAATCCATGGTCTTGCTGCGGTCCACTTCGAGGTAGCCGCCGCGTGCTTGGGCCAGCATGTCGAGTGAGTCGATGGGCAAGATGCCTTTGTCCCACAACGAGCCTTTGTAGCTGGCGTATTGGCCGCGTTCTTTGGCCAACTCTGACGACGCCCAGTAAGCGTAGTAGCAAACGGCTTCCATGGAGCGGTCAGCGAACTCGACCGCTGCTTGTGAAGCGTAAGGCACGCGCATTTCGTACAAGCTGTCTTGGAAGGCCATGATGCCCATGCCCACAGGGCGGTGACGCAGGTTGGAGTCGCGCGCTTTTTTGACCGCGTAGTAGTTGATGTCGATCACGTTGTCGAGCATGCGCATGGCCACTTTGATCGTGCGCTTGAGTTTGTCGTGGTCGAGTTCTTTGCCGTTAGGGCCGTCTTTCAAGTGTTGAGACAGGTTGACGGAGCCCAAGTTACACACCGCAGTTTCGGTGTCACTGGTGTTCAGCGTGATCTCGGTACACAGGTTAGACGAGTGCACCACGCCCACGTGTTGTTGGGGTGAACGCACGTTGCATGGGTCTTTGAAGGTGATCCATGGGTGGCCTGTTTCAAACAACATGGTGAGCATCTTGCGCCACATGTCGGTGGCTTGCACGGTTTTGCTGGGCTTGATTTCGCCGCGCTTGGCTTTGGCTTCGTAGGCCACGTAAGCTGTTTCGAAGGCCGCACCGAACAAATCGTGCAAATCAGGCACATCAGAAGGCGAGAACAAGGTCCACTCGCCTTTTTCCATCACGCGACGCATGAACAAGTCGGGGATCCAGTTGGCGGTGTTCATGTCGTGCGTGCGGCGACGGTCGTCACCGGTGTTCTTGCGCAGTTCTAAGAACTCTTCGATGTCCAAGTGCCATGTTTCGAGGTAGGTACACACAGCGCCTTTGCGCTTGCCGCCTTGGTTCACCGCCACAGCGGTGTCGTTGACGACCTTCAAAAATGGCACCACGCCTTGTGATTCGCCGTTGGTGCCCTTGATGTGGCTGCCCAAAGCGCGCACGCGGGTCCAGTCGTTGCCCAAGCCGCCAGCAAATTTGGACAGCAAGGCGTTTTCTTTGATCAACTCGTAAATGCCGTCCAAGTGGTCAGGCACGGTGGACAAGTAGCAGCTGGAGAGCTGTGAACGCAAGGTGCCGCTGTTGAAAAGGGTGGGCGTGCTCGACATGAAGTCGAACGACGACAGCACTTCGTAGAACTCAATGGCGCGAGCTTCGCGGTCCACTTCGTTCAACGACAGGCCCATGGCCACGCGCATGAAGAACGCTTGTGGCAATTCGATGCGGGTCTTGCGCACGTGCAAGAAGTAGCGGTCATACAGAGTTTGCAGGCCGAGGTAATCAAACTTCAAGTCACGGTCTGCTTTGAGGGCGGCGCCCAAGCGTGGCAGGTCAAACTGCAACATGGCTGCGTCGAGCAAGTCGTTGTCCACGCCTTTTTGGATGAACTGAGGGAAGTACTCGGCGTAGTGCTGGCCCATGTCGGCGTGCAGCACTTCTTTGCCCAACACTTCTTTGGCGATGGTGTGCATCAACAAGCGAGCGGTGGCGTAGGTGTAGTCGGGGTCTTTCTCGATCAATGTGCGCGTGGCCAAGATGGCGGCCTTGTAGACCTCGTCCATGGGGACGCCGTCGTACAGGTTGCGCATGGTTTCCGCCATGATGGGATCGGGTTTGACGTCAGCGCCCAAGCCAGCGCATGAGTCGTTGATCAGACGCTGCAGGTTGTGCATGTCCAACGCCACGCGTTGGCCGTTGTCGATCACGTGCAATGCAGGGGCTGCAGGTGTTTGCTCTTCTTTGATGTGCGCACGTTCTTGGTTGCGACGCTCGCGGTACAACACATAAGCACGGGCAATTTCATGGTGACCGCCACGCATCAGACCCAATTCAACTTGGTCTTGCACGTCTTCGATGTGGAAAGTGCCGCCGCCTGGGCGTGAGCGCATCAACGCGCGGACCACCGCTTGTGTCAGCGCCTCAACCATTTCGCGAACGCTTGCCGATGCTGCGCCTTGTGTGCCGTGCACCGCCAAAAAGGCCTTCATCATGGCGACGGCAATCTTGGCGGGTTCGAATGGCACCACAGCGCCGTTGCGGCGAATGATTTGGTAATGCGCCAACATGGTTGGGTTCTCGGTGGCTGCGCGGTCGTGCGCGACAGACGGGTTACCCATAGGGCTTGCGTGCACAGAGGTCTCAGCTGTTTGCATGTCTTTTTTCTTCCTGGTGAGCGGTTCGATAGTGCGTACAAAAAGCGGTGCCGCGACCGCTTTTGTGAAATTCAGGTTGACACTATATCTGGTGTTTGGCGGGTTGCCAATACGCTACAGGTAGTGTTTTGATGGGAAATGCTTACATTTGAAAATGTCACAAATGCTTGGTGCGTCATGCACGCTTTTGGACCCCCGTTGCAGATCAATATCGACGGGAATTTGTTATCAAAATCGAGTGCTGGCGCTGCATTGCAAGTTATTTCCCGCGCTAATGCGCATGGGGTCTAGACGCGTCATTCAAATGCACAAGCACTGTGCAAAAAAACTTTTTTTTGAGAGATGACGAAAAGTTAATTTTTCGTGGGAAAACTGTTCGCAGACCAGCCCAAAGACTGCTGCAAAAGTTGCCAATCAAACCCTGCGCCGGGGTCTTGTTTGCGCGTCGGCGCCACGTGTTCATGGCCTGCGATGTGATGCAACGTGTAATGTTGTGCGATGGCGGCGCACACGCTGCTGAGCGTTTCGTACTGAAGGGCTTCAAAGGTGTGACCTTCTAAGCCTTCGAGTTCAATGCCAATCGAAAAATCATTGCAGTTGTCACGCCCTTGGTAGTGAGAGCGGCCTGCGTGCCACGCGCGGTCGTCGCAGCTGACGAACTGAATGAGTGCGCCATCACGGCGAATCACAAAGTGCGCGGATACCTCAGCGCCACGAATGTGTTGGAAGTAGGGATGCGCATCCCAATCCAGCGTGTTGGTGAACAACGCTTCAATTTCAGGGCCCCCGTAAACACCTGGCGGCAGGCTGATGGAGTGCACCACCACCAAGTCAATCGAGGTGTTTGCGGGGCGGGGTCCAAAGTTGGGCGAGGGCGTGTGCTTGGCAAAGCGATACCAGCCATCGCGCCACAGGGCGGTCATGGGCTCAGCCTTCATGGCTGTCGCGGTGCGCAGCGCTGCAGTACAGGCCGTGCGAGCCACGAATGGCATCGTCTTCTGGCACATGGGTGCCGCAGTGGGCGCAGGGCACCATCACTTGTGGGCCTGACTTTTTGCTTGACGGTTGGTCTGGCTTTCGCTGCTGGCGAATCCACCAGATGCCAGCCAAGACGATGAGCAGCAATACGAGGTACTTCATGTCACGCGCCCCAAAACCACTTCCAGCACAAAGCGTGAGCCCGCATAGCCCAGCAGCAACAGGCCTGTGCCGATGTAGAGGACACGCACCGCTTTGCGGCCACGCCAACCAAAGCGACTGCGGCCCACCAGCAGCACCGCAAAGGTGAGCCACGACAGCATCGAGAACACCGTTTTGTGGTCCCACCGCCAAGCGGCTTGTGCGCCATACAGGCTATCGCCAAACAGCCAGCCTGCGGCCAAGGTGGCGGTCAGCAACACAAAACCAGCCGTCACAAAACGAAAGGTCAAACGTTCCAACGTGAGCAAAGGCAAGCCCACATGAGAGTCAGCGCCCATGCGCATGTTCTTTTCAGCTCGCGTCATCAACCAAGCGTGCACCACGGCGGCGGCAAACAAGCCGTAAGAGGCAACGCCTAATGCCAAGTGCAGTGGCAGCCAAGGCGATGTTTGTGTGTGCAGCGCCGTGCCAGGAAATGCCGCGGCCAGCAACACGACGGCGGCACCCACGATCGACAGCGTCCAGCGTGTGCGCAGTTGGGGAAACCAATGCTGTTCCAGCACATAAAACGTGAGCATCAGCCAAGCTGTGACCGACAGCGCAGGCGCAAACCCAAAGCGCAAACCGCCATCTTGCGGCGCAAACAAGGCAAATACCAGCCCCAGACCATGCAAAGCCCAAGGCACGCTCAAGAGGCGGTGCCCCATGTTGGCGGCCACGCGTGGGCCGATGAGTGCCGTCAATGCGTAAGCGGCTGCTGTGGGCAGTGCGAGCCAAAGGTTGAGCGGGATGTCGCTGGCTAAAATCATGGCAACAGTTTAGCGTTTCGCTACACACAGAAAACCAGCCCTTCAAAGGGGTTTATATGGCCTCAGCCCTTACCGACAAACTCTCGCGCCTCGTCAAACACATCAGCGGACAGGCCCGCATCACCGAAAGCAACGTGGCCGACATGTTGCGCGAGGTGCGCATGGCCTTGCTTGAGGCTGATGTGGCGCTGCCCGTGGTGCGCGACTTCATTGCCCGCGTCAAAGAAAAAGCCCTTGGCCAAGAAGTGATTGGCTCCTTGCAGCCAGGCCAAGCCTTGGTGGCCATCGTCAACCAAGAGTTGGCCGCCACCATGGGCGAAGGTGTGAGCGACTTGAACCTCGCCGCCCAGCCGCCCGCCGTGATTTTGATGGCTGGTTTGCAAGGCGCAGGTAAAACCACCACCACTGCCAAACTGGCGCGTTGGCTCATCAACCAACGCAAGAAAAAAGTGCTGACTGTTTCAGGCGACGTGTACCGCCCGGCTGCCATTGAGCAGCTCAAAACCGTCACCGCACAAGCGGGCGCCGAATGGTTCCCCAGCACGCCCGACCAAAAGCCAGCCGACATCGCTCGCGCTGCGTTGGATTACGCACGCAAGCACTACTTTGATGTGCTGCTGGTCGACACCGCCGGTCGCTTGGCGATTGACGAAGCCTTGATGGCAGAAATTAAAGATCTGCACAGCGTGTTGAACCCTGTTGAAACCTTGTTTGTGGTGGACGCCATGCAAGGTCAAGACGCCATCAACACCGCCAAGGCCTTCAGCGATGCGCTGCCTTTGACCGGCATTGTGTTGACCAAGCTCGATGGCGATTCACGCGGTGGTGCCGCTTTGTCGGTGCGCCAAATCACCGGTGCGCCCATCAAGTTTGCGGGCACCAGTGAGAAGCTGGATGGCTTGGAGCTGTTCGATGCCAATCGCCATGCCGGCCGCGTGCTGGGCATGGGCGATATCTTGGCCTTGGTCGAGCAAGTCACCGCCGGTGTGGACATGGCGGCGGCGCAAAAGCTGGCCGAGAAGGTCAAGCGTGGCGATGCGTTTGACTTGAACGACTTCCTCGCGCAAATTCAGCAAATGCGCTCCATGGGTGGTTTGTCCAACATCATGGACAAATTACCTTCGCAAATGGCAGCCAAAGCTGGTCAAGTGGACATGGACAAAGCCGAGAAAGACATTGGCCGCAAGCAAGGCATCATCCACAGCATGACGCCACTCGAGCGCCGCAAGCCCGACCTCATCAAAGCCACGCGCAAGCGCCGCATCGCCGCAGGTGCGGGCGTGCAAGTGCAAGATGTGAACCGCTTGCTCAAAGAGTTTGAACAAATGCAAACCATGATGAAGAAGATGAGCGGCGGCGGCATGATGAAGATGATGAAAAAACTCGGCGGTATGAAGGGCATGGGCGGTATGGGGGGCGGCGGCTTCCCAGGCATGCGCTGAAGCTTTCGCGCTCCAAACAAAAAGCCCTGAAGCCTCGCGGCCTCAGGGCTTTTTCAATGGCTGACGAAAGTGGGTGTTAAGCCGACTCTTTCACAAACACCTCTCCGCGCAGCGAATGCGGGTTGGCTTCGGTGATCTTCACGTCAATCAGTTGGTTCATCAGGCGCTCAGGGTTGGGGCCGCCTTTGAAATTGACGATGCGGTTGCACTCGGTGCGGGCGCGCAGTTCAGTGGCGTCTTTCTTCGAGTAACCATCCACCAACACACGTTGCACGGTGCCCACGCGCTGCACGTTGATGTCGCGCATGTTGTCTTCGATGATCTTTTGCACTTCTTGCAAGCGGCGCAGTTTCACCTCGTGTGGGGTGTCATCGTGCAGGTTGGCCGCAGGCGTGCCTGGGCGGGGGCTGAAGATGAAGCTGAACGAGTTGTCAAAGTACACATCGTGCATGAGCTTGATGAGCTTTTGGTGGTCCTCTTCGGTCTCGCCGGGGAAGCCCACGATGAAGTCTGAGCTCATGGCCATGTCAGGGCGAATGGCGCGCAGTTTTTTGACTGTGCTCTTGTATTCCATGGCGGTATAGCCGCGCTTCATGGCCATCAAAATGCGGTCACTGCCGTGCTGCACAGGCAAGTGCAAGTGGCTCACCAGTTGAGGCACCTTGGCGTACACATCAATCAGGCGTTGCGTGAACTCGTTGGGGTGGCTGGTGGTGTAGCGGATGCGTTCGATGCCAGGAATCTCGGCCACGTACTCGATGAGCAACGCGAAGTCTGCAATCTCAGACGTACCGCCCATGGCGCCGCGGTAAGCGTTGACGTTTTGCCCCAAGAGCGTGACTTCTTTCACGCCTTGTGCGGCCAAGCCCGCCACTTCGACCAACACGTCGTCAAACGGACGGCTCACTTCTTCGCCACGGGTGTAGGGCACCACGCAGTAGCTGCAATATTTGCTGCAGCCTTCCATGATGCTCACATAGGCGCTGCCGCCTTCGACACGGGCAGGGGGCAGATGGTCGAACTTTTCGATTTCGGGGAAGCTGATGTCGACTTGTGGCTTAGCCAAGCGTTCGCGTTGGTTGAGCAGCTCAGGCAAACGGTGCAGCGTTTGGGGGCCAAACACCACGTCCACATAGGGCGCGCGGGCAATGATGGTGTCGCCTTCTTGGCTGGCCACGCAGCCGCCCACGGCAATCTTGACGCCCTTGGCTTTCAAGTGCTGGATGCGGCCCAGGTCGGAGAACACTTTTTCTTGGGCCTTTTCACGCACCGAGCAGGTGTTGAAGACGATCAGGTCGGCCAGTTCGGGATCGTCGGTTTTTTCGTAGCCCTGTGCTTCGCCCAGCACGTCGACCATCTTGTCCGAGTCGTACTCGTTCATTTGGCAACCGAAGGTTTTGATAAAGACTTTGCGGCTCATGCGAGAGCCTCCCCGTAGGGATAAAAGCAGCGGTTCATGGTGTTGATCCAGAGGCTGTGGAAGAAGCTAGTGATTGTAGTGTCGGCTTATCTTGCGCACGTTTATTGCTTTTATCAGTTGCGGCAATAATTTGCCGCTTCATGTGGATATTAAAGCTTATGACAAATCAAGCCGATACCCACTGACCTGCCCGAAGAGGCGCGTGCGCTGCGCGTTGCTTTTAGGCTTTATCTAATGCACCCACTCAAGTGAATGGCCATGAAAAATTATTTAAGACTGATCATTGAAATCGTCATGGGTCTGCTGCTCGCAGGCGCTTTGGCGTTCGGCTACTGGAGCTACACCGGTAAAAACCACGTCATGAGCGAGCTGACAGAAGCCAGCGAAGGCGCAACCGAAGCGCAAGAAGAACTTGAAAAGCTGACCAAGGAATTGGAAGAAGCCAAAGAGAAGCTCGAAGAAGCTGAGCCCGCCGCCCAACAAATGATGGCGGTCAAAGAGTCCTTCAGCAATGGCGTGGTCTTGCAAGACTACGAAGCGTTCATCAAGGCCCAAAAGGGCCCAGTGACCAGCGAACGCCAATTGGGCTTGGGCGCTTTGCGCTTGTTGACCAAAGGCGCTGAAGACCCAGAGACCATCAGCGCTTTTCAAAAGGCGTTGGAGATGGCCGAGTGGTCGTCACGCTTGAAGTCGATTTGTGCTGCTCAAAACGCCTTGGCTGCAGCCGGTCAAAAAGTCAAAGTGTTGGCTGACTGTGCTGCCGAGAAAGAAGCCAAGGGCCACAAAAAAGGCCATGCCGTCCATTGGGACTACGCGGGCGAGATGGGCCCAGAGAACTGGGGCGATGAGTTCCCCACGTGCGGCAAAGGCACTAAGCAATCGCCTTTGAACATCACCGGTCCTTTCGAGAAATCGAAAGACGTGTTGGTGGTCAACTACAAAGAAGGCCCGCTGAAAATCTTGAACAACGGCCACACCATCCAAGTGAACGTGGAGCCAGGCAGCACCTTGAAGATCAACAAGGATGTGTACAACCTGTTGCAATTCCACTTCCACCGTCCTAGCGAAGAACAAATTGACGGCAAGCCCATGGCCATGGTGGCGCACTTTGTGCACAAAAACGCCGAAGGCAAGTTGGCTGTGTTGGGCGTGTTGCTCAACGATGGCAAAGACAACGCTGCCATCCAAACTTTGTGGAACAACGCACCCAAGGCAGAAGGCCCAGAGGTGGTGGTGGATAAGGTCAAGTTTGACCCCAGCAGCTTGGTACCTGCCGCTTTGACACACTACAGCTACGAAGGCTCGTTGACCACACCGCCTTGCACCGAAGGCGTCAACTTCTACATCTTGAAGACACCGGTGGACATCGGCAAAAAGCAAGTGGTGGACTTCCCCTTCAAGCGCAACGCACGTCCTGTGCAGCCTTTGAATGGCCGCAAGATCAACGCGAATTAATTTTCAAGACGCGTCAAGTCTTTGAAGAACGCCTGCTCTGTGTCACAGAGCAGGCGTTTTTTTATTAAGAAAGCTTGGGAGGTGGTGAGGGCAAGGTGTAGAGCAACGGCATGGCCACGGCCACCAACAGGAAAACCACCACCACAAAAATCAGCAGCAGCTTGAAGAACTCAGGTGAGTCGGGGAACTTTGGTTTGGGCGGCAGCGTATCTTCCACTCGGATGGGTGGCAGTTGAACCCCTAAGCCATCGCCGGCTGCGCGCGATCGAAACACATTCACCACAGGCATGCCATTGGCCTGTGTGCCGCTCAGTGTGGTGGCCACTTTGAGTGCGGCTTGCACCTTCAAATCCCGCGATGCGAATTGACCAGTGCCTCCGTCTTCCAGTTCACGTACCTGCGCTTCGGTCAGTCCGCACAAATGCGCGACACGGGCGTGGTCAAGCTTGCACATGGCGCGCAGGCGAAGCACGGCTTGGGGATCGATGAGGTCTGCGGTCATGTGCGTTTGAAGGGTTTTGTTTTATCGGTTTGATTTGTTTTTATACGCCTGAGAGCGTATAGACCTGACTGTTCTTTCTTATGACAATCTTGTCAGATTTCTCAATTCGCTAGCAACTTTTAATTTTAAATTTTCGATGAATTTTCAAAAAATCAAAGAAAGTGATGAGGTTGAGTTGCCGCTCTTGCTGAAAAACCGCCTCATCAGCTTGGTGGCGTACATCCAACAAAAGATTGAAGCATCCGAATTTGATGCGTTGAGCTTGGCCACCATCGCCAAAGACAACCGCATGACCATTCCTCAACTGATGGAGTTTGGTTTCACCAAATCCAATCTGGTGTGTCATGCCGTGGTGGCGCGCAACGAAGTCATGATTCAAACCTTGATGACGCAAGACCTCACCCACTTGGGCACCACCCTCATCGAGCAAGTAGAAGCGTATTTGCTGCAGATGTACCAATACGATTTACGTCAGCTGCCCTTTAAAACGGCTATCCAGACTTATGCGTGGACCTGGTCTGTGGTGGACGAGGAGCGCTTTACCAACCAAGCCATGAAGCTGATGACCCCTATTTACATCGCTTTGCACGCGAATGGCTTTGACCGAATTGACGCGCGTTGCCAGACCATCTGGGCGCTCTACCTCCGAGGCTTGCGTACAGCAGCTGTAGGCAAGGGCAGTGCCAAGGATTGTTTGGCAGCGGTGCGCGTATCTTTGAACTTAATGATTGAAAGCAAAAAATGAACGATAAAAACGACATGTCCAAAGAAAACAGCATCTTCATCGGTGAAGGTGTGGTGTTCACAGGGTCTATCAAAGCGCCGAATCAAGCCATCATTTCGGGGCAGTTCGATGGCGAGCTAGAGGCTCGCGATGTGCTGATTGGTACGTCAGGGGTTGTGACTGGAAAAACAACGGCCCAGTTTGTGGATGTCAAAGGCGAGTTGAATGACACCGTGACCAGCCGCGAGTTGCTCATCGTGCGCAGCACAGGCCGCGTGCGCGGCGCTGTGACGTATGGCGAAATTGAGATTGAGCGCGGTGGTCAGGTCAAAGGTGACATGACGCAGCGCTGAATCAAGGTTTAGATCAGCTTGAGGCGCTCTGAAGAGGGCACCACACGTGTCAGGCGAACACCGTAGCGGTCGTTCACCAACACGATTTCACCTTGGGCAACGACTGAGTTGTTCACCAGCAGGTCGAGGGGTTCGCCCGCAATGCGGTCAAGCTCGACCACGCTGCCTTGGGTGAGGCGCATCAAATCTTTGATCTTGATTTGCGCACGGCCCACTTCGATGGACAAGTTCACGACGATGTTTTGCAACACCTCGGGGTTGATGTTGCCCGGCATCGTGGGTTTGAAGTCTTCCAGGCTGGGTTCGGCATCGTCCTCGTGCACTGCCACTTCTTGATGAGGCGCGTGCTCGGCTTCAGCGGCAGCCACTTCGGCTTCGTCGTGTTCTGGGGTTGGGTTTTCTTTTTCGTCGGTCATGATGTATTCCTGTCTCAGAGTTTGCCGTGAACGTGTTCGTGGTCAATTTGTACGGCCACTTGCGAACCGCGTGTGCCCACATTGACGTGGAAGGCGGGAACGCCATCGGTGCTCATCAGCGCGGTGTCGTCTTTCTTGAAGAACAACAAATCGCCTTCTTGCAAATGGTTCAAGTGGTGCAGCGTGGTTTTGATTTCACCCATGGTGACTTGCAATTCCAACTTGGCATCACCCACCGCCGCAGCGAGGTCTTTGCGCCATTTTTTGTCTGACTCTTCGTTGCCTTCGCCACTTTGCACACGGCTGCTGAGCAGTTCGCGCACGGGCTTGAGGGTGGCGTAGGGGTAGACCAAGTCAATGAAGCCTTTGCCGCCGCTGGCGGTGGCGTCGGCTTCAAAGCGGCTCAAGACCACCAAGTCGTTTTCGTCAGCGATTTGTGCGAACTGAGGGTTGATCTCAGAGCTCACGTGTTCGCATTCGATGGGCATCAGCGGTCCCCACGCTTCGGTCAACGAGCGGAAGAACACTTCAAGAATGATCTTGATGATGCGTGTTTCAGTAGGGGTGAACAAACGGCTGGGGGGGAGTTCGCCCACGCCTTTGCCAAAGCCACCAAAGAAACTGTCGAGCGAGCTGAACACCACATTGGGGTCGATGATGATCACCGAGTTGCCGCGCAGTGGGTTCATGCGAACCATGTTCACCGACAGAGGCGCACGCAGACCTTTGAGGTAGTCACCGAACTTTAAGATTTGCACGCGCGTGGGGTTCACACGCGGGCTGGTTCGGAGCACTTCGAGCAAGCCAAGACGAAACAGACGGATGAAGCGCTCGTTGATCATGTCGATCGACGAGACGTTCACACCCAGGCTGCTGTCTTCGCTGGCGAGGTCGTGCTTGCGCACCCGCACGCTGCTGTTAAAGCCGGTGTCGGTTTCGATCGAACCGTCGCGCACGCCTTCCGACAGCGCGGCCAGTTCTTCGTCCGAGAGCAGGTTAGATTTCATGTGGGCTCAAAAGTTACTGCATCACAAAAGAGGTGAAGAACACGTCTTCAATGCCGCCGAAGTCTTCGTACTTCATGAGCATCTCGTTCATCACCACCTTGATCTTGGTGGCCAAGTCGACGCGGAAGTCGGGCTTGGCCACATCGGCTTCAGTGCTTTGACGCATCACGTCGAGCACCGCTGAGCGAATGGCAAATTCATGCTTCTTCACGTTGTCGAACACGCGTGAGTCGTAATGTGTCATCACGGCTACTTTCACGACCATGATTTTTTTCGAGCTCGTGATGTTGGTCATGAACTCTTTGTCGATTTCCAAATAGGTGTTTTCAAAGCGCGTGGCTTCGGCTTCCTTTTTGACTTTCGATGGGCCGTCTGGTGTTGCGCCATGCGCGTTTTCGGCGGCCTTCTCTAGTTCGTCCACTTTTTCGTGGGCGGCTGCTTCGCTCTTGTGCTCGAAGAAGCCAGAGAAATACAAGGTGCCGAACATCACCGACATGACCAAAATGATCACGGACAACACGATCACCAAAATCAAAAGAATAGGTTTCTTTTTCTTCGGTTCGCCTTCGACTACTTCTTCCGTCGGTTCTGCTGCTGCTTCTGCCATATCGTTCTCCTAATGTTCAGATTGTCATGCGTAATTTATGCATAGAGGTCAAGCAAGGACGCATTGGCCTTGTTGCGGGCCGAGGTCGCGCTAGAAGCGTCACCCGAGCCTTTGACTTGCGAAGATGAATTGTCTCTAACTTGAGAATGCTTAGCCGCATTGCCAGAGTTGTTGTGTTGGGCATTGCCGCCGCCTTGACCCACCTGCACTTGACCGGCGTTAATGCCAAAGTTACCAAGTGCTTCGCGCAGGCGCTGGCTGCTGTTTTGCAGCAAGTCACGTGTGAGTGGGTTGTCGGCACGGAACACGGCATCGAGCTTGCCGTCTTTCATTTCGAGTTGAATTTCTACGCCACCCAAGTTGGAGGGGCGCAGACCAAATTTCATCTTCCACTCGCCGTCGCTGAGTTGCTTGTGCATGCGTGCGGCCATTTCGGTGGCCATCTTGTCGCTGAGCTGGTCGTAGACCTCGCCCATGTTGGCGCTTGTGGCTTGTGCGGCGTTTGCAGGCACTGAGTTGGCGGCGTTTTGGGTGTTGTTCAGGGCTTGTGAAAAACTGCTGAAGTGGTTGCCTTCGCCTTGCGAGGGGTGTTGGTCAGGGTTGCCTTCGCTGCCCGCGTCTTCTGAGAAACGAGACAAGAGGGCGCTGACATCTTGCTCATCCACGCCTGTGCCCAAGAGCGACAACATGTCGATCGTGCTGGGCATGGGCGTGTTGGTCACGGCAGTGTTGACGGGCAACACAGCGGCAGGCAAAACGGTGATTTGTAATTGTTCGATCGCCGCCATGTCAGTGGGCGTCAATCCTGGCATTGCGGGCGCAGCCAATGTGGTGGCTGCGGCGGCCAAGCCTGCACCCGATGCGACAACCGGGGTTTGTGCGGCAACGTCGGTCATGGCGGCCAGCTGTGCGGCCACTGCCGTGTCAGTGGTCGGTGCGCCATTGAGCATGGTGTTCATGGCTGCTTGCAAGGCATTGGGCACGCCAGCCGATGTGGTGCTGTGTGCGCCGCTCAGCACGGTGGCGGGTGTTGCAGGCTGTTGGCTCAATAAGTTTTGAATCTCTGACTCATCCAAGCCCATGGACTTGGCAAAGGCGGCCAAGCTCTCAGGGCTGGGTGCCTTTTGAGGGTCGGTGATGATGCGCATCTGCGGGCTCAGCTCAATGGTTTGCAATGAGACTGGGGCGGCAAGTGGTGCTGCCGCTTGCGCCTCAGGCACAGGCGTGACTGCGACGGGGGAGGCTGGGGTCACAGCGGTGGGTACGACAGCCGCAGGCACCACGGGCGCGCCCTGCATCAAGCTCTCTAACAAAGCGTCTGTGTCGGTCGGCTTGGTTTTGGTTGTTTTGTTGCGCGTGCGTGCGTGGGCGGTTGGCCCATCGGTGTCGTCGTCTGCTGGTGACGCCTCGTTGTCAGCGCGCGTTTCACGTGTGGCTCGCTCAGGGCGATCGGTGCTGTGCCTGTCTTCTACAGGGCGTGCATCTGATGTGTTTGCCGCGTCTTGTTCAGGGGCTTCGGGCACATCAGCGGCAAAAGTTTGCCGCTCTTGCGGCACCAACCGCGCCATCTGGCGTGCCATCACTTGTGCAAAGTCGAACCCCAAATGAGCACCCGCAGACGGGCCCACCCCAGTGCGCGTGCCTTGTGGCACCGCATGGCTGGGGTTGGTTGGCACCGACGGGGCCGGTGGCATTTGGAGATAACTGGACAGGTTCATGGTGGTCTTTAAACGAGTTTGCCAACGAGTTAAGCAAGAACCGTGACAGGTCAGTTCTTGCCGCTTTCGGCTGAGAGGCGCATCAGTGTCAGTTTGACTTGGCACATCGATTGCTTAATGAACATGCCCCGAAAGTTTTTTCAAGGCAAAAAGAAACCTAAACGTTCCACTTTCAACTGGATTCCCTCAATGAGCACTCTCACTCTGTCAACGATTCGACACAACTTGTCGAAATTTGACCTCTCCGGACTAAGTATTCCGGTGGTGGTGCTCGTCATCATGGCGATGCTGGTGTTGCCATTGCCCCCGTTGTTGTTGGACTTTTTGTTTACTTTCAACATTCTTTGCAGCTTGGTGGTGATCATGATCGCCATCGGCACCCGTAAGCCGCTCGAGTTTTCATCCTTCCCCACCGTCTTGTTGTTTGCCACCATGTTGCGCTTGGCGCTGAACGTGGCGTCCACCCGTGTGGTGCTGGTCAATGGCCACGAAGGCGCCCACGCTGCCGGCAAGGTGGTGCAGGCTTTCGGTGAGTTCGTGATCGCGGGTAACTATGTGGTGGGTTTCATCATCTTCGCGATCTTGATGATCATCAACTTTGTGGTGGTGACCAAAGGTGCAGGCCGCGTCTCTGAAGTGAACGCGCGTTTCACCTTGGACGCCATGCCCGGTAAACAAATGTCGATTGACGCTGACTTGAATGCTGGCGTGATCGACCAAGAAACTGCCAAAACACGCCGTGCCGAACTGGCCCAAGAATCTGACTTCTTCGGTTCCATGGACGGTGCTTCTAAATTCGTGAGCGGTGACGCCATGGCCGGCTTGTTGATTCTGTTGATCAACTTGATTGGTGGCTTGATCATCGGTGTGGCCCAGCATGATTTGCCAGTCGCTGAAGCCGGCAAGATCTACACCTTGCTCACCATTGGTGACGGCTTGGTCGCTCAAATTCCTTCTTTGCTGTTGTCGCTGGCCACCGCCATCATCGTGACCCGCGTGACGACCGCTGAATCTATTTCTGAACAGGCCTCTGTTCAGTTGGCCAACCCCACTGCCTTGTTCATCTCGGCTGTGATCTTGATCATCTTGGGCATGGTGCCCGGTATGCCGCACTTGATGTTCATTACCTTGGCTTTGGCTTCTGCTGGTCTGGGCTTGATGATCGTCACCCGCGAAGTGCAAGACGAACAAGCCGAACAAGCCGTCAAAGATGCCACGCCTACTGATGCACCGAAAGAACTCGACTGGGACGATGTGGACCAAGTCGACCTCATTGGTTTGGAAATTGGTTATGGCCTGATTCCTCTGGTCAACGCCGAAACCGGCGGTGAACTGATGACCCGCGTCAAAGGCGTGCGTAAAAAACTCTCTGCCGAGTTGGGCTTCTTGGTCCAGCCCGTGCGTATCCGTGATGACTTGAACATCGACCCAGACGCTTACAACATCGTGCTCAAAGGCGTGGTGCGCGGCAAAGGCGAAGTCAAAGTCGGTCGCGAATTGGCCATCAACCCCGGTCATGTGTACGGTCAGTTGGAAGGCATTGCCACCCGCGAACCCGCATTCGGTTTGGAAGCCGTGTGGATCGAACCTTCTCAACGCGACCAAGCCCGTACCCTCGGCTATACCGTGGTCGATGCTGCCACCGCTATTTCGACCCACCTCAACAAAGTGCTGCGCGAAAACGCCTCCGACATGTTGAGCCACGACGAAACCCAACAGTTGCTCGACAAATTGGCTGCCAAGTCGCCCAAGATCGTGGAAGACTTGGTGCCCGGCAAGTTGTCACTCGGCATCTTGACCCGTACGTTGCAAAACTTGTTGGCCGAGTCAGTGTCCATTCGCGACATGCGCACGATTGCTGAAGCGTTGACTGAGGCCAGCACCCGCACACAAGACCCAGAACAACTCACCGCCATGGTTCGCCCCAAGCTCGGCCGCATGATCATGCAAAGCCTGATTGACGGCGACAACGGTTTGCAAGTCATGACACTCGAGCCATCGTTGGAGCAGTTGTTGCACAACGTGTTGCAACAAAGCCAACCCGGCCAAGCCGTGGTGATGGAGCCGGGCTTGTCAGAAAACCTATTTGCCGGTTTGCGCGAAGGCGCACGTACCGTAGAAGAAATGGGTCACCCCGCTGTGTTGGTGGTGTCCCCCGTGATTCGTGGTTGGTTGTCCAAAGCCGCACGATTCCGCGTGAACGATTTGACTGTGCTGTCTTACAGCGAAATTCCGGACGATCAGGCCGTCAAAGTGATCCACACCGTGGATGCCAAAGCCCGATAAACCGAAAACCTATAACAAAGACAGAGTGAGCTGACCCTATGGAACTCAAACGCATCCTTGCCCGCGACATCCGCGCTGCCAACGAAAAGGCCGTGGCCCAATACGGCTCCGACGTGCTCGTCATTTCGAGCAGCCAAGTCAATGGTTTGACCGAGCTGATCGTGGCGGTTGATCTGGCCCCGATGACCACAGAGGAAGCCGATCCGTTTTTGAAAACACAGTTCGCTTCGTCAGCCAAGCCCACAGGCAAGTTTGATGTGTTGCTGGGACAGACACTGGACCAAAACAAACGCGATGCACGCGAGCGCCAAGCCACCAAAGTGGCCAAGCCCATCGTGGAAATGGCCGCAAAGCCTGCCGCACCCAAGGCCAAGCCCGCAGTCAAAGTGGCTGCCCAACCGGTGGACGAATCGGCCAAGCGCGCCGCTGAAGAACACGACACCTTGCGTGGCCGCGAAATCGTGGCGCTGGTGCGTGAAGAACTCAACTCCCTGCGCCGTGAATTCAAACTCGGTCAACAAATGGCCGCTTGGCAACACGGTGGCATGGCTTTGCCCGCTGCCATCGCACCTTTGCGCGACGCCTTGAACGACGCGCCCATTCCTGTGGCCTTGCGTGCCTTGCTGATTGACAGCATCAAAGACCACGACAACATGGCCGATGCCATGGGCGCTTTGAGTCGCCAGCTCGGCCACTCGGTCGAACAGGCGCAAGCCCAGACACCTGTGTCAGGCATCCATGCCTTGGCTGGCCCCTCTGGTGCTGGCAAGTCGATGATGGTGGCGCGTTTGGCACAACATGCCGCGCAACAACACGGCAGCGAAAAAATCATGGTCATCAGCTTCCAAGACCAGCGTGCTGGCGCTTGGAACCAAACCCAATTGCTGTGCGCGCAGTCAGGCGTGGATTCATTCCGCGCCACCAATGCCGCCACTTTGAAACTCTTGCTCGACGAGCACACCGACCGCCAATTCATCTTGATTGACACCCCCGGCGTGCAAATGAAC
The DNA here is from genome assembly GCF_003063475.1 of Limnohabitans curvus. Classification (NCBI taxonomy): domain Bacteria; kingdom Pseudomonadati; phylum Pseudomonadota; class Betaproteobacteria; order Burkholderiales; family Comamonadaceae; genus Limnohabitans; species Limnohabitans curvus. Next base: position 1,903,970 of record NZ_NESP01000001.1, read on the forward strand.
GAGCGCTTGGCCGAGATTCGCGCCATGAACCTGAATGTGCAATGCCACGCTGTCATTCCAGCAGACGCATCGGCTGCCAACATCCGCCGCGTGTTTGACAACACCGACAACGTGTGGGCATCCTTGATGCTGAGCAAGCTCGACGAGTCCAACCAACCGTGGGCCTTGTTGCAGTTCTTGACCGACAAGTCGCTGAGCGTGTCTGTGGCCAGCCATGGCGAGCGCACCGTCGATTTGGTGCAAGACGTGTCATTGGTTGGTTTGGTGCAATGTGCCCTCGACAACTTGCCCTTGCCAGAAACCGAAGAACAAGCGCAGCAAAATGCACGCGATGCAGCCGTCAACGAACTGGCTGTGTCCAAACTGTCGCAAATCGCGGCCAAATTCAAAACCGAAACCACAGGCTTGACCCATGAGTAAACCTCGCAAAACAGAAGTCATCGGCGTTGCCAGCGGCAAGGGTGGCGTTGGTAAAACCACGACCTCCATCAACTTGGCGGTGGCACTCACGCAGCTGGGTCACAGCGTCATGTTGTTTGATGCTGACCTCGGTTTGGCCAACGCACAAATTGCACTTGGCGCGCGCGCTGAATACAACTTGGGTCACTTTTTGGCCGGTCAAAAAACGCTGCAAGAAATTCTCATCACCACCCGTCAAGGCGTGAAGCTCATTCCTGGTGCCTCGGGCATGCAAGAGTTGGCAGGTCTGAGCGACATCCAAGCGGCCAGCATCGTGCAGTCGTTTGGTGTGTTGGCGGATGATGTCGACTATTTGATCGTCGACGTAGCAGCCGGTATTTCACCTTCTGTGTTGTCGTTTTTGGCCGCTTGCCAACGCCGCTTCATCGTGGTGAAAGACGATCCGTCGTCGATTGCCGATGCCTACGGCACCATCAAGATCTTGAGCAAAGAGATGGGCTTGGACGAAATCTATCTCTTGCCCAACATGGTCAAGAGCCAGTCCGAAGGCTGGAAACTTTATAAAAAACTCAACGACGTCTGTGTGCGTTTCTTGGGCGAGTCGGTGCACTACCTCACCTCGATCGAAGAAGACGAGATGGTGTTGCGCGCACTCAAAAAATACCAGTCGGTGATGGAACTCGCCCCTGGCACAGCTGCCGCGCGTGACTACATGCGTTTGGCAGAAGCATGCACGCACTTGCGTCCGATTGACCACCCTTCGGGCGGTCTGCAATTCTTCATGGAGCGACTGATGCAAAACAGTTCGTCTGACACATGAGAGCACTTTCACCCGTACAGATGTACGACTCCTGCAAGCCCAAAGGCGAAGATTTGGTCATGGCCCATCTGGGTCTGGTCAAACGCGTTGCCTTGCACTTGAAGGCGCGTATCCCCGCATTCATGGAGCTCGACGAGCTGATTCAAGTGGGCATGATTGGCCTGCTCGAAGCCTCGCGTGCGTTTGATCCTGTCAAAGGCATCGAGTTTGAAAACTTCGCCCACAGCCGTGTGCGCGGTGCCATGTTGGACGAGGTGCGACGCTTGTCGTTTTTACCTCGTTCTGCGGTGGCGTTCAACAAAGAACACAACACCACGGTGCACGCTTTGGCCGCTGAGTTGGGTCGCACGCCCACGCAAGCTGAAATTGCCGAGTACATGGGCAAAGATCTGGAAGAGTTCCACAAAGAACGCGGCAAAGCCAAGCGCTTTGAAACCTATTCCATGGAAGTGGTCACCGAAGAAGTGATGACGATTGCAGACGACAGCTCTCAGCAGCCAGATGTGATCGTTGAAGAAGCCCAATTCATGGACGCCGTGACCGACGCCATCGCTCAGCTGCCTGAGCGCGAGCAGCTGGTCATGCAGCTCTACTACGTGGAAGAGTTCAACCTCAAAGAGATTGGCGAAACCTTGGGCGTGAGCGAGTCTCGCGTGAGCCAGATCTTGTCCTCTGTGGTCAAAAAATTACGCGGCACCTTGAAAGTAGAAACGGCGTCTGAGACTGAGAAGGCCGAGACAAGGAGACGCGCATGAGTAACTTCATGATGAACATGATCTCGTGGATCTTGTTGCTTCTGGTCATCTTGACGCTGTACCTCATCGACAAGATCAACCACTTGGCCAAGATGTACGAGGCGCCCAAACCAGAAACAGAACCTTCGTTGCCCGATTTCGGCGCAGAGATTCCTGGCGATTTGTTGTTCTCCGGTTTGGAGGGCAAGAAGCTTTGGGATGCCATGAATGGCAAACAAGTCGAGGGCTTTGATGCCACCTTGATCGAGGCCCTGCGCCCGCATTACGAACCGATTCTGCGTGAACACATCACGGCCAGTTTCAAAGACGGCATTGAAGACGCGTTGGGTGGCACCGAAAACCACATGCCCAGCTCGACCCGCAAAATTTCAACGGCGCGCGGTCACATCCAATCGTGGTTGCCACCGCAGCACTTGGGCAGCGTGTACCGCTCGGCCTTGGAGTTTGCAGGAAGCTACTGCGAAAACCCAGACCCCGAAGTGCTGTTGCGCCTGAAGCAAACCGTGGACAGCGTGGTGGACATGCTTTACCAACGCGTGGGCATCACCAATGAAGTGCCGTTCTCTGAATTTTTGTTTGAAGAAATGCCTGTGGCTCAGCCTGACCCTGCCAGTGACGACGCCATGTTGGCACTGACAGATGACTCGGGCTCGTCTGAGGTGTTGGGCGATGGCTTGCTCGAAAACAGCGATACACGCGAACCTACGCCAGAAGAGTTGGCGCAGGGACTTGAGCATGTGCAGGCCTATGAAGACCAACAGCGGCAAGAAGTTGCCGCTGAAACGGTCGAAGCCGTGATGCACCCCGACGCGTTGACGCATTCAGATGCCGCACCACTTGAAGCCAAGCCTGTTTGATCGGGTGTTTGTACAGATGTCGCTCAAGTTTGCCCAACCCCTTCCGATACTGCCTGTGTAAGCGAAGAAATACACAGGAGTTAATCAAATGCGAGCCAATTCACGAGCCATTCAAAGTTACGGCGATGTCAAAGTCAGCAGCGGCGTTGCCACGGCCAACAATGTGCAATTGATTCAAATGTTGTTTGACGGCTTGTTGGAGAGCTTGTCCACGGCACGTGGCCACATTCAGCACAAAAATATCAATGAAAAATCCAAAGCCATTGCACGTGCCAGCCGCATCGTGATTGGCCTGCAAGGTGCCTTGGATTTTGAAAAAGGCGGCGATCTGGCCAACAACCTCAATGAGTTGTACAGCTATGTGACCCGTCGTTTGTTCCACGCCAACGCCCACAACGATGTGGCCGTGTTGGATGAGATTCACGGTTTGATGCGCGAGATTCGCGATGCTTGGGAAGGCGTGCCTTCCTTGGTGCCCGCGACCAACCGACCTGCTGGCATGATGAACTGATCGCGGTTTTCTTCTTTTTAGAAGTTTTTCGTTATTTATCAGTTAATCTTGCAGGTTGTTCGGGACAATTTTTAGGCGCATCCAAGTTTTCGACTTGGGTGCGCCAACCTGCTTGGGGAGAGTGTTAGATGTCAGCAATTATTGGTTTGGTCGTTCTGTTCATTTGCGTGTTCGGCGGTTTCGTGATCGCCGGCGGTAGCTTGGCGCCCATTATCAAAGCCACCCCATTCGAGATGTTCATTATTGGTGGTGCTGGCGTTGGCGGCATGATCACCGGTAACTCTGGCGCGATTTTCAAAGGCGCTTGGGGCGGTATGGGCCGTGTGATCAAAGGCCCCAAGTACCACAAGGAAGACTACATCGGCATCATCGCCGTGATCTCCAAGTTGATGAAAACACTCAAGGCCGAGGGTGCCGTGGCGATGGAATCGCACGTCGAGAACCCCGAGGCCAGTGCCATTTTTGGCGAATGCCCCAAGATGCTGCACGACCACGGTTTGGTCGGCTTGATTTGCGACACCATCCGTTTGATGGTGGTGTCTTCAGGCACCTTGAGCCCTTATGCGGTGGAAGACGTGATGACCACGTCTATCAAACACCATCACCACAGCGAAATGCAAAATGCCGATGCCATTGCCACCCTCGCTGGCGCTTTGCCCGCGCTGGGTATCGTGGCCTGCGTGTTGGGTGTGGTGAAGACCATGGGCGCGATTGACCAACCCCCTCCTGTGCTGGGTGCCTTGATTGGTGGCGCGTTGGTGGGTACGTTCTTGGGCGTGTTCTTGGCTTACGGTATTTTCGAGCCCTTCGGCAGCCGCTTGAAGCAGATCATTGACGAAGACGGCGAAGCCCTCAAAGTGGCGCAGCAAGTCATCATTGGCAACATGCATGGCTACCCCGTCCCCTTGATCATTGAAGCTGCACGCGTGTGTATCAACCACCACGCTCAGCCCACCTTCGGCGAACTCTTTGACGCGTTGAGGAAATAATGGCTGACGAAAAAGACGCGGCAGCCACGCCGGAAGACGCCGAAAAAGCAGCCCAAGAAGCCGCTGCCGCCGCTGCGGCTGCGGCTGAAGCTGCAAAAAAAGCAGCAGAAGAAGAGAAGGACGAGGCGCCTGCGCCCGTCATCATCATCAAAAAAATCATCGACGAGGGCCACGGCGGCGCTCACGGTGGTGCTTGGAAGATCGCGTTGGCCGACATGATGACGGCGATGATGGCGTTCTTCTTGTTGATGTGGCTCTTGGGCGCGTCCAACGAAGACCAGCGCAAAAGCATTGCCGACTACTTCAAACCCACCTCACAAAGCTTGGTGGCCATTGGCCAATTGGCGGGCTCCAACGGTGTGTTGGGTGGTCGCTCCATCATTGACCCCGATGGCTTTCCGTTTGCTGCCAAGCAAACGGCGCTGCTGGAACGTTTGACACCTCGTTCAGAAGGTGGCCCCAACCCCAGCACCGACCCTGGCCAAGAAAACAACAACCCCTACTCAGACCCAGACAAGCTGACGCCTGAGCAGAAGAAAGAAATTGCCGCTGCGCAAGAGAAAGCCGACTTTGACAAGCTCGAAAAAGAGATTGAGCAAAAGTTGTCTGAAAACAAAAAGCTCGGCGGCCTGAAAGACCAAGTGTCCGTCACGCGTGACAAACAAGGCCTTCGCATTGAGATCATCGACAAGGCTGACTTTGCGATGTTCCCCAGCGGCGGTATGAGCATGCAAGGCAAGGCCTCGAGTTTGATCAGCGAAATTGCGGCTTCATTGGCAGAAATGCCCAACAAGATTGCCATTCGCGGCCACACCGACAGCGTGCCTTTCAACAACAAAGAAGGCCGCAACAACTGGTCGCTCTCTGCTGAGCGTGCAGAAGTGACGCGCGCGCTGCTAGAAAAGAGCGGCATCAAAGAGAGCCGCTTTGCTCGAATTGAAGGTGTGGCTGATACCGATCCGTTCAACCCCAAAGACCCGCGTGATCCGCGTAACCGTCGTATGAGTATCACGGTGCTCTACAACGAACAAGACTAAGCACGGCTTAGACGCAAAAAAGGCAGCTCATTGAGCTGCCTTTTTTCTTGGGTGCCGTCAGAGACGTTAAGCCGCTGAACGCAAGTCGTACTTGTTGATCTTCTCAATCAGCGTCGTGCGCTGCAAATTGAGCAACTTGGCTGTGCGTGACACATTGCCCGAGTTGCGGGTGAGGGCCTGTTCAATGATGCTGCGCTCAATCTGGGCCATGCGCTCTTTGAGCGACAAGCCTTCGGGTGGCAAATGAGGCATGCCTTGGGCCAACATGATGATGCCCTCGATCTCGTTTTCCTCTTCCTCGGGCTGCTCGTTCATTTCGGCCAGCACTTCGGGGGGCGGTGTCATTTCCAGTTTGGCCAGCAGGGGGGCTTGTGCCTGAAGCTCGGCCTGTGCCGACACCAATCCCCTTGGCAGCAGGGTAGGGGGGATGGCGCGTAAATCCAGCTCTTGGCCTGCGTACAGCGTGCTGAAACGATCCACCAAGTTAGACAACTCGCGCACGTTGCCGGGCCAAGGGTATTTTTGCAGGGCCGTCATGAAGTCGGCCTTGAAGCGGATGGGTTGCTTGCCAAAGTTGACACATTTCTTGGCAAAGAATCCCAACAACTCGGCCACGTCATCGTTGCGTTCACGCAACGGTGGGGTCACCATGGGCAACACATTGAGGCGGTAATACAAGTCTTCGCGGAACCGACCAGCTGCAATTTCGGTTTCTAAATCTCGGTGGGTCGCAGCCACCACGCGCACATCCACCTGAACCTGGCGGGTGCCGCCAATCGGGTCCACGGTGCGCTCTTGCAGCACGCGCAGCAGTTTGACCTGCATGTCCAGCGACATGTCGCCAATTTCATCCAAGAAGATCGTGCCGCCATGGGCCAGCTCAAAGCGACCAATGCGATCGGCCACAGCGCCCGTGAATGCGCCTTTGCGGTGGCCAAACAGTTCGCTTTCTAACAAGTCTTTGGGAATGGCCGCGCAGTTGATGGGCACAAAGTTGGCACCGCAGCGGTCCGATTGCTCATGCAGCAGCCGAGCCAATAGCTCTTTGCCGGTGCCGCTTTCGCCCGTGATCATCACGGTGGCGTTGGAGTTGGCCATCGTTGCCACCAATTGGCGCAGCGTGGCCGCTGACTCGCTGGAGCCAATAAAGTTCGTCGTGGGTTTCATGTCAAAAATTCCTACACATGATTGTCGGTGACAACAAACATTTCACAAGACAGAAAAAGTATTCGTCTTTGAAAATGTTAAAGATGCCTTGATCGGTGCCGAATCTAGGGGGAGACCTCTCAAGGACACAGACATGAACCGCATCACACATTGGGCTATTGCAGCCTCTGCTCTTTTGTTGACCGCTTGCGCCAGCACACCACCGCCCATGCCTGCACAAGCACGCGTGGACGACAGCGCCAACATGATCACGCCGATGACCCAAAAACGCGAAACCTTGGTGGCGACGGGTTATGCGGTCATTAGTATTCAAAACCACCGCAACGCGGCTCAGCAACGTTTGCTAGCCATCCGTGCCTCCAAACTTGACGCTTACCGCGCTTTGACCGAGCAGGTCTATGGCCAGCAGCTCGATGCCAGCACCACCGTGGCTGAAATGACCGTGATGAGCGATACCTTCCGCGCCCGTGTGGAAGGTGTCATTTATGGCGCAGTGCTGGTCAGCATCACCCCCGTGGGTGACGACACCTATGAAACCACCATGTCGTTGGACCGCCACGTGGTCAACGATTTGCGTGCTTTGTACATCGCCAGTTTGAGCAACAAGCGCTAAGTACAGGCTTTTTAGAAAACATGGCCATGTGGACCTCTTCGCGCCGACGCCTGTGTATCGCCACCTTGCTGGCGTTGGTGGGTGTCAATTTTTCCGTCGGTGCAGCAGACCTGAGTGCGCAAGAGCGCCTCAATGCCATTCGCAGCGCCATGGTGGAAGCGGCCATGAAGTCCAACACCCGCGTGAGCGCCACGAGCTGGATGGAAAGCGATGGCAAGTTGCGCGAACTCAACCGCTTTTCGTCTGAAATCAAACTGCGCGATTTGCAGCTTGCCCAATACGTGCGTGACGCTGGGCAACAGCCTCAAGCAGAGCTGGCCGTTGCTCAGGTGGAAAGCGTTCAACCGGGACGCTGTGAAGCCCCACAAGCCAAAGCCCCCTTGCGTCACGTGATGACGGTGGGCATGGATCTGTCCACAGGCCTGGCACCAGCCCAGCGCTACCAAGCCCAACAAGTTGGTTTCGCGGCGCGGACGCGTCTGGTGCAAGCGGGCGCACGCGCCGAGCGTTGGCGTTTGATTCAAAGCCAATCGCCAGCCCGTACCTATGACCGCTTGATTCATGGCCATGGCGAAGAACATGTGCAATGGCATGCCCAACTCACGGTGACACCTGTGCCTTTTGCGGGCGTTTCTGACGACTACGCCGCGTTTGGTTTGAGTTTGTTGGTGAGTGGCCCCGGCCAGCGCCAAGGGTGGTTCACAGCTGAAGAAGTGGTGGTGCCAAGCTTGCCTACCCAAGCCCATGGCACGCCAAAAATGGACAACGACACCCACACCGCCATTGCGCGTGCTGTGGCGGCCATGGTGGCCAAGCTTGAAAAGCAGCTGGCGTGCGACCCACAAACTTTTGCGGTTCAGCAAAATGAGGGCCGATTGGCCCTCAACGCGGGAAGCCATTCTGGCTTGCGCGTGGGCGACCAACTGATGATTGCCGACCCCTCTGTGCTGCCCCGTCACACACTGGAGCCCGGCGCGCTTGACGCCGCCGTGTTGGCCGAAGTCAAATCAGTCACGCCCTATCAGGCCGAGCTCAAGCAAGTGGCTGGACGCAAACAAAAATTCAATGGGGCTTGGGTTGCTTGGCCTTACACGTATTAAAAGATCGACGGGAGAACCGACCATGAACACGCCTACGACCTCTCTTCGCACCTTGTTGTGTTGCCTTGCTGTGGCGACGCCCATGTGGGCATTCGCTGCGGGCCCCGCACCACGCAGCACCTACCAAGTGGTGTCGGGTGACACGCTGGACAAAGTGATTCGCAAAACCATGCCCGACAGTCCGTTGCGCGTGGAAATTTTGCGCAATGCGTTTGTGCAGCAAAACCCTCAAGCCTTCACCAAATCACCTCCCCGTGCCTTGATGGCCGGCGCTGTCTTGAACGTGCCCAACCACGATGACTTGCTGCGCAGCTACACGGTGCCAGGCCAAGCCCCGGGTAACAGCGGCATGAGCCGTGGCGGTGGTTATTCGACCGCTGACATGAACATGAGCGAGCGCAAAAACTGGGTGCGCTTCCCGTAAAGGGTTGTCATGGCCATCCTAGGTCCAGAAGGCGTCAACGCGATTTCGCGTGTGGCGCCTATTCATTTGGAAATGCGCACCGCGTATGTAGAAGCGCCCGTGGCACGACAACTCGGTTTGCACGATGGCCAAGTGGTGCAAGCCACTGCGACTGTGGTGAACCAACAGCTCAAGCTGGCGCTCAACGAGCACATTTTTAATTTGCCCTTGCAGCCCTACATCAAAGAGGGCGATTTGGTGCAGCTGCGCGCGCAACTCTTGCCTGCTGGCAAGTGGGCGTTGCAGTTGCTGCACACAGGCAATTTTGCGGGGCCCGAGGCACCGCAGGCGGCCATTCCCACGCGCTTGAACACCCTGCTGTTTCAGCCCGGCGGCTTTGCCAGTTTGCTGACCCTGCTGCGTCCCGGCGTGTTGGAGAGCTTGGTGCCGCCGGTGCAAGACGCGGGCGAATTGAAAAAGCGCATCACCGCACAACGGCTGAGCATGGGCAGTTTGCAAGCGCAAACCTTGAAACGCTTTGTGCTGGGCCACAGCAAAACCTCTGAAGCCAGCTTGGCTGAGGGCGAGCCCGTGGCCGACAACACCAAGGTGCTGCTGCGTTTGCTCATGGCTGAACGTGCGCGTGTGGAAGAAGACAGTGGCGACACCCAAGAAAGCCTGCATCACGCCCTTGATGAAGTCGAAGCGGCGCAAGTTCAGTCTGCCCAAAATTTGCGCAAAGGCGAGCTGAACTTCGCCTTGGTCATTCCGTTTCGCGATGCCGACCCTGTGGCGCTGCACTTTGAGCAAAAAGGCAACAAACCGGGCCAGCCCAAGAACCCGCTGGTGGTCAACATGCACACCCAAAGCCGCGTGCTGGGAGAGGTGTGGCTCAAAACCACCATCAGCAACAACGCCCAGGTGGACTTGACCATGTGGGCCTTGAACAAAGACGTGGCTGATTTGGCCAAATTCAACGCCAGCGAGTTGACCGATGAACTTGAAAGCGCGGGTCTGCGCATGGGCAGTTTTCAGGTCTACAACGCGCCACGCCCAGAGGCCCTAGAAGACCATCCCCCGACCGAACATGGCAGCTTGGTGGACACCCGCGCATGACCGACAAACACTACATGCAAGCCGTGGCCCTGGAATATGGGCGCAACAAGGCACCCACCGTCACCGCCAAGGGCGACGACGAACTGGCGCGCCGCATCGTGGCTGAGGCTAAGAAGCAGGGCGTGTACGTGGCCGAAGACCCACGCCTGTTGGCCATGTTGAGCCGACTCGATGTGGGGCAAGAAATTCCGGAAGATATGTTCACCGCTGTCGCCGTGATTTTGGCGTGGGTGTACTGGCTCAAGGGCATGCAGCCCGGGGATGAAAAGCCTAAATAATTTTTAAGCTTCAGCGTAGCCGCGGCCACCGCGTCGACCGCGCGAGACCTTGCCCAGGCGGTCATAAATCTCGACCGAGCTGGTGGGGTCTTGCACTTGCATGCTTTGCAGAGCGCCACGGATGGCGTCAATCTTTCGGCCAATCAGCACCTCGTTGCGGCGATGCATGTCGCGGCAATGGGCCATGTGCGCTTTGAAACCGTCCCATTCTGGGCCGAGCGCGTCGGCTGAGTCTGGGCCTTGAATGCCAGCCAGCTGCGCGAGCTGCTGAAGCAGCTCATTCTTGGTGCTTTGCGACGCCTCAAAGGCATCTAAATCTTGCACCTTCAACTGCTCGAACTCTTGTTCAAGCATGTCTTCCAGTGTTTTCGCCAACGCCAAAGCCTGCTCGAGCGAGGAGGCCTGTGTGTCAGTGGCGGGTGTTGTCATATCGGACAAAAGAAAATCAATCGGGACAGAAGTGCCGTTCAATTACCGATCATTTTTTCGAGGGCCACAAAGTTCTCAGCAATTCGGCGTGGGTTCACAGGGTAGTTGCCTTCCTTGATCGCCTGCTTGATGGCTTCTACTTTGGAGCGGTCAAAGTCTGGTTGCGCCATGACTTTTTGGGCGACGTTGCTCAAGCTCACTTTATCTGCTCCTGCGGAAGATGCTTTCTCCATAGACGGAGCCAAGTCTTCCTTGGCTTGCGCGGCAGAAGGGCTTCGTTTTTCGACTTTGTCGATGGCGCTGCGAATCGCAGCGTTCGATTGCGTCATCCGACCGTAATTTGAAATTGCGTCATTCATGATGTTTTCACTTTCTCTAACCTGTAACCCAGGTCAAAACTTTTTCACAACACTTCAATCGACCTCAAATTCTAGAACTTGAGTGTTTTCTTGAAATATTTTTTAAATACCACTTTTCACCTCAGTTTTGCGGCATTCGGTCCGGTGATCACGCCATATATTGATCGACCCGACTCGACATTTTTTAAGCGAATTTGTTCACCTAGACCACCATCTTGCAACGCTTCCGCGCGCATTGTGATGGAAAAGCCTTGTCCTTCGCCTGCTGTGAGCTGAACCTCGTGTCCGCGCTTGACCAACACAGCGGTCTTCACGTCGTACGAACGCAGAGGGGTGTTGGGCGTGAGGTCACGCACCAACTCCATGTTTTTGAGTAATTTGGTATCAGAAATGATTTGGTTTTCCATGCCCGCAGCAGGCATGTCGGCATAGCTGAACATGTCTGGCTTGATGACCGTGCCGCGCTTGAGTAGCTCTTTGGACACCAGCACTTTGTACAGCGCAGGCGCGGATGGGCTGGCGCGGTTAAGCGGCGCTGTGGCTTGACCCGTGTTCACGTTGACAAAAAGCTGCCAAGCGGGCTGCGCACAGCGCACGCGAAGGGCGGGTTGATTAGGAAACGGCTGCTCAAACTGCAGGTTTTGTTGACAGTTTTGCACCGTGATGCGTGGGTCCACAGGCACCACTTGCACCTGTTTACCCTGGAAAGAAGGGTGGTTTGCAGCCCATTGTTGGGCTTGCTTTTGCAAAGCCTCAAAGGCGCTATCTGGCAAAGGTGAATCCGCTGCAAACCCAATCTGGGCGTGGCTTAGCACGCATGCGGCCAGCCACAAGCCCCAGCGCTTGACGCGTGGGGTGTCGGCATTTTTTAGGCACAGCATTTGCATAGTCATACGGGTCGGTGTTGATGTTTTGACATGTGTTCAGACCCAACCCTTCATGCAAGAACGAAGCCAACTTTTACAACGGACCGACTAACCGGAGCCCTCCATGCGACTCGACCCGTCCTACAACCCTCAGGTGAACACCACCGACGCCTCCGGCATGCCCAAGCTGCCGCGGAGTCAGTTGGCGTATGCCCGCACCGCGCCCGCTTTCACGCGCGCGATGGCCAGCGCCAGCCTATCTGGTTCATTGGCCCCCGAGGGCAGCACGGCAGCGTGGGGCACCGCGGTTCGTTCAGGCCAAACGTTGACAGGCATCGTGCGCGAGCAAATGGCTGCGCGCGGCGTGAACATTTCGAACAACGAAGCCATGCGCTTGGCGCAAACCGTGGCGCGTTCGAACAACATCGCCAACCCCAACATGATTCACCCAGGTCAGCAGCTGAACCTGGACAGTTTGAATTTTTCTTTGCAACAAGCGCAAGCGGTGAACCAAGCCATTGCGGCCAACAAAGCCGCCGCAGCTTCGGCGGCAGCCCCCGCGGTCACGCCTGCCGCCAACGTCAACACCTTGAACACCAACACAGCCTTGGGCAGTGCCACCTTGGCAGGCACTGCCCAAGTGCAGTTGCTCACGCGCTCAGACCGCAGTGGCAATGTGGTGCTGGAAAAAACCATCGATCGCGCGATTGAAAAGGGCTTCATCCCCGCGCAAGACAAACAAGCGGTGATGAACAAGATTGTTCAGCTCTCGCAAGAGCACCGCTTTGCCCCCGATGACTTTGCTCGCCTCACCTTGATGGAGAGCGATGGCATGAACCCCAAAGCCTCTAACAGCCGTTGTCACGGCATCATCCAGTTTTGTGATGGCCCTGACCGCGGCGCAGCCAGCGCAGGTTTTGGTGCCAATCCCAAAGCCATTCTGGGCCACAGCGTGTTGCAGCAACTCGACATGGTGGGCAAGTATTTTGATGACACGGGCTTGAAGAACTTTGGCCCCGTGGGTTTGGATGATCTGTACTTAACCGTGCTCACCCCAGCCGCGCGTAACGAAACGCGTCCCAACGCTGCCTTGAACATTCCGGGTCAGCAAGCGGCTTATTTGCATGTGAACCGCGACATGCGTGCGCCCATCACGCGCAATTCCATCTTGGCGGGTTTGCATCAAAACGCCAATGAACGTTTGGGGACGGAAGTGGCGCAACGCCCCTCCATGCAGGCGGCTCGCTTGAGCGCCTATGCCGCACAAGCGGCTGTGACGGAAGCTCGCTAACTTCACGTCAGCGGCAAACATTTGCCGCTCAAACCGTCAAAACCACCGTGGCACGGCTCTTGCATTAATCGACACGAGGTCTCACAACTTGAGGCCATGTGTCAATAAACAGGAGTCTTGTTATGGACGTTTTTAAATCAGCCTTTGGAATTCACGAGCGTGCGCTTGGCGTGAGAAGCCAACGCATGGAAGTGCTGGCGCGCAACATCGCCAACGCCGACACGCCTAACTACAAAGCACAAGACGTTGATTTCAAGGCGATGCTCAAAGAAGCCAAGACTGAATATCTGACGGCCACCAACGACAAGCACTACGCCGGTCTGCAAGAAGCGCAAGACAACGGCATGCGTTTTCGCACACCGTTCAACAGCTCATTCGACGGCAACACCGTGGAGATGAACGTGGAACAAGCCCAATACGGTAAAGCCGCTGGTGAATACCAAGCGACTTTGCAATTCTTAGAAAACCGCATCAGCGGTCTTCGTAAAGCCATGCGCGGGGAGTAATAGACCATGCAACTCGACAACGTTTTTGGTATTGCAGGCACCGCGCTGAACGCGCAGTCCATTCGCATGAACACCACAGCTTCCAACTTGGCCAACGCCAACTCGGTCGCGGGTTCAGAGGAAGAGGCCTACCGCGGCCGTCGTCCCTTGTTCAAAGCTTTGATGGACCAAGAAATGACACACGCAGGCGCTCAGTTCGTCGGTGGCGTCAAGGTGGACCGCATCGTCAACGACCCCGCACCCATTCGCAAGACGTGGGAGCCAGGTAACCCACTCGCCGACAAAGAAGGCTATGTCTTTCACTCCAACGTGAACGAAATGTCTGAGATGGTCGACATGATGGCCGCTTCGCGGTCTTACCAAAACAACGTCGAAGTGGTGAACACCGCACGTCAATTGATGATGCGCACCCTTGAAATCACCAAGAGCTAATCATCATGGCAACTACAGCAACCTCCACCCTGCCTAGTGGCATCGTCAAGTACGAAGACTACCAAGCGCAACAAAAAGCCACGCCCACGAACACCAACATGGGCCAGACGGAATTTTTGACACTCTTCACCACACAGTTGAAGAACCAAAACCCGTTGGACCCTGTCAAGAACGAAGCCTTCGTGGCCCAGCTCGCGCAGTTCTCACAACTCGAAGCCACCACGGCCATGAAAACCAGCATGCAGAACTTGGTCTCTAGCTTGGCCAATGACCGTTTGCTGGGTGCCACTTCCTTGATTGGCAAAACCGTTGGCGTGCCCGATGGTCCTGTGGCCGTCACGGACACCACCGTGTCGCAAGGCGTGGTCAATGCACCCACGGGCGCAGACGGTATCAAGGTTGAAATCTTCAATGACAAAGGCATCTTGGTGCGCACCCAAATCTTGGGCCCACAGCCTGTGGGCGACGTCACCATTGCGTGGGACGGCATGAACGACGGCGGCACCGCAGTGCCCAACGGCAACTACCGCTATGTGGCCTCGGTCAACAGCAACGGCACCGTCACCAAACCCACGGTCAACACCTACGCGCAAGTGACCGGTGTGACCAGCGCAGGCACCGCCGACGGCACCATGTTGCTCGAAGTCGCCGGTGGCAAGACAGTCAATTTGACTGATGTGAAACGCATCAGCTACTAATTTCAAGAATTCAAGAATTTCTCTCAGGAGCTAAAGCACCATGTCTTTTTATACCTCTCTCACTGGTTTGAATGCCGCCACCGCACAGCTGGGCGTGACGTCCAACAACATTGCCAACGTGAGCACGACAGGCTTTAAGCGCAGCCGTACCGACTTTGGCGACATTTTTGCGACATCCCCTTTGCAAAAAGCATCGGCCACGATTGGTCAAGGTGTGTCCTTGAAACGCGTGGTGCAAGAGTTTGGTCAGGGCAACATGATGTTCTCGTCCAACACCTTGGACTTGGCGATCAGTGGTGACGGTTTCTTCCCGCTCAAGTCGCAAGACGGTTTCCAAGACATCTTCACGCGTAACGGTGTGTTCATGATGAACGACCAATACAACGTAGTGAACTCCGCAGGTCAGCGTTTGATGGCGGCGTCAGTTGACTCGTCCGGCAAAGCGAACTTGGATGACATGAACGTGTTGACCATCCCGCAAAAAACCACCGGCATGGCCAAACAAACCAGCAAGGTGTCTTTGGGCTTGAACTTTCCTGCGGATGCCGAGGTGATTACCAAGGACTTCAACCGCAACGACCCCGACACCTACAACAAGAGCACCGCGCTGACCGTGTATGACGCGGGTGGTAACTCTTACTTGGCCTCCGTCTACTACGTGAAGACACAAAACGCGAGCCAAGAAACCCCCAACAACAAATGGCAAACCTATGTGTATGTCGGTGACAAGCTGGTCAACGCCTCGTTGCAGCAAGCCACCAACACCTTGGGTGAAGACATGTATGTCAACAAATACGGCGAACTCAAGGCCAAGAGCGACTTTAAGACGCCAGAAGAAATTGCTGAATTGAACAGCAGCTTCTCTAAGAAAACCATCAAGTTCTCGTTGGACAACTTGACCGACATTCGCACCTCGCAACCCGCTGCGGTGACAGCAGGCATTGCCACAGATTTGGGCACCGGCTCTAACGATGGCGTTGACTTTGCCAACTATTTGAACGTCAGCAAGTCTGACCTCTTGCGCCAACAGGGCAGCAGTGCGGTGACTTACCCCGTGGACTCAACCACGGTCGGTGCACGCGACATCACCTTCGGCCCTGCGGCTGCACGTGTGACGGTCAACATTCCTGCAAACGGCACCACTGCGCCCACGCTGGCTGAAGTGGTCACGGCCTTGAACAACAACTCTAGCTTTGCCTCGACCTACGTGGCGCAAGCTGCGTCACCCACGGGAACCATCAGCAGCGTGAACTTTGGCGCAGCCTCGACACCTACCAACCCATTCGCAAGCTTTGGCGTGAATGTGGGTGGTCAGCAGTTTGATTTGACGGGCTTGACCAGCACACTGACCTCTTCCACGTTTGCCGCTGAATTGCAAACCAAATTGCGTGCGGCAGATGGTGGCCGCTCTGATATTTCTGTGAGCTTGACCTCTGGCTCCTTGGTCGTGACAGACGCTGCAAAGCGCAACATCACCGGCATGGAACTGACCAAAATCTCAACAGCAGCAACCGATGTGTCGGTGGGTTCAGAGCCTGTTTATGGCAATACAGTGCTACGTATCACCGCGCTGGATCCCAATGTGACGGCCGCTGAAATCAACGACACCAGCACGGGTGTGGTGGTTCAACAAAACTCGGTCACCCTCACAGGCTCCAACCAAGCCACACCCTACACACGCGCCAAGGTGAGCTACACCTTTGCAGGTGCGCCCACCGTTTTCAAAGCCAGCTTTGGCCCCACCTCGGCACCCATTACGGTGGAAGGTACCAGCGGTACGGACTTGGCCGATAACTTGAACAAGAACGCCACCTTCTCTGCCGACTACGTGGCCAGCTACTCGGGAACTGCGCTGACCTTGACAGCCAAAGACCCCAGCAACGCCAACGCATCCTCTATTTCGGGTGCAGTGAAGCTGTACTCAAACACCGCATTGGCACCCACCACGTTCACTGAGATTAACAATCCCGGAACCTCAGCAGTAACCAACAACCCCGTCTTGGCCAACGGCGTGGCATCCATTTTGGACACCACCAAGAAAAGCGTTGACGATCTGAAGAACCTCTTTTCGGTGAACATCGACAACGCGATTGACCCTGTGGTCGTTGGCCTCGATCACTTGTTGGAGTCCATGAGCCATTTGTCTACATCGCAGAGCAAAAAGCTCTCGGGTGCTCAAATTGCGGATGAATTGACCAACGTCATCAGCCGTGCGTATGGCGATGAAAAACCATTCAACTTCTCCACCGTCGGCACGCCAACGTTTAAGTTGTCACTGACCAAATCCAACAAAACGGTGTTGCCAGATTTGCCGATCGACTTGTCTGGTTCTAAAGACATGCGCAGCGAAGATTTGGTGCGCGAAGTGCAGTCTCAAATTGACGGTAACTCGCAGTACAGCGGTTTGGTTGATGTGACTTACGACACGCAAGCTCAAAAACTGGTGTTCACACCCACCGACAACGCCAAGGTCACGGTGTCCAGCGAGCAGTCCGCCATGGACTTGAGCGACCCCTTGGTGCAAGGTGTCAATGATTCTTCTGTGGGCTTGACCCTGTCGCCTTCTGTGTCCACATCGCCTTACCGTGCGTTGAACGAGCAGCGCTACGGCATGAAAGTCGAGTACGACTCGGTCAAACAAACGTTTGTGTTTAAGTCTGGC
The DNA here is from genome assembly GCF_003063475.1 of Limnohabitans curvus. NCBI lineage: Bacteria > Pseudomonadati > Pseudomonadota > Betaproteobacteria > Burkholderiales > Comamonadaceae > Limnohabitans > Limnohabitans curvus. Next base: position 1,921,279 of record NZ_NESP01000001.1, read on the forward strand.
ACCACGGGTGACAACTCTGGCATTGCGATCACCAACATTCGTCCTGGTAGTTTGGCAACCCAAACCTCCAAAGGCTTGGGCATGACCGGTGACCCTGCCAACTACACCGTGGCACCTTCGACCGTTGATGCTTTGCGCGGTATCACCTCCAAGCCCGCCGTGTTGACAGGCAACCCCTTGGCTGTGAACGTGGACAACAACTTCTCTGTGGACAGCACCAACAACCAGTTTGTGGTGTCGGTCAACGGCATCACCGGCACGGTGGTGGTTCCGCCTAAAGATACCTACACCTTGGGCACCTTCATGGAAGCGCTGCAAAACGGTATCAACAACTTGCAGAGCCAGTCTAAAAACGGCCTGACGGCTGAGTCTGTCAACGGCGTGAAGGTGAGCTACAACAGCGCCTCCAGCTCTTTAGAGTTCACCACCGGCACGGCCTCCACTGACTCGTACATCAAAGTCACCGGCGATGCACGTTGGGGCTTGGACGGTTTGGACGCTCAGTTCGGCACGACCACCACGTGGATCAAGCCCACCGCGTTCAAAGACGAAAAAGGCGCCACGGTCTACATCGACGGCTTCGGTGCCGAGTCATCGACCGCTACGGGCTTTGACACCTTGCCAGCCTGGTCGCCTGTTTACTTTGACAAAGGCGAGCTGACATTTGACACCGCGGGTAACTTGGTGTCACCCAAGCAAGGCGCGCAGTTGGACACGGTGTACTTGCCAAACGGTAAGGGCGCTTTGACCATCAACATTGACTACTCCAAGTCCACGCAGTTTGCGTCACCGTTCTCGGTGCTGTCGCAGTCGCAAGACGGCGCACCCGAAGGTGACTTGGTCGGTTTGGCGATTGCCGATGACGGCTTGGTTTCTGCCAGCTTCTCCAACGGCGCACAAAAGTCTTTGGGCAAAGTGGTGTTGGTCAACTTCTCTAACCCGTCTGGCTTGCGTCAGATCGGTGACACCAACTACTACAAAACCTCTGACTCAGGCACACCGAAATACGGTGAAGCCGGTTCGGCTGGTTTCGGTACGGTGCGCTCCGGCGCGACCGAACGTGCCAACGTGGACTTGACCCAAGAATTGGTGGACTTGATCACCGAGCAGCGTAACTTCCAAGCCAACGCCAAGGCCATGGAAACCAGCACCTCGATGACGCAAACCATCATTCAGATCCGTAACTAATCTGCCTGATTAAGAGACTGACATGGACCGTTTATCTTTCAACGCGATGGCCGCGATCAACGAAGACCGTTTGATCCGCCAACAGTTGTCCAACGACATCGCCAACGTCACCACCGTCGGTTTCAAGCAAACCTTCGAAGCCACCATCCAACCGCACCAAGCGGTGGGTGAGGGCTTTGATTCGCGCTTGCAGCCCCGTCTGTACACCACAGACCGCGTGCGCTTGGATGCCGGTCCTTTGATGGTCACAGGCCGTGACCTGGACGTCTCTTTGAACAACAAAACCGTCCTCGGCGTGACCGGCAATGACGGAAAACTGGCATTTACTCGCCGCGGTGACCTGCGCGTCAACCCCAACGGCGTGTTGGAAACCGGTTCGGGCCACATGGTGCAAAGCCAAGATGGCGGCCCCATCACCATTCCCGTGGGCTCACGCATCAACATCACCAAAACAGGCGAAATCTTCGCCTCAGACCCCACCCAGCAAGGCATTCCACAGGAACAGCTGGTGGGCAGCCTGATGCTCCGCGATGCCAGCACCACGAACTTGATCAAACGCGAAGACGGTTTGTTTCGGGTTGACGAAAAACCACTTGGCACGGACTTTGCAACTGGTCCTGAGCCAGTTTCTTTGACACCGCAGGCTTTAGAAGGCAGCAGTGTCAATCCAATGGCATCGATGGTGAAGCTGATTGAACAGAGCCGCTCGTTTGAGCACCAGGTTCGGTTGATCAAAGAAAGCAAATCCAACGATGAGTCGGGCGCCTCCATGATGAAGGTGTCCTGAATTTGACAGATTAAAGGGGGCTTAAAGCCATGGATGCATCATTGTGGGTAGCCAAAACCGGTCTTGACGCGCAGCAGACGCGCATGAACGTCATTTCGAACAACTTGGCCAACGTGAGCACGACTGGCTTTAAACGCGACCGTGCCGTTTTTGAAGACTTGCTCTATCAAAACGTCAAACAACCCGGTGGTCAAACCACCAACAACACCTTGTCACCCACGGGCTTGATGCTCGGTACCGGTGTGAAGATCAATGCCACTGAAAAGCTGCACTTGCAGGGCAACTTGATCAACACCCAATCGCCTTTGGACTTGGCGATCATGGGTGGTGGCATGTTCCAGATTCAAATGCCGGACGGCACCACGTCGTACAGCCGTGACGGTAACTTCAAGATCAGCAACACCGGCCAGATCGTGACTGCGTCTGGCTTTCCGCTGATTCCCAACATCACCATCCCTGAGAACGCAGCCAGCGTGACCTTTGGTCAAGACGGCACCGTGTCCGCCGAAATCGTGGCCGGTGGTGGTTCACAAAACATTGGCCAAATTCAAATCGCACGTTTTGTGAACCCAAGCGGTTTGAAGCCGATTGGCAACAACTTGTTTGAAGCCTCACAAGCCAGCGGTGTGGCCCAGGTGCTCACACCTGGCCTCAATGGCGCAGGTGCTTTGAAGCAAGGCTCGCTCGAAGCCTCCAACGTGAACGTGGTGGAAGAAATGGTCAACATGATCGAAACCCAGCGCGCTTACGAGATGAACTCCAAGTCCATCTCTGCCGTGGACGGCATGCTCAAGTTCTTGAACCAAAACATCTGATTGAGGTTCATCATGACAACATTGCGTGCTTTATCCGTCATCGGTCTCGTGGTTGCCTTGCAAGGCTGCGCCACCGAGCCCGTCGACATGGTGTTGCGACCTTCGCCCGAATTCCAACCGGTGTACCCCCTTGCCGCTGACCGGCAAAAAGTTGCCACCGGCGGCATTTACAGCAACCGGCAAAGTGATGCCTGGTTCGGCCGTGGCCGCAATTACCAGGTGGGCGACATCATCACCGTGTTGTTGAACGAATCCACACAAGCTGCACGCACACAAAACACAGACGTGAGCCGTGAGTCTAAAAACTCATTGCCCTCTGGCTTCAACACCAAGATTGGCAACATGTCGCCTTTCTTGAGTGGCATTGACGTCAACGCCAACAACAACAGCAGCAAAGGCGCAGGCAAAGCCGACCAACAAGCCTCGTTGTCCGGCTCAGTGGCCGTGACCGTGGTCGAAATTTTGGCCAACGGCAACTTGATGGTCCGTGGCGAGAAAAAACTCGGCCTGTCTGAAGGCACCGAAGTCATTCAAGTCTCAGGCGTGATTCGCCCTGAAGACGTGGGCCCCAACAGCACCGTGCAATCACGCCGTTTGGCCAACGCACAAATCGCCTACCGCGGTTCGGGTGACTTGGCCAATGCCACCAAAGCAGGCTGGGGTACCAGCTTGATGCACAAGTACTGGCCTTTCTAAGTATGAAAAACTTTTCCTCTTTCTTGCGCGTTTGCGTGACCAGCCTGTGTGTCTTGGCCACCGGTGCTGCACAAGCTGACCGCGTCAAAGACTTGGCCACGCTGGCTGCCCAACGCCCCAACCAATTGATTGGTTACGGTTTGGTGGTCGGCTTGCAAGGCACGGGCGATGACGCCTCGGTGCCCTTCACCACGCAAAGCATGAAAGCCATGCTCTCGCAAATGGGTGTGCGCATTGACGGTCCTTTGACCGACTTTGAAACAGCCGCCACGGCCGCGCGTGTGGACATCAAAAACACCGCCGCCGTGTTGGTGACGGCTGACTTGCCAGGTTTTTCCAAACCTGGTCAACGCATTGACATCAACGTGTCTGCGATTGGTAAAGCCTCTAGCTTGCGTGGCGGTAGCCTGATCATGACGGCCATGCGCGGTGTGGACGGCGAAATTTACGCTTTGGCACAAGGCGCGTTGACGGCCACAGGCATTGATGTCAGTGCCGCTGGCTCTAAGGTGCAAATTGGCGTGCCTACCTCTGCCCGAATTCCTGGCGGCGCGATTGTGGAGCGCATTGTGGACACGCCGTTCGAGTCTGCTGAAAACGTGATCTACAACATCCGTGAAAACGATTTCTCCACCACGACGGCCATCGTCAACGCGATCAATAAAAAATTTGGCGGCGATGTGGCACAAGCCATTGATGGTGTATCGGTATCGGTACGAGCTCCCCAAAACTTGAACCAACGTGTCGCATTCATGAGCATGATCGAGGCCCTAGAGGTCACGCCCGGTGAGCCGCCTGCGCGCGTGGTCATCAACTCACGCACAGGCACGGTGGTGATTAACCGCTCGGTGCGCGTCACAGCAGCAGCGGTGTCGCACGGCACCATCTCGGTGGCCATCACGGCGACCAACGAAGTGTCACAACCCAACATGCTCGCTGGTGGACAAACCACCGAAGTGCAAAACGCCGACATCAAAGTGGCTGAGCCGAACAAACCCATGTTCTTGTTCCAGCCCGGTGTGGAGCTGCGTCAAATTGTGGATGCGGTCAACCAAGTGGGTGCCACACCTTCTGCTTTGATCGCCATTCTTGAAGCCTTGAAAAGCTCTGGCAGCCTGCGCGCCGAGCTAGTCATCATCTAAAGCGAGCACAGACATGAGCAGCCCCGTCGACACCTCAACGCCTAGGTCCTATACGGACTTCACAGGCCTGGGCGAGTTGCGCGGCAAAGCGCAGCAAGACCAAAACAGCGCGCTGAAAGAATCTTCACAACAGTTTGAAGGCCTTTTCATTCAAATGATGTTGAAGTCCATGCGTGAGGCCAACGAGCCCATGAAGGACGAAGAAAACAAATCGCACGCACTTGAAACCTTTGAAGGCATGTTTGACAAAGAAGTCTCTTTGCAAATGTCCAAGCGCGGCGCCTTGGGCGTGGCCGACTTCATGGAACGTGCCGTCAAGCAACAACAAGCACCAGCCCCCAGCACCGATGCGCTGCTGAAATCGCGCAGCAAGGGCATGGCGCTGAACCCCAAACAACAGCCCATTCCGCTGCCCACTGCAGCAGAGTTGAGCAAAGGCTTTGCTTTGGAAAAAGCACTGCCTCTCAAGAGCTTGCAAGAGTTCAAGGCCCCTTTCTCTGGAGGCCGTAAATGAGTGACATGCTCGGCATCAGCAGCAATGCGATTGGTGCGTACCAACGTGCCCTGAGCACGGTTGCCAACAACATCTCAAACGTCAACACCGAAGGCTATTCACGCCAAGACGTGGTGCTCAAAGACTCTGCGCCCAAGAAATTGGCTAGTATGTATGTGGGTACGGGCGTCATGTTGCAAAACATCAAGCGCCAATACGACGCGTTTGCCGAATCGAATTTGCGCAACAGCACCAGCGACTTGGCCAGTCAAAAACCCATGGTCGATTACGCCAAACGCGTGATGGACATCATGGGTGACAAGAGCATTGGTTTGAGCTCTGCCTTCGATGATTTCTTTGCCGCTGCCGGCGCGCTGTCGGCCGATCCTGCATCAACAGTGCAGCGCACCAGTTTCTTGCGCAGCGCCGATGGTGTGGCTTCTCGTTTCGGTGAACTGAATACTCAGCTCGATTTGATTGCCACTGAAACTCGTCAAGGTGTTGAAAGTGTGGCCGCGCAGATCAACACGCTGACCAGTCAGTTGGCATTGGTCAATCAAAGCTTGGCTAAATCACCCACGGTAGAAGGTCAGCCTGCTGAGCTGTTAGACCGTCGTGATTTGACTTTGCGTCAGTTGTCAGATTTAGTGCGCATTAAAACGACCTTCACAGCCAACGGCACGGTGAATGTCAGTTTGGGCACCACCATGACGCAAGGCTTGGTGGTCAACGGCAACAAGGCCCGTCCCATTGGTATCGACAGCTCTGTTCAGGGAAAAATTGAGCTGGTGCTCGACCCCTATGGCAACACCGAATCATTGGCCAGCGCAAGTGGTGGCCAGCTCGGCGGCTACCAAAGCTTCATCAGCCAAGTGCTGGAGCCCGCACAGAAAAACTTGTCGGCGTTGGCGCAAACCTTTGTGGCCGAAACCAACACCATTCAACGCAACGGCATCGATGGCTACGGCCAAATGGGTGCGGACCTGTTTGCGTTTGCCCCTGATGTGAGCATGCCTGCCGCAGCCATTCGTTTGGCTGTGAATGACGGCATGCGTGTTGCCACTGCTGCGCAGTTCCGTGTGGGTGAGGGCAGTACCAACATCACCACCACACGTGCCACGGTCAAGTTCACCGGCACAACACCTGCAACGCAGCTGAGTAATGCACAGCTGGTCAACAACCCCAACGCGTCTGCCGGTGTGACCTTTAAGGTTGATGGCGCACGTGTGTACACGCCCGTCACATCCTTGTCTGCCGGTGTCAAAGCTGCGTTCTATTTGGATGAAGCAGAGCCAGGTCAACAGCTGCAGGTCATGACGCGCGATGGCCGTCAGCTGCTAGGACAGGCTTTGACTGAAACTGAAAAGTTTCAACTTTTCACGCCTGAAAACGGATTTTCCGCAAACGCCAACTACAGCGATGCGTACCTCAACAAAACAGGGGCAGAGGCTTACCGTGGCTTAGACATGTTCTATGGCGCGAAAGCTGAAGTTCTTTATGGTCAGAACTTTGACCAATACGGTGCCGCGGGCACAGCTTTGCCTTTGGCTGCTTCGATGGAAACATCACGCATTTCGTCGAGCGATGCCAAGATTGCCGCTGGTGCGATCACCGTGAATGGCTTGGCGCTGTCAGCCTTCAATGCCAACACAGATTCGGAAATCATCATTGCAGGGGCCAAGGTGGGAACTACCGCCACGCCTTTTAGCTTTCAAGCGGTGGTGGGTGGTGAACTCATTTCGACCACCGTCTCATCTGCCAATACAGCGAGCCTGAGCCAGTTGGCCGCGGCATTGAATACCAACTTGCAATCGCAAGGCCTCTTTGCCACGGTCATCAACAACAACGCTGACATCCGTATCACGGATAGCAGGGGGCGTGACATCAGTGGCGTTTCATTGAAACCCACCTCTACGGCTGCAGGTGCATCCGCTGGAAATGTGCAAGTCTATTCAGCTGCCGTTCAGGTGGCCAATTGGATCAATGGCAGCTCGCAGGCTACGGTGCTCAATCCGATGTTTGGGACGGGAAGTAACCCTGGGTTCTCCAAATTTCAAGCCACATTGGGCGGCGTGTCGTTTGAATTGACACCGACAACGGCCACCGACCTCAATAGCCTTGCCGCGGCACTGCAGCAACAGTTCAGAGACAAAGACAAAAGCACAGACATCAGCGTTGTGGTGGATGGCACACACTTGAAGATCACTGATAGTCAAGGACGTGCATTTAAAAACTTTGCGCTCACCCCGGCAGATCCGGCGTCGCTTGCCTCTGGTGGCCAGGTTGAAATTGCCAACAGCAATGTCTCGCAAACCAATGTGCGAGCTGAGGTGTTCTCAGAGGTGCGTGTGCCTGTGGGGCAATTGAATTTGAAGAAGCCGTTGACCATCAATGGTCAACCCATCACAGATTACAAGACCGTCAACGAGTTGGTAGACAAAATCAACGCATCCAGTGCGGGTGTCACTGCTTCTATCGAAACCAACGGTGAATTTGTTTTGTCTGACCCCTTGGGCAGTCCGATTCGCATCAACGCCACAGCAGATGGCAACGCACTGAACATCCAACCCACGACTTACAACGCGCAAGTGCGCATGGTGCAAGTCGTGCGCGACATGCGCATTGCGGCAACTGACGTTGACTTTAAAAAACCGTTGCAACTCAACGGTGTCAACATTGGCGAGGTGGCTTACGACTTACCAGTCGTTCATTCGACTGACTACGAAATCAAGTTCGGTTCTCCGCTGCAATCTGTATCGGCAGCAACTCCTGCAGCTTTAGAGGTAGCGTTAAATGCCAATGCAGCTTTTGCTGCCTCATACCAAGCCAAGGTCACAGGTCAGCGCTTGGTCATCACGCCTCAAAAAGGCGAGGTCAGCGACGCTGATTTAGACAACACGTTTGCTGTTAAGTCAGACAGCGAGTTTTTGTCACCCCAAACAGAAATCAAAACACTCAGCGCATTTGTCGATCGCATCAACTCTAAGAGCGCCAGTACTGGCGTTGTTGCTGAAATTGACTTGTACGGTGACTTAAAACTCAGCACCACAGATGAAAAGGGCACACGCAGCATTTCTGTGGGCCCAGGCAAAGATGCGGCAGGCAACCAAACGCCAAACGCTTTGGGTCTTGACCCGATGGACTTTGATGTCACAGAGCGCTTGAAGCGTAAATTGTTAGACCCAGACTTCAACACAGACATTCGTGTGTCGTTCGGCAGCTACGGTGACCCTGCGGAGTTTGGTGACCCAGCCGACCTCTCCAAGATGGGGTTGCGCACGGGCGCTTACCTTGAAGCCGGTTGCCCTGATGATTTGCTGTTGTTCTTGACAGGCAAGGGCTCCGCCAATGTAGCGGTTGGATTTGAAGGTCAACCCGACAACGTGCGCGACAGCTTGCGTGCCCAATCGCTCACCATCAAGTTCACAGCCGCAGACCGTTACACCATCGTGGACGCAGCCACAGGGACTGAATTGGCGGATCGCCATTACGACCCCTCTGTGCTCGAGCCTGTGGTTGAGTTTCAAGGTTTGCAAATCAAACTCAGCCACGCACCTGCCGTGGGTGACAGCTACAAAATTGACGGCAACTTTGACGGCTTGGGCAACAACGTCAACATGCTCGACATGGTGGACTTGAATAAAAAGCCCACCGCCAATGGCAAGACCATTGCCAACACGTACATCGACCAAATCAACAACGTCGGCAACTTGGCTCAACAAGCCATCATCACGCAAGAAGCGTTGACGGTAGTGAACGAGCAAGCTGTGGCAGCACGCGACAAAGTGTCGGGCGTCAACCTCGACGATGAGGCTGCAGCACTGATTCGCTATCAACAGGCTTATCAGGCCTGCGCCAAGGCTCTGCAAGTGTCGGGTGAGTTGTTTGATGCCATCGTCCAAATCCGCTGATCAAGGTAAAACATTATGAAAATTTCTACTAGCCTTTACTTCGATCGTTCAACAAACCAGTTGGGCAATGTGCAAGCCAAGCTCACCAAAGTTCAAGAACAGTTGTCAACAGGTTTACAAATCGTTAAACCTAGCGATGAGCCAGACAAGGCTTCGCTGGTCACGCGTTTGGAGTCTGAGTTGGCCCGCCAAGCGGGCTACCAAGACACGCTTAAAGCGGTCAACGTGCGTTTGACTGCCGAAGAAACTGCGCTTAAAAACACCAGCGATGTGATGTACCGCATCAAAGAGTTGGGTGTTCAAGCCGCCAACGACACACTCAGCCTGCAAGACCGTCAAAGCATTGCCTTGGAGCTGGGCACCTTGCGCGATCAAATTTTGAGCATGGCCAATAGCCAAGACAGCAATGGCAACTTTTTGTTTTCCGGCAGCCGGGCGGGCGAGCCCGCTTTCAGCAAAGACGCAGATGGCCGTGTGGTGTACCAAGGCGACCATTCCCGCATGAAGGTGAATGTGGGCGACAACCGCCGCATGAACCTGAACCTGCCTGGCTCGGATATCTACACCCGTGTGGTGCGTGATGACGGCAAGGGCAACAAAGTGGGCGTGGACTTCTTTCAGGCTTTGGATGACCTCACACAAGCTGTGAAGTCTGCTGATCGCACAAAAATTCAACGCGGCATTGCTGAAGTTGACACCTTGCAAGGCGGCATCAGTGAAGGCTTGGGTCAGATCGGCGCAGACTTGTCAGTGGTTGATATGCAAACCAATGTGCTGGACCAAGTGGTGCTTCGCTTGCAAACCACCCGTTCTGACATTGAAGACCTCGATTACACCGAAGCCATCACGCGCATGAACAAAGACCAGCTGGCTTTGGAAGCTGCACAAAGCAGCTTTGCCAAGATTTCGCAGCTGAGTTTGTTTAAGTATTTGAATTAAATGGGCTCAAGTTTTGTTTGAACTGTCCGATTCATCGATTGAGTTAAGAGACTATTAAATGGCAACCACTGCAGTAAGTTCATCCACATCCAGTGCACTGGCGACTTCGGCTGCATCTGTTGCTGCGGCCAACAAGGCTAGTGCGCAAAAGCTGATTACCTCCCTATCCGCTGGTTCAGGGGTGGACGTCGCCTCTTTGGCCAAAAACTTGGTGGACGCTGAACGCGCGCCCCAAGAAAACGCGATCAATGCCAAGATTACCAAAAACGAGGCTCGGGTGTCTGGCTACTCAGCGCTTTCATTTGTGCTGGACGGTGTCAAAACCGCGATGACTTCGTTGAAGGATCAAAACAGCTTCAACTCACTCGTTGCTGGCAACTCGAACCCATCTGCATTCAGTGTCACTGCAGGTGCTACGGCGGTTTCTGGCAGTCATGACGTCAGCGTGCTGCAGCTTGCCAAAGCCCAGCGCACGGTGAGTGACGGTTTACCCTCAGCCAATGCCTCCTTGAATGGCGGCAAAGCCATCACCTTTAGCCTAAGCGTGAGTGGCACGAGCAGCGATATCAAGCTGCCCGACGGCTACGACACCCCTCAAAACGTCGTAGATTTCATCAACGCCGCCAAAAAGGGCGTGACGGCTAAGCTGGTAGACACAGGCGATGGTTCTGCCAATCCCTTCCAAATCGTCCTAACGGGTGATCAGGGCAGTGCAGGAGCCTTTAGTCTGACTCCCAAATACAGCGCAGGTGGCGTGCCCGAGCCGACAACATCTGTCAACGACGGCAATGGCATGACCCTAAAGCTTGCCGTAGGCGGTGTCGCCGTGCCAAATATCGTTTTGGCCGCTGGTGACGATACACCGCAGAAAATGGTTGCTGCCATCAATGCTGCAAATGCAGGTGTCACAGCGTCCTTGGTTGCCAATGCAGCAGGCTCAGACTTTCCCTACAAAATTTTCTTAACTGGTCCAAGCGGTGCGCCATCTGCGTTCTCGCTTTCTGTCGACTATGGCGCTGGTGATGAGGTGATGGTCAGTCCTGGTTTGAATTTCACTGCAAGCAATCCGGTGAACCAAATTGCAGCCGATGCCAAAGTCAAAGTAGACGGCATCACATTCACGCGTAGCACCAACACCATGACCGATGTGGTGCCTGGCCTCACCTTCAACCTCAAAGCCACCACGACCACGGCAGCTGCAGTTGATTTGACACGTGACACCAGCGCCGTCAAAGAAAAGCTCAACGCCATGGTGACGGCATACAACGATGCCATATCCATCATGGGTGAGGTGTCTAACCCTAAATCGACTTTTGAAACCTATGGTGCCACCTTGGTGGGTGACTCTACGGTTCGATCGCTCAAGCAGCAATTGCGTCAAATGATCATGGGGCCTTCCTCAACCCCCGGCGCTACCGTTGGGGCCATGTGGCAAATGGGAATCAGTGTCAACGAGTCGGGAGTGATGTCGATTGACGACACCAAGCTCGATGCGGCCCTGACTACTAACTACAGCGATGTGGTTAAGACCTTTACTGGCAACCAAAATGGCCTGACTGTGTATAGCCCAGCCTCGGGCGGTATTGCGGGTGATGCGGTGCGGAAGCTCACCACCATGTTGGGCGCGACAGGCATCTTGACATCGCAAAGCACATCAGCCACCACGCAAAACACCAAATACCAAGCAGACTTAACCAAGCTGCAAACGCGCATGGACGCATTGCTGGCTCGTTACCAAAAGCAATTTGCATCCATGGATAGTTTGGTGGGTAGCGTCAATAGCCAGAAGACCAGCCTCAAGTCCACATTTGACGGCATGATGGCCAGCCTGACAGGTAAGTCGGGCTAATACTTCTTAATTCTCTTTCTGCTTGTTTAGCCGCTTTGCAAAGTTTTTTTGTAAAGCGGCTAAAGTTTGCCGCCTTTGTGTCGATTAGAGCTAACACGACACTCCTTGCCATTTTTTCGGCAAGGCCGAAAGGAAGGTCTTTATGCTTTCAGAAATTCAAGGCGCTAACCGCCAAAACTATGTGCCACCTGCACCTCAGGGGCGCGCAGCTGTGTCTGTGCCCGCTCCTGAATTGGCTAAGCCACCAGCCCCTGCTGTGGATGTGCATACAGCAGCCGACACATCCAAACCCAAAGTGCAGACGCCCAAACCGGTCGAAATCAAAGTTGACATTGAAAAGATGCGCACTGATCTCAAAGCATCTATTGAAAAGCTCAATGAATCTTTGCGTGATGGTGGTCGCAACTTGAACTTTCACATGGATGAAAAAGTGGGCGGCTTGGTTGTGCTTGTGAAGAACGCAGATACAGGCGAAGTGGTGCGTCAAATACCCAACGAGACTGTGGTGCGCATGGCGCACAGTATTGAAGCCTTCAAAGGCATCTTGCATAACGAACTTAGTTAAATAATTTTTCGCTTGCCTCTCAAGTTTTTTTAGGGGCTGACGAATCATCAACCATGGAGGGGAACAAATTCGTGCTCCCCAACACATTAACCCTCAGTGATGACTTTTTAGGAGAAACATCATGTCAGTGATCAACACCAACGTTAAAGCTCTTGCAGCACAAGGCTCGCTGAGCAATGTGAACAAGGCTCTCGAAACTTCGATGGAGCGCCTGTCTACTGGTTTGCGCATCAACACCGCCGCCGACGACGCAGCAGGCTTGGCCATTACCAACCGTATGACTTCTCAAATCCGTGGTTACGCCGTTGCCATCCGCAACAGTAACGACGGTATCTCGATGACTCAAACCGCCGACGGCGCTATGGGGCAAGTGACCAGCATGTTGCAGCGCATGCGTGAACTGTCTGTGCAAGCAGCCAACGGTGCAATGTCTGACGCAGACCGCGGCAACATTCAGCAAGAAGTGTCACAACTGAAAATGCAAATTGACGATGTGGCTAACAAGACTAACCACAACAACATCAAGTTGTTGGACGGCTCGGCTGGCAAGATTGTTTTGCAAACTGGCACCAACGCCAACGACACCATGACCATTGGTTTTGGTTCTGTGAAAACCAAAGACATTGGCTTGGGTTCACGCGCTGCATTGACATCTACAGGTGGTTTTACTGGCGCATCAGCTGGTACTGCTAATGCTGCTTTTGTGGCAGGCTCTATCACTTTGAATGGCGTATCTGTTGGCGCTTCATTAGACATTAGCGATACATTGTCATACCAAGCTGCTGCAGGCTCTAAGGCAACCAGCGCAATTGCCAAAGCAGCGGCCATCAATGCAGTATCAGCACAAAGCGGCGTATTTGCAACTGTTGGTCAAACTACAGTTTCAGGCGTTGTTCAAGCTACAGGTACTGCAGTTGCCGGCATGGTCAAGGTCAACGGCGTTGACACTGCAGCCTTCACGTTAACAACCAACAACGAGATTAACCGTGCGACTGTTGCCAAAGCAATTAACGACATTTCTGACCGTACTGGCGTGCGTGCAACCAACACTGGTGACGATAACCAAGGCTTGAGCTTGGTGGCTGCTGATGGCCGCAACATAACTTTGGCTGCAGGCTCAACACCTGGTACCGCTACATTTGGTCAAATGGGTTTAGCCGCTGCTGGTACTTATGTCGGTTCTTACGAGTTGAGCACCAAAGATGGCGCACCTATCACCGTGGGTAGCTTGGTTTCAAACGTGCAAACTGGCGAAAAAGTATCAGGTTTGAACTTCGGAACATACGCTGCTGACAAAGCACAGATTGTTACTACCGACCGTACTGTTCAAGTGGCAGCTCCAACCAATGCAACCTCTGGTTTGCTGGGTGGTAACACATTGGTGATCAATGGTGTGGGTATTGCTGCTGCTAACGGCGCCTCTGACACTGCTTCTTATGAAGGCTCTCTGGCTGTCAGTTCGACAAAAGCTGCTAGTGCGATTTCGATTGCTGCTGCGATCAACAAATCCACAAGCATGACAGGTGTGACTGCTACGGCGGCAGCCAACGTTGTTGCTGGCACAGGTTTCACTGCAGGTGTGGTTACAGCGATTGAGCTCAATGGTGTTTCATTTACATCCACTCTGGGTGCAAATTCGACCCGCGACGACGTGTTGTCAACCTTGAACGCTAAGTCTGGTGAGACAGGTGTTGTTGCAACGGCTTACGATGCGGGTATTAAATTGACAGCTGCCGATGGTCGCAATATTTCTATTGCTGTCACTGGTACTGGTGGTGCTGCTGCATTGGGCTTGACAGGTGTGACGGTTGGTGCAGCAGGTGCGGGCGCTACTCACTACGCTGGTGTTCAGTTGTCTTCTGACAAAGCCTTCACAGTTGACAGTGGCAGCGAAGGTGATACTTTAGGATTTAAAAATCTTGGTTTCACTCAAGGTACTTTTGGTGGTGCTAACTCCGGCGTTAAAGTCGCCGAGATTGACGTGAGCACTATGGCTGGTGCAACGACAGCACTGAAAGCTATTGATGCTGCCATCAATACAGTTAGCCAGTATCAAGCCACTGCAGGCGCATACCAAAATCGTTTGGATGCAGTGGTCAGCAACTTGACCGAGTCGACTCAAAACATGTCTGCCTCACGCAGCCGTATTTTGGATACTGACTACGCGACAGAAACTACTGCGATGGCTCGTTCACAAATCGTTGCACAAGCCGCTACAGCGATGTTGGCTCAAGCCAACCAATCGGCACAGTCTGTGCTGTCACTCTTGAAGTAAGTTCGAATTAAAATTCGACTTTTCCAAAACGGCGAGCTTTGCTCGCCGTTTTTTTTGGTTGATAGAATGTTGAAATACTGACAAAAATATTTCTGCTCACCATGAAACAAATACAAGCCTCAGAGTTGGTTGATCACATTGAAGTAATTTTGGGCGGAGTCTCATGCCTATCTCTTGATTGTTTTGACACAATTTTCTGGCGAAATTTCGCATCGCCAGTTGACGTTTTTTTTGAATTCGAAAAAAATTCTTTATTCTCTAAATATGGAATAAAAGCTGCTCATCGTATTAGTTTTGAAAAAAGAGCACGATTTCAAAAATATATAAATACAGGATCTACGGAAGTCAATTTATATGAAATATACAAAGAAGGACTCCCACTTCTGAATGAGTATGAAATAATTAAATTAATTCATGCGGAAATAGAAACAGAAATAAAATATGGTTATATATTTTTTCCTGTGCTAAAGCTTATTAAGGCTGCGAAACAAAAAGGACTTAAGGTTATCATTGTAAGTGATACATATTTAAAGAGCGATGAATTATTGCAACTGATTAGATCAAAAGAATCGAATATTGATAATTTAATTGATAATGTTTTCACATCATGCGAAAATTCGAAATCAAAAGCAGATGGAATATGGGAGAATGTTTTAAATAGTATTAATATACCACCTGCGGAAATTGTTCACATTGGTGATAGTTATCGATCCGATTTTTTGTCGGCCTCATCATTTGGAATTAAATCTATGCATTTAATTCAGCACTCCGATCAGGTAGAGCAAATTTTAGATGCTCGTGTGAATGCTGGTTTGCAATTGATGCCAAATTTGAGATTTAAGCAGGGGATGCCATCACTCAATCATGGTATCTTTTCCGAAGTTAAATTTGATGAAGAATCGCTATATTCTATAGGCTTTAGGTCGATAGGGCCAATTCTTTCAGGTTTTACTAATTTCATTGAGACTACGGTTAACAACCTTTCAAAAAGCTCCAAAGACTTCAAAGTTGCATTTCTAATGCGAGATGGATATTTGCCGTCGCTATGTTTAAAAAGTGTTTTGCCAGAAAGAGAACTGTGTAGTTTAAACATAAGCCGTTTTACAGCTATTGCAGCTTCATTTTATTCAAAAAATGACATACTTGCTTTTATCAAAGATGGTGTAAGCGCGGGAAGCATTGATTCATTGCTTAAACAACTCCTGTTAAATAATGAAGATATCAAATTTTTTCAAGAGCACACCGACAGGAATCACTACGAACTTTTGCTTTCTCTAATTAAATTTATTGAAATAAAGGAAATTCAAGAAAAAATAATTTCACGTTCGTTTAATTTCAGAGAAAGATTAATGCGTCATGTGCGACGCGAGACCGGTGTCTCTAACGGACAGACTTTAGTATTGATAGATCTTGGGTACAATGGAACTATTCAGAATAAGCTGAAAAAAATATTACTAAATGAAATAAATGTTAATCCGTATGGCATTTATTTAATATCGAATTGCGTTAATTTAGATAATTTAGATAGAGTTGGTTTAATAGATCAAAGAAATTATGATTTGAGAACTATTCAAACATTAACTAAATATATTGCAACTCTTGAGATGATGTGCACAAATCAATACGGCAGTGTTGTAAATTACGAAGATGATGGAACCCCGCTCTTATTAGCTAGTAAATATAATGCATCGCAAATTGAACGAATTAAAGCAATTCAATCTGGTTGCGTTGATTTTGTTGCGAAATTTAATGAATCTAATTTCGGTGAAAATATCTATGATGAAGAGTATTTTTCTTCATCAGTTGCATCAGATCTCGCGCGATTATTGTTTTTCCCTCTTCGGCATGAGTTGCGTGCCTTATCGGAATTTCAATTTGATGTAAATTTAGGCAGCGAGACCAGTGTAGATCTTTTAAACTTTAGCAAATGTGAAGAAGATTTACGAAGAGTAGGTATAACTTATACGGCAATTGGCGCTCAATCTGCTATAAATAAAGAGCTAAGGATGAGTCATCCATTAGAGATTCGTAAATTTGATTTATTCTTATCTAATTATTTAATGGCTGCAAATAGATTTGGATTAAATGTTAAATTGAAAGATTTTTCTTATGCTGATTTTTCAATTAAACTTTTGCTAGTTAATGAGTCAGCGCAAAATATTTTAGATCTAGAAACTTTCAAGACTTATGAAGGATTTTATACATGCGTTATTCCCCCTGTTTCTAATGCAAGCGTTGGAATTTCATTCGGAAAATATTCAGGTTTAGTCCAAATTCAAGAGTTAATTGTTTGGGATTCAGACTCATTGGCTGCTGGCGATAAATTGATCGAAGGTTTAGATTATGAATTTGAAGGCTGTGAAAAAATTCGTGAAAATATTTTTAGATTTGATGGCGGTTCATTTATTGAGATAAAGTCGATAAAATTTGATCTGAAAAATTCAATTATGATAGTTTTCAGGCCGCTTGATTAAACTGGGCTATAGATTAAATGATTAATATTATTGCATTTCATTGCGTTCCTTATGATGTAGATCCTAATGTTGAAAACTTTTGGATTTTATTAAGTGAACGCTTACGTTTATTAGGGAGAAATCTTATTCTTATAACGACGACTGAAATATATTCAAATAATATTGAGTATGTCCAAGTCCCGTTTAAGATTACAGAGTACCATTCTCTTGATTGTGCTGCTACCAATACTATTTCTAACGCTACTGAAATTAAATCGATTCAAAATTGGTATAAGTGTGGATTCGAGGAGGCGGTAGCTAGGCTTTTAGTTTGTGAAAATTTATTTAAGAAATTATTTAATGAGCTTAATCCATCTGCCGTGATTTCTTGGCAAAGTGCTAACCCAATATCACGATTGGTTAGACGACTGTGCTTGGATATGGATCTGCCTTGGTGGTGTGCCGAACGTGGTTGGATAAATGACACTTTGATGCTTGATTTATCTGAGAATAATCGATTGAGTGAAGTTACTACAAGTTTTGCGTTGAATAGAATTTATTATCAGTATAAGTCAAAACCAGACTTGTATGAAAATATTAAAGCTAGGTTGGTGAAGGGCAAGAGTACTGCTAGATATGCGGAAAAAAAATGTACCAGTGAAGAAAATATAAGAAAACTTTATGAAATTCCTGCGGCATCAAAGATTTTTGTACTATTTACGCATGGAGAGCCTCATTTAAATGCATTGGATAATAAATTGACAATAAATCATTCAATGGACTCTGATGGATTGGAACTTAAAATCAAGAGTATTGCTCACGCAATAAGTTTAAATAACGATTATTTGATAATCAAAGAACATCCTTTTAATTCTTTGTATGATTCTGAAATTAATATGGAATCCTTTGATTGTAAAAATATAATCATGTCGAAGCTTGAAGGGGTTGATCAGCTTTTATTTCAGGGTAATTATTTTTTATTTACTTGTAGCACGATTCAGTTTAATGCCGCACTTATGGATAAGCGTTTTGGTTTGTTATCGCGGGGTTTGTTGAGTGGGCCGGATATGGCGCCATTTGTTGATGACTTTAATTCAATTGAAGATTTTTTAAATTGTATAAAAAATAAAAATGATTGGGTTAAAAGAAATGAAGAAGTAAAGAAAATGATTTGTTTTTTATTTGATTATTGTTTATTGGATATAAGCCCTGATAATTCTTCAGCCTCTTCAGAGGAGCTGGCTAAACATCTTGCAATTTATAATTGATACTATAATTAATATTTGTCTTTATGAAAGTTTTGCATTTATGTCTTACTCCACTTGCTGGTGCGCCTATTCGATTGGTGCAAGCGCTGAATAGATTCACGGATGTTGAAGCGAGATTGGTG
Source organism: Limnohabitans curvus (assembly GCF_003063475.1). Classification (NCBI taxonomy): domain Bacteria; kingdom Pseudomonadati; phylum Pseudomonadota; class Betaproteobacteria; order Burkholderiales; family Comamonadaceae; genus Limnohabitans; species Limnohabitans curvus. Next base: position 1,939,782 of record NZ_NESP01000001.1, read on the forward strand.
AATTTTAATCCGCGTATATATGGAAATAGGGCCTTCGACGAAGACATAGATTTTACAAAACAATCCGAATTAGTGCATGAATTAGTTGAGAAAGCGGACATTGTTCATTGCCATCACTGGATTGAACTACAAAACAATCCTTTTGGAATAGATTTAACGCGCAAGTTAGTAGTAAGGCAATTCCATTCAGAACCTGGGTTTGTTTCACGTCATGCAGGGGTTCCTGTTGAAATTATTCTTAATGATCGCTGCCCTCAGCTTGTGGTCGCCCAATTCCATGAGCGGCTTTACCCCAATGCCCGACCTGTTCCCAACCTGCTCAACTTTGATTCCATTGATATTGCTCTGGGGGCGCCACTCTTGGCTAAAAAAAACGCTAAGTGCAGTGTGTCGTTTGCCCCAACCAGCGAAGTCCCGGCAGGCATGGATCGTTGGAATACAAAAGGAGCACCCGAAACACTGGTTTTGCTTGGCAAGCTTCAGTCAGAGTTGGATTTCAATATGGACGTTTTTCGCGATTTGCCACATGCTCAATCATTAATACGCAAAGCAAGCGCTGATATTGTGATTGATGACATGGTGACGGGTAGCTACCATCTTTCCGGATTAGAGGCAATGGCTTTGGGTAAGCCAACGTTAGGTTTTTTAGACTCCCGCATGGTTGCCACACTTTGCCTACTCACAGGAAGCGCGTCTTTGCCGTGGATAAATATGCATTTGACGGCCTTACCGAAAGCATTGGTTCACCTCCTAAAGAATGTTGAGTTACGGTGCAACTTAGGACAGTATTCGGCAGCTTGGATGCGACAATATTGGAATACACAAAATCTTGTTGTTCATTACGTTCAAGCTTATCAAGATATTTTACGGGGTCAAACTCATCTTCGTCAAATACCGATTAATGCGTTGTCTGACCAAGTGATACCTGACCTTAATTGGCTCAGTCTTACTGAAGGTTTATACTCTGTAAATTAGTAGAGAAAGAAATTAAATGCTGCCTCGAGTAAATAACATCCGCACCGAAACAGGTGAGTTCCTTCTCTTTTCTACAGAGGACTATATTTCAAGGCATCTCTACGCCAAAGGTAGCTGGGACCCTCATCTGCTAACAATAAGTCGGCTCATCTATAAAAAACTTTCGACACCTGTAATTTTGGATATTGGTGCCAATCTTGGTGCTTACTCTGTCCCTGTCGCACGTGAAATCATGGAAACTGGAGGCCAAATTTATGCGTTTGAGCCACAGCGAATTGTCTATTATCAGTTGTGCGGTAATGTTGTTCTTAACAGATTAGACAATGTATTTACATATAACGTTGCATTAGGTTCAACCGAGAGGCAAATTGAGATACCAGCGCTTGATTTCGAGCAAAGCGATAACGTTTGAGCTTTTTCGTTGGATCCAGAAGTTCACAAGCTGACTCAGGTTCCGCCACGGACTAATGGTCAAACAGAAATAGTCCCGATGATTATTCTCGATTCGGTGAAATTACATGTTTCGCCTTGTCTAATCAAATTAGACGTTGAAGGTATGGAGTTACCCGTGTTGCAAGGCGGCGTCAACTTTCTTAAAGAACATCAGTTTCCTCCAATTTTGCTTGAAATTTGGGGTTATGAATGGTACAAAATTAACAAACAAGACTTGCTTGAGTTTCTCTTGTCCCTAGGTTACTAGCTAACTCTTATCCATGCCCATGACTATATTGCGCAGCACCCTCTAAACCCAAGCGGTTGTTGCATTCAGAGAGGAAGCGATGGAGTGTTCGTGCGTATTTAGTGGATTTTTTCTGTTTCGAAAAGTGATAAATAATTGTTAAGTTGAAGACTTTTCCTGTTCGCGCAAAAAAATCTGTGTTCAACCTCGAACTCCTCCAACGTTAGGTTTTGGCCCGTGCCAGAGAGTTGTTTTAAATCTAACCGTTCGATGATCATGTCCAGACACCAACAGTACCATTTTTAAGTTAAATCGGCGTTTATTGACATATTCTAGGCGATGTGTTGATTCAAGAGGTTGGCCGCCATGACTGAAGACATATTTGCTTGCGCTATTTATGACATTGCATCGTTTAGTTTGTTCTGTACCGTGGTTATCAGTTTTGTTTAGGATGCTAGGTCGTAGTAATCAACATTAACCTATGTGGTGCTGTTCGCTGTGGTGGTCTTGCAGTATGCGAACAGCGCGTTCGCGCTCTTTGGGGGAAAAACGATTTGATTTGCTCATAGCTTCATCTTCTCAAAGGTTGGTGCCTCCTCAAAACACGGGGTGATTCATCCGATGAAGTCGAGCGAGCTTGAGACGTTCAGAGAATATTTCATTCGATGTTTTGCCAGCCCTTAACTTTGCAGTCTTCTCGCTCGTACAAGCCCTTGCCTACAATAATAAGCTGAGTTGGTAGAGTACTTTGCCTGCAATACTTTGCCATTTTTTGAGGCCTGTGATCCAGTCAGATGCAAAAGTACTGCCTGATTTGATTTCTATGGCCTGCAGCCCAGCAGGCGTGCCAACTAAGACATCCACCTCATGGCCTGTGCTGTCCCGCCAAAAGAACAAGTCCGAGGCTTTGCCTTGGTTGAACCGTTGTTTGATCAACTCGCTCACGACAAAGGTTTCAAATAGCGCGCCGCGGGTTGCATGGGTGTCAAGCGTGTTGGCATCACGAATACCCAGTAGCCAGGCCATCAAACCCACATCCAGGAAAAAAAGTTTGGGGCACTTGACCAGCCGTTTGCCAAAGTTTTGATGGTGCGGCTGTAAGCGCGTGACCAAATAACTGGCTTCTAAAAACCGACAGCCACTCTCGCGCAGTGTTGGCAGAGAGCCCGCAATCGGCACCCAGTGAAGTGAGGTTCAAGAGTTGCCCTGACCGAGCCGCACACATTTTGACAAAGCGTTGAAATTGCGACAGATCACGTACCGCAATCAATTGCCTTACATCACGTTCAATGTAGGTTGCGATTTAGTTGCTGAACCAATCTTGCGGGCTCACGTCACGGTTATATAGGCTTGGATAGCCGCCTTGCAGCAGCATGGTGTTGATATCACTGGGTAATTTTTCTGCTGCTCTCAACTCTTGTGCAGTCAGTGGTAAGAGTTCGACGCGACCCACTCGTCCAGCCAAGGACTGGGTGATGCCCGCAATCAATTCAAATTGTGCATAACCGGTGAGTACAAAGTCGCCCATCACACCGCGCTCGTCCACCAAGGTTTGTAGCAACGACAACAAAGCAGGGCAGCGTTGTACTTCGTCCAAGATGGCGCCTTGATCGAAACGTGCCAAGAACCGATGTGGGTCGCTATTGGCAAACTCCAGTTCATCTGGGTTTTCAAGTGACACATACTCTTTTTGCGCAAACACATGTTTGGCCAAAGTTGTTTTGTCCGATTGGCGCGGCCCTGTCAAAGCAACGATGGGAAACCACTTGGCAAGGCGCTGTAGCGTGGATGTGGCTTGGCGTGGAATCCGTTCTTACAAATCCGATGTTAAAGATCTAATCTAGGTTTTATCGCTTGTGAACGCAAGCTAGATCAGTGTGAGAACTATCTGGCACCGGTTTTGCTTAGATGTGTACATGCGCCTTCGCATTTCTGCGATTGGCATGTTTTTCTGACACCACTAGCAGGAGTAATCCATGACCCTCATTCAAGAATTGATGAACCAAGCCGCCGTTGGTAGCTTGCTCAACGCGCAAACCATCCAACGTTTCAGCCCTGCTGAAATTCGCGAGACGATTCAAGCGCTCGTCGCCACAGAGCAGCTCGAATTGGCCAACGCCTTGGGCGACGCTGGCATGAGCCTGTACCCACACAGCGAAGACATCTTGGCTATTACAAGTTTGTTGGCCATGATGAACCAAGACTGGCCTTTGGCTGTCGAGCTCATGGATGAGCTGGTTGAAATTCAAGGTGCCAACACACCTCCCTTTACATATGTGATGCTGGTTCGCGCCTTGCGTTGCAACCTCGACCCCGTGCGCGCTTTGGCTGTGGCGCGTCAGGGCTTGGCTGTTTACCCAGACCAAGTGGAGCTGGTGGCTGAGAAGTTGTCGCTGGATGATTTCAGCGACGCCATGATGCCGACATCGGGCGTTCAGCACTAAGCGGCAACGCAAGTGTCACTTAGCGGCAAGCGGCAACCGCTTGCCGTTTTAGATGACAAAACCTTGCCACTGAATACTTAAATGAACGAAATGACATCGGCAAAAAAGGGTAAACCCCTATTTAGCAGCGTCAAAATTAGTTGGCACGCTATGTGCTTAATCAGTTGCAAGTTTGATTGACCACGTCTGGTCAGGAGAAAAAAATGGCAGTAATTAACACCAACGTCAAAGCATTGTTTTCACAGATGGCACTCGGATCTTCCGGTCGTGCTCAAAGTGTGGCGATGCAGCAATTGTCAACCGGCAAACGCATTAACTCAGCTCGCGATGATGCTGCGGGTATGGCTATTGCCACACGCATGACGCAGCAAATTCGCAGCTTAAACCAGGCAGTGCGAAATGCGGGTGATGCCATCACGCTGATCCAGACCGCTGAAGGCGCGACCAACGAAATCACAGACATGATGCAACGCATGCGTGAGTTGGCCATTCAGGCAGTGAACGATACAAACGACAACGCGCAACGCAGTTACTTGGATCTTGAGTTCCAGCAGCTGAAGCAACAAATTGTTCAGATTGCCGACAACACCGAGTGGAACGGTTTCCCCGTGTTGAACGGAACAGCTGGCGAGCGCGTTGGCGAAATGCCAGTATTCAAGGCAACGTCTAAAAACCAGTTTGGTGGTGTCTTTATTGACCCAACCACCACACGTACGATCAATGGTGCAGGTTCTGGTGAGATCCAGACGCTGACACTTGCCCCAGTTTCACCTGCAACGGTTCCTTCTGAAGGCATCGTCAGTGTGGCGGGTGTGTCTGTGCAAATTACAGCCACTGAAGCTGCCGCAGGCATGACCACGGTGATGAACAAGATCAAGTCAACCTTGACCGACAACACCTTCTTTAATGCAAATTCTGGCCGCAAGGTTGAGCTCACTGCAAACGCAGGTGAGTTGAAGATTACTTACAACAGCACCGATGGTGATGTCCCTGACACAGCCATCACCTTGGGGTCGTCCAACATGACGGCGACCACGCCCGTGGTGGCACGCAAGGCTATGACCAGTGCGACTGAGGTGTTTGCCAACAACGGCAAGTTCTTGCAAAGTGGCGCGCTCAAGATGAGTGTCAACTCTAGCAATACCAACGTCACGGCATCATTCATTACCCAAGACAACAAGACCATTTTGTTGACAGGTACATTGACTGCAGCGACTGGTGTCGTGAGTTTTGCCAAAAGCGCAGGCTTAAACAGTTCAGTGCTTTCGGATGACCTGAGCTACACATTCCGTGACCCAAGTGGAACGGCTTTGGATCTTTCTGTAGCCACTGGTATTCCTCGTGACCTTTCCGTGAACGTGGATGTGGCTGGCAGTATTCCGACATTGCGCGCCGGCGACTTGATGATCAATGGCGTCACCATTGGCCCATCTGTGGCAGCTGACGACTTGCAGTCGCCACGCAACAACGCAGCAGGCAGTGCCATCGCCAAAGCCGCTGCAATTAACCGTGTGGCTGTAGACCAAGGCATTAGCCAAGGCGAATCGCAGTCCATCACATTCTCAGGCACACCGATGCCCGGCACCATCACGGTGGCGGGTGTGAGTGTGGTGCTGACCAATGCAGACAAAACGCCTGCAGATGCAGCTGAAAAAATTGCAACAGCTTTGCAAGCGAGCCCGTTGTTTGACCAATCAACAGGTCGTTTGGTGACTTACGCCAAAGGCTCGGGTGTTGTGAACATTGACTTCCCGACCAGCGAAGGCAATGTATCGGCCATCGAAATTGCCCCGGGTGCAACTGGCTTAGCCAGCACAGTCAACACGACTGCCCAATATTTGACATCGGTACCTGGTACAGGTGTGTTCGCTAAAGTGAACGAAAACGTTTTCACTGGCAAAGCCATGACAGGGTCTTCGGTGACCTCAGGTGTGGTGTTTGTCAACGGCTATGCGTCTGCCAACATCACCACGGTGTTGAACAACCCGCAAGCTACCCGTGAAGCTGTGGCTCGCGCCATCAACTTGATCAGTGACAAGACAGGTGTCAAAGCGATTGACACAGGATCTGAGGCCAAAGGTATTTCTTTGGTGGCAGTTGATGGTCGCAACATTGAAGTGCGCTTTGAAACACCTGACAACGCCAGCGTATTTGGCGACCGCATTGGTATGCGTGAGGGTGTGCAAAGTTCGACGATTTCTTTGGAATCTAAAATTCAAGCGCCTGTGATGCTGACCTCGGCATCATCAGGTGACATTACCCGCGCCGGTTTGGACGCAGGTAATTACTCTAAAAATGAATCGGTGCTGAGCACAGCGACACGTGCTGCTGTGGCTCCTGCAACTGCACAAGTTAGCAGTGTCGAGTTCACAGGTACCGTTGCCAGTGGCGACACTGCAACGATCGTGATCAACGGCACTCAGTTCATATCGACTGCGACCTTGACTAAGCCTCAAGCAGTGCGTGATGACTTGATCACAAAGATCAATACCAACAAAAATCTAGGCGTCATTGCGACAGCCGGTGGCAAAGTTGGCGAAATTTTGCTGACGGCAAAAACTCCAGGTATGTCGTACACCATGACAACCACCAAGAGTGCTAGCGCAACAGCAATGGGTGTGGCAGCGAAAGAAATCACACCCAACGCCGTGGCAGATGTCAAGAATTTGGGCATGGATGATCTGATGATCAATGGCGTCAAGATTCGCCCCAGCACACCCAACGATGATCGTTTTTCAACCACAGCAGTTACCAGCAGTGACCCAGGTTCAAGCGCCATTGCTTTGGCTGCAGCTATCAATGACAGCACCAATTTGACGGGCGTTCGCGCTGAAGCCAACCCCGTGGTGTCAAAAGGTATCAACACTTTGACTGGCGTGCCTTTGAGCGGCAAGCAATCGTTGTGGGTGAACGACACAGAAATTCAAGTGGATTTCGTGCAAAACGAATCCGGTACCGATCGTCGCACCAAGGTGATGGACGCCATCAACCAACGCGTAGGCCAACACGGTGTGACTGCAACAGACAACGGTTACGGTGTAACCCTGAGCTCTGACGGTCGCAACATGTCGGTGTGGTTTGACTCCAGCAAAGACGATTTGTCCGCAGCCAACTTCGGCTTGGACAAGGGCGGCGCAGTTGCGCAAGTTTCTAAAGTCAAGGTGGGTGGAACTAACCCGACAGCAGCAACGACTGCAATGGTGACGATTAACGGCGTGGAGGTTTCTGCTGCCTTGGTTTCGGGTTCTGCTCCAGGTGTGTCTGCCATTGCGTTGCGTGACGCAATCAATGCCAATGCATCACTCAAGAATATCGAAGCAAGTCTGGACCCTGCTGACAGCACATCTGTGTTGATCAAGTCAACAGTGGCAGGTAGTGGTTTTGATTTGCGCGGCGCTAAATTCGGTACTACAGGTATTGCTGGCACCGAAACAATGACCATGAGCACCGTGACCGCCAACAACGCAGGCAAAACAGACGTCACAGCGATTGACTTGAGCACTGCTTACAGCGACAACGTGTTGGCTGGCGAGAGCAATGCCAAAAACGTGAGCACGATGTACGGCACGGTCAAACTGATTGCTGATGCACCTGTGTTGCCAGGTTTGCCTGGTGCCGATGGCATCAAGCCTTCTCAGTTGGGCCTGAGCGGTTCTGCCATTGTGATCAGCAGCGGTGCTGACGGTTTTGGCGCGCTGAGTAACTTCTCGACATTGGGCTTCCACGAGGGCACCTTCGGTGGCCGCGCAAGCCAAGAAATGGATCCTCCTAAAGTGGGTCGCATGGCTTTCCAAGTGGGCGCTTCGGCGAACCAAGTGGTGACCATCGATTTGGCCGACTTTGGTAAGAACGGCTCCATCACAGGCCAGATCACGGGTGACGTGGACTTGGCAGAAGATGCGCGCAAAGTGCGTATCCACACACGTGATGGTGCAACCGCTGTGCTCAACTTGTTGGATGCAGCGATGGACAAGGTCAACGCCACACGCGCCACCATGGGTGCGGTGATGAACCGACTTGACCACGTGGTGAACAACTTGACCAACGTGTCGATGAACATGTCTACGTCTCGTAGTCAGATTGAAGATGCCGACTACGCGTCTGCTTCGACCGAGCTGGCCAAGACGCAAATCATGCAGCAAGCCGCTACTGCGGTGCTGGCGCAAGCCAACACCAGCCAGCAGTCGGTGCTCAAACTCTTGGGTGGTTAATGGCAGCCACTAGCCCCACACCCTTACCCAAGGGCCCCAATTGCTGGGAGTGTCGCTACATGGCGATCACGTGGGATGTGCGCATGCCTTACGGCTGCAAGCTCATGGGCTTTCGTTCGAAAGTCGTTCCCTCGTTGGAGGTGCTGCGCACGGACGGGCGGTTTTGTGGCGGTTTCTCGCCTAAACCAGCCAAGACAGACGCCCAAAAAGTATCGAAGAAGCCTGTCGGTAACTCGTCGCAACGTCGAGAAAATGACCCTCGCAGGCCTGTTTACCACATTAATTTAATTACATAGGTTACAAAACAACCTGGCACGGCCTTTGCATAACAGTCTTACCTTTATTTCGGACTGTACTCAAAGTGAATGCTTCTTCTGTCAACGTAATTCATGCCGTTTGGTTGGACCCTTTTAGTCCAATCGACGCCGCAGAACGCGCCCAGCTGGATGCCGCAGGTATCAGTCTGGAAACTGTGTCTACCTTGGGCGACCTCACGCTGGCTTTGCGCCGTGCACATGTGCTGGTCATTCGCTTGGGCGATAGTGCCGAGCTACTCAAGGAAGTTCAAACCCTCATTGCCCAACTCGGCCACACCGTGCCCGTGCTGTGCCGCGTGGACCGTCGCCGCATGGAAGTGGCTGTGGACGCGATGCGCTTGGGTGCGTTGCATGTGTTGTCGTCAGACGAGTGGTCTGCCGCCGCATGGCAAGGCGCTGTGAAAGGCCTGAACGCCCCCGAACTCAAAACCAAAAGCTACGTGTTTGTGGACCCCATCAGCCAGCATTTGTTGGCCTTGGCCCAACGCGTGGCACAAACCGATGTGACGGCTTTGCTGGTGGGTCCCACAGGCGCTGGCAAAGAAGTGTTGGCCCGTGTGTTGCACGAGTCATCACCCCGCGCCAAGGCGCCGTTTGTGGCGCTCAACTGCGCGGCCATGCCCGAGCACTTGATCGAAGACATGTTGTTCGGTCATGAGAAGGGCGCTTTTACCGGCGCTTTGAAAGAGCACAAAGGTTTGTTTGAACAAGCCCATGGCGGCACCATCTTCTTGGACGAAATTGGCGAGATGCCCATGAACTTGCAAGCCAAGTTGCTGCGCGTCTTGCAAGAGAAAAAACTCAACCGCTTGGGCGGCGAAGCCACCATCGACCTCGACATCCGCGTGATCGCGGCCACCAACAAAGATTTGAAGCTCGCTATTGAGCAACGCGAATTCCGCGAAGACTTGTATTTCCGCATCAGCACTTTCCGCTTGCGCATTCAGCCTTTGAAAGACCGTCCAGGTGACATCGTGCCTTTGGTGGCTCAGTCCTTGGCCCGTCACGTCAAAGGTGGTTTGCCTTTCACGGTCACGTCAGAAGCGCAAGTGTTGTTGCAAAGCTACCCCTGGCCTGGCAATGTGCGCGAACTCGAAAACGTGGTGCAACGCGCCGTGGTGTTGAGCGGTGGCCGCACCATCAGCCCCGCACATTTGATGTTTGACGATGCACAGATGGACGAGCAAGCCATGCCCGCGATGCCCAGCATCGCCGCAGCCTTGCCGCCAACTTATGCGCAAGCGCCTGTTGAACCTGCATCTGTTGCAGCCGCACCCGTGGCACCCGCCGTAACTTATTACGCCTCTGTGCCAGCCTATGGCGCCACCGCAATGGCACCGATTGAGATGCGCGAAGAGCCAGCAGCCCCCATCAACCTGGACAGCGCGGTCAAAGCCAGCGAACTGCAAGTGATCATGGCGGCCATTCAAAGCACCGACAGTCGCCTAGAAGCAGCTGCCAAGTTGGGCATCAGCCCACGCACCTTGCGCTACAAGCTGGCGCAAATGCGCACCCGTGGCATGAATGAAGGAGCCTCAGCATGATTGACCGCATCTCCAACGCCAACATTCAATCGATGATTGAAACGCTGCGTTCGCACCAGACGCAGGCCACCGGTGTCAATTCGCCTGCTGGCGAAACGTCGCCCACCAAGATTCAAGGCCAGCCCGACTTCTTCAAGTCGGTGCAAAACGCGCTCGACAGCGTGAACGAAACACAGCTCAAGTCATCGGCCATGCAAGACGCCTATGACCGCGGCGAAGAAGTACCGCTCACCGAAGTGGTGTTGAGCATGCAGAAATCGTCGCTGGCTTTTGAAGCCACCTTGCAAGTACGCAACAAAGTGATGAAAGCGTACGAAGAAATCATGAACATGCCTGTGTGATGCTGGATTGAAAGACTGATATGGCAACCGATACCTTAAACATGAACGCTGTGGGCATGCCCGTAGCCAACGGCGTAGACAACGCTTCAGCCTCCAATGCGAATGGTGCTGCGTCAGGCGACGCATCACGCATGCCCGCATGGATCAACGCCAAAGAAGGCCCCGGCGCCGTGGTGATGGACGTGCTGCGTCAACCCAGTGTGCGCAAGGTCTTGCCCTTTGTGGTGATCTTCATGCTGCTGATGTCGGTGGCCGTGTTCTTCACCTCGATGAAGCCCACGCCTTACCGTCCTTTGGTGTTGATGCTCAATGATGCAGACAAGCAGTTAGCCATCGAAGCCTTGAAGACCGGCGAATACAAGCCAGAGGTGGACGCCAACACTGGCCAAATCTCTGTGCCCACCAACCGTTACCAAGAAGCCCGCATGTTGCTGGCTTCCAAAGGTTTGCCACGCACCGAAGCTTCGGGCATGGACAACCTCAAAGACATGCCCGCCATGACCACCAGCCAGTTCATGGAGCAGGTGCGTTACAACAACGCGATGGAACAAGAGCTGGCGCGCAGCATTGTGCAAATCGGCGGCATCAAATCAGCCCGCGTGCATTTGGCAGCGCCCAAGCAAAGCGTGTTTGTGCGTGACCGCGCACCTACCAAGGCTTCGGTCATCATCACGCGTTTGCCTGGCCGCACCATTTCATCGGCCAACGTGCAAGCCATCATCCAATTGGTGGCGTCTAGCGTGCCTTACCTTGCGCCTGAAAACGTGTCGGTGGTCGACAACTTTGGCAGCTTGATGAACGACATGTTGACGGAAGCGCCTTTGGGCTTGACCGCACAGCAGCTCACCCACAAGCAGCAGATGGAAGACCTCTATCGCACCCGCTTGATTCAGTTGCTGGCCCCCATCGTGGGCGAAACCAACGTGACGGCTCAGGTGAGCATGAGCTTGGACTTCACGCAAACCGAAGTCACCAACGAAGAATTTGATGGCCAAGACAAAGGTCCCAAGACACGTTCTGAATTGTTTGTGGAAGACCGCAACACGTTCCGTGATGCGATTGGTATTCCTGGCTCGTTGTCCAACACACCGCCAGCGCCGACCAACCCACAAGCCACCACGCAAACCAACGCCGACCCCTTGAAGGGCGTGAGCGAAAAAGGCGTGCAAGTGACAGCCCGTAGCACCAAAAACTACGAACTCGACCGCGCCGTGCGTCACACCAAAGGTGCCATGGGCACGATCACCAAGATTGGTGTGGGTGTGTTGATCAACGAACGTCCTGTGGCACCGGGTGCCAAGGTCGAAAAGAACGCCGATGGTTCTACCCCAACCTCAGTGCCTTACACCCCAGAAGAAATCGAACGCTTGAACCAATTGGTCAAAGGCGCTGTCGGTTTCAACAACGACCGTGGTGACGTGGTCACCGTGGTGGGCACCAAGTTTGAGCCTCAGTACGACCCAACAGTCATCCCTTGGTACCGTGACGAGAACTACCAAGTCATGGTCAACGCCGGTGTGGTGGGTGGCATCTTCTTGCTCATCCTCTTGACCGTGGTTCGTCCGATGGTGCGCCGCTTGTTGGCCCCCGAGATCGATCCCAAAGCCTTGGCCGCTGCAGCTGCCGATGCCGCCACCTCCCAAGCGCAAATGGCGATTGATGTGGCCACCGCTGAGAACGCTGCCGCACAAGCTGCCGCTGCACACGCCAAGCGATCACACGAAGGCGAGATGCTGCGTATTTCCGAAGAGGCCATCCGTGCCGCCGAAGAGTCCGCCCGCTTGGCCCAAGATGCCACCCGTACTGCTGAAGAAGCTCGCCTTGCCGCAGAAGCCAAAGCTGCCGCAGATGCCTTGGCTGCTGAAGAAGCCCGACTGCGCGAAGAAGCGTTGCGTGCTGAGCGTGATGCACAAATTGCAGTCGAAGCTGCAGCACACCATGCGGCTGTCAATGCAGCGGCTGAAGAGTCATCGGAAGAAATTGAAATTGAAGAAGGTGAGTCGCTGGAGTCGGTCAAAGCCCGCATGGCCAGCATGAAGCCTAAGAAACAGTCAATCTCTGCCGACTTGCTCAACACAGCCAATTCGTATGACGATAAAGTGGCGTTGATTCGCATGATCATGGCTGAGGACTCCACCCGCGTGGCGGGTGTGCTCAAGAGCTTGATCGAGAAGTAATAAATTTTCCGAGGATTTGAATCATGGCTGACGACACCATTGTGATGACCGACAAACTGCGTGCTGAGCTCGCAGGCATTACCAGCACCCAACGTGCTGCCGTTTTGATGCTGTTGCTCGGCGAAGAGCAAGCGGCAGAAATCATCAAATACCTGAGCCCCAAAGAGGTCCAAGCGCTGGGCGCTGCGATGGTGCAAGTGGCCAACTTCTCACAAGAAGCGGTCAACTATGTGCTCGACGAATTTGTGGACCATTTGAAGAACCAAAACAACGTCAGCATCGGCGGTGCCGACTATGTTGAAAAAGTCATGCGCCTCGCCTTGGGTGACGACAAAGCCGCCTCGGTGTTGGGCCGCATCATGCCGGGCCAAGGCACCAAAGGTTTGGACATCTTGTCGTGGATGGATGCCCGTGGCATTGCCGACATGATTCGTGGCGAACACCCACAAGTGGTGGCCATCATCTTGTCGCTCTTAGAGAGCGAAGTGGCCGCTGACGTTTTGAACTATTTGCCACCCGACACCCGTGCCGAGGTGATTCAACGCGTGGCCAGTTTGGACACCGTGCAGCCCTCTGCCATGGCCGAACTCGAAGCCATCATGAAGCAGCAGTTCTCCAAGAACGCATCGGCCCAGTCGTCGAGCTTTGGTGGCATTCAAGCTGCAGCCAAGATCATGAACTTGACCAAGACGGCGCTGGAAGCCAGCATCATGAACGGCTTGAACGACATTGATCCGGACTTGATGCTCAAGATCCAAGACAACATGTTCACCTTCGAGAACTTGGTCAGCGTGGACAACAAAGGTATCCAGGTGCTCATGCGTGCGGTGGAGCCAGACATGTTGATGATGGCCTTGAAAAATGCCAGCGAACCCTGTCAAGCCCGTTTCTTCGACAACATGTCCGAACGTGCGCGCGGTATGTTCCGCGACGACATGGAAGCCAAAGGCCCGCAACGCATGGCTGACGTGGAAGATGCGCAAAAGCAGATCATGCGCAAAGCGCGTAAGTTGTCCGATTCGGGCGAATTGATCTTGGGCGGCGCAGACTTTGTTTAATCAACCCCATCCCGTTCGGGCTGACGTTCCTTGGCAGCCCAATGCCGGCATCGCAGAAAAACTGAGCAGCCGTGGCTATGCCACGACCAGCTGGACCAACGATGAGCCGCAAACGTTTGCGGACCTGAGCTACCCAGCCAAGTCCAGCGGGTTTTCGGCGGCGCATTACCAACCGATGCGCCAACCTTTGTCCAAGCAAGCCCAAGCTTCGCTCGCACTCTTAGAGGGCGAGTACCGCAACGAGGCATTGGGCGAAGAAAAACCTGCGTCTCACGTGGGTTCAGAAACCAACGAGCATTTGCCGTTTGTGATGGACTCATTTGGCGCGACACGCAAATCTAAATTGCGTGTCAACGTCGACGCCTCTGTGTTGCAACGTGCGTTGGCACAAGCCGAATTGGCCGAGACCTTGGTGGTCAGCCCCATCACGTCCGACGACAAAGTGGCAGACCCGATCGTGATTCATCCCGATGTGGCAGACGAGGCAACGCCTGAGTCATTGGCCGCAGAGGCCGCTGCCACGGAAGCCACAGACGTTGTGGACGCAGCGCCCGAAGTTGAGGTGGCTGCTGAAACACAAGAAGCTGAGGCCGTTGAACTAGCTGAAGCCGTTGAACCCATAGAGCCCGAACTGCCCGCAGTGGTGGGCGGTATTCCCCCTGAAGAAGTCGCGCAGCGCGAGGCCGAACAATTTGCCAAGGGCTTGGCCCAAGCGCAAGAAGAAGCTGCGGTGCAGCTGGCCGCAGCGGTGGAACAAGCCATGGCCGAAGGTTTGGCCAAAGGGCTGGAACAAGGCAAAGCCGAAGGTCAGTCGGAAGGTTTGCAGCAAGGCTTAGAACAGGGCAAAGAACAAGGTCTGGCCGACGGCGAGCAAGCAGCGCGCGCCGCAGTGGCCGAAGAAATGGCCGCGCAACGCGTGTTGTTTGAAAACGCATCGACCGAACTGGGCGCGCTGATGGCAGACCCCAAGAAATTTTTTGAGCCGCTCAAACGCCTCGCCCTGCACATTGCCGAGCAAGTGGTGGTGGGTGAGTTGCAAACGTCCAGCAAAGCGATGGAGCGTTTGGTGCAGCGTTGCTTGGATGAGTTGGATCACCCGGTGCATGGCGCGGTGGTGTTGGAACTCAACCCCGCAGACAAAGCCCGCTTGCAAGAACACAGTGCCGACTTCATCAAAGGCATGCGCCTTGAAGCCGTGCATGACATGCAACCCGGCAGTGTGCGCGTGTTTGCCAATGACACCGTGATTGAAGATTTGGTGGCGCATCGCCTTGAAGGCTTGGCGCATGCCTTGCTGGTCGATGTGCCTGCGTGGCGCGAAAAGTCGCCTCTGGCGCAACCCCTTTTAGAAGTTCAAGAAGAAGCGGAGGACGACGATGTTCATTCCTGACGTCATCAACACCTTGTTGATGGGTTTGATTTTCATGGTCGTGATTGTGACCATCGTGCGCCCGTTTGTGCTCAACATGGTGGGCCAAGTCGCCTCCAACAGCGAGATGCAAAAAGCAGCCGTTGCTGCGGTTGAGCGCGAGATGATTCGCAAGGCCGAATTGTTTGAAGCCCAGCGTGCGGACAAAATCAAATACCAAATGTTGCTTTTGGAAAAGCCTGAAAAGCCAAGGCCAAAACCTGTGTTTGAAACCGAGCCAGAGCCCGAGGTGGTGCCCGAGCCCGCGGTGGCTGTTGAGCCTGAGGTGGTGGCCCAAGAGCCCGTGACGGCAGAAGTGGCTGAAGCCCCTGTGGACCCAGCGCCTGCTGAAGTGGCCTTGGCTGAAGGCGACGCAAGCGCCGAAGCGCCAGCAGCTGAGCCCGAAGAAGAAGCGATGGCGGAAGGCGAGATTGAAATTCGCGAAGGCGAAACTTTGGCTGAAATCAAAGACCGCATTCGCAAAGAACAACAAAAAGCCAAGAAGCCCACCATTCCGCCAGAGTTGCTCAACAGCGCCAACAGCTACGAAGACAAAGTGGGCGTGGTCCGCATGGTGGTGCAAGCCGACCAAGGCCGTGTGGCCGCTGCGATTCGCGGCATGATTGAAGTGAAGTAAACAAACCCATGCTCGACTTTGCCAAAGAAGTTCAGATCAGCTTGCCCAAGCTGCGCACCCCCGAGCCGCAACGCAGCGGCACCTTGGTGCGCTTGGTCGGCCTGACACTGGAGACGCGCGGCATCATGGCCCCCTTGGGGGCTTGCTGCGAAGTGATGGGCAAAGAGGGTCACCGCGTCGAAGCCGAGGTGGTGGGTTTCAACGACAAAACCTTGTACCTCATGCCGTTCACCGACCCCGTCGGTGTGGGCCCAGGTGACACGGTGCGCATCATGTCTAACTCTGGGCAAGTGCGTTTGGGCAATGAATTGTTGGGTCGCGTGATTGACGGTCGTGGAGTGCCCATTGATGGCAAACCCATGCCGCATTTGCCCGACCAACTCAGCCTGTTGGGCTGTCCGCTTAACCCCATGGAGCGTGGTCCGATTGAAGAAGTGTTGGATGTGGGCGTCAAAGCCATCAACGGTGCTTTGACCATTGGCCGTGGCCAACGCATTGGTTTGGTGGCTGGTTCTGGTGTGGGTAAGAGCGTGCTTTTGGGCATGCTGACGCGCTTCACCAAAGCCGACATCGTGGTGATCGGTTTGATTGGTGAACGTGGCCGCGAAGTGCAGGCGTTTATCACTGAATCTTTGGGTGCGGAAGGCTTGGCCAAATCGGTGGTCATCGCAGCACCTGCCAACGTGTCACCGGTGCTGCGCCTCAAAGCCACGCACATGACACACGTGATTGCCGAGTACTTTCGCGACCAAGGTAAAAACGTGTTGATGCTGTGCGACAGCTTGACCCGTGTGGCCCATGCGCAGCGCGAAATTGGCTTGGCCATTGGCGAGCCACCGACGGCCAAAGGCTATCCACCTTCGGTGTTTGCCTTGTTGCCCAACTTGATTGAACGGGGTGGTGTGGGCCGTCATGGTCACGGTTCCATCACTTCCATTTACACCGTGCTCGCCGAAGGCGATGACGCGTCAGACCCGATTGTGGACATCGCGCGTGCATCGCTCGATGGCCAAGTCATGTTGTCGCGTCGCTTGGCCGACCAAGCGCATTATCCCGCGATTGATTTGAACGGTTCCATTTCGCGTGTCATGCAATCTTTGGTCAGCCCCGAGGAGTTGAAGCAATCCAACAAACTGCGCCGCTTGTGGTCGGTCTACCAACAAAACGCAGACTTGGTGCAAGTGGGGGCCTACGAAGCGGGCTCTAACCCCGAGCTGGACGAGGCCATCCGCTTGCGCGAGCCAATCTTGGACTTCCTGCGCCAAGACATGGACAAGGGCCAAGACTACGCCATGACGCGTAACCAACTGAGCCACATGCTGTCATGAAGCCACGCGCCGCCTGGCCCGTGTTGGCCAAAAAAGCCAAAGAAAAATGTGAAGAGGCGCAAGCCGAAGTCAACAAAGCACGCGATCGCATCACGCACTTGGTGCAAAGCCGAGAACGCATGCAGCTGCTTTACGCTGACTATGTGACGCGCAGCAAAGCGGCTGAGAGTCGGCCACACAGCATGGCTGAGACACTGAACTTTCGCGCCTTCATGCAGCAGCTGCAAGCGCTGATTGGCCGTGTCAACCTTGACTTGAACGAAGCCAAACATGCGTTTGAGCTGACGCGCCTCAAACTCAAAGCGGCTGAGCAAAAGCGCATTCAAATGGAAACCTTGGTCGAACAAGACATGAAGGCCGTGCGTGACTTTCACCGCAAGCGTGAACAAAAAGAGATGGATGCCGCAGGCATCACCCTCTACAACCTCAAGCACTGACGCCTGCGCGTCAGGCGTTGACCCAGCCGGCTTGTAGCCAATGCCAGTAGTTGGGCTTGAAGGCCCATGGCATCCAGGTGGTTTGGGTTTCGGGTGCAAATACCTGACCTGTGAGGTGGTCTTGCCAAACCTCTTTGGCCCCCACGCTGGCCAATAATTTTTGTGAAAACGCGCTGTCCATGCCTTGCTTGGCAGAGACGTGGTGGCTCCACACATTCAGACCCGCCGGTAACAAGCGCCCATCGGTGGGGCCAGACAACACATCGTGCAAGCTGCCCCAGTTACGTCCTTGGAGCGTCGTTTTGAGTTGCCCCAACTCGCGCTCCACACGCGCTTCATCACGCACGCGGTAGCGGTGTTGGCCCAACACGTTGTCAAACCAAATGCAGGCTTGTGGGTGCTGTTGCAGCAAGTCAGGCAGGGTGGCCAAAGCGTCTTGGCGGTGGTGATGCACGTGCGTGCCTTGCGCCTTCAATCGACGGCCATGACGCCAGTTGAACAACCACGGCGCCAAGGGGTCGATGTCATACGCATCAATGCGCTTGAAGCGTGCCAGCCAGTTGGGCGGCATCATCCAGCCTGCGCTGCCGCCAATCAGCAGCAAGTGTTCAGACTCAGGTTGCACTTGCGCCAAGAACTGCTCGATCAGTTGTAGCGTGGGTTGCCAGCGTTTGCGCGCGTAGTGCGCATGCACGTGCCAGTTCAGGCCACCTGTGCCGCCTGCGTGAATCAAATCACGAACGAAACCCATGCCTTTAGCAAACCAAGCGCATGATTTTGAAGATGGGGGTCTCAGGTGGCACCGGCTCGAAAGGGCCAATCACGCCTTCGGTCGACAAGGCGTCGCCACTCAAGCGCACGCCCGTGTGGTACGACAGCGACAAGGTGCGCACGGTTTGTTCTTTGCAATTGAACTCCATTTGCATGCGCGTGGACTTGAAGTGTTTGCCAGTGGGGGCATGCACTTTGGGTTCGCGGTAGTCCAGCATGGTCCACGCTTTGTGGTTCTCACCTGCGTGCGTGATGTTGTCGGTGTCTACATAGAACGTGCCGATGTCAAACAAACCAATCGCCGTCCATTGCGCGGCAAGCGTGAGGTTACTGGTGAGCACGAGGCTGGCAAGGAGGAGGGCTTTGAGGTGGTGCATGAAATAACTATACCGTGCTGAGAAGCTGGCACGTGCCTTGCAATACCCCTAGAGATAGGCACGTCCAGTGTCAAAAAACCGTCATCGCGCACAGGAAAAACATCATGCAAAGTTTCGATTGGGGTCAGTTCATCGCCAGCACATTCAGCGTGTTGCTGCTGCTGTGCGGCGCCCTGTGGTGGGTCAAGCGCAACCGCGGTTTTTCCGCCAATGGCATGGATGACAAACGCATTCAAGTGCTCGAGGCTTTGCCCTTGAGCCTCAAACACAAGATGGTGTTGATTCAAGTCGACAACCAAATGGTGTTGGCCAGTGTCAGCCCTGCCGAGGTGAAAACCTTGCACGCGTGGACCCAGGAGGCCAGCCATGCTGCGTAAGCCCATCACCAAAAAAATTCTTTATGTCATCTTGGCTTTGCTCTTGGTGGCTTTGGCCTCGTTGCCCATGATGGCGCACGCCCAAGGCATTCCGTTGGTCAACGTGACGGGCGCTGGCAAAGGCGGTCAGCAATACAGCATGAGCCTGCAATTGTTGGGCTTGATGACCACGCTCACGCTGTTGCCATCCATGTTGTTGATGATGACTTCGTTCGTGCGCATCATCATCGTGCTTTCCATCTTGCGCCAAGCCATTGGCACTGCGCAAACGCCGCCCAACACCGTGTTGGTGGGTTTGGCTTTGTTCTTGACCTTCTTCATCATGTCGCCCGTTTTTGAGACGGTTTACAAAGAAGCGATCGGCCCTTACATGAACGGCAACCTCGACTTTGACAAAGCATTGATCAAAGCCGAAGTCCCCGTGCGCGATTTCATGACCAAGCAAACCCGTGAAGACGACATTGCCATGTTCATGCAAATCTCGAATCGCCGTGAGTTGACGGACGCCACGCAAGTGCCGTTCACCACCTTGATGCCAGCGTTCATCACCTCTGAAATCAAAAGTGCCTTCACCATTGGTTTCTTGATCTACATCCCGTTTGTGGTGATCGACTTGATCGTCGCCAGCGTGTTGATGTCCATGGGCATGATGATGTTGTCGCCCATGATTATTTCGATGCCGATCAAGCTCATGCTGTTCGTGCTGATTGACGGTTGGACGCTGTTGATGGCTTCGTTGGCCAACAGCTTTGTGTTTTAAGGAGCCGCATCATGGATAGCGCAGCAGTTGTAGATTTAGCACGCCAAGCCCTGTGGATGACGATGATCATTTCAGGCCCCCTGTTGGGTGTGGGATTGATCGTCGGTTTGGTGGTTGGTATTTTTCAAGCCGCCACCTCCATCAACGAACAAACCTTGAGTTTTATTCCGAAGATTTTGGCCGTCGGCTTGACCATGTCACTGGCGGGCGGTTGGATGATCAACACCATGGTGGACTACACCAAGGGCATCTTCATTCGTATTCCTAGCTTGTTCATGTAACCACGCGCCACCATGAACGCCTCGCTCATTGAAATCCTAGACAAGTTTTTGGTCGTCATTTGGCCCATGCTTCGCTTGTCTGCGTTTCTGGCGTTCACGTCTATTTTTTCAGCGCGTGCCGTCAACATGCGCATTCGCATTTCTTTGGCGTTTGCGATGGCCTTTTTTGTGTCGCAACAAATTGAGATTCCCAAAATCGACCCGATCACAGCCGATGGTTTGATGGAAATCTCACGCCAAATCTTGATTGGTTTGACCATGGGCTTGGTGTTCCAAGTGGCCTCTGCGGCGTTGGTGGTGGCCGGTCAAGCGATGTCGGGCTCTATGGGTTTGTCCATGGCCAACATGGTCGACCCCAACATGGGCAGCGTGCCTGTGTTGTCCCAGTTGTTCAACATCATGGGGACACTGATTTTCTTGGGCATGGGCGGGCACTTGATTGTGTTTGGCTTGGTGATGGAGTCGTTCAAGCTCATCCCGATTGGCCAAGCGTTTTTCAGCCAAGACATGTTGGGCAAGATGATCAACTGGAGTGCCATGATGTTTTTGGGCGCGCTGTTGATCGCGTTGCCCGTGATGATGACCTTGCTGTTCATCAACGTCGGTTTAGGCTTTGTGGCACGTGCCGCACCCAGTTTGAATATTTTTACCGTGGGCTTTCCCGCGCTGATTTTGACTGGCTTCATCGTCATGATTTTTTCAATGGGCAACAACGTGGCCCGCATTGATTGGGTATGGACGCAAGCATTCATGATGCTGCGTTCGTATTTGGGAGGCTGACGTGTCGGAAGAAAGCGGCCAAGACAAAACCGAAGAACCGACGGCGCAGCGGCTCAAGAAAGCCCGTGAAGACGGGCAAATTGCACGTTCGCAAGAGTTGGCACCTGCCGCCATGATGGTGATCGCCACCCTGTTCTTCAGCATGATGGGGCAGTACCTGTTCACCCGCATGAGTGACTTGTTCAAACATCAGTTGCAGTTTGACCGACGCATCACCGACAAACCCGAGTTGCTGCCCGCTATTTTTGGCAGCTCCGTGGTGGACGGTTTTTTGATTGTGTTGCCCTTGCTGGCGATTCTTTATGTGATCGCCGTGTTGTCAACAACTTTGGCGGGGGGCTTTATTTTCTCGCCCAAGATGATCATGCCCAAGTTCAGCAAGCTCAATCCCATGACAGGTTTGGCCCGCATGTTTGGCCCCGAAGCCTTCATCAACCTGGGCAAATCACTGCTCAAGTTTTTGGTGGTGGGTGCCATTTTGTTGGTGTCGGTCATGAACAACTTGCAAGACCTCACACACATCTCGCAAATGGATTTGAACCCCGCCGTCAAAGTGGCTGGCACCATCATTGTGGATTCGTGTTTTTGGCTCAGCCTGGGTTTGGTTTTGGTGGCGTTGGTGGATGTGCCGTTGCAACGCCATCAGCTCAACAAGAAACTGAAGATGACCAAGCAAGAGGTGCGTGACGAGATGAAAAACTCGGAAGGTAACCCCGAGGTCAAGGGCCAAATTCGCCGACGCCAGCGCGAGATTTTGAACAACAAGATGATGGGCAAGGTGAAAGATGCGGACGTGGTCATCACCAACCCAACCCACTTCGCGGTGGCCTTGTCTTACGACCCCATGGGCGACGGTGCGCCGCTCTTGATTGCCAAGGGTGAAGATGGCTTGGCGGCCCGTATTCGTGAGGAAGCCAAAGAGCACAATGTTTATATTTTTGAGGCGCCTTTACTGGCTCGCGCCTTATACTTCACGACCAAGCTGGATCATCCGATTCCAGAGGCGCTGTACCACGCTGTTGCGCAGGTCATTGCCTATGTGTTCAGCCTGAACCAGTCTTATGGTCGTGGCCAGGAAGTGGTCAAACCATCGCCCTCCATTCCGGACGAAATGAAATTCGATTCGAATGGCGCTTTGATGAACTCTTAAGACCCTAGTTTGAGCCCGCATGACAGACATCTACCAAAGCCCCGGTGACCGGTTGCGATTTGAAATACTCCTGAAGTCATTGACCGAAGGCAGTATCAATCTCGCCGTGTTGAGTGACCACGATAGGGTGCTCGACTACTACGGCAGTTTGTTTGAAGAGCGTCTGCGTGCCAAGGGCGAAAACCACATCGAGTGGTGCAGCTCGACCAACTCTGAACGTCTGGTTCAAAAGTTCAACGAAATCCTGTCTGAAATCACGCTGGACCAAGCGCTGGAAAAAGACAAAAAGCATGCGCCGCGTCGCTTCTTGGTGTTCCGCGATTCCATCTTGATGCAAGACTTTGAGCTGCAGCTCTTGGCGCGTTTGGTCAATGGTTTTCCAGCGGGCAACATCAGCGTGATTTTGCTCATCAACAGCGCGGGCAACCACCAAGGCAAGCTCGATGCCTTTGGCAAGAATTTGCTGAAATGGGACGTCGAAACCGAAGCCGGCGAGCCCAAAAAACAACTCACCGATTGGGTCGCCACCACACCCGATCCTGAACCCACGTTGATTGAACCTTCCTTCTTGCCCGAGCCACCCACGCTCAGCGATGAAGTGATCCCCGTTTCAAAGCTGCTCAACCTCCCCACCAAAACCGCTTGGCGTGTGCCCGGCTTTGGCAAAAAGCAAGAGCCCCAATTGGATGCAGAGCCTTTGCCCGCTTTTGTGCCAACGCCATTGCCTGTGCCGCCAACGCCTCCAACCCCGCCAGCGATGCCGGACAGCTCACGCGAACCCGCACTGACCACGCCTGCCCCCTTGGCTGCAGCGGCACCTGCGGTGACAGACGCTGACCTTTTCAAACGCCCTGTGCGCCGCTCGCGTGCGGGTTGGGTGCTGTTGGTGTTGCTCATGTCCATGGCCGCGTTTGGCTTCATGTACAAAGACTTGGTGCTTGAAGAGGCCGAGCTGCTGAAAAAATATTTGCTGCGCGGCACCCCCGCTGTCGCCGCGCCTGATGAGGCTGCCAGCGCTGCGGCTGCTGCTGCTGCAAGTGCCGAGGCTTTGGCCGCTGCCGAGCTCGCCGCCTCGGTGGCGAATGAAGCCGCACGCGTTGCCAGCCAAGCCGAGGAAATGGCTTCTGCCGCCAGTGCAACCGCATCGGTGGCTGCACCCGTGGCGGTGGCCGCATCAGCCCCTGCGCCTGCTGCATCGGCTGAACCTAAGACATCAAAACCCACCGAAAAAGTCGTTGAAAAAGCAGAGGCTAAGCCAGACGCCAATTCAGATGAAGCCTGGGTCAAGCAACTGCCCGCCAACGGCTATGTGGTGCAGCTGGCGGCGATGGATACGACAGAAGACATGCGTAGCTTCCAGCGCAGCAATGTGGCCTATGCCAAGGCCCGCATCATGCGTGCGCGCCACAAAGACACGGGCAAGCGCTATGTCATTTTGGTGGCTGGGCCTTTTGAAACCAAAGCTCAGGCCGATGCTTTCATGCAGTCCAGCCCGTTGCTGGCCAAAGGTTGGTTGCGCAGCACCAAGTCTATGCAAACCCAATTCACAAAGTCCTGACGCGCACGCTAGGAACGAGCCTTATGAGCCAAGAACACGATAAAAGTATTCATTCTGAATCTGCTCCTTTTGAGCCTGGTTATCAGGTTGATTCGTTGCCCAAGATTTCAGTCCCCGATTTGCCCGACGACGCGCAAGGCCTGACAGCTGAAGCCTTGGCACAAGTGCCAACGCTGACCGAACAAGTGGACGACGCGCCCGGCAAAGACCTGGTGGACGGCGCTCCGGCGTCACGGGTGATGCCAGTGGCTGAGCCTGCGGATTCGAACCCTGCTGCGGCCATGGCCGACGAGCTGGCCAGTCCAGCGCCTTCAGAACCCCCTCAAGACACGCCAGTTCAAGCCGATACATGGGTTGAAGAGCTGCACGTCCGCATGGGCAAGCTCACGGACGACATCCAAACACTCAATGTTCGGCTAGACCGACTTGATGAACAAAATAAGGCAAAGGCTTGACATGGCTGAAGAACAAAACACCACGGAAGATGCGGCAGCGCCTGCCGAAGCCATCGTTGATGTCGAGGCAACTGCTGACCGTTTGACCGAGATTGCTTCTCAATCGCTGGACACCAGCGAGGTGGCACGTCAGATTGAAGAGCTGACATCGGTGGTGCTTGACTCCGCCGAGGTGTCGACACGCTCCGCATCGATTGCGGCTGACGTCAGCGCCACCATGCGCGCTGTGGTGTCCAAGATTCAAGAGAACAACCGCCGCAACGTGATGCATTCGCGCATCATGCTGGGCGCTTTTTGCGCGTGTTTGCTGATTGCCATGGGCGTGTTCTTTGCCATCACCTTGAAGATGACCAAATCCATCAAAGAGCTCGACACCATGGTGTATGCCATGGCCAAGCGGGTGATTGAGGTGGATGCCAGCCTAACGGCGATTGGCAAAACCAACTCTGATTTTTCTGAGATCACCGAGAAGCAAGAAGAAGTCATCACCACCCAAACCCAAGTGGCCAAACGCTTGGAAGAAATTGGCAAGAGCATGGCCGCCATGCCCGCCGTGGTGGCGGTGGAAGCCAACAAGTCCAGCGACCTCAAGTTCAAAGACATGCAAAAGCAGTTGACGGGTTTGGAGAGCAAGCTTCAGTCGTTTGACTCCAAGTTGCAATCGGTGGCTGAGAAAGCATCTTCACGCGCACCAGCCCCTGCACCGGCTACGTCGCAAGGCCCCAGCACACAAGTGTTGCTGACCGAAATTCAAAAAATCAAGTCTGACTTGAATGCCGCGGTGCAAGTGCGTGAACGCACGCAAACCGCAGCAGAAGCGACTGCGATCAAGAACATCGAGAAGACCGTGGACAAAGCGGCTGCGGCTGCAGGCGATGCACAGAAAGCGGCTGACAAAGCCGCCCAATCTGCCAAGGCCGCGGCTGATGCACAAAAGGCCGCTGCGGCGTCCGAGAAGGCCTCTGCGGCTGAGCGTTTGGCGCAGCAAAAAGCAGCTGCTGAGCGTGCGGTGGCCATGCGCATGCAGCCTGAAAAGCCAGAAAAATCAGCCGAGCAAATCGCCGCTGAACGTGCGGCCGCTGAAAGAGCTGCTGCCGCCCGTGCTGCCAAAGCTGCAGCCGACAAGGCCGCTGCAGACAAAGCCGCAGCCGCTGAGCGTGCAGCTGAGAAAGCCCGTGCGGCCTCTGCCGCCGCCGCTGCGACTCAACCCGTCATCGTGCGCGAGAAGCCCATTCAATACCCACGCGCCGCGGATTGATCAATCAAGCGGGCTGGACTGCGAAGCTGTTGGCACGGCTGAGTGGCCAGTCGCTGAACACGGCAGGCAACACGCTGACATCGCTTTGCAGCAGGGCATCCGGCGCGATGGTGTCCACCAACTCTGACAAATGTAATGTTTGTGTTTCGCTCACGCGACGCATGATATGGCGTGGTGTGAAGTCGTGCGGTGTTTGCAGGCCCGAGGCTTCCATCAACTCTTGCAAGGCTTCCAGCGTGTGTGAATGAAAGTTGTGCACGCGCTCCGCTTTGCTAGGGACGACCAACGCCATTTGACGTTTGGGGTCTTGGGTGGTGACGCCTGTGGGGCAGTTGCCGGTGTGGCAGGTTTGCGCCTGAATACAACCCAATGCAAACATGAACCCGCGTGCGCTGTTGCACCAGTCGGCACCGAGGGCCAAGGTGCGTGCCATGTCAAAGGCACTCACAATTTTGCCGCTGGCGCCCACGCGAATGGTGTCACGCAAGCCTGCGCCCACCAAGGTGTTGTGGACCAAGCGCAAGGCCTCTTGCAGGGGCATGCCCATGTGGTCAGAAAACTCCAACGGTGCAGCGCCTGTGCCGCCTTCAGCGCCATCGACCACGATGAAGTCGGGTTGAATGCCGCTTTCCAACATGCCTTTGACAATGGCAAACCATTCCCATGGATGACCAATGCACAGCTTGATGCCGACGGGCTTGCCGCCGCTCAAGGTGCGCAGTTGTTGGATGAAGGCCATCAACTCCAACGGAGTTGAAAAGCTGCTGTGCGTGGCAGGCGACACGCAGTCCTGGCCCACCATCACGCCGCGTGCTTCGGCAATTTCTTCGGTCACTTTGGGGCCGGGCAAGACGCCGCCGTGGCCGGGCTTGGCACCTTGGCTGAGCTTGATCTCCACCATCTTCACCTGAGGCGAGCTGACGTTTTCTACAAAACGCTCGGGGCTGAAATGACCCGCCGCATCACGGCAGCCAAAGTAGCCTGAGCCAACTTCCCAAATCAAATCGCCACCGTGTGTGCGGTGGTGACGCGAGATCGAGCCTTCGCCGGTGTCGTGTGCAAAACCACCCAGTTTGGCGCCTTGGTTGAGGGCCAAGACCGCATTGGCGCTCAAGGCGCCAAAGCTCATGGCCGACACGTTGAACAGGCTGATGTCGTAGGGTTGTGTGCAGGCTTGGCCGCCCACTTTCACGCGAAAGTCGTGACCGGCCAACTTGGTGGGGGCGATGGAGTGGTTGATCCACTCATACCCAATGGCGCGTACATCCAGCTGTGTGCCGAAGGGGCGTTTGTCTGAAGCGCCCTTGGCGCGCGAATACACCAAGGTGCGTTGGGCGCGAGAGAAGGGTGAGGCCTCGGTTTCTGACTCTAAAAAGTATTGGCGAATTTCAGGTCGAATGGTTTCGAGCATGAAGCGCAAATGCCCAATGATGGGGTAGTTGCGCAAAATCGCGTGGTGCGATTGCTGTAAGTCGTACAGACCAAGAATGCTGAGAAGCAAAAACAGCGTGGGCCACCAACCACTCAGGCCCATCACGCCTGCACCGAGCAGCGTGAAGATCAGCAAAACCACCGAGGCCATGAACGCTGTGTAGCGCACTGGATAAATCTGATTGAGTTTGTCCAGCATGCGAGGTGCTCCTTGGGCTAAATGGTGTTTATCGTGGGTTCGTCAGTTTGGCAGCGAGTTTAGATTGCGCCAAGGCCGAGACTTCGGCGCGCAAGCGTGCAGAGGACAGTTGTTGGTCCGCGGCATGTTGCACATCAGAGAGGTGCGACAAGATCGTGCCGCGCAAGTCGTGCAAGTCTTGGTCAAGCTTGTGCAAACGCTCTTGCAACTCGCGTTGCAAGGCCATGCGCTGAGTGAGCAAATTCACTTCAGCTGCAATGGTGCGCCATGTTTGTGTGAGCTCATCACTCGGGGCGACGCGCAGTTGTTCAAACAACTCATGGATGAGTGGATCGAAAATGGGCGAGGTGTTCTCGCGCGCGTCTGGGGTTTCGGTCAACGTTGGCACGTTTTCGGGCACCGCCGCTGGCTGCGTGTGAGATTGCAAGATCGCATTGACCTGGCCCCACCCCTCTTCAGGCGAGTACTGCTTGAGTCCTTTGAAGGACAAGAATTGTGGTTCGGAGCTCATTTACTCATCACACCCATGGACATGCGTTTGAGGAATTGCGGGATGCCCATCGACGCAATTTGCGTGGTCTGTTGCGCCTGCTTTGTGGGCATCTCGTCGGGACGGACTTTTTGCATGCGGTGGCGGCCCAAGATGGAGTATTGGCTAGACAGCGTGCTGGATGTGGCCAACAAGTTGTTGCGCTTCACGCCTGCAGCAGGGCTATCAAATGCCGAGGCTGTGTTGCCGCGCATGGCAGGTTGTGTGACGCGGGTGTTGCTGGTGGTTTGGCGCATGCCTTGTGCTGATTCGCGCATTTCACGCGCGGCACACACCGATTGACCAAACTCGTTGAACGACGCACCGCAAGCGTCTTGCAAGTCCATCAAATAGCCGCGCTCAAACATTTCGCGCGCGGTTTGCGCTTCCAAGATCGGGGGGGCGAGCATGAAGCTGACGGGAAAGCGCTGTTTCGAGAACACATCACTTTTGAGCTGATCCGCCTGCACGCGCGTCGGGCAAACCAACAACGTGGGTGGTGTGTGGATGGCCGAGTCGAACACCCAACGGTGACGGCTCAAGAAACCAGCTGTCGCAGCCAGTTCAATTTCAGAGACCGAGGTGGGGACGATCACCAAGTCGTATTCAAACATCAGCTCGCCTGCGATGGAGTCGGTCCAGGTCAAGTCGCAAATGACAACTTCTGTGCTGCTGGCTGCGCGGCGCAAATGCAAGCGGGCATCCAAGATGGGGCGGTTGCCGCCTTGGTCGAGCGGCAAGATGTGGTGTTGCACCACCACGCCAATGTTGGGAGCTCGTGTCAGCCAAGTGCTAGACGAGCCGTGTGTGTCAAAGTCAATCATCGTGACCGTTTGGCCTTGGCGACGCAAATAAGCAGCCAAGTTCGCTGAAACGGTGCTTTTGCCCACGCCACCTTTTTGACTGGTGACCAAAATTTTGAATGTCGACATCTTTTTTATCCTTCGCGCTGGCGCTCAGCGCTGTATTTTTTTATGGAACACCCGCAATTTCTAACGGGGGGATTGAATTTACATGGGGGCCACCACACTGGTCAATGCGCCATTTAGCCGACAAATACAAGATAAATGGGACACCTTTACCTGAATTGAATACTTTTAGGCTTATCCATATAATTAAAAGAATCAAAATTAAGAAGATTACCTATGTTGTTGATTTTTAAAAAGAATATGCAAAGTGTCAAAAAAAACAACACTTCGGGCGGGAAGTGCTATCCGTTAAAATTGGAAGGTTAATTTCTACAAATTGAAAGTCCTCATGTCCAAACGTCTTTTTGCTCTCTTGTCCATCGTGTCAGTTGCTTTGTTGACTGCTTGCAGTTCAACCAAACTGGACAACGTGTCTGATGCCAAAGCATCTTCTTCGGTTGCTTCCGTGGCCGCCGATCACTTGAACCCCAACAGCCTGATCTCTAAAGAGCGCAGCGTGTACTTCGACTTTGATAAGTTCGATATCAAAGCCAACCAAGCCGCTGTGGTTGAGCGTCAAGGCAAATACTTGGCTGCCAACGCTGCTTTGAAAATTCGTGCCGAAGGCAATGCCGACGAGCGCGGTGGCCGCGAATACAACTTGGCTCTGGGCCAAAAGCGTGCTGAAGCTGTGGTGCGTGGTTTGAAAGCCTACGGCGTGAAAGACGGCCAAGTTGAACCCGTTAGCTTTGGTAGCGAAAAGCCTTTGGCCGCAGGTCATGACGAAGCTGCTTGGGCACAAAACCGCCGCGTTGACTTGGCTTACCCAAGCAAGTAATTCGCTGATTAATCGCTGCGGTTGATGCAACTCAACAGCGAAGTCATCACAACACCACCGCGGGCCTCGGCCACGGTGGTGTTGTTACGTGACGTTCCCCAAAAAGGCCTGGAAGTCTTTTTGCTGCGCCGCCACACGGCCTCGGCTGTGTGGGGTGGTGTTTATGTTTTTCCGGGTGGCAAATTAGACGAGGCCGATTGCACGCCTGATTTGCATGCCCATCTCGACGCCTCGCCGCAAGCACTGCACAGTGCCTTGGGTGAGCCCGATTTAGACGTGCACACGGCCGCAGGCTTGTATGTAGCTGCCGTGCGCGAAGTGTTGGAAGAGTGTGGCGTGTTGTATGCCCGCTTGCACGACAGCCAAGCCTTGGCGCATGACGCTGCACAACGCCAACATTGGCAACACGCACTGCATGGCGGTCAAGCGTTTGTCGACGTGTTGCAAAGTGCAGGTTTGCGTGTGGACACGCAGCACTTGGCACCTTGGTCGCGTTGGATCACGCCGCTTCAACCCTCGGTGACCAACAAGCGTTTTGACACCCGTTTTTTTATTGCGGTGTTGCCGCCGGGGCAACACCCCATACACGACAACATCGAAGCCATCGACAGCGTGTGGCTCAGCCCGCGTGAAGCCTTGGACCGTTATTGGGCCGGCGGCCTACCGCTGGCGCCGCCACAAATCATGACCCTGGTGTCGTTGCTGTCACACAGTTGTACAACGGATGTGTTGAACTGTGCCAAACAGCAAACGCCTGCGTTGATTCTTCCTGAACCGTTTGATGACGAAGGCGTGCGCACCCTGTGCTACCCCGGTGATCCGCGTCACTCGGTGGCGCAACGTGCCATGCCTGGACCTACCCGTTTGCGTTTTGTGGCGGGTCGTTTTGAGCCCGTCGGTGGTTTTGAGGATTTTTTATGAACCCGATGTCAGCCTTTGATTTACAGGGCAAAAAAGGTTTGGTGCTTGGCCTCGCCAACGACCGCAGCATTGCATGGGGTTGTGCCCGCCAAGCGCAGGCCATGGGGGCCGAGGTGGTGGCGTCTTGCTTGAACGACAAAGCACGCCCGTATGTTGAGCCGCTCACACAGCCGCTGGGTATAGACCTGCAAACTTGCAATATTGAAACACCAGAAGATTTAGAAAAGCTGGTGGCCTACGCTGTAGCCAAACTGGGTCGCTTGGACTTTGTGATTCATTCGATTGCTTGGGCACCTTTGGCTGATTTGCATGGCCGCGTGGTGGACAGTTCCAGCACGGGCTTTGCTCGGGCCATGGAGGTGTCGTGCCATTCGTTTGCGACCTTGGCCCAGCTGTGTGCCCCACACATGACGCAAGGCGGCAGCATGGTCACCATGTCTTACTTGGGTGCGGATCAAGCTGTGCCGCACTATGGTCTGATGGGGCCGGTGAAGGCCGCTTTGGAATCGCTGGTGCGTTACATGGCGCAAGAGTTGGGCCCACAGGGTGTGCGCGTGCATGCCGTGTCGCCTGGCCCTATCCTCACGCGAGCAGCCTCCGGCATTGAAGCCTTTGATGCGCTCATGCAAAGCAACGTTGCCAAAGCGCCGCTGGGTCGGTTGGTGACCTTGGATGAAATCGCCAACCTCAGCACCTTTTTGTGTACCGATGCTGCCAGTGGCATGACGGGCCAAACGATTTATGTAGACGCCGGCAGCCACGCGGTCAATTGAAGAACACCATGAACGACATCACCGAAACCACGAATGACCCCAACAACGAGTGGCTAGAAAACTACCCTTACGAGAACATCGTGTTGGGGCAGGCAGCGCGCATGGTGCGTACTTTGGCCTTGGCTGACATCCAAGCGTTCGCTGCGGTGTCGGGCGATATCAACCCCGCACATCTGAACCCTGAATACGCCAATGCCACCTTGTTTCATGGCGTGATTGGCCACGGCATGTGGGGCGGTGCTTTGATCAGCAGTTTGTTGGGCACGGTGTTTCCAGGCCCAGGCACGATTTACCTCGAACAAAACCTGCACTTCAGTCGCCCTGTACGAGTTGGCGACACCTTGAACGTGACCGTCACCTGCACGGCCAAAAACGACGAAAAGAAAACCCTGGATCTTGACTGCTTGTTGGTGAACCAAAAAGGCGAGCGTGTGCTTTATGGCATTGCGCGTGTCATGGCCCCGACCGAAAAGTTGCGCATGCCCCGTGTGCATGCGCCACACATCAGCTTGTTTGACCCTGAGCAACGTCATGCCAATTTGTTAGCCATGGGCGCTAATCTTGAGCCTGTGCGTTGCGGTGTGGTGCATCCGTGTGATGCGGATTCACTGCAGGGCGCGATGGATGCCCACCGCGCAGGTTTGATTCATGCGGTGCTCATTGCCCCAGAGAAAAAACTGCGCGCTGTGGCCGCAGAAGCAAGCATTGATTTGACAGGCATCGACGTGATCGATGTCGAGCACAGCCACGCGGCGGCTGAGTTGGCTGCGCAAATGGCGGCAGACAAAAAGCTAGAAGCCTTGATGAAAGGCAGCTTGCACACCGATGAGTTGATTCATGCCGTGGTGTCGCAAAAAGGTTTACGCACGGGCCGACGCATGTCGCATGTGTTTCGCTTTGAAGCGCCCATGTACCCCAAGCCGCTGTACATCACCGATGCCGCGCTGAACATCGCACCGACCTTGGCCGAAAAAGCGGACATCGTGCAAAACGCGATTTTGTTTGCGCAAATCATGGGTGTTGCAACGCCGAAGGTGGCCATTTTGTCGGCGGTGGAAACCGTGAACCCCAGCATTCCCTCCACGATTGATGCGGCTGCTTTGTGCAAGATGGCCGACCGCGGCCAAATCAAAGGCGGCTTGCTTGATGGCCCGCTGGCCTTTGACAACGCCGTGTCCACACATGCGGCTGAAATCAAACACATTGCCTCCGCTGTAGCAGGTCAAGCAGACATCTTGGTCGCCCCCGATTTGGAGTCGGGCAACATGATGGCCAAGCAACTTGAATACCTAGCAGGCGCTTGCGGTTCGGGCGTGGTGTTGGGCGCACGTGTGCCGATTGCGTTGACCAGCCGTGCAGATTCGGCTTCCACGCGCAGTGCTTCTGCGCTGTTGGCCAAGCTGATTGCGCACCACAACCGCACACATTCGGCATGAGCATTCTGTCCGTCAATGCGGGCTCGTCCAGCCTGAAGTTTGCGCTGTACCCCATTGAAGGTGCGGGCATTGGTGAGGCCGAGGTCACAGGCAACATCGAAGGTCTAGAGCCGTCGGGTCAGCCTCGCATCAGCTTTTGCGCCACGGGCCAAAACAAAGCGTCAGCGCCGGTGGTGGTGAAGCCAGAGCAAGATGTGTTTGACACAGCGCTCGACACACTCAAGGGATTGCTGGCCACACGATTCACGCATTTGAAAGTCCAGGCCATTGCCCATCGGGTGGTGCACGGTGGCAGCTATTTCTCGAGCAGCGTGCGCGTCACGTCCGAGGTGCTGACTCAGCTGGCCTCGCTCAATGCCTTGGCACCTTTGCATCAGCCCCATAACTTGGCGGGCATTGAGGCGTTTGCCGAGTCGTTTCCAGACGTCGCGCAGATCGCTTGTTTTGACACCGCGTTTCATCGCACGCTCTCGCCACTCGAAACCACGTTTGCCATTGACCGCCAGCTCACCGAGCAAGGCGTGCGTCGCTATGGCTTTCATGGGCTTTCTTACCAATACGTGACGCAAGTTCTGCAGCGTGAATCCCCCCGCTCCGCGGGCCGCACGGTCATGGCGCATTTGGGCAACGGTGCCAGCGTGTGCGCCACCACGCAGCACCAAAGCCGCGCCACCACCATGGGCTTCTCGGCTTTAGACGGCTTGATGATGGGCACACGCAGCGGCGCGCTCGACCCCGGTGTGTTGCTGTATTTGATGGAACAAGGCTGGGGCCACGACCAAATTCAAAAATTACTTTACAAGCAAAGCGGCTTGTTGGGTGTGTCGGGCGAGAGTGCCGACATGCGCACCTTGCGCGCGTCAAGTGCAGCGGGCTCTGCTGCTGCACGTTTTGCCACCGACTTGTTCGCACACCGCGTGGTGCGCGAAGTGGGGGCGCTGAGCGCCTGTATTGGGGGCCTTGACGTACTGGCCTTCACCGGCGGCATTGGTGAGCACGATGCCGTGCTGCGTCAACAGGTGTGCGATGCTTTGGCTTACATGGGCGTCCATATGGATGCATCACGCAACACCCAAGCCACAGGCGACAGCGTCGTTGCGGTTCACGCCGACAATAGCGAGATTGAGGTGTGGGTGGTCCCCACCGACGAAGGCCGCGTGGCCGCACAAGACGCTTTGGCGTTTCTCTAAGAACTGAATTGAAGGAATCGCGTGAATATCAAAGACGCCATGAGTTGCTTTACCACCGGTGTGACGGTGGTGACGGCGCACACCCAAGGCCAAGACTGGGGCATGACTTGCAACTCGTTCAACACCGTGTCGCTGGATCCCGCCATGGTGTTGTGGAGCGTGCGCAAAAGTTCGCTCAGCCACGAAGCCTTCGTCAAAGCGGGTGGCTACATGGTCAACGTGTTGGGGGCTCAGCAAAAAGACGTGGCACTCAAGTTTGCGCAAGGGACACAACAAGAACGCTTTGCAGACCAAAGCCTAGTGCGTGGCATTCACCAGCATCCGCGTTTAGACGGCGTGATTGCTTGGTTTGATTGCCGCATTGCCCAAGTGGTGTCAGCTGGTGACCATGACATCCTGATCGGTGAAGTGCTCGACTTCGGTGTGCAAGCCGGCCATGGCTTGGCTTATGCACAGCGCAGTTTTGGCGTGCTTTCGCCTCTGGAAGACTAAGCCCGTATGGACATCGTTGTTGCCTGGGCCTTCATCCTTGGCGTGATGTGTTCAATCTCTTTGCTGATCGGTGCTTTGATTGGCATTTACTTCAAGATACCCAAACGCATTGTTGGCTTGATGGCAGCATTTGGTGCCGGTGCCTTGCTGTCGGCTTTGGCCATTGAATTGGTAGCGCCGTCCATTGATGCTTTCATGCAGGCCAGCACGGCTGAAATCCGCGCTCACGAAGTCCGCAATTTTTTCCACCTCGTCGCGGGTGCGTTTGTGGGCGGGATTATTTTTGTGCTGCTTGACTGGGTACTGATTGAGCATGGCGGCTACTTGCGCAAAACTGCGTTTCTGATTTCGAAAATCATGCACGAGCGGGCCCACTTGCCCCAGCACCATACGCAGCCTTTGCCCACGGGGCAAGATCTAGAGAAAAAACACGCCTCACACGACAACGCGGCCGTCGCCATTTGGTTGGGCAACTTGCTTGATGGCTTACCCGAGAGCTTTGTGGTCGGCACGGTGTTGATGGCCACGGTGACGGTCAGCGCTCATGCGGGCACGCCCGTGGTGTTTTGGGAGGTGCTGCCTTACACCTTGTTGGCAGGTTTGTTCTTGTCCAACTTGCCTGAAGCCTTGTCGAGCTCGGCGCAGATGCGCATGCAGGGCATGAGCGTGCAACGCATTTTGATCATGTGGCTTTCTTTGGTGCTGATGACCGGCGTGGCTGCTGCGCTAGGCGCCATCATGGGGGAGTGGGTACCGCACAACGCCATGGTCTTCATCGAAGGCCTGGCCGCAGGTGCCATGCTCACCATGATTTGTGCCGCCATGCTGCCCGAAGCCACGCATTTGGCACCGCCCAACTGGGTTGGTTTGGCCACTTTGAGCGGCTTCTTTTCAGCACTCTTGTTCAAGGTGCTCGAGTAAAGCCGCATGCAAATTGGTTTACAATGCTGCCTTGATTCGGTGGTATAGCTCAGTTGGTTAGAGCGCAGCATTCATAATGCTGATGTCGCAGGTTCAAATCCCGCTACCACCACCAAAATAAAAACCCACAGTTTTGCGACTGTGGGTTTTTTCTTTGTGCCGTCACTTTGAGTGTCAAGTTGACAGGTTCCATGTTGTCTAAAGATTCAGACAGTCTGAGACAGAAAAAGACAGTTTTCAGCCTGTTTTATTGAATGGCAAGTTGTCATTTCAAAGGACAACTGTGGGCGAGTTGATGGGCAAGTAGGTGCCTGACTTCTAACTTGTTCCCCTAGATAAATTTGCGTACCTAAGTGTTCAACTAGTATTCTGAGCACATGCGTGATTTCAGAGAGTTTGAAGCAGCCAACGACACTGAGTTCAAGCCCCAACGCCATCAAACGAGTCAGATCCCTGAGTCAGTCACCCCAATACAAAACTACCCAAGCAAGCTACGCATCTATCTGACGAATGCGAGCCCGTTTTGGCAAGTCAAGTGCTACTTCAAGAACAAGACCTACACAAAGAGTCTCAGAACCACGAATCGCTCAGTCGCAAAGAACGCAGCTAAAGAGTTCTTTCATCACACAGTAGCTGAGATTTACGGTGCGTCATTGACTGAATTGACGCCCAAGCGAGTCAACAAAGAACTGTTGTTCAGAGACTTTGTAGAACCCACACTCGCTGTAGAGCGAGCGAGAGTCAGTCGTGGGGAGTTTTCAAAAGCAAGTCTCAAGACGCTTGAAAACCGTCTGTACAAAACGATTGTTCCCTTTTTCAAAGACAGAAGCATCAAAGATGTTGGGTACTCAGACATTTCTAGATTCGTTCAGTTGTTGAGCAATGAAGAGCACTCAAACATCACGATTCATCAGTACTTAGTCTGTGTTCGCAAAGTCTTGAACCATGCGTATGAGACAGATGTGATTCAGCAAATACCCAAGTTCCCAAGCTGGCATTCCCCCAAACCTCTAGACACTTTTCATAGCGCAGTTTGACGCTGCCGCTCGAACTCATAGGGGCTGAGTTGATCGAGGTGCTTATGGCGTCGAACTCGATTGTAGAAACCCTCGATGTAATCGAAGATGTCCGACTTAGCTTCAGCCCGAGTTTGGTAAATCCGCTTCTTGATTTGTTCGCTCTTCAAATTACTGAAGAACGATTCAGCAACCGCGTTATCCCAGCAGTTGCCTCGACGGCTCATGCTCGGGCTCAGTCGGTTGTCTTTGCACCAGCGGTTGAACTCATCGCTGCCAAATTGGCTACCCTGGTCAGAATGGATGATCACTGAGTCCTTTGGCCTTCTGCGCCACACCGCCATCGTCAATGCATCCAGCACCAAGCTCGTCTGCATGCGTGGGCCCATACTCCATCCCACCACCGCACGCGAATGCAAATCTAGTACAGCCGCCAAATACAGCCACCCTTCATGTGTGCGGATATACGTGATGTCCGTCACCCAAGCTTGGTCGGGTTCGTCGTGTTGGAACTGGCGCTGCAACTGGTTGGGCGCAACCAATGAAGGCTTGCCCACTTTGTACCTAGGGCGTTTGTAGCCTCGAACTGATTTGATTTGAGCCACACGCATCAGCCGCGCCACACGGTTTTCGCTACAAGCCACGCCAGCTTCACGCAGGTCACAGAAGATGCGCGGACTGCCGTAGATGCCCATGCTCTGGTCGTAGAACTCTTTGATCTTTGCCGTCAACACCTCATTGGCTCTTGCCCTTGCTGAGAGCGGCTCATGCAGCCAAGCGTAGTAGCCGCTGCGGTGAACTTTGAGAACGCGGCACATGCTGGTGAGTTTGAATTCGGATCGGTGGGCTTGAATAAATGCGTACTTCACCCGGACTGCTTTGCAAAGTACGCGGCGGCCTTTTTTAGGATATCGCGCTCCTCGGTAGTGCGTCTTAGCTCAGCCTTGAGCTTGGCCATCTCGGCTTGCAGCACCTTTAGATCGTTGGTAGATGGTTCATCAGCCTTTTTGAACTTACTGACCCACGTGTACAGAACACCTTCAGCAATGCCTAGTCGCTTGGCTACATCGACAACCGAGTGGCCTTTATCGATGACTTGTTTGACTGCCTCGTCTTTGAACTCAGGGGCATATTTCGCTCGTTGCATTTGCAATTCTCCATTTCAGTTTTGACATCATATTTGTCTACTGATTTGGGGGAATGCCAGCCCGGGTTCAGTGAAGCGTATGCGGCGCTTGAGCAGGTGAAACATCCCCCATCCCTGCCTTCCCCGAAAGGGGAAAGGAGTGTTCAGCCGGTTGCAACTGGCGCCTGCACGGTTAAGCAACAGAAAGTGCTTGAAGATGACACTAAGTAAAAAATTCAAGCCCTTTGTGACCGCGCCCGCGGTTCGTGATCGGCCATTGGCTCAGACGCTGATGCGCTCTATCAGCTCGGCGCGGGCCGTGGTCTCGCGTGCATCGCCGGACAGCGTGATCTGGCCGCGCTCAACCAAGTAAAAGCGGTCAGTTAATTCCAGTGCCAGATGCACGTTTTGTTCGACTAGCACGATGGCGATACCGTCTTGCGTCAGCTCGCGCATCAGGCGAAAGAGGTCCTCCACGATCATCGGCGCCAGGCCTTCGGTGGGCTCGTCTATCAGCAGTAGCTTGGGCGCCCCGCTCAGCACCCGGGCGATGGCCAGCATCTGCTGCTCGCCACCGGACAGTGTGGTGCCCATCTGGCGGCGCCGGTCGGCCAGTCGCGGGAATCGGGTGTAGGTGGCTTCGAGCTTGCGCTGGCGTTCAGCGCGGCTCATGCCGGGGGCCTGCATAAAGCCAAGGCGAAGGTTTTCCTCCACCGTCAGGCCCGGAAATATGCGCCGGTCTTCAGGGACCAGGCCGATGCCCTGACGGCTGATCTGCTCGGCCGGGATGCCGGCCAGCGGGCGGGATTCAAAGTGAATGTCACCTTGCGATGGTTGGACCCAGCCGGCGATGGTCTTCATCACCGTGGTCTTGCCCACGCCATTGCGGCCAAACAGGCCAACTACTTCGCCCGGCTCGACGCGCAGGTCGATGCCTTGCAGCACATGGCTAAGGCCATAGTGAGTATGTACATCACGCAGTTCTAGCATGCTGATTTCCTATTTATGTTCGCCAAAGTAGGCCGCCTGGACGCTGGCATTGCCGCGTACCTCAGCGGGTGTGCCTTCGGCCAGTTTCTGCCCCTGGTGCATCACCACGACGTGGTCCGACAGGTTCATCACCAATTCCACGTCGTGCTCGACCAGCAGGATGCTCAGGCCGTGCTCGGTTGCCAGACTGCGGATCAGCGCCTCGGTCTCCTGGGTGTCGGCATGGCTCATGCCTTGGGTAGGCTCGTCGAGCAGCAGCATGCGTGGGCGCGCGGCCAGCGCGACGGCGATTTCCAGTCGGCGCTGCTCGCCATGGGAGAGGTAGCCGGCCAGCGCATCAGCTTGGGCCTGTAGGTCGAACTGCGCAATTAACTCGTCTACCCTGGCCCCGGCGCTGGACGATGAGCCCACGGGGCGCAACCAGCCCTGGCCCTGCTCCAGGAACTGGGCTGCCAATCGCAGGTTCTCGCGTACCGGCAGCTCAAAAAACAGATTGGTGATCTGGAACGAACGGGCCAGCCCGGCGCGCAGCATGCGGTCGGGTGATGCGCCTGTGACGTCCTCGCCTTCAAAGAGCACATTTCCGGTCGAGGGCGCGATCGCCCCGCTGATCAAGTTGAACAGGCTGCTTTTGCCGGCGCCGTTGGGGCCGATGATCGCAGTGATCTTCCCGCGCTGGGCGTCCAGACTGACGTCGTTGACTGCTTGCAGCGCGCCGAAGCGCACCCCTAAACCACGCACACTCAGTATCGGCTGCATCAGCGCTCTCCCTTGTTGCGGGCGTCCAGCCTGCGTTGTAGTAGCGGCGTCAGGTAGCCCATCAGACCGCGCGGAAACATGATCACCACCACCACGAACAGCAGACCGATGACGATATGGTGGTGTGCGGTGTAGGAGCCCACGACCGAACGCAGCCCCGTGAGCAGGGCTGAGCCGTACAGCGGCCCTACCAAAGTGCCGGTGCCACCGACGATGACGTTGATCACCGCATTGCCTGATACTTGGAAGAACATCAGCTCGGGAGAGACGAAGCCGCGCAGCATCGGGTAAAGCGCGCCACTGAGCCCGGCGATGCAGGCTGCCCCCACAAAAGCCATCAGCTTGAAGCGCCAAGTGGCAAAGCCCAGAAAGGCCACGCGGTGCTCGTTGGTGCGAATGGCTGAGAGCTGACGCCCTAGCGGCGTGTCCATCAGGTAGCGCAGCCCGGCGTACAGCGCGAAGATCGCCGCCAGCGTGACCAGAAAGAAGCCACCGGGGTGGCCCGAATCCAGGCCTGGCGCTATGACGGCCGCGGGCACGCCGATGATGCCGTCCGAGGCTCCGAGCTCGCGGGTGTTAAACACCACCTTGGAGACCACCTGGGCCAGCCCGAAACTAATGAGCGCAAAGTAAACGCCCTTGGCGCGAATTGCGATGATGCCGCCCACCAGACCGGCCAACGCGCTAGCAGCCAGGGCTACGCTCAGGGCCAGCCAGAACGAGGCGTGCCACTCCTTGAGTACCAGCGCTGAGACATATGCGCCCAGACCGAAGAACAGCGCCTGGCCCAGTGGCAGCAGACCCACGCCGCCGAGCAGCAGGTCAACTGAAAGTGCCAGCCCGCCGAAAATAAGAGCCTCTGTGGCCAGACGCAGAAAAAATACATCGCCTAACAACAGCGCCACTGCGGCAAAGCCCAGCGCGCCTACAAAAAAGACGATGGCCAGCAGGCGTACTGCCGGCGTGGAGGTGGCACTGTCATGCATGACCGAGCTTTCCGAAAAGTCCCTGAGGACGCCACATGAGCACCAGCACCATGATGCCGAACAGCAGAGGGTCGTTCCACACAGGGGAAATGAACAAACTGGAGATGGACTGGATCTGCGTGAGCAGCAGACCAGAGAGCACCGCACCCTTGATCGAACCCATGCCGCCGATGATGACCACGCTGAAGGCGATCAATACGAAATCGCGGCCCATGGTGGGGAACACCGAGTAGATCGGCGCCAGCAGTACCCCCGCGATGCCGGCCAACGCCACGCCAAAGGCGAAGGTGGAAGCGTAAACGCGCGAGACCGGCACACCCAGCGAGGCGCTCATGTGGCGGTCGAACGCCGCCGCACGAACGATGGCGCCCAGCGATGTGCGGAACACCAGCAGCCAGACCGCGGCAATCAGCAGCCCGCCGACTGCCATCACGAACAGCCTGTAGTTCGGAAAGAAAAGGCCTACGACCTCGGTGGCGCCCTGAATTGGCGTCTCTAGGCGCAGCGGGTTAGCCCCGAAGACAATCTTGAGAACATCCTCCAGCACGATTGCCACACCGAAAGTCAGCAACAGCGTGAGCGTGTGCCTATCCTTGCTGTGAAAGACGCGCTGGATCAGCCCCCGCTCGGTGACATAGCCTAAGACAGCCATCACTATGGGGGTGAGCGCCAGCGCCCACCAGAACGACAGCCCCAGGCCCAGCAAGGCCACGGCGAGGTAGGCGCCGATGGCGTAGAACTCGCCGTGCGCCATGTTGATGACATCCAGCAATCCAAAGATGATGGTCAAACCCAGCGCCATCAGCAC
This sequence comes from Limnohabitans curvus, assembly GCF_003063475.1. Classification (NCBI taxonomy): domain Bacteria; kingdom Pseudomonadati; phylum Pseudomonadota; class Betaproteobacteria; order Burkholderiales; family Comamonadaceae; genus Limnohabitans; species Limnohabitans curvus. Next base: position 1,980,428 of record NZ_NESP01000001.1, read on the forward strand.
CACCGCCACGCCGATGGACAGGCCATTGATCATCTGAGGCGCAAGTACGAACTGAAGCCATTCGAGGGCGTCGATCATTGGGAAAGTCCTCAGAACTTGGTGCAGGTATCGGGGCCGATAGCGGCGTTGGCTGCCACTTTGCCGACGATCTCGAACTTGCCGCCGTTCACGCGTACCGCGTACATGTCCTGCATGGCCTGGTGGTCACCGGCACGCATGGTTTTTACGCCCTGCGGAGTGGCCCACTGCAGGCCACGCATCGCTGCGCGTACCTGGTCTGTTTCGGTGCTCTTGGCTTTTTCGACTGCCGCTTTGTAGAAGAAAAGTACGCCGTAGCTGTCGGCGCCATACAGATCAGGCTGGACTTTGTTGGCTGCTTCAAAGCTGGCGACGAACTTCTTGTTCTCGGGGCTGTCGATGTTGGGCGAGAAGCCCACACCGGTCACAAAGCCGTCAGCCGCTTTGCCAATGGCCTGCAGGTTCTGTGAGGTCACCGTGCCCGAGGCGCCCACCACCTGCACATTGCGGTTCAGACCGAATTCGGCCATCTGGGTAAAAAGACGTACCGTGTCGTTGCCGGCTACCGAAGTGTAGACCACCGTCGGACGGGCTGAGCGCATCTGGCCGAAGAAGGGTGAGTAGTCCTTGTTGTCCAGAGGAGCGAAAACTTCACCCACAGTCTTGGCGCCCTTGCCTTCGGCGGCCGATTTAAAGGCCGCCACGGTGCTGCGACCCATCTCGTAGTCAGGACCTAGATAAAACACATTGGCGTTGGGCTTGGTGGCAGCCATCCAGTCGGCCAACGCGGCCGACTGCATGCCGGCGCGGGCGTTCACACGGAACACATTGGGCGAGCACTTGTCTCCGGTGATCGAGTCAGCAAAAGACACGGTCGTGGCAATCAGGCGGTTGTTGCGTTCGGCCACTTGGCCCACGGCCAGCGTGGAGCCGGAGTTCACGGTGCCAGTCAGAAAGTCAACCTTGCCGACCTGGAATAGCTTTTCAGCCTTTTGCACAGCGACGGCTGGATTGGCTTCCTCATCCTCATAGACCAGTTCAATAGATCGGCCCATCACGCCGCCGCCAGCGTTGATTTCCTTGGCGGCCAGGTCCAGGCCCCACTTCACCTGCTGGCCAATGCCGGCATAGGTGCCCGACAACGGCGTGACCACACCAACGCGGATAGGACCCGTCTGGGCTTGAGCGGCGACGCTGACGGCGGCGGCGATCAAGGCGGGAATTAGTTTTGTTGTCATCTCTAGTCTCCTTCGGTTTTGTTTTCAGGTTGGGAAAAATAGTCGCCGGCTCACAGGCCGACGAACTTCGGGGCGCGCTTGTCATGGAAGGCTTCGACGCCTTCACGAAAATCTTCGGAACTACGCAGGCGCGAGTAGCAATGTCCCTCGAGCTCAATGGCCACGGTCAATGGCGAATCCTCTGTGTCGTTGAGTAGCTTCTTGGCGGTGCGCTGGGCCAGTGGCGAGAAGGATCGCAGCTCATCAACGAGTTGGTCGGTGGCCTGCTCCAGCTCTGCATCAGGCACCAAGGCGGTGGCCACGCCCCACTCATAAGCCTGTTGGCCGAGGATGCGGCGCGAGCGCATCACGATGTCCTTGGTGCGGGTGATGCCCACCATTTTTTGCAAACGTGCCGAGCCACCGGAGCCAGGGATCTGACCCAGCTTCTGCTCAGGCAGCGCGTACAGCGTTGTCGGGGTGACCAGGCGGAAGTCACAGGCCAGAGAGATCTCGAAGCCCACACCAAAGCAGTAGCCACGGTTGGCCGCGATCACCGGCTTGCTGCAGCGCGCCGGTGCAGCGATGTTCCAAGCCAGCTTGGCCACGTGCTCAGGCGTGGCTTCCAGGAAGCCCTTGATATTGCCGCCGCTGGAAAAATGATCTCCTTCTGAGCGCAGCACAATCACGCGCACCGCGTCGTTGGCATCCAGCGCCTCGAAGGTAATGCGTAGCTGCTCGCGCTGCAGCATGCTGATGACGTTGAAGGGCGGACGGTTGAGCACGATGTCTGCTCGCTCGCCTTTAGCGTCAATCTCGACGCGAAAGCCGTCAAGCTCGCTGCTCAGTGTAATGGCGGGGTGTTGCAAGTCGGAGAGATTCATGAAGGGATCCTTGGGTTGAAACTGGAAAGTAAGGGGTCAGGTCGGTTGGGCCGGATTGGCTTCAGGCAGGTATTCGCCAGCGACTAGCTTGCGCCGCAGCACCTTGCCGACCGGCGACTTGGGGATCTCGTCGACAAAGATGTACTCGCGCGGGCGCTTGAAGTTCACCAGAGCGGAAGTTCGGCAGTACTGGTCTAGCCCATCGGACGAGACACTCTGCTTGCGCTTGACGAAGGCCACCACGCGCTGACCCCAGCGCTCATCCTTCAAGCCGGCAACGGCCACTTCGTCCACCGCCGGATGCAGCGATAGCACGGATTCAATTTCTACCGGCGAGATGTTCTCGCCACCGCTGATGATCATGTCGTCGACCCGACCCGTGACAAACAGGTCGCCGTCGGCATCGACATAGCCGGTATCGCCGGTGAAGTACCAGCCCTCGCGCAGGCTCTTGTCGTTGGCCTCGGGCCGGTTGTGGTAACCCTCGAAGGCCTCGTCGGACAGCATGTCAGCAATGATCTGACCCTCCTCCATGGGTGCGGCCAGGGCATCCACCGACTTTCCTTCCAGCTTCACCACCCGCAAGCGGGTGTTGATGCCGGCACGACCGGCCGAGCCGGGCTTGCCCACCGCGTCCTGATTGAGCGAGAAGGTGTAGATCTCCGAGCTGCCGTAGTGGTTGACGAACAGCTCGGGTGAAAAGGCCTGCTGCAGCCGCTGAAGCAGCGCGTCATGCATCGGCGCGCCGGCAAAGCCCAGGCGGCGCACCGTACGCACGTCGGTGCTTGCAAAGCTGGGGTGGGCCAGCAGGTCGTGGTAGAGCGTAGGTACCAGGTAGAGGTGGGTGATGCGCTCCTGCGCGATGCTGCGTAGCGCCTGAGCGGCGTCAAACTGCGGCAAGCAGACGAAGCAACCGTCAACCAGTGCCAGTGCCAGCAGCGAGCGCACACCCATGGTGTGATAGAGCGGCATCACGCCCAGCGTGCGCTCGCCGTAACCATATTGGTTTTGTGCCACGTGGGCCAGTGCGGCCACACGTTCGGCCCGGTGCCGACGCGGCACACCCTTAGGGGCGCCGGTAGTGCCAGAGGTGTAGAGCATCAGTGAGAGGTCTTGCGCAGTGGCCTGCGGCACAGGCATCGCCTCGCCGCCAAAGCAATCGGCATAAGGGGTGCCTGCACCTTCACCTTCACCAACAAAGACCAGGGTCGCTGGCCGGGCCTGCATGGCTTCGCTCACCGCTAAGGAACAGACCTGTTCATAAACCAGCACGCGCGCGCCAGAGTCCTTCAGGCAGTGCGTGATTTCCTCAGGTTTAGCGCGCCAGTTCAGTGGCGTCATGACGATGCCTGCGAACTGACAGGCCCAATGCAGCGTGGCCGCCTCCATGCGGTTTTGCAGCACTGACACCAGATGGTCACCAGCCTTGAGACCCAGCGCGGTCAAGCCACGCTGCACGGCGCCTATCTGTTGCGCCCACTGCGCATACGTCAGGCGCTGCTCGCCATCGACCAGAGCCGTGGCCCCGGGTGCTCGCTCGAAGCTTTGTAAAAAAGTTCTTCCTAAATCAAGCATGTGCCACCTCCATCAGGGCGCTCACGATGGGCGTGTAGCCTGTGCAGCGGCACAAATGCCCGGAGAGCATCTCGCGCACCTCCTGTTCGGTGGGTCGGCGGCCCTGCGCGCGCAGACGCTCAAGCCAGTCGGCGCTGGACATCAGGATGCCGGCCGTACAAAAGCCGCACTGAAGCGCGTGGTGTCGTTTGAATGCTGCCTGCAACTCGGACAGCACGCCGTCTTCACCGGCCAGGCCCTCCACGGTGTCGACCCGCCGGCCGTCGGCCTGCACCGCCAGCGTCAGGCAGGAACGGCAGGCCACGCCGTCCAGGCGCACGGTGCAGGCTCCGCACACGCCGTGCTCACATCCGACATGAGTGCCGGTCAGGCCCAGTTCATGACGCAGGTAGTCGCTTAGCAACATGCGCGGCGCGCTGTGCCCCTGGCGGGTGCGACCGTTGAGTTCGATGGTGACCGGGTGCAACTGAGTCCGGCTGAGAGTGGGGTGTGTCATAGGGGTGTCCTTGCCTGTTCCACAGCCTGGCGCCCCAAGCGGCGCACCAGGTGGCGGCGCGCGGCTGCGCTGATCTGAGGGTCATCCCGGGCGTCCAGCGCCCAGGCGAATTCGTTGAGCGCATCGTCCAGTGCGCTGCCGTCCAACAGTGGCCATTCCCGTAGCTGCGGCCGGTCGGCCACGCCGCCCACAGCCACGCGCAGGCTTTGGGCATCGGCCACAGCGGCCACCGCGCAGACCGCGAAGTCGCCATGGCGGCGCGAAAATTCGCGAAAGCCGAATCCCTGACCGGGCTGAGCCAGCGGAAAACGCACAGCTTGCAGCAACTCGTCGCCAGCTCGGGCGGTGCTGAGCATGCCGGTGAAGAATTGTTCGGCCGGCAGCACCCGTTGGCCCTGGTGACGGCGCAGCACCACGCTGCCTTTCAAGGCCAGCAGGCAAAGCGGCAATTCAGCCGAAGGGTCGGCATGCGCCACCGAGCCGCAGACCGTGCCGCGGTTGCGGATCTGCACATGCGAGATATGCGGAAACACCAGCGGTAGCAGCGGCAGTTCTTGCGTCAGAGTGGGGCGCCATTCCAGCGCGGCCTGGGTCGCCGAGGCCCCCACCTCAAGCTGGCCATCGCGCACCTCAATGCGAGCCAACGAGGCACTGCGCGAGATGTCAATCAATAACGCGGGCTGAGCCAAGCGCATGTTGAGTACGGCCATCAGCGACTGGCCGCCGGCCAGGATACGTGCTTCATCGCCGTGCTCCGCCAGCAGCGCGCAGGCCGCCTCCATGCTGTCGGCGCGTACATAGTCAAACGCTGCGGGCTTCATGCGCGCACTCCCAGTAGACGAAGAACGCGGCGCCACCAGACGGGGGGCCTTGACGTGCCGCTGGCCTGGCGGCCCAGGGACTCGAATAGCTGGGCCACGATGATGCGCGCCGCTCCTTCAAGCATGCGGCTGCCCACCATGGCCACCTTGCCGCCCACCTTGGCGCGGTAGTCGTAGCGCAGTCGGGTGCCGCCATCGATGGCTTGCAGGGTGACCAAGCCATCGCCTGCACCCGTGCCCAGCGAGGAGCGGCCGCTGCCTGACAAGCGCAGGCTGTGTGGTGCATTGATGTCGGAGAGGATGATCTCGGCCTCGTAGCGGGCCTTCACCAGACCTACACCCACGGTAACCTCGGCGCGGTAACGGTTGGGTCCGCTCAATTGCAGCGCATGGCAGCCCGGAATGACTTGGGCCAGCGCCACCGGGTCGAGCAGGACTGCGAACACTTGCTCAGGCGGGGCTGGAATGTCCACCTCGCCCTGCGCTTGCAAGGCCATGCCGTCGCCGGCAGGAAGCGCTGCGGCCGGGCGCGGCATCTCCCGTGGTGCCGGGTCGGCGGGCTGCAGCAGCGCCAGCACGCGTCCCGGCGTGAGCGGCAGGCGCACATCTTCCTGGTCGCGTTGCGGGCGCAGCGCATCGGCAAAGGCATTGGCTATGCACACCGGGGTGCTCATGTTGTTGCCCTCGCCCAGGCCCTTGGCCCCCAGCGGGGTGAAGGGCGAAGGCGTCTCCAGGTGCACGATCACCGGGTCAGGTGTCTCGCAGGCGGTAGGCATCAGGTAGTCGGCCAACGTGCCAGACTGGAAACTGCCGTCGCCGCCGTAGCGGAACTCCTCCAACAGGGCCGCGCCCAGACCTTGGGCGAACGCGCCCTGAATCTGGCCGTCAGCCAGTGCCGGGTTGAGCAGCCTTCCAGCGTCATGCCCGGTGATGTAGCGGTCTACTCGCACCGCACCGGTGTCTGGATCTACCTCTAGGCCGCACATGTCAAACACGAAACCGTAGGCGGCCGATGTGTTGACTCGGTCGGCCGCATCAGGGGCGCTGAGCACCTCCGGCGTCCAGAAGGCGGTCTCGCGCAGGCCCGGGGTCATGCCTTCGGGCAGCAGGGCCGGAGCCCAGTGAGGGTTGGCCGCTAGGCGGGTGAAGGGCTGGCAGCGCGCGGGCTGGTTGCTATCGTAGACCTGGCCGCCGGCAAAAACCACCGACTCCGTCGCACAGCCGAATTGCTCGGCCGCGATCCGAGCCAGCTTGTCCCGCAATTTGAGTGCTGCCAGATGCACCGTGCCGGCGACGGCACCGGCGAAGCGGCTGGAGTAATTACCTGCGGCCACCGACCAGGCGTCCTTGGCGGTGTCGAACTCGACGTTGACCACCACCTGCGCAGGCTGCAGGCCCAGCACATCGGCCACCACTTGGGCGCACACGGTCATGTGACCCTGACCGGCGGGGGCCGAGGCGATGGTGACGTTGACCCCGCCCAGCAGGTCCACCGCCACGGTGGCGCTGGCTATCGCGCCGTTCTTGGGCCCGGCCTTGGCCCGCTGCTCAGGGGTGAGCACGGTACTGATGTAGCCCATGTTGGAAACCGAAGGCTCCACAATCGCCGCCACGCCAATTCCGTACAGCCGCCCGGCCGCGCGCGCGGCCTGCTGGCGCTGGTACAGGCCCTGTTCGTTGGCAGCGGCCAGGACCAACTCGGTCATGCGTTCGTAGTTGCCCGAGTCCAGAAGGGCGCCGGCCGGCGCGCGATAAGGGAATTGATCGGCGCGTACATAGTTGAGGCGACGCAGTGCCACAGGGTCCATGTGCAGCGCCACGGCGATGCGGTCGATCAGCCGCTCCAGTGCGTAGTAGACCTGGGGGCCGCCAAAGCCGCGCACTAGGCCGGTGGGTGTCTTGTTGGTCACCACCACCCGGTTGCGCACCCGCAAGTGGGCGATGTCATAGGCACCTGTGAGGCAACCGTGCATACGGTAAAAAGTGGCCGGTTCGGGCGCGCGCAGATAGGCGCCAACCTCGTCGATCTGATCCCAGTGCAAGGCCAGGATGCGGCCGTCCGAGCGCACATCGGCCGAGATACTGGCCAGTCGCGCCGTGGCCGAGGTTGCAGCACTCAGGTGTTCCAACCGGTCCTCAACCCATTTCACCGGCGCGCCGGCCTTGCGGGCGGCCAAGCACATCAACACGACATACGGAAAGACCGCCTGCTTGACGCCGAAGCTGCCTCCGGAATCACGCGGCACGCGGTGGCGCAGCTTGTTGCCAGGCACCTTGAGCGCCAGCGCCATCACCGCATGCAGCGAAAACGGGCCCATGAAGTTGGAGAGCGCGTCGTAGCCTTCGTCTTCGCCCATGTATTCGGCGATCACCACAGCGCACTCGATGGGTGAGCAACTGTTGCGCGGGTAGTGCACCGTGGTGCTGATGCGCTGGCTATCGGAAAAATGTGTCTCGGGTTCGCCGTAGCTGAAATGCCGCTCGGAGACAACATTGGAGCCCACGGCCTCGTGCAGCAGCACTGCTCCCTCTGCCACGGCCGCCTCGATCTCCACCACGGCGGGCAGGGGCTGGTAGTCGACGCGGATCAGGTCCAGGGCATCCTCGGCGATGTAGCGGTCCTGAGCCACCACTACGGCCACCGGTTCGCCCGCATAGCGGACCCGGTCCACGGCGAGTGCCCAGTGCTGCATGGGTTGTTTGACACCCACCACGAATGGCTGGGCCCAGCGCTGCACATCCTCGCCGGTGAGCACCGAGTGCACCCCGGGCAGTCGCAGGGCGGCGCTGATGTCCAAGGCCTGGAGCCGGGCGTGCGCGTGAGGCGATCGCAGCACGGCGGCGTGCAAGGTGCCGGGCTTGACACCAAGGTCGTCGGCGTAGGCTCCGCGGCCGCTCAGCAAGGCATGATCTTCCAGGCGCAGCAGGCGCTGGCCTACGAAGGGCGCGTTGCTTGGTGTCTGGGCCTGGGATGCTTGCAATTGTGTCTCCTGGTGCCCACGGCGGGCACTTCTTATTTGTGGAGACGAGTGTCGGCAAGAGCACCGAAATGCACTAACAAGAAAGTCTGGACTTCATCCCGGGAGTCAGAAAATCATCCAAATCGTCTGGTGACTTTCACCACGCCGGTTGTCGGGGCGCTGCGCCCAACCCCTCACGCCTCAGCGCAGACCGCTGAACCCCGGTAGCGGCTCAGAGCAAGGTATCGCCGCCGGCCGGAGGCTCGAAGAGGTTGACCTTGCGTCGGTAGTCGGTGGGCGTGATACCCAGGTGAGAGCGAAAAAATCGCGCGAAATGACTGGGCTCCGAAAACCCCAGGTCGGCGGCGATGTCGCCCACTGCATCGCGACCCTGAGTGAGTCGGGACACCGCCGCCTCGAAACGCAGCACATTGGCGTAAACCAAAGGCGAGACTTGGGTGTCACGCTGGAACAGCGTGAAGAAATGGGCTCGCGACAGCCCCGTCTGCTGCGCCAATGCATCCACGTCAAGCTCACGTGCCACATCCTGCTTCATCAGCGACATCGCCTGGCGGATGCGTGGGTCTATGGCCGCAGGCGGGCGACTGCGCAGCAGGCTTGCCAGATCCCGCCAGCCAGAGCAGTGTTCTATCACCTCGATGATCAGATCAAACAGCAGATGCTCCAGGCGGCTGGGAGACACTTCGTCCGCCCACCAAAGCTCCAACACGAACTCCTCCATGTTCTTGCGCGTGGCGGCATTGAGCTGCACCGTTGACTGCGGAAAGAAGCGTGGGTGGCCCGATAGGGCGAGCGAGCGTTGAATCTCGGCCAGCCAAGCCGGCTCAATGTATAGCGCCAGAATCAAGGTGCGCTCACCGAGAGGGGCTTTGTGCTCGTAGGCATGGTGTTCCCAGGCATTGACCAGCACCGCAGTCTCGTCGGTCAGCGGCGCCACCTCGCCGCGCACACGAAAAGCCCCATCCGCTCCGCCGGCCTTTATCAGGAGATGGCAGTGGTGATGGGCATGCCCGACCAGCGGCGCGGTCATGTCGAGCAAAGCGACACGACCGAATCGGCCTTGAAATATCTTGACGGCGGAGGACATGTGTTGGGTCATGCAGACGGCGGGGCCTGGCTGCGCCCAGAGCGTGACCCGCCTGCTTGTGCAACAGTATATCCACAATTGGCCTCGCGCCATAAAACAGCCGCACAGCAAAGCGGGTCTTCGGTCTTCTCAGCAAATAGCAGCACCGATTCTAATTCTGCAAAGAGGCAGGTTAAAGCACTGAAATAAAGCGCTTCCACATGTTTAGAGCCCCCATCCCTGCCTTCCCCCGAAGGGGAAGGAGTGTTCAGTCGGGTGCAACTGGCGCTTGAACACTTACGCAACTGAAAGTATCTTTGTCTCCACCTGCGAACAAGATCACGATCTGGTAAAGCCGGGCTAAACCATTATTGCCATAGCAAGGTCACAGGCCCCGCGTGCAGTTTGGCGTCAAACGGCGTGATCCTGCCGCGGACTAGGACCAGATGCGGGCATAGCTTGACACTCGAGCAAAGAGAAGAGATATCAAGAGGCCTGATGGCAGGTGACTCAATACGCGAGTTAGCGAGGCAACTTGGCCGCTCGCCGTCGACGATCAGTCGTGAGATCGCTCGCAACGGCGGCAGATTGGCCCATCGTGCAGCGAGCTCAGATGCGCGCGCTTGGGAGCGAACTCTGCGCCCAAATCAATGCGTCCTAGCTGGCAGTAGCAGTTTGCGGCGTATCGATGCACAGAAGCTGCAAGACGATTGGTCTCCCCAGCAAATCGCAGGATGGTTGAAGTGCACGTATCAAAATGACAGTGCTATGCAGTTATCCCACGAAACGATCTACCGTAGCCTGTTCATTCAGGCGCGGGGGGTCCTAAAGAAAGCACTCAACAACTGCTGGGCAGCCACGGGGGCAAATCGTTGATGCGATCTCAATTAGTGAGCGCCCCGCTGAGGTCGAGGACCGGGCCATTCCTGGACACTGGGAAGGTGACTTGATCACTGGCTCAAAGAATAGTCACATTGCAACGCTAGTCGAAAGGCATTCCCGATATGTCATGTTGGTGCATGTCACAGGGAAGGACACGAGCAGCGTGGTGAGCGCTTTGGTTCGGCAGGTCAAGACATTGCCAGAGGGATTGATGTCCACCTTAACTTGGGATCGTGGCACTGAGCTGGCGCAACACAAACGATTCACTGTGGCTACAGATGTCAGTGTCTACTTCTGTGATCCTCAAAGTCCATGGCAGCGCGGTACGAACGAAAACACGAATGGTCTGCTGCGCCAATACTTCCGCAAAGGAACCGACCTCTCGCCATTCGACCAGATTCAACTTGATGCAATTGCTTTGCGTTTGAATAATCGCCCGCGTAAGACGCTGAACTATGAAACGCCTAGCGCTAGACTCGCAGCAAGTGTTGCATCGACCGGTTGAATGCACCCAATACACCACGAGCACTTCCAGGAACTGCTGCGGGAACAGGGTATTACCTGCAGCATGAGCCGTGCTGGCGAGGTCTGGGACAACTCGACGGTGGAAAGCTTCTTCAGTTCATTGAAGGCGGAGAAGACGGCCAGAAAGGTGTACCGCACCCGAGCCTAGGCCCGTGCCGACGTGTTTGATTACATCGAGCGGTTCTACAACCCCGTGCGCCGTCATTCGACGCTCGGATACGTCAGTCCGTTAGAGTTTGAAAAAGCTCGAGAAGCTTAGGTCGGTGTCTACGAGACCGGCAGCAGCCCACAGGTCTGGTCTTGGACCAGCCAGTTGGAAAAGCATCCAAATCGTCTGGTAACTTTGAACTCAGATTAAGGGCGCTTTGTCGGCTGGCAGGTCAAAAAGATTGACCTTGCGACGGTAATCGGTGGGGGTAATGCCCCGCAGCACAGCTGCCCGCGGGGCTGTTTGGCAAGATGAATACCGATACCAGGCCAATTCACAGGCCTTAGCCAGAATCAGAGTGCGACTACACCAGCGTTTTGGTAGATGTGCTTGATCTCCATGAAATCAATCAAGGCGTCATAGCCGTGCAAGCGCCCCAGGCCGCTGCGGCGATACCCACCCGTCTCGGCTTCAGCAAACAACTTGTTGTGCTCATTGAGCCAGACCGTGCCGTTTCGTAGCGCACGGGCTACCCGCATTTGGCGCGCGCCGTCTTGGGTCCAAACGCTGGCCGACAAGCCGTAATCAGAGTGGTTGGCGCGCTTGACGGCATCTTGTTCGTCTTCAAATTTCTCCAGCACCACAAAGGGGCCGAAAATTTCATCTTGTACGAAGAAAGCACTGGTGTCGCGGTGTGCCACCAGCGTTGGGGTCATGAAGTGGCCGCTGGCTGACAGCCCATCGGGGCGCCCACCGCGAAGGATGACCTCGTCTGCCAAGTCGGTTGCTTGCGCAATCGCCTGGCTCACCCGCTGGTGCGAAGGTGCATCAATCAGCGGACCAAGCTGCGCGCCAGCGGCTAAACCAGGCGCCACCACCAAGGCTTGAAGTGCTTGGCTTAACGCGACCTTCATCTCGTCATACCGCGAAGCGTGAACCAGCACGCGGCGCGCGGCGGTGCACTGCTGCCCAGAAATGATGGTGGCAGCCGCTGCCAATTGCGGCGCAATTCGTGACACATCCACGTCGTCAAACACCAGGCAGCAAGATTTACCACCAAGTTCAAGCGAGAGTTTTTTCATCGTTGGCGCAGCTGCAGCCATGATGCGCTGGCCGGTGGCGTTCGAGCCTGTGAAGCTGATCACATCAACGTCGGCAGAGGTGGTCAGCGCCTGCGCCACCGCATGGCCGCACTCGCTCACCAAGTTAAGTACCCCTCGTGGTAGTTCAGCCACCGCTTGCAAGTCAGCCAAAACAGCCGCTGTAATCAGCGCGGTTTGTGGCGCTGGCTTGATGACCGTCGTGCAGCCAGCAGCCAGGGCTGGGGTGATCGAGCGAATCAAAAGCACCACCGGTGCATTCCACGGCACGATGATGCCCGCCACACCGGCAGGCTCCTTGAGCAAGGTGGAGTAGGCACCAGGTTCAACTTCAAAAACATGGCCAGGGATGAATCGGGTCAGACCAGCGTAGTAACGGATTTCGGAAATGGCACCTGCCATTTCTCCGCGCGACTGCGCCAGCACCTTGCCGTTTTCCAGCGTCAACAAATGCGCGAGTTCGTCGGCGTGCGCTTCGAGCCGGTCGGCCCACTTGAGCATCACCATCTGGCGCAGCCTCGGTGACTGCGCCCAGTCGGGGCGCTCGAAAGCGCGGCGTGCAGCAGCGATTGCAGCTTCGGCGTCCGCACCATCACTGGCGGCGTAGCGGCCAATCACACGGCCATCGGCCGGGTTCACACTGTCCTCGAACTGTCCGCTTTGCGCGGGCTGCCATTCGTTGTCGATCAGATTAAGCGCTTGGGGGGTCATCTCATGTCCTCAATGCATCACGGAGCCACCATCAACCACCACGACCTGACCGGTCACGAAGTCGCTGGCGGGACTGGCCAAGTACAGCAAGGTGCCGCACAGGTCTTCGGGTGTCACCTCACGTTTGATGGCGCGGCTGGCAATGTTGTTGGCACTCACCGCGCCTTGCCAAGCCGGGTTGGCCACCGTGTTTTCACTGGCGGTCAGGCCGGGGGCCAGCGTGTTGACCCGGATGCCTGCATCGCCCAACTCACGCGCCATGCTGCGGGTCATGGCCACCACCGCGCCCTTGGAGCTGACGTAGTGCAACAACATCGGCGCGCCCTTGAAGACAGTGCCTGAGGCGATGTTGATGATCTTGCCGTAGCCCTGCGCACGCATGGCGGGCAGCACAGCCTTGCTGCACTCGAAGGGGCCTCGAACGTTGACGGCCATCACCTTGTCCCACTCAGCGCTGTCGATTTGATCCATCGGTTTGAGTGCCAGGTTGGTGAAAATGCCGGCGTTGTTGACCAGGATGTCGATACGCCCAAACGCACGCATGGCCGCTTCGGCCATGGCGCGGGCAGACTCCGATGACGTCACATCCACCCGCACATCCAAGGCTTGCCCGCCAGCGGCCTGGATGGCCTCGACCGTGGCCTGGCTAGGCACAACGTCGGCACAAACCACAGCCGCACCCGCAGCAGACAGGGCTTGGGCATAGCGCGCCCCAATCCCCTGGGCAGCGCCCGTAACGATGGCAACACGGTTGGCCAGCGCATTGGCACGTTGATTCAAAGGCTCAGTCATCTCGGGTTCCTTATTGGTGTGAGCTACTGCGCTCAAGCTGCTGTGCAGCCAATGTGCGCTTGTCTTCTTCCTTGCGCTGTGCGTCCGACATGCCGTTGAACAGCGTTGCGATCACGCCACTTTTCAAATCGCTGGTGCCAAACAGCGCATCGCAAATTGGGAAGGTGAGGTTGAAATTTCGGGTGTGCATGAAATCCGGGTTGTGGTGCAGAACATGCATGCGCCTGACGGTGTTGACCAGGGGCAAACGGTCCAGCAACGGATGCTCGAGATGCGACAGGGTGTGCAAGCCTTCGTACATGAGAAAGTAGCCAGCCATGCTGATCATCGCGATGTAACCGGCGTTAACCGACCAAAGTGCAGCCAGCACAAGCGCCAAGGGCAATGCAGCGAAGACGAACAAAACAGGCGCAAAAGGCGGGAACAGCAAAGCACGCCAATCGCGCTGGCCGTGGTAATCCAGGGTCTTGTGCGAGAAGAACTGGTGGTGGGTCCCCACATGCCGCTTGTAAGCTGACTTCAGAATGCTCTTGGGGCTGTGCAGCAAATAGCGATGCGCTGCCCACTCGGCCCAATTGCCGAACAGGAACATGGGCATCATCACAAACACCCACTCTTGCCAGCGCGTTGACGCCAGTTGGCTGGCACAGTACACGATGGCCCCCACCGTGAAACACAAGGTAAATGCCAAATGCATTTCACCGCGGTACCAGCCCGGCGTGTTCTCACGGTATTCCTCTCGGAACGCGTGGGAACGGGCAACAATTTCCTGCTCTCGGTTCATGACAAAACTCCTGTATTTAAAGTCCAAGAAACTTGGCAGCAAAGGTGGGATCAGCCAGCAATTGCTCGCGGCTGCCTTCCAGCACGGTGTGGCCGTTTTCGATCACATAGGCACGCTCGACGAAGTCCAGCGCACGGTGGGTGTTTTGCTCCACCAAAATCATGGTCACGCCTTCGGCAGCGATGCTGTGAAGTGCTGACAAAATCTCATCAATGAGCTTGGGGGCCACGCCAATGAAGGGCTCGTCCAGCAGCAACAGACGCGGGCGAGACATCAGTGCGCGACCTATCGCCACCATCTGCTGCTGGCCTCCACTGAGCTCACCGGCGTTTTGTGTGGCCTTCTCGCGCAGGATCGGAAACAGCTGGTAGACCCGCGCCAACGAAGCCGCCCTATCCTTGCGATTGGCCGCGGCATACACCCCCATCTCGAGGTTCTCCAGCACGCTCATCGCGGCAAACAAGCGGCGACCCTCGGGCACCAGTGCAATCCCCCCCGCCACAGTTTGTGCGGTTGATGGACGCTCCAGCACCTGCCCGTCGTAGGTGATGGTGCCGCTGGCCCGGGGGTACAGGCCCACAATGGCGCCCATGGTGGTGGATTTACCTGCGCCGTTAGCACCCAGCAGCCCCACTTTCTCACCGCGCCTCACATCCAGAGACACATCCCACAGCGCCGTGAGCGGCCCGTGGTTCACACGCAAGTTCTTTAAGCTCAGCATGTGTGTTCTCCTGCCTTAGCCTTAGGGGCAGCTGAGCCCAGGTAGGTGCTGAGCACACGCTCGTTGCGCACCACCTCGGCCAGCGGACCGTCCGCAATCAAGGTGCCTTCCTCCAGCGCGATCACACGATCTACCACCTTCTCCAGCGCTGAGAAAATATGCTCAACCCAGATCACGGTCATGCCGTAGCGGTCACGCACATGGCGGATGTGGTCGACAAAACGTTGCACCTCTGCAGGCGTGAGTCCTGAGGCCACCTCATCGACCAACAGCAGGCGGGGCTTGCAGGCAAGCGCACGTGCAAATTCCAGAGCCTTTTTCTCCTGCACCGATAAACCGTCGGCACGTTCACGCAGACGATGCCCCAGCTCGGCGTACTCGATGAAGACACGGGCCTCTCGCATCGCATCGCGTGGGGACAGCGGCTGCTCATTGAACATCAGCGGAATGGCGATGTTCTCTTGCACCGTGAGGTCGCCAAAGGGACGCGGGATCTGGTACGTGCGACCCACACCCAGACGGGCGATTTGGTCACGGCTGCAACCTTTGAGGTCTTGCCCTGCAAACAACACGCGGCCTGCGGTAGGGGTGTAAACCCGCGAGATGCAGTTAAACAAGGTTGTCTTGCCCGAGCCATTGGGGCCGATCAAGCCAACGATTTCGCCTGACTGAATCTGCAAGCTCACATCTTTGACCGCCACGTTGCCGCCAAACTGCATGCGCACGTTCTCGAGCTGGATGAGCGGCGTGCTTCCTACCGCAGCGTAGCGTGGCAGTGGCAGCTCCTTCGATGCGGCAGAAGTCTGCGCTACCGTGGCGGTCTCACCCATGTACTCATGGTGCTCACGCGCCAGAGCGCGCAACAGCGGCACCTTCTTGACCCAACGCGCGCGCAGAAAACCGCCGGGCATGAAGCGTCCGATGAGCAGCACAATCAGCCCATACAGCGTGGCTTGGAAACCCTTGACGTTGACCAGCAACCACTGCTGCAAGGTTGCGAGCACCAGCACGCCAACCACTGGACCCCAGCGCAAGCCCGAACCTGCGAAGAGCACCATCGCCACCGGCACCAGCGCCACGTTCAGACCAAACACCGTGGCTGGGTCGATGTAGCTCATCTGCCAGGCTTGCACTGCACCTGCTACTGCGCCAAAAGCGGCACTCAGCACCAACACACGTCGCTTGATAGGTGCGATGCGCACACCCACGGTCTCGGCCACTTGCTCGTCGTTACGGATGCTCTTGAGGGCATACCCAAAACGTGAGGCGTTGATGCGCAAGGTGACCATGAACGTCAGCACGCACACACCCAACGCAATCAGGTAAGCCGGCTGCAGCACCTGCGCCACTGGCAGCACGATGCCATCGGCTCCGTTGGTGATCGGAGTCAGGTTGTAAGCCAGCACCTCCATGAGTGGCAGCAGAGCCAATGTGGCGAAGGCGAAATAGTCACCCTGTAATCTGAAAAGCGGCACCGAAATCACCAGCGCAGCCAAGGCCGTGACCACAACCGCAAAGCCGATGGCCACCCACAGCGGCCAATTGCCCACAAGCAAGATGGCAAAGGCATAAGCCCCAATACCGTAAAAGCAGTAGTGCCCCAGGTTCACGTAGCCCATCTCACCAGCGACCCAGTCCCAGCTTTGACCCAAAATGTAGGCAATCAACACCGTGAACCCGATGGTGGTCAGGTAAGCATTGCCCAGGAATGGCAAGCTGGCCAGTGCTGCCACACCGAAGGTGCCCAGTGCCCAGCCAGTCACTGCGTTCAAGCTCTTGCTCATGTCTTCGCTCCCACACCTTTGGGGTAAGCCACCAAAATCAGCAGCATCAGGATGACGCTCAATGCTGGTGCCCATTCAGGCTTCCAGTAAAGCCCTGTTAAGCCTTCGGCGACACCTAAGAAGATGCCGGCCAGCAAGGCACCGGGCAAGTTCCCGACGCCACCCACCACAATGATGGTGAAAGCTTTAACCGTCAGTCCAAAGCCCATGTAGGGATCCACCGGAAACGACAGCACATACAGCACCGCAGCGATGGCCACCGTGGCTGAACCGAAGGCGAAGGTCAAGGCCTTCAGGCGGGTGCTCTGCACACCGCAAATCTCGGCGCCCACAGGTTCTTGGGTGACCGCACGCACCGCTCGACCGAACCACGTGCGCTTGAGGATCACATGCATCATTGCGGTCAGCAAGGCAATGCCCAAAAGAATCAGCAACTGCGTGGTGGAGACCACGATGTCACCAAACTCCAGGGCCTCGAGCCGCACAGGGATGTTGCGCTGCGTAGCCCCAGCGGCCATCGCCGTCAAATCTGACAGGATCATCAGCGTGCCCACCGTGACCAGCACCGTACCCACCGTGGCCTCAAAGTGGCTACGCCGAGTTAAGGGGCGCAGCAACACATGGTAGTAAGCGTAGGCGCAGGCGAACATCAGTGGCGCGAGGAGTGCTGCGATCAGCAGTGGGTGCAACTGCCAGCTGGCAAAGACCAGACTGGCAAGCACGCCGCTGACAGCCAGCAGGGTGCCGTGCGCAAAGTTAAGAATGCGCACGACACCGTAGATCAGCGACAGCCCGAACGCGACCAGCGCGTACAGACCGCCGAGCAAGATCCCGCCGATCAGGACTTGGAGCAGGACTTCCATTGTGATGCTCGCTTACTGCCAGCTTGGCGAAGGCCAGACCAGCTTGCCCGTCGCAGCCTCGGGCGGCCACACCACATTGACCTTGCCACCGTTCATCTGCACGGTGAAAGCGCCGGTGTTGGGGAAGCCGCGCTCGTCGAAACTCACATCACCCGCGGGAGACTTGATGGTGGACTTGAAGAGCGCTTCTTTGACCTTCTCACGGTCAACCACGCCGGCTTTCTCAATGCCCTGGATCATGGCCAGGTAAGAGGTGAGTCGGCCTAAGGTCCAGATGTAGTCAAACATCGACACATCGGAGCGCTTCATCACCGTCTCCACCAGATCGCTGTAAGCGCCTTTGATGCCGGGGTACCAGCTCAACTCGCCGGTCATGCCCTCGATGTCTTTGCCAACCTGTCGGCTCAGAGCACCGGTCAACATGGTGTGGTGCACATCCATGGCGCGCACCTTGAGCTGGCGCATTTGCTGCACCAAAGGCACCGAGGCGTTGTCAAACGAGCTCACATAAATGATGTCAGCCTTGGCCGCTCGTACCTTGGCGATCAATGCGGTGAAGTCCTTGAGCTCGGCAGAGAACGTCTCGTTGCCCAGCACCTTCAAGCCCTGCTCTTCGGCCTTCTTGCTCCAAGTTGCCGTAATGCCTTTCATCACCGGGTTGTCGTGGGTGATGAAGAAGATCGTCTGCGGCTTGGGGCTGACGGTGGTCAACATCTCGAAATAACGTGTCGACCAATTGGGCACCACTGGAAACGGTGTGCCCCATATGTACTTCAGGCCGCGGTCGTAAACCGAGGGTGTGGCCACGTTGGCCATCACCATGGGAATCTTGTGCTTGTCAGCCACAGGCGGCACCGGGCCGCCCAGCGACGACCAGTCGGGGCCAACAAAGAAGTCCACCTTGTCCACGGTAGCCATCTTCTCGAACAGTGCCACGGCTGTGGCCGGCACGCTCTGGTCGTCATAGATGACAAATTTGAGTGGCAGCTTTTTGTTGCACGCCTTCACGGCGATGCCACCAGACTTGTTCACTTCTTCAGCGAACACCTCGGTCATCTTGCGCCAGCGGTCGGCCAGTGTGGAGAAAGGGCCGGTCTCGGAAATGGTGGTTCCAAAGACGATAGGCTCTGTGCATGAACCTTGTGCGGCATGCGCAGGCAGGTAAGTTGCCAGCGCCGCAGCGCCCATCATCAGGTGACTGAGTGTCTTCATTGCTTGTCTCCTCGTTGTTAAATCGGTGGGGGATCTCATGGGTCAGAAATCAGGCTTCGATCAGCGTGGCGTCACGGCGTTGAGCCGTTGAGGCCCTGCCAGCGTTGCACCAAGTCGCGGTGGTCGATGTCAAAGAGGTCGAGCACGCGGCCTACGGTGTGGTTGACGATGTCGTCCAGCGAAGTCGGGCGGGTGTAGAAGGCGGGCACTGGCGGGCACACAATGCCGCCCATCTCGGTCACCGCAGTCATGTTGCGCAGGTGCGCCAAGTTAAGCGGTGTCTCGCGGGCCAGCAGCACCAGGCGGCGGTGCTCCTTGAGCGCCACATCGGCTGCGCGGCTGATGAGGTTATCGGCCAGACCATGGGCGATCTCTGCGAGCGTCTTCATCGAGCACGGGGCGATCACCATCCCAGCGGTCCGAAACGAGCCACTGGAGACTGCGGCACCAATGTCCTTAACGCTGTGCACCACATCAGCCAGGGCTTCGATGTCAGCGCGTTTGATGCCCAGCTCCTCAGAGGCCGTCAGCACACCTGAATTGGAAATGATCAGGTGGGTTTCCCACTCAGGCAAAACGCGCAGCTGTTCTAGCAAGCGCACACCATAGATGGCGCCGCTGGCACCCGTGATGGCCACGATCAAGCGCTTTTTCTGTGATGGGTTCATGACTGCAAAGCTCCTGTTTGCCAGTTGATGCGCACACCCACACGCACCTCATTGGCAAGCTCGATCTCGGCCTCTCCAGGAATGCGCACCTTGGTAAACACATGCTCGTGGTAGACCACCGGACGGGTTGCGTCCAGCCCCATCTTTGCGCTGAGCCCTTGGAGGTGAGTTGGTGGGGCCTCGCCATCCGCAAAATGCTGACCCACCGTGGTGGACGGATCCAGCACCGAGCCTTGCGCACCAGGGATCACCACCAAATCGCGGTCGGCTTGGAAGCGCGTAGCCACAGCCCACTCAACTTGCTGCGGCTCATGCACATCGACATCGTCATCCACCACGATCACCTGCTTGATGTCGTAGTGCGCACCGAAGGCTGCGCAAATCACGTTCTTGGGCTGCCCCTCGTGGGCCTTGCGGATCTTGACGAACAGGTGGTAGCGACCCACACCGCCGACCGACAAGTGCACGTCCAACACATTAGGGAAACTGCGCTGCAGGTGGGCCAGCAAGGTCGCCTCACGCGGGATGGAACCAAGAAGCAGGTGCTCTTTTTCTGCGGGCACAATGGTGTGATAAATGGGTTGTTTGCGGTGCGTGATGGCATCGACCTCGATGACCTCGCGGCGCTCGCGTGCGCTGTAGTACTTGGGGAATTCACCGAACGGCCCTTCAAGCTCGCGTACCCCTGGGAGCAGCCTGCCTTCGATCACGATCTCGCTGTTGGCTGGCACATGCACGCCATTTGTTTGGCACTTCACCACGGGCAGCGGCGCGCCATGCAGCGCACCCGCAATCTCCAGCTCATCACAGTCGATGGGGGCAATCGCCTGCGAGGCCAGCAACGTTAGCGGGTCCACACCGATCACCACCGCCACCTCCAGCGCTTGCTGACGCGATTCGGCCTCTTTATAAAAAGCCAACAGGTGGCGGGGCAACATCAAGATGGCCATGTGCGTGCCCGAGTGCACTTGAATACGGTTGATCGAGACGTTCTGCACACCTGTGACTGGGTTGCGCGCAATCACCAGCCCTGCGGTGATGTAAGGGCCGTTGTCGTGCTCGCTGTGGGTAGGTACAGGCAAGAGCTTGAGCACATCCGCGCCAAGGTGCACGACTTGCTGGCAAGGTGCTTGCGCAGCACTCACCTCTTGGCAGGGCAGTGGCTTTTCCGCGGCCTGTCGAAAGCGCGCCAATAAGCCTGTTTCAGACACGCCCAAGGCCTCTGCGATCCAACTGCGCTGCGACATGATTCCTGATACAACCGGCACAGTGCCACCACCCGCAGCGGGAAAGAAAGCAGCTTGTCGGCCATCCAACTTTTTGGCTATCGCAGCCAATCGATGCGTCAAGGGCACGCCCTCGCGTAGCACTGCAAGTCGACCGGTGGACTCCAGATGGGCCAGCCATTCGCGCAGGTCGCGGAAGGGGGCGGCAGTGGGGGTTTGCTTGTTCATGGCATCAGGCTTTCTCAACATGAGATCTACACCACCGGTTGCTTCCACAGTTTGCTCAACTGGTTGGCCGCAAGACGTCCCAAGGTGTCGTTAAATCCTCCCGGAGGATAGGGGACGACGATGCGTACCGGCTTACTTGGGAAAGCGGCTGACACAGCGGGACCCTGAGCCAGTGCATTGGACATTAACAGTATGCCTGCCAGTAGGACTATCCCGAGCCCCTGGGGGCTGGGCGAACTAAACCACTTCATCTTTTCTCCTCGTTGTCGTCTTACCCTCTTGAAGGGACAGACTGTTGTATCGAAGAAATTCTAAGAATCAATTTACATCATGTCCACTAATATATACTGATCGCATTAATCATAAATTCTGATGTTAAATTCACGCAAATAGTTCAAAAATTTCAATGCAACTCCGACAAATCCAATACTTTCTCGCGCTATATGAGGAGGGGTCCATGACTCGGGCAGCCAGCCGCATGAATGTGGTGCAACCGGCGCTGAGCATGCAGATGGCCAAGTTGGAAAGCGAGATCGGCCAACAGCTGTTTCATCGCAACACACGGGGACTGGCGCCTGCCCCGGCCGGCCATCTGATGTACAAGTTGTTTCGCCCTTTGCTGGCTGAATTCGCACAGGCACGTGACCAACTGATGCAGACAGATGGTGAGCTTAGTGGCCATGTGTCAATTGGGCTCATCGCCAGCGTGGCGCAGGACCTTTTGGCTAAGGTGCTGAAAGAGTTCTCCCAGGCTCACCCGAGAGTCACACTTGCTCTCAGCGAAGGCTATTCACCTATGTTGTGCAAGGCAGTCACAGAAGGGCAACTGGATGCTGCAATCATCAATCAGCCGAGGCGCCAGTTGGCACTCAAAAGCCACCCTTTGCTGAGCGAGGACTTTGTTCTGGTCACAGGTCACAAGCACCCACCGCTGGCTGATATCCTAATTACTCGCGAAGTGGTGGAGCTGAAGTTGGCATTGCCTACGCGCTTACACGGGTTACGGGATATTCTGGACAGTATCACTCAAGCAGAGGGCATCGCTCTAGCTCCAGCACTGGAAGTGGACTCTATTAACGCATTGTTGCAACTGGTGGAGATGGACACCTATGCCGCGCTTTTACCGCGAATAGCTATTCGTAGTCGGCTGCATGACGGCAGCCTTCGCGCGCACACGCTGGTAGACCCTCCGCTGACAAGGCAGGTAGTTTGCGTGACTCACCCGCTGCGTCCACTCAGCCCCGCGGCAGCCGCATTCATAACTTTGCTTGAGCAGCACGCCCAATCCAAAGTTGCTCAAAACACCACTACACCGTGATGTCTGCTTAAAGGAGTCCCTATGACCCCACTCACCCCGTCGCGTCCGGTTGAGCTAGACACCTCGTTGTGGCGATATGCCCAAACGCTATACCGACGTCAAGGCGTCTCATCAGCCTGCTTGGAACTGCAATCACGCATCGGGTTGGATGTTTGCGTGCTCATATTCGCGCTGTACGCGACCCACGGCCACCGCGCCCTGAGCCCTGAAGCCCTGGCAAACGCCGATAAGGGTCTAAAAGCTTGGCGGGAGCAGGTGGTGCTACCACTGCGACAAATCCGCCAAGCTATGAAATTAGGCGTACATGAGGTTGGATCAGAACTTAATAACTGGGTACGCGAGCAGGTGAAGATCACGGAATTGAGCGCCGAGCAGGTGGCCATTGCCTACCTGGACAGGCAGATCGTGTGCTTGCCAAACGCCAATGAATCTCAAGATATGCACTTGCGTGGTTTCGAACATACTCTGCAGTGCGTGCTTGCACACTTTGCACAAATGAATGGCCATTTGCTTGGGACCTTGGAAGTGCCTGATGTGCGTATCGCCGCAGAGCTACTGGTTGGCGAAGCGGAGGGTTTGCAACATGCTGAGGCCGACGAAATCAGCTGGGACTCGAAAGATTGAAGCTGCAAATAAAAAAGCTAAACCGCACTCCTTAATTTGTAACGTTTGAAGTGCTCGAAATATCGAGTTCAGCAGAATTCGACGAAATCAAGGCCGCCTACAAGAAAAAAATTTGGCAGTACCACTCGGACAAAGTCTCTAAGCTCGCCCCCGAATTTAAAGAGATGGCAGAGCGGAAATCTAAACAAATTCATGCGGCTTACGAGTTCATCGCTCGGCGCCATGAGGGCTCTTGACTTTACGGCGACTCTGCTAGAGCCACGGCCGCAGGTCACAGGCCCTGGCCAAGCAAAGTTTGCAGGCATGGCCCTTTGACATCAGCAGGTACAGCTTGACGCTGCGCACTTTTTTTCGATGCGGTTGAGCTTTTTTTCTTGACGCCGAACTGCGGCCCAACTCTTATAAAAGACTGGGCTACTTTGGGGAGGAATTCGGGGAGGAATCCGGGGAATAACGGGGCTTGAAAAAATGTAAATACCAATGAAATCAAGGACTTGCAAGCCCCGACATTCCCCCAAGCGCCCCTCCCGATTGGGTTCGAGCCCCATCAGCCACAAAGAGTTGAAATCCCAGTAAATACAAATGCGGGGTACAGGTTGAATCGCCCCGGGTTTTGAGGAGGCTCAACCTTTTGAGAAGATTGAGCCATGAACAAGAAGTCAAACAAGTTCTCCCCCGAGGTCAAAGAGCGTGCAGTGCGCATGGTGCAGGAGCACCGAGGCGAGTACCCGTCACTTCAGGCGCTTCATGACAATTCGGCCAGCACGAGGGGCAGCGCTTTGGACGTCATTCAAAATGCGGTTGGGACAGTGGACCTAAGATCTGCTGTAACCATCTGCCCAGTTTGGTGCTCCTATGGAATGTCACCGACCTTCTCCCAATTCCTTTTGCAAAGCCTCATAAATGCCCGCTGCTGGCCATGAGAAGTCTTACCGTCGCCGAGGTCGCCCACCTGCTTCGCAAGCCGGTCAGTTTGATGAACGCATCTTGCAGGTGGCAACTTCTTTGTTCCTGGATCGGGGCTTTGGCCGCACTACCTTGGATCTGGTGGCGCAGCATGCCGAAGTGGGAAAGTCCAGCCTCTACGCCCGCTATCCCAGTAAGGGCGACTTGTTCGCTGCAGTAGTCACCCGCTCAATCCAGACGATGTTTGACCACTTGGCACCGGTGCCCGAGGGGCTGAAGCTTGGGCAACGCTTACAGGCCGTCGGCGAGGCACTGATCGAAGGTATGTTGCATCCGCGCTGTGTGGCGTTCATGCGCATCACGGCTGCGGAGGCAGATAACTTCCCCGACCTTGCCCTGACTGCATACCGGGTCAGCTTTGACGGTGCCGTCTTTTACGTGTTGAAGGGACTTGGCGCTGCCAACCTAAACGCTGCCGATCCGAGGCTCATCACACTGGCCCAGCGCTTTGTTGAGGTGGTTGTTCAGCCGCTGTCTTTCCAGGCGGCCTTCGGAGTGGATGCAGCCTTACTCCGGCTACGTGCGTCACAGTGTGTGCATGACGCTGTCGAACTGCTCCAAGAGAGGTTCGCGATGACCAACTGGGAACAACCCAGAACATAAAGGACGACTTCGTCCATTATTGTTAGACTGCTTGTTTTTGCCGTCAACGGAAACCCCTCATGCGCGCCTTGCTGCCCAGATTAAGGTTGAAGTAATGCGCGACCTAAATCGCTTTTTTGGTTTCAGTCTGCCTTTAACCCGGCAAGGCCTGAGTTGTCGCTGATGACCCCATCGGGTATGCCGCAGGTGGTCTGGTTCAAGCGCGATCTTCGTGTGGAAGACCATACGGCTCTCGCACGCGCCACAGCCGCAGGGCCGGTGTTGTCTGTCTACGCCGTCGAGCTCGACCATTGGCACCAGCCTTGCACCGGTGATCGACAGTGGCAGTTTGTGCGCGAATGCCTGTTGAGTCTGGACGTGCAACTCAAATCGTTGGGCACTGCGCTGGAAGTTCACGTTGCGCCAGTCATCCAGATGCTGGATGCGCTGTACCTGCGGCTGGGCCCCTTCACGCTGCACAGCCACCAGGAAACCGGCGGTCTTTGGACGTATGCACGAGACCGTGCGGTCGCCGCCTGGTGCCGGGATCATGACGTTCGCTGGCACGAGTATCCGCAAAACGGGGTGGTTCGTCCCGTGTCGCGCCGTGGTCGACGATTCAAGGAGCATTGGGACGCTTGGGCAGCGGTGCCTCTGGAGCGCCTGCCGGCCCATCTCTTGTGGCTGGAGCCTACCAACGGCCAGACGGTGTTGCTGCTGCCGAGGGCCATCAAGACCCACTCCTTGCCATGCGCTGGCCGACAGAAAGGCGGCCTGCAACCCGCGCGTGAACTGCTGGACAGCTTCCTGGACGGACGCGGACAAGGCTACGGCGCCAACATGAGCTCGCCCGCCACTGCCGAGCATGGAGGCTCGCGCCTGAGCCCGCATATCGCGCACGGTAGCCTGAGTCTGCGTCAGATCGCGCAGACCATGCTTGAGGCCCGCGAAGCCGCACCCCGGACGCACTGGCATCGCCAACTCCATAGCTATGTGACGCGGCTCTGGTGGCATTGCTACGCGTTACAGGTGCTGGAAAACCAGCCGGAGATGGAACGCCAGGCTTTGGTGCCCGAAATGGAGCAGCTGCCGCGCCCTATGGACTTAGCGCGATTCGATGCATGGCGGCTCGGCCGCACGGGTTGGCCGATGGTCGATGCCTGCATGCGATTCCTGCACCACCACGGTTGGCTCAACTTCCGCATGCGCGCCATGCTGGTGACGGTGGCCACGCATACCCTGTCCTTGCCGTGGCGACCCGTGGCCGACTGGCTGGCGCAGATGTTCGTCGACTTCGAGCCAGGCATTCACTACACCCAGATCCAGATGCACAGCTGCATGGCCGCCAGCCCGGTGCTGCGCTTGTACAACCCGGTCACACAGGCGCGTGAGCTGGACCCGCAGGGGCACTTCGTGCGCCGTTGGGTGCCTGAGCTGGCGGCGGTGCCCGACGAATGGATCGTCATGCCCTGGGCGATGCCAGCGACATTGCGACATCGGTTCGGCTTGGAAGGTGCTGGCGACTACCCTGCTTCCTTGGTCGACTTCGAGCAAGTGCACCGCACCGTCAAGGCCGAGATCGCCGCCCTGCGGTCCAGCCTCGGATTGCAGGCGGCCCCTGGGTTCAACGAGCGATCCCGCCAAGCTGCACGCGGTCGGCGCACTCCTGCGCTGAAGCAGGCGGACGCCAAACCGTCTGCGCAGATCAGTCTCTTCTAACTTCACGATGACGCACAAGTGCGACCAAGGCCGCCGTTTATGAAATTTTCAAGCCGAACACTCTCTTTTCTGACCGAAGCTGGCCAGCAGACCGATCCGAACTGGTTGGAGGAAAACCAAGCTGCCTATGAAGCCCATGTCAGGGGGCCGTTCATTGACCTGGCCGAGAGGCTCAAGACGGCACTCCAGCCAATCGTTTCGGATTACCACTTCCCGGTCAAAGGGATCGGCCGGATCAAGAAAACTGCCAACCATGTGGTCAGTGGCGGCCCTTGCTGCAAAGACTGGCTGTCGATTTCCATCTCTAAGCCGTCGGAGTCTCGCTTTGAGCGCAACCCGCATTTGTTTTTTGGCATTCTTCCCAACATCCCGCCTTACAAGGGAGTCGTGGTGGCGGGTGGGCTTTTCATGCCCTCCGGCCCGCAGTTGAAAAGGGTCAGAAATGCCATTGCACGGGACGCGCAAGCTTTTCATGCTTTGTTTGCCGATCCTGCATTCAAGGCTCGCTTCGAGACCGACTTTTCACGTGAAGAAGTGGCGTCCCGCCCGCCACGAGGGTTCAACCCAGATCATTCGGATATGGAGTGGTTAAAACTCAAGGATTTTTGGTGGTGAAGAAACTCAGCACGACCGAGTTCACCTCTGCGGACCTGGTGCCGTCGGTGGCGGAGGACTTCAAGCAACTGATCCGTCTAAATCGTTTACTGGAGGATGTGCTCACGTAGCTCACCGCCCCATCGCACCTTCACACAGAGTGGGCGGCGCCAGCCCAGCTTCAAGCGTCAGGTCTGAGTCGAACTCCGACCCCGGAGAGCGCGGTGCGAGTTGATCGAAAAGCTGCGGAGCGTTGCGGCCATTGAGCAGGGGAGGGCAGGTGTACGTACCTTTTCGCACCCTCCGCAGGGCTCATACGCCTGTTATCAGGTAAAGTCCTGCGCGGATTTGAACCGTGGTCCGCACCCACCACCAAAATAAAAACCCACAGTTTTGCGACTGTGGGTTTTTTCTTTGTGCCGTCACTTTGAGTGTCAAGTTGACAGGTTCCATGTTGTCTAAAGATTCAGACAGTCTGAGACAGAAAAAGACAGTTTTCAGCCTGTTTTATTGAATGGCAAGTTGTCATTTCAAAGGACAACTCTTGCCCTGAGTCATATGCACGACATGACGTTGACAGTCAAAACAGCAATGGCCCTTAGTTCAATTGCAAGTTCTGCAACGATTCAGCGAAAAATCGATGTTTTATGCAAATTTGGGCTGATTGATAAAGTTTTTGACGATAAAAATCGCAGAACAAAGTACCTCGTTCCCACCGCAGTCGCTAACCAGTACTTTTCTAGCCTTGGTGATGCAATGAAGCAATCACTGATGCCAGGCAAAGTTACCGATGAAGATGTAATCGTCCGATAAATTGACCATAGGCTGTGCGTACTGAAAAATGCCCGAGAACAGCGCAGGCGTTTGTTCGTTGCCTCAAGTTCTCGTCGTTTTGATCCGGTTTAAGGTTTGATGTGGCGAAACGATTTCACGGTTCGTATTGCCAAACTCGCACACGCCAGCACAAGCACGGTGCCAAACCAATCGCCTGCCGCCATGACCAATGCGTTGGTGATCAGGCTGTCTGTCTGACCTGTCCCAAAAAACCAAACTTGGTGCAGGAGACCATTAGTCAAGGCAAAGAGCACCGTGAGTTTGAAAAAGGCTTTGCTATTGAGGCCAGTTAGCCCTGTGTTGAGCTGAAAGAAACGAATCGCGATGAAGCGCGCCAAGTAAGGTGAACCACCAGAGATCAGCGAGGTTCCCAGATTGAACACATGGGCATCGGACGCGCCAAACATGTAGTTGATGGCGATAGAACCCAGCGTGATGCCCAGTGCGCCCATGTGCGTCAGCACCAGCACAAACAACAGGCGCAAGCCGCTCGGGAGGTAGAGCCAGTTGACGCCTTGAGAAAACTCAAACCATTCGAAGTAATGGGCGTTCAGTTGGTAAGCATAAAAATAGGCAACAGCACATGCGAAAGTAACGATGGCTTGGTTTTCAATGCTGAGTTTGTTCGACGACTGCATCAAGCCATTCTAAGTACAAGAGATGGCTTGATGTATGCATGCTGATGCGCGTCGTTAAGGCATGTTCTGGTGCAGTTGGACCACGTTTTTGGCGCGTTTGCGGAAGCGGATGTTGAGCATCTCCACAATCACCGAGAACGCCATCGCGAAGTAGATGTAGCCTTTTGGAATGTGGTGGCCCAAACCTTCGGCCATCAACACCACGCCCACCACGACCAAGAAGGTCAGGGCCAGCATTTTGATGGACGGGTGGTTTGACACAAAGCGGCCAATGCCCGAAGCAAACGCCATCATCAAACCCACAGACGCGATGACGGCGGCAATCATGATGGCCACCTCGTCCACCATGCCCACGGCGGTGATGATGGAGTCGAGCGAGAACACCAAGTCGATCACCATGATTTGCAAGATGATGGCGAACATGGTGGCTTTGACCGCGCTGCCTCCGTGATCTTCTTCACCTTCGAGGGATTGGTGAATTTCACCAGTGCTTTTCCAAATCAGGAACAGGCCGCCTGAAATCAAAATCAGGTCACGGCCAGAAATATCTTTGCCAAACGCGGTGAACAAAGGCTCGACCAAACCCACAATGACCGACAGCAGCAGCAGCAAGCCGATGCGCATGAACATGGCCATGAACAGGCCAATGCGGCGCGCCAACTCACGCTTCTCTGGGGGCAATTTGTCCACCAAGATAGAAATGAAGATGATGTTGTCAATGCCCAGCACCAGTTCGAGTGCGGTCAGCGTGGCAAAGGCAATCCACGCTTGTGGGTCGGTCAAGAGTTCCATGTGGTACTTTCTAATTCAGATGCACCGGATGGTAGCGATCGCCTAAAAGTCCACAAACTGTGGGCTTTTAGCGCGGGCTTATTGGTGTTTGAAGTCGGCAGGGCGTTTGTTGACAAACGCGTCCATGCCTTCTTTTTGGTCGGCAGTGGCAAACAAGGCGTGGAACAGGCGGCGTTCAAACATCACGCCATCGGCCAAGGTGCCTTCAAACGCGCGGTTGACCGACTCTTTGGCGGCCATGGCGGCGATTTGCGAGTAGCCGCAAATCATCAGCGCTGCACCCAAGGTTTCTTCCATCAATTTGTCCAGCGGCACCACGCGGCTGACCAAGCCAGCGCGTTCGGCCTCGGTCGCGTCCATCATGCGGCCTGTCAAAGCCAGGTCCATGGCTTTGGATTTACCCACCGCGCGAGGCAAGCGTTGCGTGCCGCCCGCGCCTGGGATGATGCCGAGCTTGATTTCGGGTTGGCCAAACTTGGCGTTGTCAGCGGCGATGATGAAGTCGCACATCATCGCCAACTCGCAGCCACCACCCAAAGCAAAGCCGCTTACCGCCGCAATGACGGGTTTGCGGATGCTGCGGATGGTTTCCCAATCGCGGGTGATGTAGTCGTTTTTGTACACGTCAGCAAAGCTGTAGGTGGCCATGGCGCCAATGTCAGCGCCTGCGGCAAATGCTTTTTCGCTGCCGGTGATGACCATGCAGCCGATGGCTTCGTTGGCATCAAAGTCTTTGAGGGCTTGGCCCAACTCCACCATCAAACCGGCGTTCAGCGCATTGAGCTGCTTGGGGCGGTTGAGGGTGATGACGCCCACTTTGTCGGCTTCGGTGTGGATGGTGATGAATTCGTAGCTCATGCGGATGCTCCCAAACGTGTGAAAAGGTGAGTTGAAAATCGTGATCTGAACTATAGGCCTAGCCAGCGACTGAGCAGTTTGGGGTTGTCCTGCATGAGACGCCAGGTGCTATTGGCTTTGGCGTCAGGCAAAGCGAGGTTCAGACGCAGCAACTGGCGGTCGCGGCTGATCAGGGCGGTGACTTTTTTGGCCGCGCCTGCGTAAAGCAGCAAATCGTCGAGTTTTTTGAGGCGCCAAGCAGAGGGTGCTTTGCCCGCCACGTCCACGCCCAGCCACTCATCGCCCGGTGCAAAGCCAGCCTTGTGCGCTGCGCTGCCGTTGAGCACAGTTTTGATTTGCACGCTGTGGTCTTCCGCCACACGCAAGCCCAAGCGTTGGGCCAGCTGAGCGGGGTCGTGCTGCACCTTCACGCCGTGTGCGGCCAGCAGTTTTTCTAGCGGCAAGTCGCGTGTGCCGTGCACCCATGCTTTGAACTCGGTGTGCCACGAGCGGCCTGTGAGTTCTTTGAGCACCGCCAATACATCGGCTTCGCTCATCGGACCTTCGTGCTTGCCTGTGCAGCAACGCGCCCACAAGGCGCGCATCACATCGTCCAGCGACACGCTGTGGTTTTTCACGCCGTGCTGGCGCAGTGTGAGGTCTAGACACAAAGCGACCAGCGCGCCCTTGGTGTAGTAGCTCACGGTGAGGTTGGGGCTGTTGGCGTCTTGGCGGTAGTACTTGGTCCACGCTTCAAAGCTTGATTGCGCCACGCTGTGGACCTCGCGGCCCGGTGTTTGCAGCACTTGGTTGATGGTTTTGTTGAGCAGCTTCAAGTACTGCGCATCGTCAATCAGCCCTGCGCGGCGCAGCAGCAAATCGTCGTAGTAGCTGGTGAAGCCTTCAAAGAACCACAGCAGCTCGGTGTAGTTTTCTTGGCGGTAGTCGTAGCGCGCAAATTCGGCGGGGCGCAAGCGTTTCACGTTCCAGGTGTGGAAGTACTCGTGGCTGATGAGGCCCAAGAGCGTGGTGTAGCCCTCGCTTTGCTTGGCGTCGCTTGGTTTGTTGTCGTTGAGTCGCGGCAAGTCGGCACGGTTGCAAATGAGCGCCGTAGAGTTGCGGTGCTCCAAGCCTCCATAGCCGTCGGCCACGGCGTTGAGCATGAACACGTAGTGTGTGTGTGGCGTGGCCGAGCGTTTGTGGCCGTGCCAAAAACGAATGGCGGTTTCGCAAATCTTTTGTGTGTCGCGCAGCAAACGTTCGCCATCAAACGTGGGCGTGGCGCCCGCCACCACAAAGCGGTGTTCGATGCCGCAGGCTTTGAAGCTGCCGCTCCAAAACGCACCCATTTCTACGGGGCAGTCCACCAGTTCGTCGTAGTCGGCGGCCACATAGGTGCCAAAGCCTTGGCGGTCGGTTTTGACGGGCGTGAGGCCGGTGGCCACTTGCCATGTCTTGTGTGTGTTGAAAGAGTCAGCCACCAGTTCTAGCTGGTGGGGCACATCCGCTTGGCCTTCGACTTGCAAGCACAAGCTGGTGCCGTTGAAGAAGCCGCGTTGGGTGGTCAGCCAAGCGGTACGCACCGAGTCGTCATGCGCATGCACTTGGTAGTGCAGTGTGAGGGGTGTGTTGGCTTCGCAGCCGATCACCCACGTGGCTTTGTCGAGCTGTTGCACAGTCACGTTGCGCTTGCCTTGGCGTGCGCTGAGGCCGGTGATTTGCTTGGCAAATTCGCGCACCATGTAGCTGCCCGCAATCCACACCGGCAGCGACACGCGCTGGCCTGCGGTGGGTTGGGCGATGGTGAGTGTCACGCCATACAGGTGGGCGTGCAGGTCTGCGGCTTCGATGCGGTAGTGCATTTTTAAGTCGCTGCCGCGCCGAGCAAGCAGGCCAAGGTGGACACCACGGTCAGGCGAAAGCGCATGGTCATCCAATCGCGCAAGCCCGCTTCGGGCCAAGTTTTGCGATCGACCAAATAGCAAGCCACCAGCAGCACGGCCAACAAAGGCAAGCCCGCGTAGGCCGGCATCATGACCGCGATCCACGACACCAGCGAAGGGACCACGCCCCACACCATGTGCAGCTTGCGTTGCGGTGCGTTGTGACGCAGACCAATGCCCCAATGGATACCGCCTAAAAAGGAGGCAATGGTGGCGCCATACGCGCTGAGCGCAATCGCCACAAAGGGGTGCGCTTCGGGGGTGACGATCCACATGAAAAAGGCGAGCACCACAAACGGAATCAGGCCTGCGTAGCCCAAGCGTTCAATAAATTGACCTGCATTGCTGTCAGGGGTGATGGGGGAATGAACCATGGTGATGTACTCGTTTATTTGGTGGCGTCAGCTAGCAGTTTTTCAATTTGCGTGCTGTTGATGGCACCTGGCACGCGTGTGCCGTCTTGCGCCACCAGCGTGGGTGTGCCGGTGATTTTGTATTTGCGGCCAAAGTCCAAATTGCGGTCAATCGCCGCGGTGTTGCACTGCGCGGCGGCAGGTGCCATGTCTTTTTGCATGAGGTTGACCCATGCGGCGGCTGGGTCTTTGGCGCACCACACGTTGCGTGATTTTTCGACAGAGCCGGGGCCCAGCACGGGCATCAAAAACAAATACACCGTCACGTTGTCAATTTTGGCCAAGTCGCGCTCGAAGCGTTTGCAGTAACCGCAGTTGGGGTCTTCAAACACGGCGAGCTTGCGTTTGCCGTTGCCGTGGACGATGGTGATGGCGTCTTTCAGTGGCAGGGCGTTGAAGTCGACCGCGCTCAGTTTGGCTTCGCGTTCTTCGGTCAGGTTGCGTTTGCTTTTGGTGTCAATCAAGTTGCCTTGAATGAGGAAGTTGCCTTGGGCGTCGCTGTAATAAATCTCGTTGGTGCTCAGGCGCAACTCGTAAATGCCTGCCAATGGGGTGGGCGTGATTTCTTCAATCTTGGGAATTTGTGGAATGCGCTCGCTCAGGTTTTTGCGAATGGTGGCTTCGTGGCCTTGGGCCCAAACACTGGTGATGCTCAGCGCAAGCAATGCAGCGGCAGAGAGTTGGCGAAAGGTGCGTTGCATGTGTGCGTTGCCTCGTGTGGGTGAAAAGGGGCGGGCGGTTAGCCCATGGCTTGGTGCATGGCCCAAGCTTTGACGGTGGCCAGGCTGTTAAAGCCATTCATGCCCCAGTTGCGCAGCGCTTGCACGCCGGGGTTGGGGTGGGCAAACAAGCGTTGCAAGCCATCGCACGCCACCCAAGTGGGCACCATGTCGGCTTTGCGGGCACGCTCGTAGCGGCGCATGAAGTAACGGTCGCCCACGCTGCGCCAGTAGTCTTTGGCCTCGCGGGCTTTCAGCACATTCGCCAGCTCGGCCACATCGGCCAAGCCGAGGTTGAGGCCCAAGCCAGCCAGCGGGTGAATGTTGTGGGCTGCATCGCCTGCCAATGCCCAAGCGCTGCCGTCTGCAAAGCTGCCGGTCCAGCGATCGGCACAGGCCAACTGCAAGGGCCACATGGCGCGTTCGCTGGTGAGCGCGATTTGGCCCAGCACGCCGTTGCTGGCGTGTTCAAGTTCAATGCCAAAAGCTTCGGGGCTCAGCGCCAACATGTCTTTGGCGCGTTCGGGTGGCAGCGACCACACCAAGCTGGCCGTGTCGCCCTGCGCACCGCCCAAAGGCAGCAACGCCAAAATTTCTAATCCGTGTACGCCTTGGGTGAACCACTGCAGCGCTTGTTGGCGGTGCGGCGTGCTGCAACGCACGCGGGCGGCCACGGCGTGTTGTTGGTAAGGCAATACCTCAAAGTTCACGCCCAGCTCAGCGCGGGTGGCGCTGGCGCGGCCTTCGCACACCACGGTCAAAGCAGCGGGTTCGGGGGCGGTGAGCGGGGTAATTTCGGCTTGGTAACGCACGGCTTCGGCCAGTTGGGCTTCGAGCACGGGCACGTCCACGATCCAAGTCAGGCCTTCGGGCGTGGGGCTTTCAAAGTGGGTAAAGCCGCCATCGTCGCCCCACACACGCATGTGCTGCACGGGGGTGGCGTGCATGGCGTCGGGCCAGCAGCGCAAACCAGACAGCAAGTCACGAGAAGCGCTGTTGAGTGAGTAAGCCCTAACGTCTTGCGTGGTTTTGGGGGCTGAGGTGACCAATCCCACGCGTAGTTTTTGGCGTGCGAGCAGCAGGGCCAAGGTGCGTCCCACCATGCCATCGCCGCGAATACAAACGTCCAGTTTTTGAGCCATGAAGTCGATTGTAGGAGGGCGGCACAATGCCGTATGACCTCTGTTGAATTTGAAGCACGCATTGCCGCCTTGTGGGTGTTTCCCATCAAGTCGTGCGCAGGTATTTCGGTGACGCAGGCGGTGCTCACCCCCACTGGGCTGGTCCACGACCGCGCATGGATGGTGGTGGACGCCGAGGGCGAGATGCTGACCCAGCGCGAACTGCCGCGCATGGCGTTGGTTCAGCCAGAGCTGGTGCATTCTGGGACGGGCGTGACCGAGCTGGTGTTGCACGCCAGCGGCATGGTGGCTTTGCATTTGCCAACTGTGAGCGTGCAAGGTGCCAGCCCACAAGCGCGCCCCACCACCGTTCGCGTGTGGGATGACGCGGTGCCCGCGTTCGACATGGGCACTGCTGCCAGCGCATGGTTGACGGAGTTTTTGGGTGAAAGCCTGGGGCCGCTGCGCTTGGTGCGTTTTGATGAACGCCACAAACGCGTGGCCAGCCGCAAGTGGGCCCAAGGCGTCGAAGCCCTGAACCAATTCAGTGATGGATTTCCGGTGCTCGTTGCCAGCACTGCCTCGCTGGATGAACTCAACACACGCTTGGCCCAGCAAGGGGTGGACGCTGTGGATATGCGACGTTTTCGTGCCAACTTGGTGTTGTCGGGCGTACATGCCCATGACGAAGACCGCGTGGGCGTGATGACCCTCGACACCGACACAGGCCCCGTGCAACTGCACCCCGTCAAGCCCTGTCCCCGTTGCCCCATTCCTAACATTGACCCCGACACGGGCACTTCGGCCCCTGTTGTCAGCGACACCTTGCAGATATACCGCCAAGACGCGCGGGTCAACGGTGCTGTCACCTTTGGCATGAACACCATCCCGCTCAGTGGCGTTGGACAAACCTTGCGCGTGGGGCAAGTGGTGTCAGCGCCCTGGTCGTTTTAAAGCCAAGGCTGGTTATTTGCTGGGCACGGGTCTGACGATTTCGCGCAACATGCCGCCTTCGCGCACGCTGCCTTCTGTGCGGCCTTCACCTCGCATGCGCGCTTCACATGCGGCACGTTCGTCGCCCGCATGCGCGTCGCATCGCTGCGATTGGTTGCGTTGCACCGCCGAGGCCGGTGCCTCGTCGAGCTTGTTGCGTTTGGCTTCTGCCAAGGCATTGCGGGCTTCTAAGCGACAGGTCTTCAATTCTTCTGCGGACGTCAGGCGGGCGCATTCGGCCATTTCTTCTTTGTAGCGCGCTTGTGCCTCGGCCAGCGTGTCAGCCTGTGCAGTGAATGAACCCAGGGCGAGCAATAGGCTGGTCAAGCCAAGCCAGCGTGAGGTGTGTGTCATAGCCGTGTTTCCTTTTTGATTTCAAGGCGTAGGTTACCGAATGTGCGGCAAAACATCTGTGCGGTGCATCGCAGAGTGACAGCCGGGTCCTGCCGTTTGAGGGCTTAGTACAATCTGAGGCAGTTACAAGGATATTTTTATGAGTTTGAAATGCGGCATCGTGGGCTTGCCCAACGTTGGCAAATCCACCCTGTTCAACGCCCTGACCAAAGCGGGCATCGCTGCGGAAAACTATCCGTTTTGCACCATTGAGCCCAACACCGGCGTGGTCGAAGTGCCGGACCCTCGTTTGCAGCAGTTGGCCGAGATCATCACGCCCGAGCGCATCGTGCCGGCGATTGTGGAATTTGTGGACATCGCTGGCCTCGTGGCTGGCGCCAGCACAGGCGAAGGCTTGGGCAACAAGTTTTTGGCTCACATCCGCGAAACCGACGCCATCGTCAACGTGGTGCGCTGCTTTGAAGACGACAACGTGATCCACGTCGCCAACAAGGTGGACCCGATTGCCGACATCGAAGTCATCCAGACCGAGCTGTGCTTGGCCGACTTGGCGGCCGTCGAAAAAGCGATTCACCGCGTGAGCAAAATCGCCCGCTCCGGCGACAAAGAAGCCGTCAAGCAAATGGCCATTCTCGAAAAGTGCCAAACCGCGCTCAACGACACCAAGCCCGTGCGCACCATCGACTTCAGCAAAGAAGAGCTGGTCGAACTCAAGCAGTTCTTCTTCATCACCGCCAAGCCCGCCATGTTTGTGGCCAACGTGTCCGAAGACGGCTTTGAGAACAACCCCTTCTTAGACCGCCTCAAGGCCTTTGCCCAAGCGCAAAACGCGCCCGTGGTGGCCATCTGCGCCAAGATCGAAGCCGAGTTGTCTGAGATGGAAGATGCGGACCGCTTGGAGTTCCTCAAAGAACTCGGCCAAGACGAGCCAGGCCTGAACCGCTTGATTCGCTCTGCGTACACGCTCTTAGGCCTGCAAACCTATTTCACCGCTGGTGTGAAAGAAGTGCGCGCATGGACCATCCACGTGGGCGACACCGGCCCACAAGCCGCTGGCGTGATCCACACCGATTTCGAAAAGGGCTATATCCGCGCCCAGACCATCGCGTTTGACGACTTCATCGCCTTCAAAGGCGAACAAGGCGCCAAAGACGCAGGCAAGATGCGCGCCGAAGGCAAGGAATACGTGGTGAAAGACGGCGATGTGATGAACTTTTTGTTCAGCTCTTAAGCCCACAGCGTCCCATGAAAAAGCCCTCCGAAGAGGGCTTTTTTTATGCAAGGCCGTGACTGAAATTAAGCCACAGCATCCGCTGGCTGGCGCTGCAACATGGCCAGTGTGCTGGCAATGGTTTTACGCAGTTCGCGGCGGTCGCAAATCATGTCGATGGCGCCTTTTTGCTGCAAGAACTCGGCGCGTTGGAAGCCTGCGGGCAAGGTCACGCGCACGGTGTTTTCAATCACGCGAGGACCGGCAAAGCCAATCAGGGCATTGGGTTCGGCGATGACCACGTCACCCACAAACGCGAAGCCGGCTGACACGCCACCCATGGTGGGGTCGGTCAACACAGCGATGTATGGCAAACCTTTTTTGGCCAAGCGGGTGAGCGAGGCGTTGGTCTTGGCCATTTGCATGAGCGAGAGCAAGCCCTCTTGCATGCGCGCGCCACCGGTGGCGGTGAAACAAATGAACGGTACTTTTTGTTCGATGGCGGTGTGCACGCCGCGCACAAAGCGCTCGCCCACGACCGAGCCCATCGAGCCGCCCATGAAGTCGAATTCAAAGCAGGCCACGACCACATTGATGTTGTGCACCGCACCGCCCATGACCACCAAGGCGTCTGTTTCGCCTGTGTTTTGCATGGCTTCTTTGAGGCGCTCGGGGTATTTGCGGCTGTCCTTGAATTTCAAGGCGTCCACAGGCAGCACTTCTTGACCGATTTCGTAGCGGCCTTCGGCGTCCAGGAACATGTCCAAACGGTCGCGCGCGCTGGTGCGGTGGTGGTGGCTGCAGGTGGGGCAGACGTTTTGGTTGGCTTGCAAGTCGCTCTTGTAGAGCACGGTCTCACAGCTGGGGCACTTCACCCACACGCCTTCGGGCACGCTGCGGCGCTCAGAGGGTTCTGTGTGTTGAATTTTTGGGGGAAGCAGTTTTTCGAGCCAACTCATGGTGAGCCTTTCGTCAGTTCTTTTGGAATGGATTGATTTTAACGGGCGGGGTAGGTATCGTTTTGAGAGACGTTCAAGCGTCCAAAGCCTGGCGAATGCCCGCCAAAAATGCGTGCGCAGCAGCCACTTCTTGGCCTGCTGGCGCGGCTTCAAGCAGCTGGATGATGCGGCTGCCAATCACCACGGCATCGGCCACGCGGCCCACGGCTTTGGCGGTGGCGGCATCGCGAATGCCAAAGCCCACACCCACGGGGATGTGCACATGCTGGCGAATGCGCGGCAGCATGGCTTCGACGGCGTCGGTGTCGAGGTTGCCAGCGCCGGTCACGCCTTTGAGCGAGACGTAATACACATAGCCGCTGGCAATGCGCGCCACTTGTTCCATGCGCTTGTCGGTGCTGGTGGGCGCGAGCAAGAAGATCAGGTCCATGCTGTGGGCGCGCAGCGTAGCAGCGAACTCTTCGCATTCTTCCGGTGGGTAGTCGACGATGAGCACGCCGTCCACGCCTGCAGCAGACGCGTCTTTGACGAACGAATCTGCGCCGTGCTTGAGGTTGTAGCACTCCACGGGGTTGGCGTAGCCCATCAGCACCACGGGGGTGGTGGTGTTGGTTTGGCGGAACTCACGCACCATGTCCAGCACTTGGGTGGTGCCAATGCCAAAACGCAGCGCGGCTTCGCCTGCTTTTTGAATCACAGCACCATCGGCCATGGGGTCGCTAAAGGGAACGCCCAGTTCGATGATGTCAGCGCCTGCATCCACCATGCCGTGCATGAGGGCGGGCGTGATGTTGGCTTGTGGGAAACCTGCCATCACGTAGGGGATGAGGGCTTTGCGGCCTTGGGCCTTGAGGGCGGCGAGGGTGGCGTCAATACGGCTCATGGTGCGGTTCACTTCACAAATTTCATGGTTTGTTCTGTCGGGCCGCCTTTGACCGATTGGCCTTGGCAGCTGGGGCGGCAGAAGAAGTCTGCGTTGCTCAGGTCGGCCACGGTGCCAATGTCTTTGTCGCCACGGCCTGAGAGGTTGACCAAGATGGATTGCTCGGGCTTCATGGTCTTGGCCAGTTTCATGGCGTAGGCCACGGCATGGCTTGATTCCAGCGCAGGGATGATGCCCTCGGTGCGGCACAGGTAGTGGAAGGCTTCTAACGCTTCTTTGTCGGTGATGCCCACATACTCAGCGCGACCAATGTCTTTAAGAAACGCGTGCTCGGGGCCCACGCCGGGGTAGTCGAGGCCAGCGCTCACGCTGTGCGTTTCGGTGATTTGGCCGTTCTCGTCTTGCAAGATGTAAGTGCGGTTGCCGTGCAACACGCCGGGCGCGCCCAGCTGCAACGAGCACGAGTGACGGTCGGTGTCCATGCCTTCGCCAGCGGCCTCCACGCCAATGAGGCGTGTGTTGGCGTGGTCGATGTAGGGGTAGAAGATGCCCATGGCATTGCTGCCGCCGCCCACGCAGGCAACCACGGCATCGGGTTGTTGTTCCGCCATCTTGAGGCTCTTGAACATCTCCGGCATTTGCGTGAGGCACTCTTCGCCAATCACGCTTTGGAAGTCGCGCACCATCATCGGGTAGGGGTGAGGCCCCGCCACCGTGCCGATGATGTAGAAGGTGTTGTCCACGTTGGCCACCCAGTCGCGCATGGCTTCGTTCAGTGCATCTTTGAGGGTGCGGCTGCCGCTCTCCACGGGCACCACAGTGGCGCCCAAGAGCTTCATGCGGTACACGTTGGGGCTTTGACGTTTGACGTCTTCAGCACCCATGTAGACCACGCATTCCAAACCGTAGCGGGCGCAAATGGTGGCGGTGGCCACGCCGTGTTGGCCTGCGCCTGTTTCGGCAATCACGCGGGGCTTGCCCATGCGCTTGGCGAGCATGGCTTGGCCGATGGTGTTGTTGATCTTGTGAGCGCCGGTGTGGTTCAGGTCTTCACGCTTCAAGAAGATTTGCGCACCACCCATTTCGCGGCTCATGCGGGCTGCGTGGTAGATGGGCGAAGGGCGGCCTACGAAGTGGGCCAGCTCTGACTTGAACTCAGCGATGAATTCGGGGTCGTGCTGGTATTTGGCGTAGGCCTCTTTCAGCTCTTCGATGGCGTGGGTCAGCGTTTCGCTGATGAAGCTGCCGCCGTAAATGCCAAAGTGGCCTTTGGCGTCGGGTTGTTGGTAGTTCGACATAGATAGCCTACAAAAATTGCCTTGGGGCTTACGCGCCCAAGTGCTTCAAACAAAACAGGAGGAGTGCTTAGAGCGGGTGCTCTGCGTCGGCGGCGCGTACGGCTCGGACGAATTCGTGAATCTTGGCCGCATCTTTGATGCCTTTGGCTGATTCGACGCCTGAGCTCACGTCCACTGCCAATGAATGGCCGTGGTTACGCAACGCGCGAATGCCATCGGTCACGTTGGCAGCGTTGAGTCCACCAGACAAGACGAGGTGAGCGTTGACGTTTGGAGGAAGCTGTGACCAATTGAATGTTTTGCCGCCGCCGCCGTAACCGTCGACATGGGCGTCGAGCAGCACCGCTTGGGCGTCTGAGTAATCTTGTGCGTATTTTAAGAGGTCGAAAGCTTCTTCGCCCGCAGGGGTTTCTAGCGGAATGCGGGCAGCCCGAATCCAGCGGCGGCCTAGGGTGCGGGCAATCTTGCGGCAGTGGTCGGGTGTTTCGTCGCCGTGGAACTGCAGCCACGCGCCTGGCACTTGCACACACGCGTGGGCAATGGCCTCGGAGGTTTCATTCACAAACAGCAGCACGGGCGTGACGAAGGCGGGCAGGCGCAAGGCCAGCTCGGCGGCACGCTCCACCGTCACAGCGCGGGGGCTGGGGGCGTACATGACAAAGCCAATGGCGTCTACGCCTGCGGCCACGGCGTCGTCGACGTCTTGCTCACGGGTGAGTCCACAAATTTTGATACGCGTGCGGTTCATGGCAACCCATCATACGCAGGGGTACGGTCAGGCAAATCCCACTGCGCGTCGTAGCGGGGGCCCAAGAAATACAAGCCATCGGGGCTGAAGGTGGGGGCGGCGGCATCGCGGTCGCGGGCGGCCAGCACGTCGGCCATCCACTCGGGTGGTTTGTCGCCTGTGCCAATCTTCACAAAGCAGCCCATGAGGTTGCGAATCATGTGGTGCAAAAACGCGCTGGCTTCAAACTCAAAGCGCCACACGGCTGAGCCGGGCTGGGTGCTTTTGCGGGTGATGTCGATGCGCGTCATGGTTTTGACGGGTGTGAGGGCTTGGCAGCTGGAGGCGCGAAACGAGGTGAAGTCGTGTTCGCCCATCAGGTACTGCGCGGCTTTTTGCATGGCTTCAAGCTCGAGCGGGCGGTACACCCAGCCTACACGTCCCACTTCGACGCTGGGGCGCACGGCTGATTCGAGCACCACATAGGCATATCGGCGCGCAATGGCGCTGCCACGGCAGTGAAATTCACGCGGCATTTCGCGTGCCCATTGCACCGCAATGTCGAGCGGCAAATAGCGGTTGGTGCCGCGCACCCACGAGTAGGGCGTGCGGTCAAGCTCGGTGTCAAAGTGAATCACTTGCATGAGGCCATGCACACCGGCATCGGTGCGGCCTGCACACAAGGTAGAGACGGGAGTTTGGGTGAACTTGGACAAGGCTTTTTCAAGCTTGTCCTGCACTGTTTTGCCAGAGAGTTGGCTCTGCCAGCCTTCGTAGGCTTGGCCGTTGTAGCTCAAGCCCATGGCGATGCGCATGCGGCTTAGCCTCGTTCAGCCAGCCACTGGAGGGCTTTTTCTTTGTCAGCACCAGAGGCTTCTATCGCCACCTCTTCCATCAAGGCACGGCTGGTGTGCAGTTGGCCCAGGTTCCACAGCTCGTCAGCCAAGTCGATGCGCACTTGGTAGGGGCTGGGATAACCGGCATCGTCGAGGTCCAAAGAAATGTTGGGCATTTCCATGGTGGGGCGTGCGGGTTGCTCGGCGCTGTAAGTGCGTTCTTCTTCGTGCGCATGGTCGTGTGGGTGTTCATGCGCATCGTGCATGTGCGTGGCGACTTCGTGGATGTAGCCACGTTCAACAGGGTTTTGGCCGTCAAACTCAGGCAAGTCCAGATTGAACTTCACGTTCAGTGGTGGCAAGCCTTGAATGTCGTCGTCGCTTTTGTTCAAAGCACGACGGCGCCACAAACCGACCAACACCAAAATGGCAATCAGGCTGCCAGCACCCACGGGGGTGAGGCTGTGTTCGCGCAGTTCGTTCAGCCATTCGCCATTGGCT
This sequence comes from Limnohabitans curvus, assembly GCF_003063475.1. NCBI lineage: Bacteria > Pseudomonadati > Pseudomonadota > Betaproteobacteria > Burkholderiales > Comamonadaceae > Limnohabitans > Limnohabitans curvus. The sequence goes on from NZ_NESP01000001.1 coordinate 2,021,991, forward strand.
GAGGCTGCACTGGCAGGCACTTCCACGGGCAATGCGCCGCCTGCAGAGGCTGCTTCAGACGCAGGGCTCGTTGCATTGGTCACGGTGGCTGCTGCAATCTTGCCGAGTTCGGCAATGTTGCGGCTCAACTCGGCAGCGCGGGTGGCCACGTCTTGGGCTTCGCGTTGCTGGGCAATGCTGTCGGCAGCAGCGTCTTTGCTGCCGGGTTTGGCCAAGGTCAACTTGTCTTGGTTGGTCTTGGCATTTTTGTTTTGTACCTGAGCTTCAAGCTTGCCTGCGGTATCGCGGGCCGCCTTGGGCACGGTGCCGCCGGGGGCGCGTGCGGCCAACTCGGCGCGGTAGGCTTCAAAGTCTTTGGTCTGAATTTGGATAGCTTTGCGCGCTTCTTCGCGCGACACAGCTTTGGCTTCTTGCTCCGTGGGCAAGGTCAGCAAAGCGCCTTCCTTCATGCGGTTGACGTTGGACTCGACAAACGCATCGGGGTTGCTGCGCAACAAGGCCAGCAACATTTGTTCTAAAGACACGCCTTCTGGCGTTTTGCCTGCGGTCAGCTCGCTGGCGGTGTCGCCGCGTTTGACGGTGATAGGTTGTGCGGTTTTGCCCGCAGCGGCACCAGCCGAAACGGGTAAGGCCGCGATGGGTTTTGCGTTTGACTTGCCATCATCCAACGACAAGCTGATGTCGCGCAGCAGGCGACCTGTCGCCCATCGCAAATCAATCAACACATCGAGTGAATTGTTATGAATGGCTTGCTTGCTGCTCACCTTCAGATAGAGTTTTCCGTTGTCGCGACGCAACAGTTGTACTTGAATCTCAAGTGGCACGCCGTTGCTGACGGGCAGCTCCATCTTGGCCGCTTTGTAAATTTCTTGGCTGGCGATCCCCGCTTGCAACTCGGTTTGTTCAACAGCAGTGATGTCGCTGATGTCGATCTCTGCGCGCAGAGCCTCGCCCTGCTTGCTTTGTACGACAGGGCGGCTCAAGGTGAGTGCCTGCGCACTGCCGAAAACCGACAGTGACAGGGCTGCCCACAGCGCTGAACGCTGGAACAAATTGGAAGCAGTGCGGGGGGCTTTTTTCATAGCCAAAGATATTACTTTGTTTTACGCCTCGAGCAGGATGCGCAACATGCGGCGCAATGGCTCGGCAGCGCCCCACAAAAGCTGATCACCCACGGTGAACGCGCCCAAGTAGTCGTTGCCCATCGCCATTTTGTGCAAACGGCCCACGGGAACTGTCAAAGTGCCGGTTACGGCAGCGGGTGTCAGGTCGCGTTCGCTGATTTCGCGCACGTTGGGCACCACTTTGACCCAATCGTTCGCGCTGGCCAAGATGCTTTCGATCTCGTCCATGGGCACGTCTTTTTTCAGCTTGATGGTCAAGCCTTGTGAGTGGCAGCGCATGGCACCAATGCGCACGCACAAACCGTCGATGGGGATCGAGCCTGCTGTACGGAATGCTGGGTTGCCCAAGATCTTGTTGCACTCGGCGCCGCCTTTCCACTCTTCCTTGCTTTGGCCGTTTTCGACAGGTACGTCAATCCAAGGGATCAAGCTGCCAGCCAAGGCGGTGTTGCGGAAGTTTTTGGTGGGGAACTCAGCGCTGCGCATGGTGGCCGACACTTTGCGGTCGATGTCCAAGATGGCAGAAGAGGGGTTGGCCAAGTCGTCTTTGACGGCGTCGTGCAAAGCGCCCATTTGGCTCAGCAGCTCGCGCATGTTTTGTGCGCCCGCGCCCGAAGCAGCCTGGTAAGTCATGGCGCTGACCCACTCGACCATGTTGTGTTGGAACAAGCCGCCCAAGCCCATGAGCATCAAGCTCACGGTGCAGTTGCCGCCGATCCAGTTTTTGCCGCCTTTGCCCAAGGCCGCGTCAATCACGTTGCGGTTGACTGGGTCGAGCACGATGATGGCGTCGTCGGCCATGCGCAAGCTAGAGGCTGCGTCAATCCAGTGGCCGTTCCAGCCCGCAGCGCGCAACTTGGGGTACACCTCTTTGGTGTAGTCGCCGCCTTGGCAGGTGATGATGATCTCGCAGCGCTTCAGCGCGTCGATGTTGTTGGCGTCTTGGAGCGTGGTTTCGTTTTTGGCTTGCGCGGGGGCTTTGCCACCTGCGTTCGACGTGGAGAAGAACACGGGTTCGATCAGATCGAAATCTTTTTCTTGAACCATGCGGTCGATCAGCACCGAGCCGACCATGCCACGCCAACCGACTAAACCTACTAACTTGCTCATTTTTCAACGCCTTTTCAAATGTAGAAAACAGTGCCAGACCTGGCTGTTTGCCCGGCTCGTCTGGCCGGGGGGCGCACGACGAACCGGAGCTGATTAGCCCTTAATGGTCGTGGTTTTGATGGTGATTGCACGCGCGCGCGCCGCCACCAGTGCGGGGGTAGCGAAGTTCAGAGAGAACGAGCGGGCGTGAAACATAGGGGCGATTGTATCGGATGGGGGCTTGGGGCTAGCTGACACGTACTCTTTGATTGACTTGCATCGCAAAAGCGATACACTTTTCGCATGAAATCAGCCACCCTTCCTTCCATTCGCGTTGAGCCCGAGTTTCGTACGGCGGTGGAGTCGCTTTTGCATGAAGGCGAAAGTCTGTCGCAGTTCGTGGAAAACGCGGTGCGCGACACGTTGATGCAGCGGCAGCATCAGTCAGAGTTTTTGGCGCGTGGTATTCAATCTTTAGAGACGGCACGCCAAAGCAACGACTATGTCGAAGCCGATGACATGCTCGCGCAGTTGCGTGACCAATTGGCCAAAGCGCGTTCGCAAGTTCATTCACGCCGTGCATGACGTTTAAAGTTCGACTGACGCGCGAAGCTGAAGCCGATTTGCTTCGGCTTTTTGATTTCTTGCTTCAACGCGAACTGGCTCGCGAAGGTGGCGGTGATTTGACTTTGGCTGACAAGGCGATCACAGCCATTCAAAGTGGGTTTGCCACTTTAAAAACATCGCCTTTCACTTGTCGTAAAGCAGAGCAGAGCCCGTTCTTGCGCGAGTTGATCATTCCGTTTGGGGCTACCGGCTATGTGGCCTTGTTTGAAATATCAGACAGCCAAACGGTGGTGATTGCGGCTGTTCGGCATCAGCGCGAGAGCGATTACCACTGAGCCAATAAAAAAACGCGCCTTCAAGGCGCGTTTTTCATGGGCGAGGCATGAGGTGAATTAACGCAAAGCCTTCACCACCGCATCACCCATTTGCGAAGTGCCCACTTTGGTGGTGCCTTCGCTGTAAATGTCGGGGGTCCGCAGGCCTTGGGCCAACACCGCTTTCACGGCGGTCTCGATGCGGTCAGCAGCTGCCGCTTGGTTCAAGCTGAAGCGCAACATCATGGCGGCGCTGAGGATGGTGGCCAAGGGGTTGGCCACGCCTTTGCCAGCGATGTCGGGGGCACTGCCGTGGCTGGGTTCGTACAAACCTTGGTTCTTTGAGTTCAAAGAAGCAGAAGGCAGCATGCCAATTGAGCCAGTCAGCATGGATGCTTCGTCGCTCAAGATATCGCCAAACATGTTGCCAGTCACCACCACGTCAAAGCGCTTGGGCTCTTTGACCAGTTGCATGGCGGCGTTGTCCACGTACATGTGATCCAGCGCAATGTCTGGGTACTCTTTGCCCACTTCGCTCACCACGTCTTTCCAGAATTGGAAGGTTTCCAGCACGTTGGCTTTGTCCACGCTGGTCACGCGGCCTTCTTTGCCTGCGGCTTTGCGCTTGCGGGCGGCTTGGAAAGCCACGTGGGCAATGCGTTCGATCTCGGGCTTGCTGTAGCGCATGGTGTCAAACGCTTCTTCCGCACCTGGGAAGTGACCGTCCGTGGCCACGCGGCGACCGCGGGGTTGGCCAAAGTAAATGTCGCCCGTCAGTTCGCGGATGATCAAAATGTCCAAGCCAGAAATCAGCTCAGGCTTCAAGCTCGATGCGCCCACCAATTGCTCGTAGCAAATGGCAGGGCGGAAGTTGGCGAACAGACCCATGTTTTTGCGCAGACCCAAAATGGCTTGCTCGGGGCGCAGAGGGCGGTCGAGGGTGTCGTATTTCCAATCGCCCACCGCGCCGAACAGCACCGCGTCAGAGGCCATGGCCAGCTTCAAAGTGGATTCAGGCAAGGGGTGGCCATGCGCGTCAAACGCGGCGCCACCGACCAAGGCGGTTTCCATCTCGAACTTCAAGTCCAAGACATTCAAAACTCTGACGGCTTCTGCGACGATTTCGGTACCGATGCCATCACCGGGGAGGATTGCGATTTTCATGTGTTCTTCTTCTCTGTGGATTTACATCGTGTGAGCCAACCAAGGCTTGGTGGCCAAGCGTTCGGCTTCAAAGGCTTTGATCTTGTCGGACTGGCGCAGGGTCAGGCCAATGTCGTCAAAGCCGTTGAGCAAGCAGTATTTGCGGAAGGCTTGCACGTCAAACGGAATGGTCTCGCCTTGGGGGCGCACGATGACTTGGTTTTCAAGGTCAATCGTTAACTCATAGCCTGGGAAGGCATGCACTTCGTTGAACAACAGGTCAATCGCAGCTTCGGGCAACACAATGGGCAGCAAGCCGTTTTTGAAACAGTTGTTGAAGAAGATGTCGGCAAAGCTAGGCGCGATGACTGCGCGGAAGCCGTATTGGTCAATCGCCCAAGGTGCGTGTTCGCGTGACGAGCCGCAGCCAAAGTTCTTGCGGGCCAAGAGTACAGATGCGCCTTTGTAGCGGGGCTGGTTCAGCACGAAGTCGGGGTTAGGTTTGCGGCTGGCGGGGTCTTGGCCGGGCTCGCCGTGGTCCAAATAGCGCCATTCGTCAAACAAGTTGGGGCCAAAGCCCGTCTTGCGGATGGACTTCAAAAACTGCTTGGGGATGATGGCGTCGGTGTCGACGTTCTCGCGGTCCATGGGGGCCACGATGCCTTTGTGTAAGGTGAATTTCTGCATTATTTTTTCTTCGCTGCGTCTTCAATGGCCGTACCGGCCTTTTGCACATCTTGGCCAATGCCGCGCATGGTGTTGCAAGCGCTGAGGCCCACCACGGCCACGAGGGCTAATGCGATCAACAGAAGTTTGTTCATAGCGATGCTCCTGAGTTACGCGAACTTGCGCACGTCCACAAAGTGGCCGTGAATGGCGGCAGCGGCTGCCATAGCGGGGCTGACCAAATGGGTGCGGCCCCCGTTGCCTTGACGGCCTTCGAAGTTGCGGTTGCTGGTCGACGCACAGCGTTCGCCGGGCTCTAAGCGGTCGGCGTTCATGGCCAAACACATGGAGCAACCGGGCTCGCGCCACTCAAAGCCAGCGGCTTTGAAAATCTCGTGCAGACCTTCGGCTTCGGCTTGTGCTTTGACCAAGCCAGAGCCGGGAACCACCAAAGCGAGCTTGATGTTCTTGGCCACTTTTTGACCGAGCTTTTTCACCACCGCGGCGGCTTCGCGCATGTCTTCAATGCGGCTGTTGGTGCAAGAGCCAATGAACACTTTGTCCACAAACAAATCGTTCAGCGCTTTGCCTGGCTGCAGGTCCATGTACGTCAACGCACGTTCAATCGCACCGCGCTTGTTGGCGTCTTTTTCTTTGTCGGGGTCAGGCACGATGCCGTTGATGTCCAGCACCATTTCGGGCGACGTGCCCCAAGTGACTTGCGGCAAGATGTCTTCGGCCTTGAGCTCGACCACGGCGTCAAACTTAGCGTCAGGGTCAGAGTGCAAGGTTTTCCAATACGCCACGGCTTGGTCCCATTCCACGCCCGTGGGGGACAAAGGACGGCCTTTGACGTACTCGATGGTTTTGTCGTCCACCGCCACCAAGCCCGCGCGCGCACCGCCTTCGATGGCCATGTTGCACACCGTCATGCGGCCTTCCATGCTGAGTGAGCGAATGGCAGAGCCCGAAAACTCAATGGTGTAGCCCGTGCCGCCGGCGGTGCCGATTTTGCCGATGATGGCCAGCACCACGTCTTTGCCGGTCACGCCTTTGGCCAGCGTGCCTTCGACTTTGATGAGCATGTTCTTGGCTTTTTTGGCCAACAAGGTTTGCGTGGCCATGACGTGCTCGACCTCAGAGGTGCCGATGCCGTGGGCCAACGCCGCAAACGCGCCATGGGTGGAGGTGTGGCTGTCGCCGCACACCACGGTCATACCGGGCAGGGTGGCGCCGTTTTCAGGGCCAATCACATGGATGATGCCTTGACGCTTGGACATGAACGGGAAGAACGCGGCAGAGCCGAACTCGGCCATGTTGCTGTCCAGCGTGGTGATTTGTTCTTTGCTGATGGGGTCGGTGATGCCGTCGTAGCCCAGTTCCCAGCCGGTGGTGGGCGTGTTGTGGTCGGCAGTGGCCACGATCGAGCTGACGCGCCAGACCTTGCGGCCCGCTTGGCGAATGCCCTCAAACGCTTGTGGGCTGGTGACTTCGTGCACCAAATGGCGGTCGATGTAGAGGATGGACGTGCCATCTTCTTCGGTGTGGACGACGTGCTCGTCCCAAATCTTGTCGTAAAGGGTGCGTCCCATGAGTCTTCCTTAAATGGAGCCTGCGATTTTATGCGGGCGCGCGGGTGCTGATTCATGGAAATGAAATAAAGCCTTCCTACAATGAGCCGTCGGCGACATTGGTTGATGTTTGCTCGCTTTACTTTTCCGTCTTTCATGCCTCATTTTCCGCTTCAACAACTCGCCGTTTCGGTGCTGTGCAGCTTGGCTGCGGTGGGGGTGTGGGCGCAATCTGCGCCAGTGGCTGAAACCGAAGACACCACGGCCCGCTATCAGCTCACCTACAACTGGCAGCACCACAACGCGTTCAAGGCTGGCTATTCGGGGGCGAACAGCTTGTCCTCGCAAAGTGAGCGCATGTACACCTTCAGCACCACCGCACACTGGGGCTTTCGCCCGTGGCAAGACGGTGAGTTGTATTTCAACCCCGAAGTCGCGGCGGGCATCCCGTTTTCTGGCAACTTGGTAGGCTTGGGCGGCTTTACCAATGGTGAAATCACCCGCGCTGGCGGCAGTACGCCCAAGCTCTATCGCCAGCGCCTGTTTGTGCGCCAAACTTGGAACCAGGGTGGCGAGCAAGAAAAAGTCGATTCCGATTTCAACCAAATGGCGGGCCTGGTCGACAAAAACCGCTTTGTGTTGACCGCGGGTAATTTCTCGACCTTGGACGTGTTTGACGACAACGCCTATGCCAAAGACCCGCGCACCCAATTTATGAACTGGGGCAACTGGACCTACGCCTCTTACGACTACGCGGCAGATGCCCGTGGCTTTGGCTGGGGCTTTGCGGGCGAGTGGTATCAAGACAACTGGGTGCTGCGCTTTGGCCGCATGACCGGTCCCAAAGAGCCCAATGGTTTACCTGTGGACTTTGCTTTGGGCAAACACTATGGCGACCAAGTGGAAGTTGAACGCGGTCATATGTTGGCCGATCAGCCGGGCAAAGTGCGTGTGCTGGCGTGGCGCAATCGCGCGCAAGTGGCCAGTTTCAACGATGCGACGCAGTGGCTGCAAAGCCACCCGGGTTTACAAACCACACCGCAGGCACTGATCGATGTGCGCGGCGGCGAAAAAATCAAATACGGTTTGGGCGTCAACATCGAGCAAGCCATCAGCCCGAGCGTGGGGTTTTTCTTGCGTGCCATGAAAGCCGATGGCCGCACCGAAACTTACGCTTTCACCGAAGCGGATGGGTCGCTGTCGACGGGGCTTGTTTTCAAAGGCGGCTTGTGGGGACGTACCGACGATGCGGTGGGCGTGGCCTTCATGCGCAACACCTTGTCGCCTGAACGTCGCGGCTTTTTGGCCGCTGGAGGCATGTCGTACTTCATTGGCGATGCGGCAGGCGCCACGCAAACGCTGAGTTACAGGCCTGAGCAAGTTTTGGAGGCTTTCTACAGCTTCCAAATGACGCGTGGGACTTGGCTGACGGCGGATTACCAACGCATTCAAAACCCTGCCTACAACGCCGACCGTGGGCCGGTTCATGTGTATGCGGCGCGTTTGCACGCCGAGTTTTAAGCCGGCGTTAACGCCTTCAAAAGCAGCTGCGCCGACGGCGACAACGCGCGCTTGGGGTTGAACGCCACCGCCAGTTGGCGCTGTGCCCAAGGGTCTTTGAGACGCACCACCTTCAGCTTGAGCGCTTGCACTTGGCTGGCGCAGGCACCTAGGGGCAGCACGCCGATGCCTAGGCCTGCGGCAATCATGTGGCACATGGCATCAAAGCTTCTGACTTGCACGCGCAGGTGCATGTGTTGGCCCTCTTTCTCTGCGACGCGTGATGTGAGTTCTAGCAACGAGCTGCCTTGGTTCAGACCCACAAAGTCGTATTGCAGACAGGTTTTGAAATCCACTTTTTTTTGTTTGGCCAGTGGGTGGCTCGCATGGCACAGCAGCACCAGCTCGTTCGTTTGAAAAGGCACCACGGTCAGCCCGTCCATCGGCGTTTCATTGGCCAACACGCCAATGTCTGCGATGCCGTCGATCAAGGCGCGTGCAATGTCGCCGCTGAGCTGCTCTTCCAGTTCCACCACGATGTCGGCATGGCTTGATAAAAAGTCATGCAGGATGCTCGGCAGGTATTCGGTGAGAGACGACATATTGGCCCACAAACGCACATGGCCGCGGATGCCTTGCGAGTAATCGCTCAACTCGCTGTTGAAACGCTCCAAACCTTGAAACAAGCGAATGCAGTGTTGCAAAGCCAAATGCCCTGCGGGGGTGAGCTGCACCCCTTTCTTGCTGCGCTCTAAGAGCTGCGAGCCCGTGGCTGATTCGAAGTCAGACAAGCGGCGGCTGGCCGCAGACAGGGCCAAATGGCAAGTTTCAGCTCCTTTGGTGATGCTGCCGCTTTGCGCCACCGCGCAGAAAAGGCGCAGCGTGACAAAGTCGAACCGGCTTAAGTTGAAGCTTTTTTTCATGGCGTGATTTTCATCCTTCGCGAAACGCGAAGGAAATTCTACGCAATAGCAATTCCTTGTTCAGTGGTTTGTTTTTATAGTCCCGTCATGTTTGATTTATCCCCTTTAAAACCATGAGCGCGTTGACAGGACTCAAAGTGGTCGAACTCGGCCAACTCATCGCCGGCCCTTTCGCCGCCAAAACGCTGGCCGACTTTGGTGCCGATGTGGTGAAGATTGAAACGCCCAAGACGGGCGACCCGTTGCGCAAGTGGCGCTTGCTCAAAGACGGCACGTCTGTGTGGTGGCAAGTGCAATCGCGCAACAAACGCTCGGTGGCGCTGGACTTGAAAGACGTGGCCGCGCAAGACATCGTGCGCCAACTGGTCAAAGACGCGGACGTGTTGATTGAAAACTTTCGCCCGGGTGCGATGGAAGGCTGGGGCCTTGGCCCCGACGAACTGTTGGCCCTCAACCCGCGCCTCATCATGTTGCGCATCAGCGGTTACGGACAGACTGGGCCTTACCGCGACAAGCCCGGCTTTGGCGTGGTGGCCGAGGCCATGAGCGGTTTGCGCCACCTTACCGCCGAGCCTGGCCGCGTGCCGGTGCGTGTGGGCGTGAGCATTGGCGACACCTTGGCCTCGCTGCATGGCGTGATCGGCATTTTGATGGCGCTGCAAGAGCGCCAAACAAGCGGCCAGGGCCAAGTGATTGACGTGGCTTTGTATGAGGCGGTGTTCAACTGCATGGAAAGTTTGTTGCCCGAGTACAGCGCTTTTGGCGCCGTGCGCGAAGCAGCGGGCAGTGCCTTGCCCGGTATCGCACCAAGCAACGCCTACCGTTGCCAGGACGAAGGTTATGTGTTGATTGCAGGCAACGGCGACAGCATTTTCAAACGCCTCATGCACACGATGGGCAGGGATGATTTGGGCAACGACCCCGAGTTGACCGACAACGCCGGACGCGTCAAACGCGTGGTAGAAATTGATGCCGCCATTGGTGTGTGGACCGCCCAACGCACGGTGGCGCAGGTGCTGGAGGCGTTGGACCAAGCCGCCGTGCCCGCCGGCCGCATCTACACCGTGGCCGACATTGCGGCAGACCCGCATTACCAAGCGCGCGGCATGATTCAACACGTGCAGATGGACGACGGCACATCGCTGGCTGTGCCCGGCATCATTCCCAAACTCTCGCGCACACCAGGCAGCCATCGCCGCAATGCGCCCACCATTGGCCAAGACACAGATGCGGTGCTCAACGAAATTGGTTTGACGCCCACACAAATTCAAGCCCTCAAAGACAAAGGCATCGTCGCATGACACGTATTTATTTCAATGAAGTTGTCACCCGAGACGGCTTCCAAATCGAACCCAACTTCATCGCCACCGACGACAAAATTGCGCTCATCGACGCACTCAGCCAATGCGGCTACGCCAAGATTGAAGCCACTTCCTTCACGTCACCCAAAGCCATTCCCATGCTGCGCGATGCCGAAGAAGTGATGGGACGCATCACCCGCGTGCCTGGCGTTGAGTACACCGTGCTGGTGCCCAATTTGCGCGGCGCCGAACGTGCGCTCGAATCACGTGCGGATGAGCTCAACTTGGTCATGTCCACATCTGAGACGCACAACCTTGCCAATTTGCGCATGACGCGTGAGCAGAGCTTTGCGTCTTTGGCCGAGGTGGTGCGTCATGTGGATGGCCGAACGCCGATCAACGTGTCGTTGTCGACGTGCTTTGGCTGCCCGATGGAGGGCGATGTACCTCAGGCGGTGGTGGAGCAGTTCGCGCAACGCTTTGCCGATTTAGGCGTGCGTGGCCTCACCATTTGCGACACCACGGGCATGGCGCATCCAGCGCAAGTGAGCCGCATGGTGGAGGCGTTGCAGCAGCAACTGCCACACACGCAACTCACACTGCACTTTCACAACACGCGCGGCATGGGCTTGGCCAATGTGCTGGCGGCAGTGCAAGGCGGCATTACCCGTTTGGATGGCTCGTTGGGCGGTTTGGGTGGGTGTCCGTATGCACCGGGTGCAAGTGGCAATATTTGCAGTGAAGATGCCATTCACATGCTGGATGCCATGGGCTACGACACGGGCATTGACCTCACGAAGTTGCTGAACGTGGCGCGCCATTTGCCGGCCATCGTGGGTCACGATGTGCCAGGCCAAGTGGCCAAAGCAGGGCGCATCACCGACCTGCACCCAGCACCTGCTTATGCGTCTGAACTCAAGGGCTGAACGCTGAAGTGAACAAGATTTTGCAGATGCCAGAAGTGCGCAACAAGGCCGAAGATTCCGACACCTCGGTCGAGGCCTTCACGCCTGCACAGTTAGGCGAATTCACACGCAAAGAACTGGACTATTGGGGCGGTGTCATCTAGTCAGCCAAGATCACGGCTGACTGAGGTCCTTATTCGATGCGAATACCTGCAGCCTTGACCAGCTGCGCTGCGGCAAGGGTTTCTGCATCTAAATATTTTTCAAACGCATCTTGCTGCATTGGCATGGCGGCAGCGCCTAGTTTTTCTAGACGTTCTTTCACATCAGGCATGGCCAGTACGCTCATCACACCTGCATGCAGTTTTTGCACGATAGGTTTGGGTGTTTTGGCGGTCACGAACAACCCCACCCAGAAGGTGTAGGCCGCGCTGGCAAAGCCTGCCTCGGAGATGGATGGCACATTGGGTAGCAATGGCGAACGCTGTGCTGTGCTCACTGCCAAGGCTTGTAGACGGCCACTTTGAATCAAGGGCAGCGCTGACACCAGCGGGGCAAAGAACCAGTCGATGCGGCCCGATGCAGTTTCGGTCAAGGCTTCGGGCGTGCCGCGGTAGGGCACATGCTGGGCTTGAACGCCCGCAGCCACCCGAAACTTTTCGGCATTCATGTGTGTGGCTGAGCCGTTGCCTGCCGATGCGTAGTTCAGGACGCCGGGCTGCGCCTTGGCTTTGGCCACCAGGTCAGCCACATCTTTGTAGCCCTTGCTTGGGGACACCACGATCACATTGGGCAAGCTCGCCAAAGGGCTGATGCCGTCAAAGTCTTTGAGTGTGTCGTAGCTGAGCTTGGGGTACAGCGCTGGGTTGACCACATGCCCCGAGCTGTGAACCAACATGGTGTAACCATCGGCTGGCGCTTTGGCGACCAACGCGGCGCCTACGGTGCCACCTGCACCCGTTTTATTGTCGATGACGATTTGTGCGCCTAAGAGGGGGCCGAGCTTTTCAGCGACGGTGCGGGCAATCACATCCGTGCCGCTGCCTGCGGTGAACGGCACGATGAAGGTGACGGCTTTGTCTTTGGGCCACTCGGATTGCGCAAAGCTGGGCAGTGCAGTGCCTGCGGCCAAAGCCGCGGCCCATTGCAAACTCTGTCGACGGGTGAAGGGGGTGTTGTGCATGGTTTTGTCTCCGGTTGTTTTCTATTGACTTAAGCAGCGGGGGGATCAAAAGGCATGGCCAACAAGATCCGCGCTTCTTGCTGGGTGTGATTGATGATTTGACGTTTTTCCCCGGGGGCGAAGCGGCACGAGTCAAAGGTGTGCAGCACTTCGCGTGTCTCGACACCGTTGAGCTCACTCACCAGCGTGAGTTCACCTTGCAGCACCACATAATGTTTTTCAATGGGCGAGCCGTCCAGGGAGGTGTGGCCACCGGGTTTCAAGATGGATAAACCCATCCAGAGTTGAACTGCAGGGCCCGCTTCGCGCCCTTGCAAACGTAAACACTGCATATCGAAGTGGTTAGGCGCAACATATTCAGGCGCTTGGTTGAGTCGGGTGATGTTCATGAGGGGCTCTGCGTTTTAAGGGTTAAAGACCACGCGGCGGCTGGCGCCACTCAGCACTTCTTTGTAGACCGCCAACACTTGGTCGAGCGAGAACACCGCATCGGGACTCACGACAAAGGGTTGCAGCGTGCCCGCTTCAAAACCAGCGCGCATGGCTTCCATGCGTTCGTTGGTTTCGATGCAATTCAGCGCCAAGGTGTCGATGCCCACATAGGTGTGCATGCCACGGTAGAACGTGAAGATGTCGAACGGCACGGGACGTTCGATGGTGGAAATAAAAATTTGCGTCGCGCCTTTGGCCATGGCTTTGTTGGCGGCTTCGAAGTAGGGGCTGCCCACCGTGTTGAACACAAGGTGTGCGCCCTTGCCATCGCTGAGCTCGCGCATGCGTGCGGCCACGTCTTCGGTTTTGGCGTCGATGGTGTGCACGCCCTTCGACGGACCATCCCACGCACCGCCGCCGCGACGCACGGCAATCACATGGGCACCTGCTTGTGCGGCGAGTTGCACGGCTGCTTGGCCGACTTTGCCGTTGGCACCCATGACCGCCACGGTTTGTCCGCGTTGCGGCATGCCGCTGCGACGAAACCCTTCGTAGGCGGTGATGAAGGGAACGCCGACCGAGCCTGCTTCTTCAAAGCTCAAGTTCTTGGGTTTTTCGCGCAAGGCAGCTTCGGGTAGTACCAACCAACCCGCGTGTGAACCATCGCGTGTGATGCCCACATCTCCGCCTGAACCCCACACTTCTTTGCCTATCCATGCACTGGGGCCATCCACCACCACGCCTGCAAAGTCGCGGCCCGGGGTGCGCGGAAAAACGGCTTGCGGCATGATGCCCAAGGCCGCTTTCACATCACTGGGGTTCACGCCTGCGCTGCGTACACGCACCAAGGCCTCACCCTTTTGCAACGTGGGTGGTGTTTGTTTTTCAAGGGTGGGTGCCAGTTCGTCGGCCGAGGCTGCTTTGGCGTTCACGCGCACGGCGCGCAAGTCTTCTTTTTGAATCGACATTCCTTGTGTTCCTTCTTTGTATCAAGCGCGGCTGGGCAAGTTCAGCATCGCGCGTGCTTCGCGTGGGTTGGCCAATTCGCCACCCAAGTCATGGATGATGCGTTTGGCTTTCGTTACCAACTCGGCATTGCTTTTGGCCAACACACCTTTTTCCAAATAGATGTTGTCTTCCATGCCAACGCGCACATGGCCACCGGCAAACCAAGCTTGCGCGACGATGGGAAATTCAAATCGCCCAATGCCAAAGGCAGACCAAATGGCGCCTGCAGGCAGCAAGCTGCGGGCGTACAGCAAAGTTTCAGGGGAGGGGGAAAAACCGTACTTCACACCCGTTACAAAAGTCCACATGCCGGGGCCTTCGAGCGTGCCATCTGCAATCAGGTCGCGTGCCAAATGCATGTCACCGGAATCAAAAATTTCAAGCTCCGGCTTGACGCCTGCCTTGCGCATGATCTTGGCCATGATGCGCACGTTGCGCGGGGTGTTGATCACCACATCGCCACCTGAGTTCATGGTGTTGAGGTCCAGCGAGCACACATCGGGTTTGAGAATGCGCACATGTTCTACGCGCTTTTCGGGTTGTACCAAGGTCGATCCTGGTGCTGCGACACGTGGGTCATCAACGCTGGGGATGAAGCGGCCACCAGGACCGGTGGTGAGGTTGATGATCAGCTCTGGGTTGGCGCGGCGCACTTTGTCAAACACGTCGCGGTAGAGCTCTAGATCCATGGATGGTTTGCCTGTCTTGGGGTCGCGCACATGGATGTGTACGGCGGCGGCACCGGCTTCGGCCGCAGCCAAACATTCGTCGGCAATCTGCGCTGGCGTGACTGGCAAATGTGGGGTTTGGTCAGGCGTTGTGATGTTGCCGGTGACGGCACAGGTGAGAAATGTTTTTTGGCTCATGTCAGTTTTACTTTCCAATCAAAGGTGGCGACCACCGTCGACCACGATGCGCGTGCCCGTGACGTAACGCATGGTGGTGGCGCAGGCTTGCACCACAGCGGCCACATCATCTGCAGTGCCAATGCGACGCAGCGGAATGGTGGGGGCCACTTTGTCGTTGAAGTCGGCACCACGTCCTGGCACAAAGGTGGAGTCGATCACGCCGGGTGAGACCGAGATCACGCGCACATGAGGTGCAAAGGCTTTGGCCAAGGCATCGCCCACCACGTCGATGCTGGCTTTGGCTGCGACATAAGCCAAATTGCTGCCTGTCCCTGTGAAGCCCGCAATGGAGGAGATGTTGACGATCAAGCCGTCTTCTGATTTTTTCAGCAGCGGCATGAAGGCGCGAATGGTGGCGATCACACCGCGAAAGTTGACTTTCAAAATGTCGTCAATCAGTTCGTCGGTCAGAGCGCCTAGGTCGTTGGCAGGCACGGCTTTGGTGTAGCCCGCGCTATTGACGAGGATGTGGACCACGCCGCACAGTGCCGCTACCTGATCGGCAACGGCTTGGAGCGAGGCGCTGTCGGTGACTTGCGCTTTAAAAGTCAGGTGACCTGAGCCAGGCAGAGCTGCCGCTTTGGCTGCTGCTGATTCGGGCGCTTCAGAGTTGTAGAGCAACACACAGCGTGCGCCAAGTTTGGCCAAGCGGTGTGCGCTGGCCAAACCAATGGCGCCAGTACCACCGGTGATGACGGCGACACTGCCGGTCAATGAGTCTGTGGGTTCAAAGTGGGAGGTCATAGTGTTCTAGTTCTTCTGGGTAAAAAAATCAAGGAATGGGGGGATGGGGAAAAGTCATCTCGCCCGCCACTAAGTGAAAGTCGTGCGTCAAATGGGCTTGGCGTTGGTCATTGACAGTGCGTTCTTCATATTGGCCCACCAGCGGTGCGGTGACACCAAACACAGGATCACTGGTGAGGTTTTCGTCACCATCGGCAAACACTTGCGTGATGAGCACTTTGTGACCTGGCGTGGACACCATGAAATGCAAATGCGCGGGTCGGTTGGGGTGGCGCAGTTGCGCGCGTAACAAGTCACCACACGGACCATGGGTGGGTACGGGGTAGCCAGCGGGGCGCACAGTTTTGAAGAAATACGCACCGTGGGCATCGGTTTTGAAACGGCCGCGCAGGTTCATGTTCTCTTGTGCATCGTCTTGGTTTTCGTACAGGCCGACCGGGGAGGCGTGCCACACGTCAACGGTGGCATTTGGCAAGGGTTGTCCGTGCTTGTCGTACACCACGCCACGGACTTCGAGGGGGGTACCTTGCGTTTTGCCGCGCGCAATGTTGTCGCCCGATTCGCAAAACGGGGCGTTCGCTCGCCAAAACGGGCCAAGCAATGCGGCGTGTGAGGCGGCTTCTTCGACCGTGTGGTCATCGTGCTGAAGATCGTTGGCGGGGTTGTTCAAAACCGCCACCAAAGAGGACACGCCCAGCAAGTCAGCGGCCAAGATGACTTCGTTGGTTTTTTCACCTGTGGCCTGCCCAATGTCAATCAAGAACTTCACCGCGCGCTCGAACTCTGCTTCTGTGACTTGTTTCTCCAGAATAAAGGCGTGCAAGTGTGAGGTGAGCGAGGCCATCAGTTCACGCAGACGGGCATCAGGCGTGCGGGACATGGCTTGAATGACCAAGGGCAAGATGGATTCTGGGGTGGTCGGTAGTGCAAGGGGTGGGGACGACATGGGGAATTCCTAGACGGCACAAAGAGTTTCAAAAGTTTGCAACCGGTTGCAAGTTGATGTCATCCTAAGCACTACTGACTCAAAGAGAAACCGCCGTTTACCCTAATTTGTCGCTCAAGCGACCGGTTGCAATAAACTCGTCTGATGTCCAGATCGCCTGTTCCAACTTTGCAAGACTTAGCCCTGCACTTAGGTGTGCATAAGTCGACGGTCTCGCGGGCCATGGATGCTGAGCGTCGTCATTTGGTGGCGGCTGAGTTGCTGCAACGCATTGAGGCGGCTGCACGTGAGTTGGGCTATCGCCCCAACCATGCGGCGTCGGCCTTGAGCCGAGGGCGCTCCAAAACGGTGGGTGTGTTGTTGCCCGATATCACCAATCCCGTATTTCCGCCCATCTTGCGTGGCATTGAAGATGCTTTGGATGAGGAGGGCTACTTTGCGCTCTTGGCCAATACCTCCCGCCCTGACAACAGTGTGGATGCCGCACAGGTCGCAGTCGAGCGCATGCAAGCACAACGCGTGGAAGGCTTCTTGGTTGCAACCGCCACACGTGACGATGCGTGGTTAGACAGTCTGCGACAAAGCGGTGCGCGAATCGTGCTGATCAACCGCACCGATGGACGCGGACATTTGCCTGCGGTGATCAGTGATGACATGCTGGGCATGCGCTTGGCGGTTGATCACTTGGTTGGCTTAGGCCACAAAAAAATTGCACATCTTGCTGGCCCCGAGACCTTGTCGACAGGGCTTGCGCGGCGTTTGGGCTTTGAGCAAGCCATGCGCGAGCACGGTTTAGGCGCCAAAGCCATTGCCTGTGCAGACGCCTATTCTGTTGAGAGTGGCGAAATCGCCATGCATGCCTTGTTGAGCAAACGCAGCAAAACGCAGTTCACAGCGGTGGTTGCTGCCAATGATTTATTGGCCTTGGGTGGTTTGCAGGCGTTGAAACTTGCAGGGCTCAGCGTGCCAAGTGATGTCTCTGTGGTCGGGCACAACGACATGCAACTGCTTGATCAAGTCAATCCGCCGTTGTCCTCGGTGCGCATCCAACATTACGAAATGGGATTTCGGGCGGCGCGATTGTTGATCGACGCGTTGCGTGAACGTCCTGGAAGCCAAGAGGCAACGGTGGTCTTGCGCCCGCAGCTTGTGTTGCGTGCTTCGACCACTGTGCCGATATCCAGCCCAACTTAAGCGCGGCCCAGTATGCGCAGTGCGTTGCGACTTTCGATGGCCGTGAGGTCGTTCATGCTGAAGCCCATGGCCATGAGACCTTTCACATGGTCAAGCGAGGTGCGGTAAGGGAAGTCGGTGCCAAACACCACCTGCGACACGTCGACCAAATTCAAGAGGGAAAGCAATGCGCCAGGGTGCGATGCTTGCGCTGTGTCGTAGTAAAAACTGCGCAAGGTGGGCAGCACTTGGTCGCTGGGCAAGATCTTGCCAAAGTTGGCATTGAGCTTTGGCAACATGACGAGTCGCTCGACCAAGAACGGCATGGTGCCACCCGCATGCGAGAAGATGAACTTGATGTCTTTGCAGCGCGTGGCCGTGCCGCTGAACAACAAGCTGGTGATGGTGCGCGTGGTGTCTGTGGCGAATTCAATCGTTGAGCCGGGAACGCCTTCTTGCAAGTTTTGGCAACACTGTGTGTTCGACGGGTGGGTGTAGACGATGAGTTTGCGACGGTTGATCTCATCCATGATGGGCGCAAATGCTTTGTCGCCTAACCACTTGCCGTTGTAGCTGGTGAGCATGGCAATGCCGTTGGCTTTGAGCACATCGCAGCTGTAGGCAATCTCAGCCAGTGCGCCATCCACATCAAGCATGGGCAGCGTGGCAAAGAAGCCAAACTGGTTAGGGTAGTCGCGTGCGAGTTGTGCGCCGTACTCGTTGCTGATGCGTGCCATGCTGCGCATGGTGGCCACATCACCAAAACCAGCGGCGGGGGTGGTGGGCGAGGTGAGGGTGTAGGTCACGCCGGCTTTGGCCATGTCGTCCATGGTTTTGTTGAGCGACCAGTTGCGTGCGGGGGGCTCGGCCAGTTTGCGCGCTTCTAACTCTTTCAAGGACGCAGGTGCCCACACATGGTGATGCACGTCGACCAAGGCACGTTTGGCAACGGCGGGCAAGGGTGCGTCTTTAGATGTGGTGGCGCACGAAGGCAACACGGTGGCGGCAGTGGCCGTGAGCAGGCCTGTCAAAAAGCTGCGGCGTGGCGCGCAGTGGTTGCAAGAACTGTCGGTGGTGGTGTGAAACATCGAAGCCTCCTAGGTGTTTGATTTACTGTGTGAAGTCCACACGCGTGGCTAACTTCTTGTTCATCGCAATTTCGTCAGCGATGACTTTGCTGAACTCAGCAGAGCTAGAGCCCACGGTGGTAAAACCTTGTTCTGCAAACGCGCGTTTGATGTCTGGGTCTTCCAAGAGTTTGTTGACTTCGGTGCGCATGCGTGCAACCTGCTCGGCAGGCACGCCCGCAGGAAACCAAAAGCCGTACCAAGGGGTGTAAACAAAGCCCTTCACTGCCGCTTCATCAATGGTGGGCACATCAGGCAATTCACTCCAACGTTTGCGTGCGGTGATGGCCAAGGCCTTGAGCTTGCCTGACTTGACCAAAGGCAGCACGGCGGTGGGCGCACCAATGACAAAGTCAATGCGGCCTGCCACCAAATCGTTGAGCGATTGGCTCACGCCCTTGAAGGGCACGTGGGTCATCTTTACATCTGCGCTGGTACACAAAAACTCAGCTGCAAAGTGCATCACGTTGCCCACACCGCCAGAACCAAAGGTGTACTTGCCGGGGTTGACTTTGGCATCGGCCAGCAACTCTTTCAAGTTTTTCACGGGCAGGTCAGGCCGTGCGGCCACTACAAACCCCACGCTGTTGGCAACCAACGTGATGGGCGCGAAATCTTTGATGGGGTCGTAGGGCAAGCTGGCCGACACAACGGGCAAGCTGGCGTGGCTGGACGATGTGTTGAGCATCGTGTAGCCATCGGGTGCTGACTTGGCTACCACGTCGGTGCCAATGGCGCCGCCCGCACCGGCACGGTTGTCGATCACCAAGGGCTGCCCTAAGGCCTGCGACAAACGCGGGGCCAAGGTGCGGCCGATGAAATCCATCGGCCCACCCGCTGCGTAGGGGATGACCATTTTGATGGGGTGGTTGGGGTAGTCGCGTGTAGTGCTAGTTTGCGCCATGCTGGACAACGCGCCAACGCACAGTGCGAGTGCCCCCAGTGTGTTGATTAATTTCATGCAGTTCCTTTTTTGTCCAAGCCTTGCTTCACGCGCTCAGGCGTGAGCGGCAGTCGGCGAAACCTTACCCCCGTAGCATCAAACACCGCATTGGCCAGCGCTGCACTGGTGGGGCCCTGCGATGCTTCGCCCGTCCCTAAGAACGGGGCTCCTGGACGGTTGACCAACACCACTTCCACCGGAGGAATTTCTGAGAAGGTCAGGATGGGGTAGCTGTTCCAGTCGGTGGACAAAATTTGTGTGTCATCAAACTTCACTTCTTCTTTCAACGACCAGCTCAAAGACTGAATCAAGCCGCCTTCAATTTGGTTGCTCACGCCATCTGGGTTCACGATATGGCCTGAGTCCGCTGCAGCCACGGCGCGCATAACACGAATGCGCCCATTGCGTGGGTTGACCTCTACCTCTAAGGCTACCGCGCAGTAGCCGGCAATGTTTTTGTAGCGCGCAAAGCCAATGCCGCGACCTCGGTTGATTGTTTTCTTCCAACTGTTCCAACCAAACTTGTCGGCAGCTTGTTGCAACACGTCGCGTGCACGTTCATCTTTTAAGAAACGCAGGCGATAGGTGAGTGGGTCGATGTTGGCGGCTAGTGCCAGTTCATCCATGAAGGACTCAATCGCAAACACGTTGGCGTAAGCTCCCAGTCCGCGTGTGGAAGACACACGCACAGGCATGTCTGTGATGAAGTGCGTCAGCACCTGGTGGCCTGCAAAGTCATACAAAGCGATGCCATTGCGATCGGCTGCATAGTTGGGTGGTCCGCCGTTGGTGGGCACGGGCTGGACGAACGGTTTTTCTAGGTAACGGGCTGACAACAAATTGCCTGGTTCACCACCAGGTCGTGTGCCATGCGGTGTGGACCAAATTTGTAAGTCCCAATCCAGCACGTTACCGTTGGCGTCGACACCCGCTTTGGTTTGAATCACCATGGCCGACCCGTAGGGCTCCCACTTGTGTTCTTGTTCGCGTGTGTATTGCAAACGCACGGGCTTGCCTGGCACAGCCATGGCCAAAAGCGCGGCATCAGCCGCCGCGTCGTCGGCCATGTTGTGGCCATAGCAGCCCGCACCTTGCATGTGTTGGCAACGCACTTTGCTGGGTTCAAGGCCCAACATTTTGGCAATGGCGATACTGGTTTCAAACACCGATTGGCTGTGGGTTTGAATCAGCATCACACCATCGGCGCCCATCGTGGCAATGGCTGCCGATGTACCAATGGAGGCATGCATGTGGTACGGGCGGTAGTAGGTGGCTTCGATGGTTTTGGCGGGTGTTTCGCCGCCGACACGTGGTTGCACTTTGGTGTTGATGACGCGGTTGGGCTTGGTGGTGCGCAGCCAATCAAAAATACCGTCGTGCGTGGGCAGCTTCTTTTCAACTTCCCATTTGGCAGAGGCATTCAGTGCGTTGGCAGCCGCCAAGGCTTGTTCTTCGCGTTGGGCCACCACACCTAAGAAGCTGCCATTGCGCACCACTTTCACCACGCCTGGCATTTTTTGCACGCTAGCTGCGTTGACCGACAGCAGCTTGGCCGCGTAGGTGGGGGGGCGCACCAAATGACCAAACAGCATGCCCGCAGGGCGGTGCTCTTGCAAAAATTTGGCTTCACCCAAGATCTTGGGCGTCAAGTCAACGCGGTGCACGGGTTGACCGATGTAGCGATGTTGGGAGGCGGGTTTGGGCTTGATGGTGCCCGTTGCCTCGCGGTTGAGTGACTCGCCCACGATCAAATCCCAATATGCAACGTTGCTGCCATTGGATGCCAAGACCTTGCCGTCTTGCACCGTCAAACTGTTGACGGGTTGATTCAGTTTTTCAGCGGCCAGTTCAAGCAAGATGGCGCGCACTTCAGCCGATGCGTGCTGCACCGCCGTCGCACAGTAAGGCATGGAAAACGAGCCTGCTGTCACGCCTTCGTTGGGCACCAGTGCGGTATCGCCCGAGATAACCTGAACGCGGTTCAAGTCGATGTCGAGTTCATCGGCGCAGATTTGCGAAACGGCCGTCAAGATGCCTTGTCCCAATTCAACTTTGCCAACCAGCAGCGTGACGGTTTGATTGGCATTCACGCGCAACCATGCGCTGAGCTTGCGGTTGGTTTGTAAATCACCAGGCAAACGGGGGGTGTTTGGGTTCGCTTGTGACAGCGCACTGTCGAGCGGGATGGCAAACGCCAAAGACAAATATCCGGTGGTCTTCAGAAATCCACGACGGCTGGCTGTGAGTTCTTTGTGCATGATCATGCCTCCTTCGCTGCGCGCAGCACGGCACGAACAATCCGGTTGTGCGCTCCGCATCGGCACAAGTTGCCATCGAGTGCCGTGCGCACCTCGGCATCGGTGGGGCGTGGGTTTCGGTCGAGCAGGGCTTGTGCCTGAATGATCATGCCCGAGGTGCAATAACCGCATTGCGCCGCTTGTTCGTCGATGAAGGCTTGTTGCAAGCGGCTGGGTTTGTCGCCTTCTTTCATGCCAGAGAGTGTGGTGACACTGCGCCCAGCAACGGACGCGACTGGCGCAACACATGACTTCATGGGGTTGCCATCAACCATGACCAAACAGGCATTACATTGTGCTTTGCCACATCCAAATTTTGTGCCGTTGATTTTTAAATCATTGGACAAAACATTCAGCAACGGAGTGTTGTTGGGGGCAGTCGTTTGAACCGCCTGTCCATTGAGTTTGAACTGAACCATGCAAGGCTCCTGAAGGATGGGATGGCGGATCCTATCGACAGCTTCTTGGCAGGTGAGTCACCATGGCAACACGAGGGCCATGGTCTTAGTGATTACCCGAATTTAGGGCGCGGCAAATTGCTTCGTGCCCACAATCCCAATCTTGGTCAGGCCCTGACGTTGGGCGCTGGCCAACACACCGGCCACCGCTTCGTACTTGGCTTTGCCTTGTGCTTTGATGTGCAGCTCAGGTTGTGGCTCTTGGGCTTTGGCCTCTAACAGCAGTATGTCGAGTGCCGCGCGGTCGGCCAAGGGTTTGCCGTTCCAGTTGACCACGCTGCGTGCGTCCACCTCGATGCGAACCACATTCGGTTTCTTGGTTTGTGGTGTGGCGCTTTGAGGCATGTCGAGGTTGACCGAATGCTGCTGCACGGGAATGGTGATGATGAGCATGATGAGCAACACCAACATCACGTCGATCAACGGCGTGGTGTTGATGTCCATCATCACTTCGGGCTCGTCTGGGGTTTGCAGATTCATCGCCATGCTTATTTCCCCTGCGGGTCTGTGACAAAACGGACTTTCGTCAAACCCGCCACTTGCGCGGCATACAGCACGCGGCCCACGGCTTCAAAGTCAGTTTTGGCATCACCGCGAATTTGCACTTCGGGCTGCGGTGTTTTCTCGGCAAAGGTTTGCAGCTGCTTGATGAGGTCTGCGTTGCTACGCACGGGCGCGTCATACAAATAGGCTTGGCCCTGCGCGTTGACCGACAGAATGATGTTGTCGGGCTTGGTCTCGCGCGGTTGTTGCACCTCGTGCGGCAGCTCTACTTTCACCGACGTGGTCACCACCGGAATGGTGATGAGAAAGATGATGAGCAGCACCAACATCACGTCCACCAAAGGCGTGGTGTTGATGGTGGTCAACAGTTCATCGTCGCCCTCGCTGGGGCCTAGGTGCATGGCCATGATTTACTTATTCGCTGAACCCAAGAGGACTGCATGCAAGTCAGCGCCAAAGGCATGCACTTCTTCCATCGCCACTTTGTTGCGTCGCACCAACCAGTTGTAGCCCAACACCGCAGGCACAGCCACGGCCAAACCAATGGCCGTCATGATGAGCGACTCGCCCACAGGGCCCGCCACTTTGTCGATGCTGGCTTGGCCCGACATGCCAATCTTCACCAGCGCGTTGTAAATGCCCCAGACCGTGCCGAACAAACCGACGAAGGGGGCGGTCGAACCCACGGTGGCCAACACAGCCAAGCCATCTTGCATGCGGCTTTGCACGTTGTTCATGGCGCGTTGGATGCTCATGGTCACCCAGTCGTTGAAGTTGATGTTGCCCAACAAGCCGGTGTGCTTGCCTGCGCTCTCCAACCCTTTTTCAGCAATGAAGCGGAAAGGGCTGTCTGCTTCTAAGCCGTCGGTGCCTTGGCGTACATCGCCTGCATGCCAGAAGTTGTCTTGCGCCGTTTGGGCATAGCGCATGACGCGGTTTTGCTCAGCCAGTTTGGTGAAGATGACATACCAACTGCCCATGCTCATGATGACCAAAATCAGCAGCGTGGCTTTGGCCACCACATCGCCTTGTGCCCACAGGGCGGACAAGCCATAAGGGTTCTCAACCACGTCTTCGGCCAAAGCGCTGGCGCTGAACGCCAGCGTGGTCAGTGCCGCAGCGGTGCGTGTGAAGGTGTGTTGAAACATCGGTTTTTCCTTTGGTGTGTGAGGCACTTATTCCAAGCGCCATGTGTATTTGATGCTGGCCCAGCTTTGCTCAGGCTTGCCATCCACTGTGCCTGGGCGGAACTGGCATTTAGACAGGGCGTTGCGCGCAGCTTCATCCAAGCGGTTGAAGCCGGATGTTTTTTCAATGTCGGCTTGAATGACCTTGCCATCCACACCAATCAAAAACTTCAGCGTCACGGTGCCTTCTTCTTCCATGCGGCGCGAGGCGCTGGGGTAGTCGGGCTTGGCGCAGTGCGCGCCTGGCTGAATAACAGCACCCGTGCGAATGGCTGGCGCTGCGGGGGCAGCTGCAGGTGGTGTCGCGGTTTGGGTGATGGCCGGTGCGGTGCTGGTGGGCGCAGGGGGCGGCGGTGCTGGTGTTTTGGGGGGCGGCGTTTTAGGCGCAGGCGCGGGTGGGGGCGGTGCCTCTGACATCAACACGGCTTCGACCGTGTTCTCGGTCATGCGTACGACTTTGCGAGCCAATCCTGACGAGATCGCCCACAACAGCAACAGATGCAGTAACACCACCAGCGTGATGCCAGTCAGATGCTTGCGTGGGGAGCGCTGACGTGCAGCGTAGGGCGACGTTGCGATGTGTGCGCCAGATACTGCGTGTGAAGAAGACGGGTGAGACAAACGAGGATGCTCTGAAAGTTTCACTCATTTTAGGTGGGCTGCATGTCACGCTGTATGCAGCCCCTATAAAGCAAGGTGGTTTTACACCTGCTTCATGCTGCCTTTGATCTTGCCGCCGCGTTCGATTTCGATTTCGCCATAAGTCACATCACCTGTGATCTTGCCGCTAGAGCGCACGATCAACACATTTTTGCTAGAGATCGACTCGTTCAATTCGCCTTTGACGTCAATGAAGTCGGCTTCGGTGGTGCCAGTGACCACGCCCGCTGCGCCAATCAACACGTCTTTGGCTACCAAGTCGCCTTCCACGGTGCCAGAAATGATGGCTTGGTTGGGGGCGTTGATGGAGCCTTTGAACACCACACCGGCGCCAATAAAAATGCTCTTGTCTTTTGTGCCTTCGCTCATGGGGTGCTCTTTCGAAAAATAAGTTTTAGCAAGTTTAGACGTTTATTGTCATTTTTCGCAAATGAATACACTTTACGGTGTACGCTTTGTGGCGTATTTGACGCACCTTTTGATTCCAGCCATTTCTCTTAATCCCATACGCCTATGAAAGTTGTTGTCGTTGCCAACCCCAAAGGCGGTGCTGGCAAATCCACGTTGTCTACCAATATTGCGGGTTACTTTGCATCGCAAGGCCATCAGGTCATGCTGGGCGATGCCGACACGCAGCAATCGTCGAAGTTTTGGCTCAGTCAACGGCCTGAGACATTGCCACGCATTTCGACGTGGGAATACCAGCCCGACTTGGTGCTCACCGCCAAACCGCCACGCGGCACCACGCATGTGGTGATTGATACCCCGGGCGGCATCAGCGGTTGGCGTTTGCAAGAGGTGATTGAACGTGCTGACAAAGTCATCGTGCCGGTGATGCCCAGCGTGTTTGACATGCAAGCCACGAATGAGTTTTTGTTGCAGTTGGTGCAAATCACAGAAAAGCTGCCCACCCGAGTCGCGGTGGTGGGCAACCGCGTGGACACACGCACCATTTCTGCCGCCAACTTGCGCAAGTTCATCGAGTCCTTGCAAGTGCCCGTGTTGAGCTATTTGCGTGACACCCAATACTATTTACACATGGCGGCGCACGGCTTGTCGATGTTTGACATCACGCCTTCTAAAGTTCAAAAAGATTTGGAGCAGTGGGTGCCAATTTGCCACTGGCTCGATCAGGACTGATCGCCCGCCTAAGGTCGCTTAGGCGGCGTTATCGACGTAGCGGCCTTTGAAGCCATGCGCACTGAATGTCATGGCTTTGAACCCATGGAAGTCAAGTTGGCGGATGGGCTCGCCCGATGGCTGGTTGACCACTTTCACCGACAAGGTGCTGGATGATTTGTCGAAAGAGTAATTGAGCTGGCTCTTGTCCTGCGCTTGCGCTTGGCGCTGCACCCGAACTTCTTTGTCGGCTTGCATCTCTGCCACAGGGTCTGCTTTTTTAGCCTGAACCTCCGCTTGCTGCGCCTTGGACACACCAGGCTTCACGGGCGCGGCAGCGACCGTGGCAGATGTGTGGGCGGAGGGCGTGACGGTATTCACAGCAGAGCTTTAAGTGGATTGTTTGTAATTTTAAGTTACTGAATTTGTAATTAAAACCACAAAAACCCTCGTTCTCAATGAAAAAACCCGCCGAATGGGCGGGTTTCCGGAGCTTTTTGGCTGATCAGTGGTTATCTGTCAGCTGATCCAAGATCGCTGGGTTTTCCAGTGTCGAGGTGTCTTGCGTGATCGCCTCGTTCTTGGCCAAGCTGCGCAGCAAGCGGCGCATGATCTTGCCAGAGCGAGTCTTAGGCAAGTTGTCACCGAAGCGGATGTCTTTGGGCTTGGCGATGGGGCCAATTTCTTTGCCCACGTGGTCGCGCAAGATTTTGGCAATCGCTTTGGCTTCGTCGCCTGTAGGGCGTGAACGCTTCAACACCACGAACGCGCAGATGGCTTCGCCGGTGGTGTCGTCAGGACGACCCACCACAGCGGCTTCGGCCACCAACTCGGTGCAGCTCACCAAGGCCGATTCGATTTCCATCGTGCCCATGCGGTGGCCCGACACGTTCAACACGTCGTCGATACGGCCCGTGATGGTGAAGTAGCCAGTCTTTTCGTCACGGATCGCGCCGTCGCCAGCCAAGTAGTACTTGCCCTTGAACTCTTCGGGGTAGTAGCTCTTGATGAAACGCTCGGGGTCATTCCAGATGGTGCGAATCATCGAAGGCCATGGGCGCTTGACCACCAAAATACCGCCTTGGCCGTTGGGCATGTCGTGACCTGCTTCGTCCACCACGGCTGCTTGGATGCCAGGGAAGGGCAAGGTGCAAGAGCCAGGAACCATCGGCGTCACGCCTGGCAGAGGGGTGATCATGTGACCACCGGTTTCTGTTTGCCAGAAGGTGTCCACGATGGGGCAACGGCTGCCACCCACGTGCTTGTAGTACCACTCCCATGCGGCTGGGTTGATCGGCTCGCCGACCGAGCCCAACAAACGCAGGCTAGACAAGTCGTAGCTCTTTGGGTGCACAGCATCGTTGGCTTCAGCCGCTTTGATGAGTGAACGGATGGCGGTTGGCGCGGTGTAGAAGATCGAGACTTTGTGGTCTTGGATCATCTTCCAGAAGCGGCCAGCGTCTGGGTAAGTGGGCACGCCTTCAAACACGATTTCAGTGCCGCCCAAAGCCAAGGGGCCGTAAGTGATGTAAGTGTGGCCTGTGACCCAACCGATGTCGGCGGTACACCAGAACACGTCGTTGTCTTTCAAGTCAAACGTCCACTTGGTGGTCAGGGCTGCGTGCAGCAAATAGCCGCCGGTGCTGTGTTGCACGCCTTTTGGCTTGCCGGTCGAGCCCGATGTGTAGAGCAAGAACAGGGGATGCTCAGCACCCACCCACTCGGGTTCGCAGGTGGTGGCTTGTTTGTCAGCCAGGTCAGCCATCCATTGGTCGCGGCCAGCTGTCATGGCGATGTCGCCACCGGTGCGGTTGACCACCAACACGTTCTTCACAGAGTCGCAGCCGCCCAAGGTGAGGGCTTCGTCGACGATGGCTTTCAGGGGCAGGTGCTTGCCACCGCGCACTTGTTGGTCAGCGGTGATGATGGCCACGGCGCCTGTGTCTTCCACGCGGTCACGCAGCGATTGGGCAGAGAAGCCGCCGAACACCACCGAGTGTGTCGCGCCGATACGGGCACACGCTTGCATCGCGGCCACGCCTTCGATCGACATGGAGATGTAGATCATCACGCGGTCGCCTTTTTTCACGCCGACTGATTTCAGGGCGTTGGCGTATTGGCAAGTCTTGGCCAGCAATTGGCTGTAAGTGGCTTTGGTCACTTCGCCGCCGTCGGCTTCGAAGATGATGGCGGTCTTGTCGCCTAGGCCTTTTTCGATGTTGCGGTCCAAGCAGTTGTAAGAGGCGTTCAAGGTGCCGTCTTCGAACCATTTGAAGAAGGGGGCGTTGCTCTCGTCGAGGACTTTGGTGAAAGGCGTTTTCCAGCTCAGCAATTCACGTGCTTGCTCGGCCCAAAAGCCTTCGTAATCTGTTTCTGCTTTTTTGCACAGGGCTTCGTAGGCGGCCATGCCGGATACGTTGGCTTGTTTAACGAACTCAGCTGATGGCTGGTGAATGGTGATGTCGCTCATGAACCGGTCTCCTCTTATATGACGGTATCTGTCAAAACCCCGTGACTGTGAGCTGGGGCTCTTACAAGGGTCTGACTTTTTTGGTGCATACAAACCCTTGGGTTGAGTTTGATCAAATTAGTAGGATTTGATGACTTTAGTCGGAGGCATCCGTAGGCATCAAATCGCTGAGCGGCAGCTGGATGCCCAAGTGCTGTGCAATGAAGTGCCGCGCGGTGTCTTGCCAGCCGCCCAGCTTGGACTCGTAGTGCACCAGGCCTGGGTCGTCTAGCTGGCCATCGTTGAAGTCCAGTGTGGTGGGAAAACGCAGCTGAAAGAGTTCGTATTCGTTTTGGTACAGCTTGGGTGCTTGCTTGGCGTTGTGTGCAATCGCACGCAAGCGGCCTTGGTGGCTCCAGTCGCAAAACAAGATGTTGCCCATGCGCAGCATCAGCACACATTGGTTGGGTGCGATCTTGCCCAAAATCTTGGCGTAGCTCAGCTCTCCTGTGGGGTCGATTTTTTGCAACTCTGTCACCGCTTGTTCGCCCAAGGCAATCCACGCTTCCAAGATGTGGCCCGCATGGAAATACGCTTCCCAAAAACGACGGCGGTAGGGGCCAATGTCGTCTTCGGTGTGGCGCAAGATTTCAAAGAACGCATCCATGGTGCGGCTGGTCAACCAGCGGCTGGCCGTCTCCATGGCTTCACGGCGTACGCCTAGCCAACCCGCGTGGTTGTGGCGTGGGTCGCCCAAGGTGCGCAGCAACTCGGACAGCAGCGCGTTCTTGATGTCCTGCCGCGGATTGCGCTCAAACCAAGGCGAGAGCAGGCTGTAGGCAAACTCGTCGCGGCACAGCGGGTAACGCAGGCGCTGCGTGGGCTTGCCAATGTCGTGCATGGCCCATTCGCACATGCGCTTCACATAGCCGATGGAACTTCGAATTTCTTCGGGCGCTTGCAAGGCTTCTAAAAACGCTTGCTTGCAAAAGTTGTTCAGCCAAAAGCCTTGGGTCAGCGCATGGCGCTCTTGCCATTGCGCCAGTGTTTTGTCGGCAGGCATGCCCAAAATGTCATTGGCTACATGCACCGGACCGTTGATGGGATCGAGTACATCGAGGGTGGTGATGAGTCGCTCTAGGCCATTGGCTTCGGTCTCCGAGAGCGAGGCCAACACGCGTGGGTCTAAAAAGAAGTCGCGTGCGGTGTGGGCCAGCTTCAAGAACACCGGGTTCTCTGGGTTGAAGCCTTGCAAATAGGTGTGCAGCAAACCACGGCCCCACTTGAGCGGGCGGCGTGAGGCCAGCGCCTCGGGCACGGCCACCTCAAAGTAGCGGTTGGTCAGTGGCGTGTGGGTGTGCAGGCCGCGATCGGCGGCTAGCCACAGTGCGTAGGGAATGTGTCGCCAATCGCGTTGGCGCGGTGCGGTGCTGGTGGGTGCAAACGCCACGCGCTCAAACGCGCTGTAGGTGCGCTCGCCCACGGTGCGCAAGTCTGGGTCTTTGCCAAAGCCGCCGCCGCGCTTGGTGCGCGCAGCATGGGCCAGCTGGTCAAAGTCTTGCGGCAGGGGGGCGAAGAACTCGTGCATCTTTTTGGCGGTCGCTTAGCGCACCGTCTCTTGCATCTTCTTCAAGGTGCTGCTCGGGCCTTTGGTCGCACCGATGTCGGTGGGCTGAAACGCCAACACAAAGCGCAGCTCCACACGGCGGTTTTGTGTGTCGTTGTCTTTGCTGCTGGGGCGTTCGTCGGCGTACGAGCTGATGCCAAACACGGGCTGTTCGCGTTCGTTGCGGTAGCTTTGCATGCCTTCTGAGCCCAGCACTTTGTACACCGCGCGCGCACGGTCCAGGCCCAAATGCCAGTTGTTGTAATCGCCGCGGTGCAGAGGCACCGAGTCGGTGTGGCCTTCAATCAGGATGGTTTCAATCTCCACCTGTTGCGGGTTGGGCGGGCAGTCGTCTGGCAGACGGCGGCGTTGTGAATAGATGTAGCAAGGCAGCACTTGTTGCAGTTGCTCGGCCGATTGACGCAGCGTGCGCACGCCCAAGCCTTCCAGCTCGGCGCTGCCGCGTGCAAACAAGGTGTCAGCAGGCAAGCTGATGACGCCCGACACTTGGTTGATCGTCACCGGTACACCCGCGTTTTGCAGCTTGGTGCCAATGGTGTGCACCACCGTGGCCAGTGGGTCGGCGGGGGGCTCGGGCGGTTGCTCGGGCTTGCGTGAGAGCAGCACCATCACCATCACGATGAAGATGAACAGCAGGCCAATCATCAAGTCACTGGCCGAAGCCATGTAACCCGACTCTTCCACCTGCTCGTGGGTGGCAGCGGTGTTGCGGCGTGTTTTGATGAACATGATCTAGGCGCGCTGCTTTATGCCTTGGGTGGCAACGCGTCGATGAACTCGTCCAACACTTCTTCCAGGTTGGTGATGCTGCCGCTGAGTTGGTTCACCGCGCTGGCCAAGTGTTGGTCCATCTTGGTGTGCAGGTCTGAGATTTGCGTGCTGTAGCCGGACACACCTTTGGTGAGTGCGTCCACGGTGCCGGTGAGTGCTTTTTGTGCGTCTTGCAAGTGCGTGCGCACATGGCCCAGTGCTTCTTCTGCAGACACCGCGCTGGTCTTGAGTGTGTCCACGGTTTGGCCAAGGGCTTGGTTCATTGGCACCAAAGCTTCTTTGAAGTCGTTGGCCGCTGCACGTTGCAGGTTCACCGAGCTTTCAATCGAGCTGGCGCTGTCTTTGAACTTGTCGGCGACTTGGTCAATCTTGTCGACCGTGCCTTGCAAACCCATCATCGCGCCTTGCACGCTGGCAATGGTTTGGCCAAAGCTACTGAGCAAGGTTTCCATCTGCTGTGTGCCTTGGTTGCCCGCGGTGGCGGCGCGACCCATGGCTGCATCTAAGTCGGTCACGGTGGCTCGGGTGGTTTGAATGGTTTGCGCCAAAGTGCTCACGGCATCGCTGAATGAGGCTAGACCGTTTTCAATACCTTGCGTCATGGCTGCACCGGCTTTGCTCAGCTCGCCAGCAGCTTGACTACCCGCGCTGCCAAAGCTTTGGCTCGATGCTTGAATGGTGTCGGCCAATGTGCCGAGCTTGTCAAACGCGGGCTGCATGTTGCGCGAGAGGGCGTCGCCAATCGCGTTGGCAAAGTCGCCCTCGAAGCGGCGCAGTTGGCTCACCTGTGAACGGTTCTCGTCCAAGATGTCTTGGAACAAAGCCAGTTGCATGCGCACGCTGGCTTCGGCTGCGTTATCGGGCACTCGTGCGCGCAGCGTGTGGCACAGGGTGTCGATGCTGGACTGCAAGTTCTCCAGCGCCACTTTGGCGCGCCAGTTCCACACCAGCGAACACAACAAGCCCGCGATGGAGGTGATGAACTTACCGCCTGCGGTGGCAATGAGCGACTGCAACGCTTGGTCTTGTTGACGCGCCGACACATCCAGCGCATTGAGCGCCAAGCCCGCTTGTTGCAAAGCCACCGCCAAGAAGATGAAGGTGCACATCAAACCAAAGCCAATCAACAAATTGGGCATGGTCTCGAACAAGGCCAAGTTCATGCGGCCACCCAGCACGCTGCGCACCGTCCATGTGTCGGCGTGGCTGCGAAAGCTGTAACTGCCGTGACTGTTGTTGGGGCCTTGGCTTACACCGTGTTGCGAGGGCAGGTCAATCAGGCCCGCCTCGGTTTCGCGCAGTAAGAACTTCAGCTCGTTGTCGGTGGTTTTGGTTTCAGCCAAAGCCAGCGCTTCGCGGCTGCTGCCTTGGTGCGCGCCTAGGCGTGCATCGAGCCCCACCACTTCTGCACGCACTTGGCGAATGCGCGAAGCCCACACGCCGAAGCTGAGGAGCGAGAACACAAAAATCACGGCCGCAATGGCCAGTGGCACAGCCAGCTGTTCGAGTTGGACTAGGTATTGATTCATAGGCATGTCTCTATTGTGAACAAGTTAATCGCCCAAACCACCACTGCGCAACACGCGCCGCGCACAGCCATTCCACAGCACGCCCAGTTGCGGCGCCCACACGGTCAGGCGCTGGCGCGCACGGGTGAGGCCGGTGTACACCAGCTCGCGTGTGAGCACGGGCGACTCAAGTGCTGGAATCACCAGCAGCACATGCGTGAACTCCGAGCCCTGCGATTTGTGCACCGTCATGGCAAACACGGTTTCCACACTGTCGAGGCGCGAGGGCATGACCCAACGCACGCCACCATCTACGGCAGGGAAGGCCACACGCAACACACCGTCAGGCCCGGGCAGGCACAGACCAATGTCGCCATTCATCAGCTCTAGCGCGTAGTCGTTGCGCGTCACCATCACGGGGCGACCGGCATACCAAGCACTTTGGCCCAAGCCCAGTGCGAGCTCGACGTGTGCGTTGAGCTGCACCACGCCCAGCGGGCCTTCGCGCACCGCGCACAACACACAAAACTCGGTGAAGGCTTTGAGCAGCGCCGCTGCTTGTGCATCGCTGCACGGCGCTGTCTGAGTTGTTTTGCTGGGGCGGTGTGCGTCTAGCAAAGCCAGCCAGTTGCGCCAACCGTAGCGCAGGCCTACGGCCAGCTTGGGGTCGCTGGCGCTGGTCAGTTGCAGGCGGGTCACGTCGGGTTCTGCGGCATCACCCTCAATCGTTTGTTGCAAAGGCAACGTCGCCAGCCAATCGGGCGCGGCGTTCCACAGTGCTTTGAGCGCGGGCGTGTTGTCGGCCACATCCGCGTTCACGGTGCGTGCCCATTGGCCAATGCCACTCTTGGCGTCGAAGCGGTGGCTGTGAACGAGGGTGACGGTTTGGTGCTGCAACAAACTGCCCGTGCACAGCTGCGACATGACCGCACCAGCTTCCACCGAGGCCAGTTGGTCTTTGTCACCCAACAAAATCAAGCGTGCGGTGGGTGGCACAGCTTGCAGCAAGCGGGCCATCATCTCTAGGTCAATCATCGACGCTTCGTCGACCACCACCACATCGGTGGCCAGCTGGTGCAGCTGTGTGGCTTTGCTATTGGTTTGCAGTAAGCGGTGCAGTGTTTGCGCTTGGGTGGGAATGCGCGCTTGCACATCGGCAGGCATTTGGGTGAGTGCATTGCTGATGGATTCGGTCAAACGCGCTGCCGCTTTGCCCGTGGGCGCGGCGAGGTGAATTTGCAAATCGCGCGATGACGTGCCCACCAAGAGCGACAACAGCTTCACCACCGTGGTGGTCTTGCCTGTGCCAGGACCGCCAGTGATGAGCGTGATGCGGTTTTGTGCGGCCACCTCGCAGGCGAGGCGTTGCATGTCGGGCTCGCCATTGTTGGTGGGGGTGAACAACGCATCCAAGCGTTGCTGCAAATCGGCAGGCACGTCGCAGGGCAGTGCCAAACGCTGCGCGATGTTTTGACGAATGTTTTGCTCGGCCGTCCATGCGCGGCGTAAATACAAGCGCGCACCTTGGGTGTCTTCGGTCAGCACCAAGGGGCTGGCATCGCCCTGCGTCCAAGGTAGCGTGTTGGCGGCTTGGTGCAAGTCTGCGGGCAGGGTGGAGGTCTGTTCGTCATTCCAGCCCAGCAGTGCTGCGGCTTGGGTTTGTAAAGTGGCGAGGTCGAGACATGCATGGCCACGCCCCCATTGATGGCTAGTCAGTGCCGCCAGCCACAGGTGGCGTGGATCGTCGCTGGGTTGTTTGCTGTTGAGCAAGTTGGCCAAGGCCGTGTCTAAGCCGGTGAGTGGCGTTGCGTGCGCTTGCCCCCAAGGTTGCTTTAGTAAGTCTTTGAGGGTGGTCATGCAGTGCCTTTCTCAAACAAAGCATCCAAGGCCTCAATCAACGCCTGCGGTGGCCGCTGCAAATGCACGCCCGCACCTTCGGCGTGAATACCGCGCAAAAACATGTACACCGCACCACCCATGTGTTGGGCGTAGTCGTAGCCGGGCAGGCGCACTTTGAGCAAGCGGTGCAGGGCCAAGGTGTAGAGCACGTACTGCACTTCGTAGCGTTTGTGCAGCACGGCGTCTTGCAAGGTGGCGCTGTCGTAGCTGGGCAATTTGTTGGACTTGTAGTCCACCACCCAATAGCGACCATCGTGCTGCAGCACCAAGTCCATCGAGCCGGTGAGCATGCCTTGCATCACACGCGCTTGCAGCGCAGGACGGGGCGTGCCTTCAAACACATGGTTTTGAATGAGTTGGTCCAGCGCGGTGGCGCTGACGTGGCTCACTTCTAGGTTGAACTCCATCTCGGGCCACATGTGCTCGGTGCTCAGGTCGCACAGTGTCAAAGGTGCAGCGTTGAGTTCGTGCAAAGGCAGCGACGTTTGCACCACGGCTTGCAGCCAAGGTTCGAGTTGCGCGCGCGGTGCTTCGTCGAGTTGTAACCAACTGACTTTGCGTTCCAGCAAGTTGGCCCATGCTTGCTTGGCCCATTCGGGCGCTTGCGCGTTGGCCATGGGCCAATTGTTTTGTGACAGCCATTCCAGCAAGTCGTGCAGCAGCGTGCCGTAGCGCGCACCGGCGGGGAAGCTTTGCCATGCGCTGATGTTCTCGGGTTCTGGTGCAGGCGTGGTCACCGCGTAAGACTGGGCGTCCGAGGTCGCGTCTGTGATGGCATCCGCCACCGCTTCGTCGCGTTTCGATTCCGATACCAGTCCGCGCGTGATGGCGCTGAAGCTCGCGGTCCACCACAGGCTGTGGTGGGTGCGTATGGGTGTGAGCGCGTTTTGAGTAGCGGCTGATTCGCTGGGTGCTTGATAGACCACCTTGGCGTTATCAGGCAAAGTTTGAACGGTGATGTCTTCGCAGCTGCCCCACAAGGTATTGAGCTGAGTGCCCAAGTCGCCACGCGTTTGGCGCTTGAGAAGCTTGGCTGTGGCGCTTTGCTTGAGTGTGCCTTTGGTGGCGTCGCCGCTGATATCGCCATACGTTTCAGCCATGCCCAGCCACAGCGCACGCTGGGCGCGGGTGAGGGCTACGTACAACAAGCGCATGTCTTCTTCTACCGATGAAGGAGCTTCTTTGTCTGAGGTGTCTTCGTCGTCATCGGCATAGCTGGACTTGGCTGCTGTTTCAGTTTTGAAGCTTCCCGCAAATGGCACAAACACCAGCGGGTATTGCAAACCCTTGCTCTTGTGATACGTGATGACTTGCACGCACTGCGCATCGGTTTCGAGGCGCATCTTTTGTGCATCTGCGCTTTCTGTGGTCGAATGAATTTGCTCGCCCAAGAAACGCACCAAGGCGTGTTCGCCTTGCAAGCTTTGCGCCGCGTGTTGCAGCAGTTCGCCCAAGTGCAGCAGGTTGCTCAATCGGCGCTCGCCATCCATTTGTGCGAGCAGTCGTTGCGCCACACCTTGGCTGTGCATCCAGTGATGCAACATGGGCAGCACGCCTTGTTGTTGCCACATCAGATGCCATTGATGAAAACTGTCGAGCAAACTTTCCCACTGGGCTTCTTGGTCGGTGAGGTGCAGCACCTCATCAAGGTCTAAAGCCCACAAGCCGCTGCCAACGGCTGAGCGCACCCACGCGGTTTGGCGTGGTGACGCAGCGGCACGTAGCAAACGCCAAAGGTCTAGCGCCTCGGAGGATTTGTACACATTGCTGCGGTCCGACAAGTACACACTGGGTATGTGGCGCTCGCGCAGCGCTGCGCGTATGGCGTCGGCGTGTTGTTGGCCGCGTACCAACACCGCCATGTCACCCGGCTGTGCCACACCCTCGTTGAGCAGTTGCGCCATGTGATTGGCAAATGCCTCTGACATGCTTTGTACATACGTGCTGGCTTTGGTCGGCTTCTCGCCGCAGGGCATGTGCCACACCGTCATGGCTGGATTGGCTTTGCCATCGGCTTGTGTGAGTGGTTCAACACCACCCTCGGCACTCACGCGCACGAAATCAATGTGCGATGAAAACGGTATTTCGGTTTGAGTGAACACATGGTTCACCGCATTGACCAAACCATCGCTGGAGCGGCGATTGCCACTGAGTGTGTGCAGCGCGAGTGGGTTGTGTTCTAGCGCATCCTCACGCGCTTTCAGGTATGTGCCCAAGTCTGCGCCACGGAAGCTATAGATGGCTTGCTTGGGGTCGCCAATCATCACCAAGGTGTTGGCGTCAGTGCAGGCGTGTGTGTCGTAGATGCGGTTGAGCGTGCCGTACTGCCACGGGTCGGTGTCTTGAAACTCATCTACCAATGCCACGGGGTATTGCTGGCGAATGGCGGTGGCCAGTCGGCCGTCTTCGGCCATGATCGCGTGGTGCAGGTTTTGCAGCAGGTCTGAAAAATCAAATGCAGCGCGTTGCGCCTTGGCTTCTTTGTACGCCGTGCCGATCGTGTGTGCAGCGTGCAGCGCGATGTGCCTGTGTGTGTCGGGCTCTTCGTGCAGGTAGGTCACATACTCTTCAACCGCGGCAAAGAAAGCAAAGCCTGTGGCATCAGCCCAGCCCTTGTCGGTCAGCTCACTGGTGGCAAAGCGGGTGAGCCATTCGGTCTTGATGGGCGTGTTTTGCTCGGCCCATTCTTTCAGCGCATTTGACCAACGTGCCAAGTTGGGTGCAGTGATGCCTCGGCCTTTGATGGCTTTGCTGGCAATAGCTGCCTCTAAGGCTTGCCACACGCTGCCGCTCCAAAGGGTGCGTGCGTGCGTGGCTTTGGCTTCCAGTGCAGTTTGCCAAGCCAAGTGTTGCGCTACCCGTTGTGTTGGCGTGGTGTCAGGTGCCTCAATAGTTTTTGGCGCGCGTTCTTGATCGCGCCAAATGCCTTGTACCGTGGCCAACAAATCATCAGGTGCGTGGCCAATGAGTGGCGTGATGTGCTGCAGCGTGTCTGCGTTGAGTGGGTAAAACCATTCGCGCCAATAGTCTTGCACCAAGGTGCGTTGTAGGTCTTCGGCGTTGTCGAGGTGAGTTTGCTCAAATAGGTTTC
The DNA here is from genome assembly GCF_003063475.1 of Limnohabitans curvus. Taxonomy (NCBI): domain Bacteria; kingdom Pseudomonadati; phylum Pseudomonadota; class Betaproteobacteria; order Burkholderiales; family Comamonadaceae; genus Limnohabitans; species Limnohabitans curvus. The sequence continues at coordinate 2,059,128 of NZ_NESP01000001.1, forward strand.
GGCTGTCGAGGGCGTGCTGGCTCAACATGCGGCGCGACCACCCGTGGATGGTGTAGATGGCGGCATCGTCCATCCACTCAGCGGCGCAGTTGAGCTGCAAGGCGCAGCGTGGCCACAGCGATGGGTCAAAGCTGTTTCGCAAATTCACCAAGAACGGATCGGGCTTCAAGCCTTGCGGCAATGTGCGGTCTTGTGCACTGGCATCAAAGTAAGCCGCAGCTTGGCTCAGGCGTATGCGAATGCGGTCACGCAGTTCGGCGGTGGCGGCATCGGTGAAAGTCATCACCAAAATTTGCGGTGGCAACAAAGCGTCTTCGCGCAGATGGCCCAACACCAGGCGCACATACAAAGCAGCCAGCGTCCAAGTTTTGCCTGTGCCGGCGCTGGCCTCGATCACTTGTCGCCCGTGTAGCGGCAGGGTGAGTGCCTCTAGCGGTTGGGCTTGATGGTTTGGCTTTTGCGTCATGCGTCGGCCTCTTCAGTGATCTTCGTTGCACTCAGCAGTCTGGCGTTTTTGACCATTGCGCCGTACACGCGCTGGGCCATGTTGGGTAAGTCATTTTGCAAATCTGCAAAGCTATGGAACACACGTTGCAGTGTGGTGCTGCTTTCGTATTCGCCAGTGAGGTTGCGGTTGCCATCAAACACCACTTGTGCGGCTTGTAGGGCAATGTCTGTAGCGCTTTGCGCTTGATTATTTTTTTGCTCTTCGTCTTGATGTGCTGGCATGGCCATCACAAAGGCACACGCCGTTTTGCGTGCCACAGGCAGTGGCTTGTGCCACGCCTCTTGGTAAAGCGTGACCAAGTTTTGTAACTCTGCCAAGGCGTCTGACTGCGACAGCGCATCCAACTGCACCGCACCGTTGAGGCCAATTTGCACACTGGTGGTGGGTGTGCCACTGGCGCAAGCCACGAGGTGATTGAGCCACAGCGTGGTGAGTGTTTGCGCGCGTGGGTGCTTGGCTTTTTCTTTGCCTTCCAGCACCGAGCCGGGGCGCATCTCTACTTGCAGCCACGCGGATTGATCAGCGTTGCTTTTCCAAATTTGTTGGCCATTCGCCCATTCGGCGCTCAGGTTATGTGCGCCCAGTGCAAAGTGGCTGGACTGCACGGGTACATCCATGGGCCAATCTTTGACGATCTCGTCAAAGCGCTCTAGCAGCTCGTCGCGTTGTTGCAGCAGCATGTCTTGCTGCGCTTGACCAAAACCAGCCAAGGCCAACTCGCCACTCAAGCGAAGCACTTGCAGCGCATGTTCGGGGTCGGGCGCTTGCACGATGCTTTGTGTGAGTGTGTAGCTGTCGAGGTGGTCTAGCGCAAAGGGTTCTTCTTGTGCGCTTGCGGCTTCGGGTGTGTCTAGGTGCAAGCGCAAGCGGTCGCGCACAAACACATCCACGGGTTGTTTGAGCAAACGGTTGAGCTGCTTGAGCGTCAGCTCTGTGGGCGCTTGGTCTGCCGTTTCATTTTTAGTGCGCGGTGTTTTGCTGTTTGAGTTGCTTTGCGCTTGTTGCCAATCGGCTGCATAGGTTTGCACGCCTGTGCCTTGGCGAAAGTAGGCTTGCGAAAACGCTTGCAGCGGTTGCAACGGCGCATCGCACGCCACGTCACCATCACGCGTCCACACGGCGTTGAGGTAGTCCATCAGTTGCGCCACCAGCACTGACGGAGGTTTGATTTCGTGGTCGGTCGTGCGTCGGCCTTGCCAGCTGATGTAGAGCTTGTCGCGTGCCGACAGCAACGCTTCTAAAAACAAATAGCGGTCGTCTTCGCGGCGCGAGCGGTCGCCTGCGCGCCAGTGTGATTGGGTGCTGCCTGCGTGTGCTGCGTCGCTCATCAAATCAAAGTCGCGTGGGGTTTGGCTGCGTGGGTAGTCGCCATCGTTCATGCCCAGCAAGCACACGCACTTAAACGGGATGGAGCGCATGGGCATCAGCGTGGCGAACTGCACGCCACCGCCAAAGAAGCGGCGTTGCATGGCGGGTTGTTGCAGCTGGGCCATCCAGTGTTCGCGCACCACCACCAGTGGCAGTGGGCTGTCGAGGCGGGCCAGTTGGCATTCGGCCAGCCATGTTTCTAGCGGGGCCATCACGCGTTCGATCAGTCGCTCATCGGCTTCGTCGCTCGGTTTGAAGAACAAAGCCACCAGTTGCTGCAACACCGCCACCCATTCGGTAGGTGTGTGTTCTTGGCGCAGTTTGATCAACGCAATTTGTGTGTGGCGCAGCCATTGCAACAGACCATCGACCACGCGTGCGTCGAGGCCGCCCACGCCCGGCTGGGGCAAGGTGTCGCGCCAAGGTGTGGCCAATGTGTCGTGGGTGTTGTCGCTGTGCGCGGCATCGGTGCTGACTAAGCGGGATGTGCCCACGGCGTAGCCCAGCAGCAAACGCTCCACACCAAACAGCCAACTGTTTTGGTTGGCGTCGGCCATGTCGGGCGCAATGCCCCACGGCTTGCGGTGTGGTGCGTCTAGGCCCCAGCGTACGCCGGCGTCGGCCAGCCAAGTGTCGAGCTGGGCCACGTCGTGTTCTTCTAGGCCAAAGCGTTCGCGCACGGCGGCTACTTCAAACAGGCTTTGCCACTCCACGCGTGTCACGCGCAGTTGGGGCAGTTGCAGCAGGGTGTCGAGTGCTTGCACCAGTGGCTCGGTGCGCGGTGTGGTGTCGGCCACGGTGTAGGGCAGGTGGCGTGGGTCGTTGCTGGCAAAGCGGCCAAACACCGCATGGATGTGCGGCGCAAAGTTGGCCATGTCAGGGACCATCACCATGATGTCGGCAGGCTTGAGCGTGGGGTCGGCATCTAGCCACGCGAGCAGGCGGTCGTGCAGCACCTCGATCTCGCGCTGGGCCGAGTGCGTTTGCACAAAGCGCACGCTGGTGTCGTCTGCGGGCACGTCGGTTAAGTGGTCTGGCAGTGGCGCAAGGTTGAGCAGGGACGACTGCAAGTGCTCCAGCATCGTGGGCTCGCGGCCTTCGTGGGCGGCTGTGTCTGCGGGGTCGACAAACACATCCACGCGGTTGAACTGGCCTTTGTATTGGTCCACATCGTCAAAGCCATCGAGCAAGTGCAAGTAGTCGCGGCCATGTTTGCCCCATGCGGCCAGCAGGGGGTGCGTGTCGGTGTGCAGGGTGTATTGGTCGGCCTCGGACAGAGAGCCATCGTCTTGCGGCACAGGCAAACCGGCTTTGTGCGCTTGGCGTTGCTTGGAGAGTTTGGCCAATGGCACACGGCTTTCCACCACATGACCCCAGTAGTGCTGACAGGGGTTTTGAACCAGCATGAGCACTTGGCATACGCGGCCCAAAGCGGCCAGCGCTTGCACGGTTTGCATGGGCAGCGACGTCACGCCAAACACCATGATGCGATGCGGCACACGCACAGGGCGTTGGCCTTCGGGGAGAGTGGCCATCTTGGTCATAAACGCCTCGTGCACTTTGGCGCGTGAGCTGTAGCTGTGCTGTAGCTCTGCTTTGACTTCGGCGTCAGCCGCAAGGTCGTCCAGCAAATCGCGCCACAGTTCGGGCTGCCAGCTTTGTGCGGTGGGCAGGGGGGTAGCCATGCCTGCTTGGGTGCGCAATGTGTCTTTGTGATTGGCCCAGTCTTCTAGCCAATCGGCGCGGTAGTTTTGGTAGCCGTCCAGCACGTCGGCCAGCTGCGCGGCCAACTGATACGCACGGCGGTTCATGGGCGACGTGTCAGCCTCGGCTTGGCCTAGGTAGTTTTTCAGCGGCGCAAAGCTGGGCTTGGCCAACAAACTGGGGAGCAAACGCATGATGCGCCACACCAGTGGCGACTTGTCCAGCGGCATGTGCGCGGGCACGTTGCTTGGGCCCAGCACGGCGCGGTAAATCTGCCACAGCTTGGCAGACGGCAGCTCCACCTGCGTGGCCGCGCAAATGCCAAGGTCTTTGGCCAAGGCCAGCTCTAGCCAATGCTTCATGCCGTTGCTTTGCACCAGCAACACCTCGGGCGCAAGCACGGGCAGCGGGTGGTTGCGGATGAACTGCACCGCCAACTCGCGCAGGCCCTCTAGCTGGTTGCTATGAAGCACCATAAAACCGATGGCGTGGGGGCTAGACATGTGGGGCAGAACGGGCGAAAAAAGGGGCTAAATATTTGCGTAAGTCAGTGAGCATACTGGATGGCTGGGCGCAAACCATGAGCCTGCTAACCGTCTATATATCGACACAATAGAATTAACTTAAATTGAATAAACGAATACATGACGGTTAATTGACATGCATCTGCCGCAAATTGCCACCCTCTGCGCCATCGCCCTAGCCAGCTGCGCCTGCTCACCGTCTGACAAGCCCCATGTTCCCGTCGCCGAAATGGCCAACCCCGCGTCGGTCAACTGCATCAACGCAGGCGGCAAGCTGATCATCAAACGCACCCCGCAAGGCGAATTTGGCATGTGCCAATTGCCCTCGGGCAAGGTGTGCGAGGAGTGGGCTTTGTTTCGGGGTGAGTGCTCTTAATTTACGTTCAATTTTTAGAAATTACATTGTTGATTCAGAAGGACTTTTTAAATGCCCCAAACAACAGCTTGTGTTGCAAAGGAACTTGCGCGTCTGAGCACGGATTGCTCTTTTTTGTTGACGCATTTGATACGTCAAAACGACGATAAGAATGATGATGAAGCTAAAAAAATTCTTTCTTCGATTCTCGATTTCGTTGGGGCTCATCAAAAACCTCTGCTGAAAGCATCGAATTCAGGTTGGTACAGCGCAGCAGCCCCGAAGATTTTTAATCCAGTAACCAGAACATTCAATGGTTCAAGTCATACCAAGGCTGTGTGCTTTACTGAAAGTACCCTTTCAGGGTTGAAAGCGCATCGGGACATGTTTAATGCTAAATACGGTATTGCATTTGATAGAGATTTGCTCTTTTCAAAAGGGGCAAATCCATGTCTCAACATTCGCGAATCTTTGCTAAAGAAGAGTTTCGTTTGTAATGAAGAGGTTTATGCACGATTTGTGTACAACTTCATTCCAGTTGAGCTGCACCCATTTGTAAACATCATTCATGATGGTTTTGATGCAACTCATGAAAGAGAGTGGCGTGTACCGAACGACTTATCTTTCGAATTGTGTGAGGTTCTTTTTATTTTTTGCCCAGCTGATGAGTTTGAGTATTTTTCAAAAATTCAGTCGGCAGCTCAACCTATTCTTTTTGATTTGGCTTGGCTTGACCGTGTGTGACTTTTTAAAATCAAAGAGTTTTTCAGCGCTTAAACGCTGCCGCTACAAAATCAATCAACGCTTTTACCCGCACCGAGGTGCGGTGGCGTTCTGCGTAGATGGCATATATGTCGGCATCGGGGCTGTTGTAGCTGGGTAGCAGCTGCACCAGTTTGCCTGACTGCACATATTTCTCTACATCCCATTGCGCGCGCAGCAGCACGCCGTGGCCGTCGAGTGCCCAGTTCAGCGCCACGCCGCCATCGTTGGTGGTGAGGTTGCCGCGAATTTTCACGCTCTCGGTTTGTTGTTCTTTGGCTTTGCCCTTGGCGGTGGTGAAGCGCCACAGGCCATAGGCTTCGTCGCCTTGGCGTATGCCAATGCAGTTGTGCTTTACCAACTCCGACGGCGTTTTGGGTGTGCCAAATTTTTTCAAGTACGCAGGCGAGGCCACCACCACGCGTTGGTTGGCCGCAATGAAACGCGCAATCGAGCGCGAGTCGGGCGGGTTGCCAAAGCGAAAGCAAATGTCAAATGCATCGTCGCCACTGGGCGGTGGGTTGACCGAGAGCTGCAACTGCACATCCACCTTGGGGTGCAGGCGCGTGAACTGCGAGATGAGTGGCGCAATGTGGCTGCGGCCAAAACCCAGTGTGGCGTTCACGCGCAGCAGGCCTTGCGGTGCAGCGGTGGCACCCAGCAAGTGGGTTTCAAGACCTTCGATGTCGCCCATGATTTTGCGGGCGTAGTCCAAATACACCTCACCCTCGGGCGTGAGGCCCATGCGCCGTGTGGTGCGGTTGACCAAGGGAATACCTAAGCGCGATTCCATCAACCCCAAGTGGCGGCTGACCGCTGCGGTAGAAATGCCTTGCTCGCGTGCTGCTGCACTGAGCGAGCCTGCGTTGGCCAGCGCGATGAAAAAGCCTAAGTCGGCAGGGCTGATGAGCTTGGTCATATCTTTAGCTTTAGGTTAACAATGCTTTGAATATAGCGCTGAATTTTTAACCTTGAAAAATTTACAGTTGTTTCCAACAAACAAAAGGAGACAGGCATGTTGAGCAAATTCAAAAAGCAAATGTGGGTGGCTGCCCTATGTGGCGCAGCAGGCTTGGCGCAGGCCCAGGCGTGGCCTAGCAAGACCATCACCATCGTCGTGCCGTTCCCGCCCGGTGGCACGACCGATGTGTTGGCTCGCGCGGTGTCCACCAAGCTTTCGGCCAATTTGGGCCAAACCGTCATCGTGGACAACAAGCCCGGCGCAGGTGCCACTTTGGGTGCGGCGCAAGTGGCCAAGGCCAATGCCGATGGCTACACCTTGCTGATGGGCGCCGTGCACCACACCATCGCCACCAGTGTGTACAAGGGCCTGACCTACAGCTTTGACAAAGACTTCGCACCCATTACTACCGTGGCCTTGGTGCCCAACGTGTTGGTGGTCAATGCCAAGTCGCCCTACAACAGCGTGAAAGACCTCGTGGCCGCAGGCAAGACCACACCCGACAAGCTGGCCTACGGTTCCAACGGCAATGGCACAGCACAACACATGATTGGCACGCAGTTTCAAATCGTGTCGGGTGCGCAAGTGCTGCACGTGCCCTACAAAGGCAGCGCACCCTTGACCACCGATTTGTTGGGCGGCCAAGTGGACATGTCGTTTGACACCGTCACGCCTGTGTTGCCTTTCATCAAAGAAGGCAAGTTAAAGCCATTGGCGGTGACCACAGCCAAGCGTTCTTCGGCTTTGCCGAATGTGCCCACGTTGCAAGAGGCAGGTGTGCCTGGCATCGCGATTGGTACTTGGTTTGGTTTGTTGGCGCCTGCTGCCACGCCTAAAGATGTGGTGCAAAAACTCAACACCGAAATTGTGAAGATCATCAACACGCCTGATTTCAAGAAGCAAATGTTGGACATCGGCGCAGAGCCCATCGGCAACAAGCCAGACGAGATGGCCAAACAAATCAAAGAAGAAACCGAAAAGTTTGCTGGCTTAGTCAAAGCAGGCAAGGTCACGCTCGACTGAGCGCCCACCCATTTACCAAAGGAGTTCCCCGTGAACAAAGAAACAGCAGTAGCAGACCTGACCCATGTGATGGCGAAGTTCACGTCATACATCGGCAAGCGCTTGCCCACCGACGTGACCGAAAAGCTGGGTGAGTTGCGTGAGAAAGAAGTCAACTTCTTGGCCAAAGAGGTGTACGAGTCCATGCGTCAAAACCAAGACGCCGCCGACAAGTTAGACCGCCCGAGCTGCCAAGACACCGGCGTCATTCAATACTTCCTCACCGCAGGTTCTAACTTTCCATTGTTGGGTGAGCTGGAAGAAATTTTGTTGGGCGCCACACAAGGCGCTACCAAAGACGGCCCACTGCGCCACAACGCGGTGGAGACCTTTGTCGAGAAAAACACAGGCACCAACACCGGTTCAAAAATTCCATGGCTCGATTGGGAAATCGTGCCCGGTGACGACAGCGTCATCATCGATGTGTACATGGCAGGTGGCGGTTGCACCTTGCCGGGTGCCGCCAAAGTATTGATGCCCGGCCAAGGCTACGAAGGTGTGGCCGAGTTTGTGTTTGACGTCATCACCTCACGCGGTGTGAATGCTTGCCCACCTTTGTTGGTTGGTGTGGGGGTGTCTACCTCGGCTGAAACCGCGGCACGTTTGTCGAAGAAAGCCATTCTTCGCCCCGTGACCTCGCGCCACAGCAACGACAACGCTGCCTTGATGGAAGAGCTGTTGACCGATGGCTTAAACGAATTGGGCTTGGGCCCTCAAGGCTTGACGGGTAACAACAGTGTGATGGGCGTGAACATCGAGTCATCTGCACGTCACCCATCCACCATTGGTGTGGCGGTATCCACCGGCTGCTGGGCGCACCGTCGCGGCAAGATCAAGATCAATGCCGATATGTCTTACGAAATCATTTCGCACAAAGGATTCACGCTGTGAAGAAAATTCTCACCACCCCCATCAAAGACGAAGACCTGGAGTCGTTGAACATCGGTGACGTGGTGTACCTCACAGGTACGCTGGTCACTTGCCGCGATGTAGCGCACCGCCGATTGATTGAGCTGGGCCGCGAGCTGCCCGTCAACTTAGAAGGCGGCGCGATTTTTCATGCGGGCCCCATCGTGCGCCAAAAAGAAAACGGCGAATACGAAATGGTGTCCATTGGCCCCACCACCAGCATGCGCATGGAAAAGTTTGAAAAGGAATTCATCAAACGCACTGGCGTTAAATTGATTGTGGGTAAGGGCGGCATGGGCCCTGAAACACAAGCGGGCTGCATGGAAAACAAAGCGGTGCATGCCATCTTCCCAGGCGGCTGCGCTGTGTTGGCCGCCACGCAAGTGGAGAAGATTGAAGCCGCAGAGTGGACTGACCTAGGCATGCCCGAAACCTTGTGGGTCAACCGCGTGAAAGAGTTTGGCCCCTTGATCATCTCGATTGACACCAAAGGTAAAAACTTGATTGAAGAAAACAAAGCGGTGTTCAACGAAAAGAAGAAACCGATTCTTGAGCGCATCAACCAACAAATTCGCTTCATCAAATAAGCGAATTCACAGCCAAAGAAAAATCCACCCTTGGGTGGCTTTTTTGTTAAACGCCTTCAGGCTTGATTTGTGCCCGCGCGATGACGGGCTTCCAACGCGCTTGTTCGACTTTGATGAAAGCTTCAAACTCGGCGCGCGTGTTGCCCACGGCCAGTGCGGTGTCTTGGCTGAGTTTGTCGTGCACGATTTTTCCGCGCGCGGCAGCGATGGCTTCTTTCTCCAGTTTTTCAAGGTGTGCTTTAGGCATCTTGCTGGGGGCCATCAAGCCGTACCACTGCGTCATCTCGAAGCCTTTGAAGCCTTGCTCTGCCACGGTGGGTACATCGGGCAACAAAGGCAAGCGTGTGCTGCTGCCCGTGGCAATGCACCGCAGCTTGCCTGCTTTGATGAACTGCAACAGCGCAGGTGCGCCAACCGCTGCGGCTTGCAAGCGACCGGCCATCAAATCAGTCAGCATGGGGCCCGTACCACGGTAAGGCACGTGCAGCACAAAAATGTCCGCTGCCATCTTCAGATATTCAAACGCCAAGTGGCCTGCGCTGCCGTTGCCTGCAGAGCCGTAGTTGAGTTTGCCGGGGTTGGCTTTGGCGTAGGCCACAAACTCTTTGAGGTTCTTCACAGGCAGGTCGGGATGCACCACGTACAAGCTGGGCACTTTGGAAATCAGTGTGATGGGCGTGAAGTCTTTGTTCACGTCATACGACAGCTTCGGGAAGATGTAGGGGTTGACCGCCAAGGTGCCGATGTGGCCCAAGACGAGGGTGTGTTCGTCAGTTGCGTTGGCCACCTCTTGCATGGCAATGTTGCCTGCGCCGCCGGGTTTGTTGTCCACAAACACGTTTTGGCCCACCGTCTTGGCCATTTCGCCAGCCAAGGCGCGCGCCACAATTTCAGAGCTGCCGCCCGGTGCAAACGGCACCACCAAACGCAAAGGTTTGCTAGGCCACGCAGCCTCTGCGTGTGCGAGTACCGGCGACAGGCCGAGCGCAGATGCTGCGGTGCTGGCCAACAGTTGGCGTCGATTGAGCGATGAGGTGTGCAGGTCGTTCATAGGTTTCTTTCAACAATTTATTCGGTGGTGATGCCACGCTCCTTGATGACGTGGCTCCACAGGTTGATTTGTTGCTCAATGAATTTCTTGGCTTGCTCAGGCGAACCTTTTTGAATGTCGCCGCCCAGCTGCGCCACACGTGCTTTGACTTCGGGCGATTCCAGCGCTTGTTGGAATGCAGCGGCCAATTTGTTCACCACAGGTTCGGGTGTGTTGGCAGGGGCGAACACGGCGTTCCACTCGTAAATCTCTGCGCCTTTCAACCCAGACTCGGCCAATGTAGGGACATCGGGCAAGATGGGCGAACGTTTGGCCGATGTCACCGCCAGCGCTTTGAGCTTGCCCGACTGCACATGTTGCAGTGTGGAGGCTAAGTTGCCAAAGAACAGAGGCACTTGACCGCCAATCACATCATTCAAGGCAGGGCCACCGCCTTTGTAGGGCACGTGCACCATGTCAACTTTGGCTGCAGACTCAAACAATGCGCCTGCCAGATGCTGGGCAGATCCGTTGCCCGAGGAGGCATACGACACCGCATCTTTGCTTTTGCGAGCAGCCGCGGTTAGCTCTGAAATATTTTTGGCAGGAAAGTTGGCGTTGACCAACACCACGTTTGGAAACAAAGCCACCACGCCAATGGGTTTGAAGGCTTTGAGGCTGTCATAGGGCAGCTTGGGGTACAGGGCTGGATTGGCTGAAAAAGAGGAGGCATCCAACATCAGTGTGTAGCCATCGGGTGTGGCTTTGGCCACCGCAGATGCGCCAATTTGGCCACTTGCGCCAGGCTTGTTCTCGATGATCACGGGCTGACCCAAGGCTTCACCCATCTTGGGTGCAATGAGGCGAGCCATGGCATCCGCGCCGCCGCCCGGTGGGTAAGTGACCACCAAGGTGACGGGTTTGTTGGGGAACGCGGTCTGTGCCATGGCTGGTGTTGCTACGCCGTGCAAAGCCCATGATGCCAAGGCCAACGTTGTCAGTGCATGGCGGCGAATAAGGGGTGTGTTGTGACGCATGTCGTGTCTCCTTTGAATATATGTGTTTACTGCAGTTGCGTGGTGTACTTGAACGAGAACGCATCGCCACGTGTGGTGCGCAATTCGACGCAACGCCCGGCCATGTCAAACGCTTGGCGTTCGACCTGTACACATGGGTGTGCAGCTGCCAGTTTGAGTCGTTTGGCTTGGGTGGCGTTGAGCTGCGAGAAGCTCAGGCTGTCTTGTGTTTTTTGAATCACGATGCCGCAGCGTTGTTGGTACATGGGGTAGAGCAAGTCGTCCCATACCTCCGTGTCAGACTCCGCCAGTTTTCCAAAAAGTGGCAGCGGCAAGACGATGGTTTCGAGTAAACAAGGCTCGCCGCTCAAACTGCGTAAGCGTTCAAGGTGCAGTACTTGAGCATCTGGCGGCAGGCCAAAAACGCTGGCCTCTTGTGAGGTGGCACGCCGCAAGCGGCTGGACAGGATGCGTGATTGCGGGGTTTCGCTGCTGCCATCATCGACACCACGAAAGCGAAAAAAACGCATCATCGATGCGCCGTCCACCCCTTTGGTCACAAAGGTGCCTTTGCCGTGACGGCGTTGCAGCACGCCATCTTCCACCAGCAATGACAGGGCTTGTCGGATGGTTCCCAGTGCCACGCCGTAGCTTTGGGCCAGCGCTGATTCCGCTGGAATCATGTCGCCTGGTGCCCATTCACCTTGCAAGATGCGATCGCGCAAAGCCAGGGCGAGTTTGCCGTATCGGCTCTGGCCAGGTGTTTGGGTGAGGGTTGCGGTACTCATGGTTTGAAACTAGACATCTAGAGGACTAGAATGTACACCATGAATTCGATAAGGTCAAAAAATTGGGTAGACACCCACTTTCATGTGTTCAATGCGGGCGAGGCCGTTGCAGTCGCACGCTATGTGCCGCAGTACACCGCTGCACTGCAAGATTGGATGGCACTTGCGCAAGGCGTTGGCGTGACGCGAGGCGTGTGCGTGCAACCTAGTTTTTTGGGTGTTGACAACCACTTGATGCTCCAAGCTTTAAAGGCGCACCCCGAGGTGTTGCGTGGTGTGGCCGTGTTGGCTGCGGACACACCTGCCGATGAATTAAATGCTTTGCATACGGCTGGCGTGCGCGGCATACGCCTGAACTTGGCAGGGGTCTCGCACGATGTGGCTGCGTGGACACGCGCAGACCGCCTGTGGCGAACCCTGCATGAATTAGGCTGGCACTTAGAAGTACACACCGACCAAGGCGCATTACCTGAGGTTTTGAGGCAGCTGCCATCGGACATCCCTCTGGTGGTCGATCACATGGCCAAACCGATTGCAGCGCGAGCCATGGATGCCAGCATTGCGGCTGTGGTGCGACGCGCACAACACACCGCGACCTACGTCAAGCTCAGTGGCGCGTATCGCCTCGGTGGCGTGGATGCGGCGAGTCTTGCCCATCTGTGGTTGCACGAGCTGGGGCCTGCTGCATTGCTGTGGGGCAGTGATTGGCCTTGTACCAACCACGAACACTTGGCCACCTATGACGTGTTGTTTGCCGCACTCAGCGCATGGGTTGGGCCTCAGCATCTGGACGATGTGCTGAGCCACAACCCACAGCGGCTTTATTGGGATGTGCCTGTCGGCGCCTAATTTGTACCTGCGCGGCGCAAGGCGCTGACGCGGCGGTGTTCGTCCAGCGCATTGTTTTCAATGCTTTCGCGGATGTAAACACTGTGTTCTTTGGCGGCGGCGCTGGCTTTGTCCGCTTTGTTGGCTTTGATGGCTTTCCAAATGGTGCGGTGCTGTGTGCGCAGTTGGTCCCATTGCGCGGGGCGCGTGTGGGAGTGTTTGAGGTTGTTGCTCACGTGGTCATGGATGACGCGCATCAAACTGGCGGTGAGGTGACCAATCAGCACGTTGTGCGATGTCTCGGCAATGGCTTGGTGAAACGCCACATCCGCAGCGATGGATTTGTCGAGGTCTTTGCTGGCATAGGCTTCATCTAATGCTGCAAAGGCTTTGTCGAGGCGGACCATGTCCACATCGGTGGCGCGCTGGGCTGCTAGTTCAGCGGCTTGGGCTTCTAGCATTTCACGAACTTCCAAAATGTCTCGATGCAGCACGGGGTGGTCTTTGACCATGTCTTGCCATGGGTCCACAAACGGTGCGTCGAGTTTGTTGGTGACGGTGGTGCCGCCGCCGTGGCGTGTGATGAGCAAGCCCTTGGCGACCAACTTTTGAATGGCTTCGCGGATGGAGGGACGAGACACGCCAAAGTCTTCAGCAAGTTTGCGTTCGGAGGGGATGCGATCGCCCGGACGCAGCGCACCATCCAGAATTTGGCTCTCAATTTCGTTGACCACGCTATCGGCCAAACGAACAACAGGGGATGACAGTGGTGCCATATATTTGAAAAGTGGTAAGACCAAATTATTGGCTGAATTAGAAGTATTCGTCCCCGAAGAAGCCCTATAACAGGGTAATTACCTAGCTCTTAGCCCGTATCCAGCTTCTTACACTATGGATAAGTGGTATTACCAATTTTTGATTCAACGTTTCAAGGAGAAGAGTATGGTTTGGCAACAGGTCTATGACCCGTTTAACAACATGGTGGTGTCCACCTTGTTGGCGGCGATTCCCGTGGTGGTGATGTTGGTGGCCTTGGGCTTCATGCACATCAAAGCACACATCGCTGCAGGTTTGGGTTTGGTCGCAGCCGTGGCCGTGGCCATCTTGGCTTATGGTATGCCCGCAGAGATGGCCGGTAAGGCTGCGATGTACGGTGGCTTGACGGGCTTGTTGCCCATCGGTTGGATCGTGTTGAACATCATCTTCTTGCAACAAATGGCCGAGCAAAACGGCAGCTTCAAAGTGTTGCAAGACTCTTTGTCGGGCATCACCGATGACCGCCGCTTGCAGTTGCTGTTGATCGCGTTCTGTTTTGGCGCGTTCTTCGAAGGCGCTGCTGGCTTCGGTACACCCGTGGCGGTGACGGCTGGTATTTTGATTGGCTTGGGCTTCTCGCCTTTGGCTGCTTCTGGTTTGAGCTTGATTGCCAACACCGCGCCTGTGGCGTTTGGTGCTTTGGGCACGCCCGTGATCACGCTGGCCAAAGTGCACGGCTACGACTTGATGGAAGTCACCGCGATGATTGGCCGTCAATTGCCTTTCTTCTCGTTGCTCGTTCCGTTCTGGTTGATCTGGGCCTTTGCCGGTCGCAAAGCGATGATGGAAATTTGGCCCGCCATTTTGGTGACGGGTTTGTCGTTTGCGATTCCTCAGTTCTTGGTGTCTAACTACATCGGCCCAGAGCTGGTGGACATCATTGCAGCCATCGTGTCGATGACCAGTCTGATCTTGTTCTTGCGCGTGTGGCAACCGAAAACCATTTGGACTTCCACCTCGCTCAAAGGCCACGAAACCGACGGCGGCGAAGCCAAGCCTGCATTGCCTGTGACGCACTACACACGTGCCGAGCTGGTGCGTGCTTGGACACCTTGGGCGATCTTGTCTGTGTTTGTGTTCATCTGGGGCTTGCCACCGGTGAAGGCCTACTTCAACAGCATCTGGGCGCCTGCATTCCCCATCGAAGGTTTGCACAACTTGATCGAGAAGATGCCACCCGTGGTGCCTAACCCCACCAAAGAAGGTGCGGTCTACACACTGGGCTTGTTGTCTGCGACCGGCACTGGCATTTTTGTGTCGGCCATCGTTGGCGCTTTGGTGATGAAGTACAAGCCCACAGAAATCGTGCGCGCTTATGCACGCACTTTCTGGTTGGTGCGTTACTCGCTCTTGACCATTGTGTTGATGTTGGGCTTGGGCACGTTGACACGTTTCTCTGGCACGGACACCACCCTCGGTTTGGCATTTGCTAACACGGGCGTGTTCTACCCCTTCTTCGGTACCTTGATGGGCTGGATTGGTGTGGCCATGACCGGTTCTGACACTGCATCGAACGTGTTGTTTGGTGGCATGCAAAAAGTAGCCGCTGAGCAATTGGGCCTCAGCGCCAACTTGATGGGCGCAGCCAACAGCTCAGGCGGTGTGATGGGCAAGATGATTGACGCACAGTCCATCGTTGTGGCCTCTACCGCAACCCGTTGGTTCAACCACGAAGGCGACATCTTGCGCTATGTGTTCTTCCACTCGATCGCACTGGCTTGTTTGGTGGGCTTGTACGTGACGCTGCAAGCGTACGTGTGGCCTTTCCACTTGATGGTGGTGGGCTAATCACCCTCGCTGAGGCCAAGCCTCAGCCTTGATCAAAAGCCGCTGTTTTCGGACAGCGGCTTTTTTTATGTCATTCGCCAATGCCTTGCTGATGCAATGTGCGATGCGCAACAGACATGGTACGGCGATATTTCGACACTCAAAACCCTCATCATTTGTCATTTGGGTTGATATGAAAAATATAGTGCGTCGGTTGATGGGCCTCTTCATGGTCATGGTGCTGCTGAGCCTAGGGGCGTGCGGTTACAAAAAATTTGAAAACGATTCTGCACAGCTTAAAACCACGGGGGCTGAGTTGTTGATCGAGTACCAACGTCGTACGGCGGTGGTGACGAACTTGTTGAATCTGTTGAAAGCCCAACAAGATTTCGATCAACCGAAATGGACCGCTGTGATGAACGCCAGGGACAAAGCCATGGCGATAGATGCGGTCCCCGATTTGCTCAACGATGCGCAGAAATTAGAAAAATATCAGCAAGCTCAAAGTGATGTAACAAGTGCCGTTACCCAACTTTTAGCGGTTTCTGAAAGCAACGCAGAATTGCGTGCTAACCCGACGTTCATTGACGTGCAAGCGCAACTGGCCAGCGTTGACAACCGCATCCAAATTACAAGCGAGCGTTACGTCAAGGTGGTGCAGGACTACAACACGGCGGTGCAGACATTTCCATCCAACATCACGGCGTATGTGTTGGGCTACAAAGAGCGACCCTATTTCACGGTCGATGTGCCGAGTCCTGATCGTCCCAAGTGAGGGGTTGCCTGTTCAGATGGGCAGGTTTTAAGCCTTGGGGCGCCACATGTGAAAGAGTTGCTCTGGTCCGATGGTGAAGTAATCGGCAGGGCCGCCACCACGCAAAATATGGCCTGCGCTGGCGGTGTCATAAATGCCATCTTTCAACAAATGATCGGCAATGTGAATGCCCACCACTTCGCCTAACACCAACCATGTGGGCACTTTTTGTTTGTCGAGGCCTTCGAGCTGAATAATTTGTGTGCTGCGGCATTCAAATGACACGGGGCTCTCTGCCACACGCGGCACATCCACCACGCGTGAGGGTGCTGCGGTCAAACCTGCCAACTCAAATTCGTTGACCTCGGGGCCAACGGGGGCACAGGTTTGGTTCATGGCTTCGGCGAGTGGGCGTGTGACGAGGTTCCACACAAACATGCCGTTTTCTTGCACATTGCGCAGCGAGTCTTTGGGGCCTGTGCTGGAGAAGCCCACGATGGGCGGCACGTAGTTGAAGGCCGTGAAGAAGCTATAGGGGGCGAGGTTCAAAACCCCCTCGTTGCTGCGGGTGGAGACCCAGCCGATGGGACGTGGACCGACGATGGCGTTGAAGGGGTCGTGGGGCAGGCCGTGGCCTAGGCGAGGTTCATAAAAATGCGTCATAGCGATACGTTAAACGCAAACATGCAACCCTGCTGTCGCAGGGTTAACTCACGTCACTCAGCCGTGTTTTTGATCCAAGAGGTTCAGCACGGCCAGAGCGGCTGTTGCATCACCTTTGCTATGGCTGAGGCTTTGACGCAGTGTGTCAGTGCCGGTGGCTTGGGCAATCAAATCCAATTGGCTGACCAAAAGGCTGAACTGAGCCGCCGCCAGTTGTGGATGCGCTGTGGCGTCCAACACCAAACCATTTGCATGTGTGAGGTGTTCTGATTCCTTGGCTGCAAATTCGGCTTTCGCTTCTTCGGTGAGGCGTTTGACCTCTTCGTGCGACAAATGCAAACGCTCGGCTTCGGCCACGATGAGTTCACGCTCTGCGTTGTCGAGCAAGCCGTCTTCGTAGGCCATCATCAGGCGGTGCTTGAAGGCGTCGCGGTCAATGCGCAGTTGGTCGGTGAAGGCCGAGGCCAACAAACCGGCGGGGATGGCAAAGATACCAATACCCAGCAAGGCAAGGACGACCGTGAGTGCGCGACCCATGGGCGTGATGGGCGAGATGTCGCCATAGCCCACCGAAGCCAGCGTGACCACAGCCCAGTAGATGGATTGGGGAATGTTCTCGAACTTGTCTGGTTGTGCGGGATGCTCAAACAAATAACCCAAGCTGGCGGTGAGCACCACCAATAGCATCATCACAAAGACGGAGGCAAAGATGATTTGCCATTCACGCAGCACCACTTTGTAGAGCGTTTCCATCGCCGAGGTGTAGCGGGTGAGTTTGAGCATGCGCATCAAACGGAAGACGCGCAAGAAGCGCAAGTCCAAGTGTTGGCTGAACAAGCTCTCCAAAATGAACGGCAAGATAGACAGCAAATCAATGATGGCTTGTCCGGTTCGGATGTGCGCCCAATGCGGCATCCGCAGGTGTTTGTACTTTGGGTTCTCTGGCGCAGAGTAAACGCGTGCGATGTATTCGATGGTGAAGATGGTGAACGCGATCACGTCAATCACCATGAATTCGCTGGCAAAAAGCGCACGAACAGATTCAACGGTTTCAAACACCACACAGGTGATGGACAAAGCAATCCAAAACACAATGAAGTTGTCGATGTAGGTGTGCAAACGGCCCGAGTGGCCGGTGGGCTCTAGCATGGCAAACACTTTGGCGCGCATGCTGCGGCCTTCGTTCAGGACTTGAAACTCTTTCCAAGCGGGGATGAGCTGGCGCGAGAGCTTGAACATCCGTGCCAATCGCAACACCCGCAGCACGCGCAGCATTTCTACATCCACGTCCACAAAACGTGCAAAGTAAAACGGCGCGATGGCCACCAAGTCCACCAAGGCGTAAAAACTGAAGGCGTAGCGCAAACGTGGGAAAGACTTGCCTGCAAACTCTGGGTTCAAGTGCGCGGTGGCCAAGCGCATCAGATATTCCGCTGTGAAGATACCAACGGTCACCACGTCAAACCAGTGAAACCATGCGGCATTGGCGTTGTAGATTTCGGGTGTGTTTTCAATCAGCACCGCAATCACGCTGGCGATGATCAAGAAACCAATACTGCGCTCGACGGTTTGGTGGAAGCCGTGTTTGAACTCGGGGTCAAACAACCACTTGTAAATCTTGGCAAGTGGCGATGCGTGGGCGTGCGTGGTGTGGGCAGTCATGATTTTTATTTTCCTTTACGCATCACGTGCAAGTGAATAAAAAAGGCCCCAATTGGAGCCTTTTGCTGGAGGGGGATGATTTAAATCAAAAGCAAGAAGCCGTTGATGGTTGAAAAAATACCCAGCATGCCTAAGGCGCATGGCACCCAGAACAACACATGTGCCCCCGTCAGGATGGCCACTGAGGTGAGCACGATGGCAATTTGCAGCAGGGCTTCTGCGTAGTCAAACCATGGATCTTGTCGCAGTGCGATGTCACGTTCATGTTCGTGCGCTTTGGCCTTTTCCATCAGCTCTTTTTTGCCGTCACCCGTTTCTGGTTCGGACTCGTAGCGTGCAATGTTCTTTTCGTAGGCTTCAAGTTTTTTCTCAGCCAAGGCTTTGCCAGCAGGCGAGAACTTGTCATTGCTGAGCTGGATGCGCAGCTCGTCGGCTGCGATTTTGTAGTCGGTCTGGCGGATGTTTTTGGCTTGGTAGAACGAATAGGCGTTCGATGCCAAGATGTTGTTGCTCATGCTTTCTTTGGAGGCGTTGTTGCCGCCCAAGCTGGCAATGGCCAAACACATGGCCAACAAAGAGACCAACATGGCACAACGCGTGCGAAACGGATCGTTGCCGTGCTCTGGCAATTCGGTTTCTGGAACTTCACTCATCTCTTTTCCTTTACTCGTGGTGATCTTCTTTGTCTTTTCGTTTGGCAAAAAGTTTGTACAGAGCCAACACAGCCAGCACCACAGCCACCCCGCACACCACCAACTCGGCCATCGTCAATTTGTGGACAAACTGGTCCACATAGTCGTAGGTCGAGAGTGGCGTGTAGACGTCGGGGTTCTCTTGCTTGTATTTCTCGTAGGCGCCGTTGTCCATGATTGCTTTCAGTTGAAATTTACGATTGCTTGTTGGCCGCCGAAATGTGCTTTTCTTCTTCCATCTGATTGACGATGGATTGCACTTGGTCGTCTGACATGCCAAGCTTGGCTTGCATCATTTTAAGTTTGGCTTGTTCTTCATCGGTGACAACGCCATCGGCCAACACAGAACGAACTTCCATCTCATACAACGCTTGACGACGTTCAACTTGAGCGGTGTAGGCCGTGGCCACCACACCCGTCAGAATGGCGGCCAAAGCAATGGACAAGATTTGCGTCAGGATGACCAACAAAGAGCCAAGGAACGTGACGGGGTCCACATTGCCCCAGCCCGAGATGATGGTGATGACAAACCAGTGCATCGCCGCAGGGATGGAGGGAAACACCTCGGGTTGCTCATGACCTTCGATGATGTAAATCAACGAAGAGAACAGCAAACAGCTGATGAACAGCAAGAACACAGCTGAGGAGAAAGAGTCTTTCTCAGCTTTGACAGCCGCCACCATGTCTTCAAACGCGCTGTTGTAGCGCGACAGTTTGAAAATTCGCATCAAACGGAACATGCGCAACACGCGCAAATCTGCGCCTGGGAAAAGCAGCTGCAAGTAGAACGGCACGGTGCTGACAAAGTCGATGATGCCGTAGAAGCTGAACACGTACTCTTTGCGGCCTTGCCACGCGGTACCACCGTTGTGGATGTATTTTTCGCTGTACGACCAAACGCGTAAAACGAATTCGATTGAAAACACGGCCACGCTGAACACGTCAAAGGCATGAAACTCGGCCATGAAGGCTTCATGAATTTCAGGAACCGACTCCAAGATGATGCCAACCACGTTGGCCACCACCAGCAAGGCGATGAAGATTTCAACGAAGTGGCTGTACTTGTCAGGCACTTCACCTTCCATGATTTCGAAGGTGCGACGCTTGATGCGTTGGAACGTGGTGAGGGTAGGAGCTGCTGTGGTCATGGTGCGCTCATTCATTGGACGACGATTTGTTTTTGGCGCGCAGCATCATGGCTTCGACTTGTTCATCTGACAAACGGTAATGGGCTTGTAGGCGCTTCAGAGTGGCTTGTTCCTCTTCAGACATATTGCCGTCAGAAAAGACTTCACGCAGTTGCGCTTCAAACGCGGCTTTCTTACGTGCCACTTGGTTAGAGAACGCCGAAGCCACGATACCGGTCATGATGGCGGCCATACACACACCCAAGAAACCGGTGATCAGCGCAATCGCTTCACCTGCTTTAGTGAGAGGTTCGACGTTGCCGTAGCCCGAGGTGATGGTGACGATGGCCCAATAGATCGAATGGGGGATCGTGCCAAAGAACTCGGGTTGGTGGTGACCTTCGGCGAAATGCATCAACGAGGCCGACACGATGGTGGCAATGGTCAGCAAAAACACGGCGGAGCCAAACGCTTGACGTTCGGAGTACACCGCATGAAACAAGTCTTGCAGCGCTGTGTTGTATTTGGAGAGTTTCAAGATTCGCAGCAAACGCAGCACGCGCAAGATGCGCAGGTCGAGTGCAGGGAAGAACATGTGCATGTAATGCGGCATGGTGGCAAAGAAGTCCACCAAACCAAACGGGCTGAGCATGTATTCAAAGCGGCCTTTCCATGAACCACCGTTGTCACGGTTGTACTTGGCGCCCAGTGACCACACGCGAGCGATGTACTCCACCGTGAAGAACATCACGCTCCAAAACTCCAACTCGTGAAAAAATTCTTTGAATTCGGCGTGGATTTCTGGGACGGAGTCAAGAATCACCGCAGAACAATTGACCAACACCACCAGGGTGATCAGCCATTCGACGTAGCGACTCGCCGTATGTTTGGGCGAACCGTCCAAGATTTCCATCAGGGTGTTCTTAAAACCTGTAGTCATTGCCTAGCTCTAACGAAGTTGAATGTAATGTCTTAACAAACAAGCGGTCACACGGATGGGTGTGACCGCTTGTCTCAATGCCTGCTAAGTTAAGCCAAGCGGTTTAGCTGTTGCCCTGAATTTTGTGCCACAAAGCAAGCTCGCTTGATGACAATCGCGCACCTTGTTGTGCAGCTGCCTCAAATTTGGCTTCATCGGTTTGCACGCCGAGCTGTCTGATTTGGCCCAACAAGACTTTGAAATGCTCCACCGCCAAGGCTGGGTTTTCTGCAATCTTGTGGATGGGCAGCGGGTTGCGCTCTTCAAGCTCGTGTTCTTTGACCACCACCTCAATCAAGGCGTTGACTTCGGCCACAGTCAAATGCAAGCGCTTGGCTTCAGCACGAATGACAGCGGCTTCTTCATCGCTGATATGGCCATCTTTGAGGATGCTGAACAAGTTGGCTTTCAACTGGTCACGTTCTTTGACCAACTCATCGCTGAAGGCCGAGGCCAACAACGCAGCGGGGATGGCGAAGATACCAATGCCCATCAGCGCCAAGATGCTGGTCATCGCACGACCCATGGGGGTCACGGGTGAAATGTCGCCATAGCCCACGGACGCCAAGGTAATCACCGCCCAGTAGATCGACGTGGGGATGTTTTCAAACTTCTCAGGCTGAGCGTCGTATTCGAACAAGTAGCCCAAGCTGGCCGTCAAGACCAACAGCAAGAACATGATGAAGGTGGCCGCGCTCATGACGGGCCATTCACGCACCACGACTTTGACCAACACGGCTGTGGCATCGCTGCCGCGTGTGAGTTTGAGCAATCGGGCCAAACGGAACACTCGCAAGAAACGCAAGTCCATCAGGTGGTGCAAGAACACTTCTAAGAAGAAGGGCAGCACGGCCAAGAAGTCGATGAAGGTGGATGGCGATTTGGCTTGTTTGAAGCGTCCCATCACCGCACCTTTGTAGCCGGGCTCTTCCACGCAGGAGTAAATGCGCATGCAGTACTCCAAGGTGAAGATGCCGACAGCCACGGCGTCCAAGATCACGAATTGCAAATGCAGCACGTAATGAATGCCTTTGACCGACTCCAAGATCACCGCCAACACAGACAACAACACCCACACCGCAATGAACACCTCAAAGATGTTTTGCATGGTGCCGCCGTAGTTGCTGGGGAACACGAGGGCGTGAACCTTTTGGCGGAAGGTGCGGTCTTTGTTGAGTTCTTTGAATTCAGCGATGGCTGGAATCAAGACGCGGAACAACTTGAGGATTCGCAAGAGTCGCAGGAATCGCAACACGCGCAAGTCGATGGGAATGAACGCCTTCAAGTAAAAAGGCGCCACAGCCAAGAAGTCGATGATGGCAAATGGGCTAGAGACAAAGCCCCAGCGCGCGCTCTTGCGGTTCTTGAACTCTTCGTCCTCTGGCGCGAGGTACAAGCGCAAGGCGTATTCAATGGTGAAGACGGCCACAGAGAAGATGTCAAAGAGCTCAAACCAAGCACGGTAGGGTTCGTAAACCGCGGGCACGTGTTCGAACATCAAGGTGAACAAGTTGGCGATGATCAGATAACTGATCCATTTGTCTAAGGCGGCTTGTAGGTTCCCCGGAATGTTTGGGTCGAGCAACCAAGAGTAGAGCCACTTGCGCATGGGCAAGTCACGTGGGATGTTGGCCTCTTGGTCTTGACCCAGAATGGCCTCTACGTTGAGGTCTTGTAGAAATTTGTCTTGTTTAGTCATTTCCATGGCTCACCTCAGAATTCAAATTCAGCAACTTTGATGGCGTAGCCACCCTTGTCACATACAGAAAGACGCAATTGCATCTTGTAGTCAATGCTGTCAGTCTCGAGTAGTTGTGACGCCACAAAAGGTGTCGCTGAGCCAGGAGGGGTGGGCATCAAGTCTTCCAACAAAATCGCGCCCATTAAGGTGCGGTCGGATGGCACGCAAGCTGCCACAAAATGCGGCGTTGTATTGAAGAACGGATTGATTTGGTCCTTCAGCTCCGTGGTGGCCATGACGTGGGCCAGGCAAGCGCCCCAAGTGCCGGGTGTGTCTGCTTTGGCGTCTGCAGCCGGTTTGACGCCGCCTTTGCAGGCGGGATGCGGCGTGTTGGCCTCAAAACGTGTGGCGCCAGTCTCGGTCAGCCATGCCACCCAAGCTTCTCCGTTGCTTTTGGCGGTCTCTGTTTTGAGCGCTTCTTTGTAGTTGACAACGCCAAGCCCAGTGACAGCGACGACGACGAGCGCTAAAAAGGTCAAAAAGAGTTTGTCTGCTTTGTTTGGGCCGAGTTGTCGACTCTCGGTTGAGTGGTCTGTGGAAGATGCCATGGGGGATCGCCTTAAATAGAGGAAATCCGGCTTGTCTATGTGGGTATAGCGCCGGGCGAGAGTGGCATTGATGATATTCGTAAATTCGAGGAATTTATCGAATTAAGGCTAGATATTCGACGAACTTGATGTTTTTAATGAATATTAAAGACATAAAAAAAGCCGCTTCGAAAGCGGCTTTTGAAAGCATAAGGGGCATCTCATTTTGAATGATGACTGCCTGTGCATTTTCACTTGCTGCACGTAATTCAACCAAATCGTTATGCCCGGCTCCTAATGCCAATGTTGAAACCAATAGCAAACGTATTGTTGATATGTGTTCATTAGAATGGAGACGGGTGTTCATTCAATGATGAGTCAACAGGTTTAGCGTCGGTCGGGCCGCCACGCGGAAAAAACCTGTGTGTTTGCTATGACCCCTATTTCTATTGAGTGGGTGGCTGCTTTTCTATTTGCAGTCGCTTTAGCCCACACCTTTGCCGCCAAGTTCTTTGAACGGCTGTCCCATCGTTATCCTGCGCATGCTGGCTTGTTTCACCTCTTGGGTGAAGTCGAGGTTGTGTTTGGCTTTTGGGCCATCGTCCTGATCGTGTGCATGGCATGGCTGCAAGACGGCACGCAAGCTTTGGCTTATGCCGAATCGCGCCAATACACCGAGCCACTGTTTGTGTTTGTGGTGATGGTGGTGGCGGCGTCTAAACCTATTTTGAGTTTTGTCATGTCGGCAGTAGATGCGGCCTCGCGACTCATGCCCATGCGGGCCTCGCTGGCCAAGGCGTGGTTAGGTCTGTGTGCCGTGCCCTTGTTGGGCTCGGCCATCACCGAACCTGCTGCCATGACTATCGCCGCGTTGATGTTGGCCTCGCAGGTGTTTCGTACGGAAGTGCCTGAGCGGGTGAAGTACTTTGCGCTGGGGGTGTTGTTTGTCAACGTGTCGATTGGTGGCACGCTCACTTCATATGCCGCACCGCCCGTGTTAATGGTGGCCACTGTGTGGGGCTGGGACAGCGCGTTTATGTTTGCCCAGTTTGGCTGGAAGGCTGCGTTGGCTGTGCTGGTTAATGCCACAGCGGCGGTGTTTGTGCTGCGCAACCATTTGGGTGTGAACAGCCATGCTGTCGAGCCAGGCGTGACAGACCCCATTCCCAAAACTGTGATGGCCGTGCACTTGTTTTTTTTGGCGGCGGTGGTGGCTTTGGCGCATTACCCCGTGGCGTTCATTGGGCTGTTTGTGATGTTCATGGGGTTTGCACAAGCCTATGAGCGCTACCAAAACCCGCTGATTTTGAAAGAGGCTTTGTTGGTGGGCTTTTTCTTGGCGGGCTTGGTGGTGTTGGGCGGCATGCAGCAGTGGTGGCTGCAGCCCATTGTCTCGACCATGAACCCGCAGGTGTTGTTCTACGGAACCACGGTGCTGACGGCCTTTACCGATAACGCGGCGCTGACGTATTTGGGCTCGCTGATTTTGGATATTTCGGACGAAGCCAAATACAGCTTGGTGGCCGGTGCGGTGGCCGGCGGCGGCCTGACCGTGATTGCCAACGCACCCAACCCCGCGGGTGTGGCGCTGCTGCGTGCGGGGTTTGCCGATGCGTCGGTGGGGGCGGGTGGATTGTTATTAGGGGCTTTGTTTCCTACTGCGGTGGCCATGGCGGCCTTGCTTTTGTTGTGATTCATGTATTAAACGGAGGTGCAGCATGCGCGTTGGATTGATTGGTTTTGGTAAGACGGGCAGGGCTGTTGCGTCAGTGTTGTTGGATTCAGAGCTTACGCAGCTGCAGTGGGTGATGCGCCAGTCACATGTTTTAGAGCACCGGTCGGTAGCAGAATTCTTGGGCGTTAAGTCGGACGAGCCTGCGTTGATCTTGTCAAAGGCTGAATTCACAGCAGCCAATTTGTTGGACCAAAAACCAGTGGATGTGATCATTGATTTTTCGGGCGATTCGGGTTTGAGCTATTACGGCGAAGCGGCGGCCAAGCGAGGCATCACCATCATCAGCGCGGTGTCGCAGTACGAGCCAGAAACGAAGGAACGACTCAAGGCGCTTGCTTCGCAGACGGTGGTCATGCACTCGCCCAACATCACGCTGGGCATTAACTTCTTGATGATTTCAGCCAAGATTTTGAAGAATATTGCGCCCTACACCGATATTGAAATCATTGAGGAGCATTTCAAACTCAAGCCCGAAGTGTCTGGCACAGCCAAGGTCATTGCCAAGCAGCTAGACCTTGACGAGAGCCAAATCAAAACCATTCGTGCAGGCGGCATCATTGGCACGCATGAAATTTTGTTTGGTTTTCCATACCAAACCGTGCGTTTGAAGCACGAGTCGATTTCACGCGAAGCATTTGGTAACGGCATTGTGTTTGCGGTCGAGCAGCTGCAAGGCAAAAGCAAAGGCTTTTATTCGATGGAAGATTTGCTGTTGCCGTTCTTCCGCCTCACCGATGAGGACTCCGATACCTCGCAAAAGAGCAAGAAGCCTTGGTGGCGTTTTTGGGCCAACTAAACTAGGGCATGACTTTTCAATCACTCAAGCAAACTTGGTTTTTTAACGTTCGCGCCGATGTGCTAGCGGGTTTGGTGGTGGCGCTGGCCTTGATTCCTGAGACCATTGCGTTTTCCATCATCGCGGGGGTTGACCCCAAAGTGGGCTTGTATGCCTCGTTCTCGATTGCCACCATCTTGGCGTTTGCGGGCGGCCGCCCCGGCATGATTTCGGCGGCCACGGGCGCCATGGCGCTGGTGATTGCCAGCTTGGTCAAAGACCACGGCTTGCAGTATTTGTTGGCGGTCACGGTGTTGACAGGTGTGCTGCAAGTGGTGGCGGGCTGGCTGCACTTGGGCCGCATGATGCAGTTTGTGTCGCGCTCTGTGGTGACCGGTTTTGTCAACGCGCTGGCGATTTTGATTTTCATGGCCCAGCTGCCAGAGCTGATCCATGTGACATGGCATGTGTATGCCATGACGGCAGCGGGCTTGGTGATCATTTATGGCTTGCCCTACATCACCAAGGCTGTGCCTTCGCCGCTGGTGACGATTGTGGTGTTGACCGGTGTATCTATTTATTTAGGGTTAGACATTCGCACGGTGGGTGACATGGGCGAGTTGCCCAGCAGCCTGCCCGTGTTTTTGCTGCCTGATGTGCCGCTGAACTTGGACACTTTGCTGATCATCTTGCCGTACTCGGCCACTTTGATGGTGGTGGGTTTATTAGAGTCGCTCATGACGGCCACCATCGTGGACGAGATGACCGATACCAAAAGTGACAAGAGCCGCGAGTGCGTGGGCCAAGGCGTGGCCAACATTGCCACAGGTTTCATGGGTGGCATGGCGGGTTGCGCCATGATTGGTCAGTCGGTGATCAACGTCAAATCGGGTGGGCGCGGGCGTTTGTCCACCTTGGTGGCGGGTGTGATGCTGCTGATTTTGGTGGTGTTTTTGGGCGACTGGGTGCGCCAGATACCGATGGCTGCGTTGGTGGCGGTGATGATCATGGTCTCGATTGGCACGTTCAACTGGGGCTCGTTTCGCAACCTGCGTGAGCACCCCAAAAGCTCTAGCGTGGTGATGCTGGCCACCGTGCTGGTGACGGTGTACACCCACGATTTGGCGCGTGGCGTGTTGGTGGGGGTGTTGCTGTCGGGCTTTTTCTTTGCGCACAAGATTGGCCAAATTTTGCTGGTGCAGTCCGAGCAAGCAGACAACGGCCAAACCCATGTGTACCGCGTGATTGGCCAAGTGTTTTTTGCCAGCGCTGAGCGCTTTGTGGATGCGTTTGATTTTGAAGAGCCGGTGCACAAGGTGGTGGTGGATGTGTCACGCGCACATTTTTGGGACATCACAGCGGTCAGCGCTCTCGACAAAGTGGTGTTCAAGTTGCGCCGCAATGGCTTTGACGTGGAGGTGCGCGGCCTCAACTTGGCCAGCGCCACCTTGGTGGATAAGTTTGCCGTGCACGACAAAGATGGGCATGACCTGATCTTGGGTCACTGACATGAAGCCCACCCCCCAATCGCTGTCTGGACTGATTCCATTCATTCGCCCTTACCGTGTTCAGGTGGCCTTGGCTGGCCTGTTTTTGTTGCTGGCGGCTGGCACGACCTTGGCCTTTCCGTGGGCGCTGCGCACGTTGATTGACCAAGGCTTGGCCGAGCAGGCCACGCCCGAGGTGTTGGCCACTCAGTTTGTTGAGCTGTTCATGGTGGCTGCGGCCTTGGCGGTGTTTTCGTCGGCACGGTTTTACATGGTGAGCTGGCTGGGCGAGAAGATCACGGTGGACTTGAAAAACAAGGTCTACGCCCATGTGCTGCAGCAAAGCCCCACGTTTTTTGAAACCACGCAGTCGGGCGAGGTGCTGTCGCGTTTGACGAGCGACGCCACCCTGATTCAAACCGTGGTGGGCTCGTCGTTGTCGATGGGGCTGCGCAATGCGGTGATGGGCGTGGGCGCAATGGCCATGCTGATTTGGACCAACCCTTGGCTGATGTTGCAGGTGATTGGGGTGCTGGCGTTGGTGGTGTTTCCGAGTGTGTATTTGGGCCGCCGTGTGCGCCGCCTGTCGCGTGCCAGCCAAGACCGTGTGGCCGATTCAAGTGCCATGGCGTCTGAGGTGCTGAATGCCATTTCGGTGGTGCAAAGCTACACGGCCGAGCGGCGCGAGGCTTTGCGATTCAGCGGCTCGACCGCGCAAGCCTTGGCCACGTCGCTGCGCCGCGTGCGTGCGCGTTCGGCCTTGGTGGGTTTCATCATCATGGCGTCGAGTGCGGCGTTGTTGTGGGGCTTGTACATGGGTGCACTGTCGGTGCGTGCGGGCACGACCACCGCCGGTGAGCTGGGCCAAACCGTGGTGTATGTGGTGTTGCTGGCCAGCGCCTTTGCCGTGCTGGGTGAGGTGTATGGCGATGTGCTGCGTGCCGCAGGTGCGATCGAGCGGCTGATGGAGCTGCTGCACACCCAATCGGATGTGCGTTCGCCCGAGCAGCCACAGCGTGCGCCTTGGCCTACACACGGTTCGAGCTTGGTGCTGCGTGAGGTGAGTTTCAACTACCCGTCGCGGCCCGCGCAGCGCGCCCTCAATGGCCTTGCGGGCGAGGTGCATGCAGGGCAAACCGTGGCCATTGTTGGCCCCAGTGGTGCTGGCAAGACCACGCTGTTTTCTTTGCTGATGCGTTTTTATGCGCCTCAGCAAGGCGCAGTGCTGTTAGACGGCGTGGCGATTGAGCAAATGGATTTGCACGATTTGCGTCAGCGCATTGGCGTTGTGCCGCAAGAGCCCGTGGTGTTTTCGGGCACGGTGATGGAGAACATCCGCTACGGCCAACCCGATGCCACTGACCAAGCTGTGCATGCAGCGGCAGAGGCGGCGTTTGCTACGGAATTTATCAACGAGTTGCCCGAAGGCTTTGACACGTATTTGGGTGACCGAGGCGTGCGCTTGTCGGGCGGGCAGCGTCAGCGCATTGCGATTGCACGGGCTATTTTGAAGAACCCACCCATGCTGCTGCTAGACGAAGCCACCAGCGCTTTGGACGCCAACAGCGAGCGCATGGTGCAAGCTGCGTTAGAGAAAGCCATGCAAGGCCGCACGACCCTCGTGATTGCACACCGCTTGGCCACGGTGCAGCGTGCCGACTGTATTTGGGTGCTAGAGCATGGCCGCTTGGTGGAGCAGGGCACACACGCCGAGTTGATGGCGCGTGCGGGTCTGTATGCCAGTTTGGCCGCCTTGCAGTTTGGTGAATAAACAGCGGAACGGCTGAAGGGCTGCGCTTAATCGCAGCTGTTGCAGCCCGAGCTGGTGGCCATTTTCTTTTGATAGCCCGCCAGAATGCGCTTGACCAGTTTGAGCGGCAGATTTCTCAGCCACGCTGGCAAAACACCAGACGCACTGAAAGAGAACGCAGCCGCCCAGCGGGTCAGGGGGCGAAGCCACGCGGTGGCTTCAAGAAACTCTTTTTGCTGTTGTGCGTACATGTGTCTGTGCGATCAGTGGTTTTGTGAGCCGCGGTGAGCCCAACCCGTGGTGTGTTTTTCAATCATGCTGAACAGCTCGTACATGATCATGGCCATCGCGCCCACGACCACCAAGCCCGCAAATGCCAAGCCCATTTGCATGGCCGAGCCCGCAGAAATCAGCAGGTAACCAATGCCTTCGTTGGCGGCGGTCATCTCAGACACGGTGGTGCCCACAAAGGCCAAGGTGATGGCGACTTTGAGTGAACCGTAGAAGTAGGGCATGGAGCGGGGCAGGCCCACTTTGATCAACACGTCCCAGCGCTTGGCGCCCAAGACGCGCAACACGTCTTCAAGCTCAGGCTCTAAGGTGGCCAAGCCCGTGGCGATGTTCACCATGATGGGGAAGAAGCTGATGAGGAAGGCAGTCAAGATGGCAGGGCCCACGCCAATGCCAAACCACACCACCAAAATCGGCACAAAGGCCGCTTTGGGCAAGGCGTTGAAGCCGGTCATCAGCGGGTACACGGCTGCATAGGCCAAGCGTGAGCTGCCAATGACAAAGCCGAGCAGCACGCCCACCACGATGGCAATGCCAAAGCCGACCATGGTCACCCAGAAGGTGCGCCACGCGTGGCCCGCAATGACGTCGCGGTATTCGACCATTTGCTGCCAGATGCGCAGCGGTGATGGGAAGACAAATTCAGACACATTGAAGAGCGAGCACATGCCTTGCCAAATGACCAAGGTGGCAATCAGCAAGCCCCAAGGCGCCCAAGTTTCGAGTTGTTTTTGATTCATGGTTTTTTACTGCCCGAGGTGGGTGCCGTCTTTGCGCATGGCGCCAATGTGGCCGCGCAGCTCGTGGACGATGTTTGTGAACTCGGGGGTGTAGGTCACCTCCAAGTCACGGGGGCGTGGCAAGTCGATGTCGCGTTTGACCACAAAGCGGCCTGGGCTCTTGCTCATCACATACACGGTGTCGGCCAAGAAGACGGACTCACGCAAATCGTGGGTGACCAAGATGACGTTGAACTTTTGTTCGGCGTGCAAGTCGCGCAGCGTGCACCACAGCTCTTCGCGGGTGAAGGCGTCGAGCGCACCAAACGGCTCGTCAAGCAACAGCATCTTGGGCTCATGAATCAACGCACGGCAAATGCTGGCGCGTTGCTGCATGCCACCTGACAGTTCCCACGGAAACTTGCGCTCGTAACCGCTCAAGCCCACGCTTTGCAACAACTTGATGGCTCGGGCTTCGTACTCTGCCTTTTTGGCTTTGAAGTTGGAACGGTAAGGTTCCACGATTTCCAAAGGCAACAGCACGTTATCCAGCGTGGTGCGCCAAGGCAGCAGCGAGGACGATTGGAATGCCATGCCGCTGATCTTGAGCGGACCATTGACGGGCTGACCATCGACATAAATTTCGCCACGGCTGGGTTTTTTCAAACCCGTGGTGAGTTTCATGAAGGTGGATTTGCCGCAACCCGAGGGACCCACAATCGCGATGAACTCGCCTTGCTTGACCTGCAGGTTGATGTCTTCCACTGCAAAGTGGTTTTGCGCCAACAACTCATCGTTGTAGGCGAGCCAGACGTTTTGAAAGTCGACGAAGTGTTCGGGAGAAGCAGTCATCAAAAGGGGCCTATTTACTTCTTACCTTTTGGCAACACGTCGAGTTCTTTGGCTGTGGGCAGGAAAGAACCGTTCCAGATTTCGTCTGCTTTGACGCGTGTCTTGGTGTTGAACGCATCAGACACTTGCGATGCCATCAAAGACAAACGAGGCGCTTTGATTTGGCCAAAGCCTTCAGCACGCGCGTCTGGGCTGTTGATCACGGTGTCAATGGCCAGCTTCAAGCGGCGTGTTTCGAGCTCGGTGTTGATGATGCCGTCGCGGGCCTTGACCGTTTCGATGGCTTTGGCGGGGTCAGCGATCACATCTTTCGCGCCTTTGGCGAAAGCAGTCAAGAACGCTTTGATGGCGGCTGGGTTTTCTTTGACCAATTTGGGTGAGGCGATGATGGCATTGCCGTACAGCTTCACGCCGAAGTCTGGGTATTGCATGACCACCACGTCGTCAGCTTTCACACCACGGGCTTCAATGTTGAGCAAAGAGGTGAACGTGAAGCCGGTGATCGCGTCCACATCGCCGCGCACCAACATGGTTTCGCGCAAAGGTGGGTCCATCGACACCCAGTTCACGGCGGGCACGCTGTTGGCCTTGGCGAAGATGGGGAAAGCGCGACGGCCTGCGTCAAACACAGGTGCGCCCAGCTTTTTGCCAGCCAAGTCGGCAGGCGTTTTGATGCCCGATTTTTTCAACGCCATCACCGACGCGGGCGTGTTGTTGTAGACCATCATCACGGCCACAGGCTTGTTGGGTGCGTCGGGGTTGTTGGCGTGGAATTCCATCAAGGCGGCCAAGTCGGCAAAGCCCAAGTCGTATGCGCCTGAAGCCACGCGGTTAACTGCGCCGCCCGAACCGTTGCCAGCATCCACCGTCACATCGAGCTTGGCGTCTTTGAAATAGCCTTTGGCAGCAGGCACCAAGAAGAAAGCAGCGGGGCCTTCAAAGCGCCAGTCGAGTTGGAACTTGAGGGGCGTAGTTTGTGCTGAGGCACCCGCAAACGTGGCAGCCAATGCCAAGCCGAGGGTGGTTTTGATGAAGGTGCGTTTGATCATGTGGGCCTCTTAAAAGCAAATTGAAAAGTCGATGCCAACTACCTTGCAATAAAGGTGCCCGCTGAGAGTAGCGGTTTTAGACTGGCAGAGCGCAAATTGTGCGCGAGAATGGTTTGTATACAAGCTGACATTGCACCAATGCGGTGATCTGCACTTTCACGGTGCGTCGCCTGCTGTGTCGTTCAGGTATGAAAAAAGCCAGCACGTTGGCTGGCTTTTGAGGGGGAGCAGAAAGCGCTTTGCCTTATTCAGCTTGTATCGCTTTGTGTTTGCGGGACTGGTTGAACTTGCCCCAAATAAACACCAAGACTGCACCGCAAGCGGCTGCTGTCAGATGGAACCAAGAGTTGGCGGCGCTGAAATCGCGCAGCACAGCATCGCTGGCCACAGTTTCACCACCGACCCAGCCAATCAAAGCTGCGCCAAGGGTAATGATGATGGGAAAGCGCTCCATGAGTTTGATCATCAAAGTGCTGCCGAAAATCACCATCGGAATGCTGATGGCCAAGCCGATGATCAACAGCACTTGGTCGCCTTTGGCGGCTGCAGCCACAGCAATGACGTTGTCCAAGCTCATGACCAAGTCGGCGATCAAGATGGTGCGAATAGCGGAAAAGAGGCTGCTGTGCTCGCTGCCTTCACCTTCGTCTTCGTCTTCACCCGCCAAGAGTTGTGCGCCAATCCACAAGAGTAGCGCGCCGCCTACGATTTGCAGATATTCCAAGTTCATCAACATGGCCGCAACCACGGTCAAGCCGATACGCAGGACCACAGCAGCACCAGAGCCAAACATGATGGCTTTTTTCTGCTGTTCAGGGGGCAAGCTGCGAGCCGCCAAAGCGATCACGACGGCGTTGTCGCCTGACAAGATGATGTTGATCCAAATAATCAACAGCAGGCCTAGCCAGAAGTCAGTGCTTTGAAGTAGTTCCATATTTTGTTTGCTCCAGACAATGGGGGGGAATGTGGTGTTGCGATCCAATGAGGGGGTCGCTTTTTTTGATCAGCGAGTGTAACTGTGTGCTATCGCACGCCTTGTTGGTATTACTGCTTATGCCAGCCTCAACCGGCTGTGCAGATGAAAAAGGCCCGTCGGAACGGGCCTTTTCAAGTCACCCAGGTGTCTTTAGTGGTTATCTGCTTGACGAGCAGCCGCGACAGCCGCTGAGTCGTCCTTGGACGCGCCGTTGAAGAACAAGTTCAACAACACCGCTGAGATGGAGGCCAACAAGATGCCCGACTCAATCAGTGGGTGCAGGTTGTGCGGCATCCATTGCTTGAAGTTCGGGGCGATCAGCGGAATCATGCCGATGCCAATGGAAATGGCCACGACCAAGCTGTTGAAGCGGTTGTTCTTGAAGTCCACACCGCCCAAGATGCGAATGCCGGTGGCGGCCACCATGCCAAACATCACCAAGCCAGCGCCGCCCAAGACCACCGTGGGGAGTGACTCAACCAAAGCAGCCATCTTAGGAATGACGCCCAAGATGATGAGGATGATGCCGCCGGCCACGCACACAAAGCGGCTCTTTACACCCGTCACGGCAACGAGGCCCACGTTTTGCGAGAAGCTGGTGTAAGGGAAGGTGTTGAAGATGCCGCCAATCAGCGTGCCCAAACCATCGGTGCGCAAACCACGGGTGAGCGCGGCGCGGTCCACATGACGGTCGGTCATTTCGCCCAAGGCCAAGAACATGCCTGTGGATTCGATCATCACCACAATCATCACCAAAGTCATGGTGAGGATGAGCACGGGGTCAAACACAGGCATACCAAACTGGAATGGGGTGACGATGCCAAACCACTCGGCCTTGCCCACTTTGTCAAAGTTCATTAGCCCGAAGCTGGTGGCGACCACGCCGCCGATGATGATGCCCAAGAGCACCGAGATGTTGGCGATGAAGCCTTTGGCAAATTTGGCGATCATCAAAATAGACACCAGCACCAAAGCGGCAATGCCCACGCCCGTGAGGTCGGCGTATTTGGGGTTTGGAATTTTGGCAACCAAGGCCAAATCTTTGGGCACCGCAGACAAGGTGGAGCCAGGGGCCGAAGCCGCCGCCGCAGCGTCAGCCAGCCACTTGGCGTGCTCGGGGTTGACGATAGACGGCGCGGTGGGGCCGAAAGGGTTGCCAAAAATCCAATTGATGCCAATGCGCATCAAGCTGATGCCGATCACCGCAATGATGGTGCCGGTCACCACGGGGGGAAAGAAGCGCAGCATGCGGCTGACCAAGGGAGCGATCAGCATCGAGATCACGCCCGCGCCCATGATGGCGCCAAAGATGAGTTGTGCCCCTGCGTCGCCTGGGTTGGCATTGGCCATAGACACCATAGGTGCCACGGCGGCAAAGGTCACGCCCATCATGACGGGCAAGCGAATGCCAAACCATTGGGTCGCACCCCACGATTGAATGAGGGTGACCAAGCCGCACACAAACAAGTCGGCCGAAATCAGCATGGCCACTTGTTCGGGGCTGAGCTTCAAAGCACGGCCCACGATGAGCGGCACAGCCACAGCGCCTGCGTACATGACGAGCACGTGTTGCAAGCCGAGAGCGGCGAGCTTGCCGGTAGGCAAGTGCTCGTCAACGGGATGGGTGGATTGGGTCATGGTTTTTCCTTTTGGATTTCTCGCATACAAAACTGTATACAAAGTTGCCGCGGCTTGTTTTACGGAGAAACCCTATTTTTTGCTTTTGTTTTGCTGGGCTCGCTGTAGGCGCAGGCAGTGGGCAGGTTCCTCATGCTGGGGTACCAGAAATCGTCACCTGCCCACTGCCTCCACCTACAGACTGCGGCGAGCAGTTTTTCAGATGAAACAGTTGTGCGGCTTGGGGGCGGCGGCCGACGATTTCTGGTACTCCAGCATGAGGAGGCCGCCGTGCCCAAGCCGCACAACTCCCACCGGAGCGAAATCCTACGAAACAGATTTAACTCAACAAATCCAACAACGTGCGCGCCACTACCTTGGTCGCCCGACGCACATCTTCCAACATCACACGTTCATCGTTGCGCTTGGCATGGCTCTCCAGCACCGTGCGTGGCCCTGCGCCGTAGATGACGCCCGGAATGCCCTGTGCCACATACAAACGCACATCGGTGTACAGCGGCGTGCCCACAGCGGGGATGGGCTCACCAAACAATTCACCACCGTGTTTTTGGATGGCGTCCACCAATGGCTTGTTGCCTGCCAGCGGCACCATGGCCTTAGCGAGCAAGAGGCGTTTGATGTCGACCTTGAGTTGCTTGCCGCCACGGGGTGGGTTAAAGCTGGCCGCTGCGTCTTCGATGGTTTTGCGAATAGACGCTTCCACTTCAACAGGGTTCTCTTCCGGAATCATGCGGCGGTCGAGCTTGAACACGACCTTGCCCGGCACCACGTTGGTGTTGGTGCCACCGCTGATTTGGCCGACGTTCAGGTAAGGGTGGGTGATGCCTTCAATCTTTGAGGTCGTATTTTTGTAGCCCTCGTTGAGCGCATGCAGTGCGTTCAGGATGTGCACTGCGCCTTGCAACGCGTCGGTGCCGCTGTCGGGAATGGCGGCGTGTGCCATTTCACCTTGCACGGTGACTTCCATTTGCAAGCAGCCGTTGTGGGCGGTGACCACTTGGTAGCTAAAGCCTGCCGCAATCATCAAGTCGGGTTTGGTCAGGCCGTGCGAAAGCAACCAGCCTGGGCCTTTCTCGCCGCCAAACTCTTCGTCGTAGGTGAAGTGCAGTTCGACGCCGCCACGCAGCTGCACCAGCGGCTGCCCGCCTGGTTCTTGAGGCAAGCCCAACGACTCCAGTGCGCGTGTGGCAAAGGTGAAGGTCGAGAAGTCGCTTTTGCTCACTGCCGTGGCGCGGCCATACATCGCGCCGTTTTCAATCTCAGCGCCGTAGGGCTTGTGCGTCCAGCCTTCGCCGGGGGGCACCACGTCGCCGTGGGCGTTGAGCGCAATGGTTTTGCCGCCATCGGCAAACTTGCGACGCACGATGAGGTTGGTGATGCTTTCCAAACCGTAGGCTTTGACTTCCGGCAAGGGCACAGCGTGCTTTTCGGCTTCGTAGCCAAAGCTGTGCAGCAACTCGGCGGTGCGCTCGGCGTGCGGTGCGTTGTTGCCGGGTGGGGTGTCGGTGGGGACTTGCACCAAGGCCTGCAAGAACTTCACTTGCTCATCAAAGTGCGCGTCAATCCAGGCGTCGAGTTGGGCGTATAGGGTTTGGCTCATGGTGTGTGTCGGGTTGTCGTTGTCGGGTGAAGCGCGTTGGAGCTTAGGCATGTGTGTTGTGCAGCAAGTGCATGAAGGCGTCGATGGCCAGTTGCATGTCGTCGCTGGTGGTGCTCTCAAGCGGGTTGTGGCTGATGCCGGCATTTTGACCACGCACAAACAACATGGCTTGGGGCATGACTTCGTGCAGTTTCATCGCGTCGTGGCCCGCGCCGCTGGGCAGGTGGAACACGGGCACGCCCAAGCTTTGCACAGCGTTTTCCCACAAGCCTTGCAGCTTGGCGTCGCTAGGTGCGGCGCTGGCGCGCATGGTTTCTTCGAGGGTGTAGTGCAAGCCACGGCGCTCGCAAATGGCTTTGAGTTCAGCGAGCACGTCGTTCATCAATGCATCGCGCATGGCGTCGGTGGTGGCGCGCAGGTCGAGGCTGAATTGGCAGCGGCCGGGCACCACGTTGATGGAGCCGTTGGGGACGGTCAGCATGCCGATGGTGCCTACACATGCCGAAGTTGGGTTCTTCGCCGTGTCGGCAGAGACGGCGTTCAATGCCGCCGCGCGTTTTTCTACAAACAAGGCCAGTTCGGCCACGGCAGTGGCGGCGTCGCGGCGGCGGTCCATCGGTGTGGTGCCTGCGTGGCTGGCCATGCCGACTACTTCGCCCACAAAGCGCACGCTGCCGTTGATGGAGGTGACCACGCCCAGCGGAATGTCGAGTTCGTTCAGCACAGGACCTTGCTCGATGTGGACTTCGACAAAGCCCAAGTAGTCTGCGGCGTTGCGGGTGAGTTGAGGGATGTCTTCAACCTTCAAGCCGGCTTGTTTCATGGCTTGTCGCATGGTGATGCCGTCCGCATCTTGTTGGTCCAGCCACTCGTGTTTGAAGTCGCCCACCAAAGCGCCAGAGCCGAGGAAAGTGGCTTTGTAGCGTTGGCCTTCTTCTTCGGCAAAGGCCACCACTTCGAGGTTGAAAGGCAAACGCTTACCTGCGCGGGCCAGTTCGCGCACGCAGGCTATGGGCACGAAGATGCCCAAGCGGCCGTCGTACTTGCCGCCGTTGCGCACGGTGTCGTAGTGCGAGCCGGTCATCAAAGTTTTGGCGTCGTGTGATGCAGCTTTGTAAACACCCACCACGTTGCCCACCGCGTCGATGTGCACCTCGTCAAAGCCGCAGGCTTTCATGCCCAGCTCAATCGTGCGGGCGCATTTCAGGTGTGCGTCGGTCAGGTAAGTGACGGTGAGTTCTTCGCGTGCGGCGTGCGGCGCTTGTGGGTTCACCACGCCAGCGTCGCTGAACTGGGCCAGCCATTCGTGCCAGTCCCACACCTCTTGGCCCAGCGCGGGCTCGTAGCCCAGTTTGTCGTTCAAGCGAATCTCCACGATGCGGTGGATGTTGCGCAAGCACTCGGCTAGTTCGTAGTCGGGGTGGTTGTGCAGGCGGCGCTCGAAGGTGCTGATGATTTGCTGTTTGTTGAGGCCAGAGCCACGCGGGCCGCGCACGGCCAAGATGAACGGAAAACCAAACTTGGCGTTGTAGCTGGCGTTGAGCTGCTGGATGTGCGCAAATTCTTGCTCGCTGCAGTGGGTCAGGCCCGCTTTGGTTTGCTCGTTGGTGGATTCGGCGGTGAGGCTTTTGCTCACCATGGCTTTTCCTGCCAACTCGGGGTGGGCGCGGACTAAGGCGAGTTGCGGTGCACGGCCAGCTTTCTCCAGCACCTTCACCATCGCGTGCTTGAGCGCGGCGGCAGATGCAAAAGGGCGAGCAGCGAGCGCTTGTTCGGCAATCCAATCGGAGTGTTCGTACAAGCCGGTCAGCAGGGCGGCTGCCTCGGCGCGGGGCAGGGTGTTGATTTGGTTCAGCGTGATGTGCGAGTGGCTCATGGCGTTGTCCTGCTTAGGTGTGAAACGATGCGAAAGTGTTGACGGTGTGCGGTGTAGCCATCAGCTGCCGCTGTAGGGATGCACTTGTTTCCAGTGGCGCGCGATGTCGATGCGGCGGGCCACCCACACACGGTCGTGTTTGGCGATGTGATCTAAGAACTTTTGCAGCGCCACGATGCGGCCTGGCTTGCCCAGTAAACGGCAGTGCATGCCGATGCTCATCATCTTGGGGGCGTTGTCGCCGTTGGGGTCGCCTTCGGCGTACAGCGCGTCAAAGCTGTCACGCAAATACACAAAGAAGTCTTCCGCTTGGCTAAAGCCTTGGGGCAGGGCAAAGCGCATGTCGTTGCAGTCAAGGGTGTACGGCACAACGAGTTGGGGCACGACGTCGCCATTGGTTTTTTGGACCTTCATCCAAAAGGGCAGGTCTTCGCCGTAGTAGTCGCTGTCGTATTCAAAGCCACCGTGGTCGGCCACGAGGCGGCGGGTGTTGGGGCTGTCGCGGCCGGTGTACCAGCCAGCGCCATGAATGCTGTTGCCGTGCGTCGTGCTTGTGAGGCGTTCGATGATGTCGACGCCTTTGTTCATGTGCGCACGCTCGGTGGCTTCGTCGGTGGTTTGGTAGTTGATCCAGCGGTAGCCGTGGCAGGCAATTTCGTGGCCCAGCTCCACAAACGCGGCGGTGA
The DNA here is from genome assembly GCF_003063475.1 of Limnohabitans curvus. Lineage (NCBI taxonomy): Bacteria > Pseudomonadati > Pseudomonadota > Betaproteobacteria > Burkholderiales > Comamonadaceae > Limnohabitans > Limnohabitans curvus. Next base: position 2,097,692 of record NZ_NESP01000001.1, read on the forward strand.
GTTCGGGGTGGCGCTCCAGCGCCATGCTCACGCCAAACACGGTGAGGGGCAGGCCGCGTTTTTCAAATTCGCGCAAGATGCGCCACACGCCCACGCGTGAGCCGTATTCGTAAATACCTTCCATGCTCAGATGGCGGTCGGGAAAGCTAGGCGGGTTGAACATCTCGCTCAAAAACATCTCGCTGCCCGCGTCGCCATGCACCGTGGCGTTCTCGCTGCCTTCTTCGTAGTTCAGCACAAACTGCACCGCAATGCGGGCTTGGTTGGGCCATTGCGCGTGTGGCACTTGGCGGCCGTAGCCCACCAAATCGCGGGGGTAGGCGGCGGTGCTGTCGTAGGTGGCGTTGGGGTTTGACATGCAGTAACTCCGTATTTGAATAGCCGCTTAGGCCAGCGCCATGGCGATGTCGTTGCTGGGCACTTTGCGGTCGAGGGCCAAGCCTTCTTCCACGTTGCGCAAATGCTCGTCCATCAGCTTGACGGCCAAGTCTTCGTCTTTGGCGGCGATGGCTTTCAAAATTTCGGCATGCTCGTCGGCCGAGTGTTCGGCGGCATTGCTGCTCTGGTACATCAAGGTAATCAGGGCGCAGCGCGAAATCAATTCGTTCAAGATTTGCGCCAATACCTGGTTGCCCATCAGCTCGGCGATGCGCACGTGGAAGTCGCCCAGCAGGTCGGTACGGCCCGGCACATCGCCCCGGCTAACCGCAGCCTTTTCTTCGGCGACGTGTTCTTTGAGGGCTTTGATTTGCGCGGGTGTCACGTGGCGTACAAAGCTGCGCGTCATCTCCGCTTCAATCATGCGTCGCACGGCAAATACTTGACGGGCTTCATCGGAAGAGGGGGTGGCTACAAACGCACCGCGTGCTGGTTCCATCCGAATGAGTCGTTTTTGCACGAGTTGAAACAGCGCTTGGCGGATGAGGGTGCGCGACACACCAAAGTGGTCGGCCAGTTTTTGCTCGGCCAGTTTGGTGCCGGGGTGCAGACGGTGCTCCACAATGGCTTTGGTGAGGGCGTCCACAATGCTTCGGGTGGCGGTTGAGCTGTCCATTTGAGGTCTCCGGCAAATTCACTTGAGCCCATGATAGACCCAAATGGAAAAATTGTATACACTTTCAGTCGACCAAGTCGGTCGCTAACCATTTTCGGAGCATTTCATGGGATTGAGCACACATGTTTTAGACACCATGCACGGCGGCCCCGCAGCCGGTATGAAAGTGTCGCTGTTCACCACCACCGATGACGGCCAAGCCACCTTGGTCAAGTCGTTCACCCTGAACCACGATGGCCGCAATCCTGACGGCCTGCTGTACGACAACGACAGCCTGAAAAAAGGCACCTACCGCTTGGTGTTTGACGTGAAGGGCTACTTTGCCGCTAAGAAGGTTGAATTGCCTGAGCCTAATTTTTTGAACTTGGTGAGCTTGGATTTTGGGGTGGCCCACACTGACCAGCACTACCACGTGCCCTTGTTGGTCAGCCCTTGGAGCTACTCGACCTACCGCGGGTCTTAAGTTTTTTTGTATACGAAGCGGCATACCTGCTGCAGATTTGGGGTGCAAGTCACTAAAATCTAGGTTCTTTCCCAGATTCCCACACCCCACACCATGACCCAAGTCACCAACACCGTGCGCTTTGTGCTCGACGGCCAGATCGTTGAAGCCCAAGGTGCCCGTCGCACCACCACCGTTCTTGATTACCTGCGTGAGCAGCTCCACCGCACCGGCACCAAAGAAGGTTGTGCCGAGGGCGACTGTGGTGCCTGCGTGGTGATGGTGGGTGAACTCAATGCCGCTGGCACGGGCGTGGACTATGTGGCCACCAACGCGTGTATCCAGTTGCTGCCTTCGCTCGACGGCAAATCCATCAAGACGGTGGAAAGCTTGAAGAAGGCCGACGGCACGCTGCACCCCCTGCAAGACGAAATGGTGAAGTGCCACGGCTCGCAGTGCGGCTTTTGCACACCTGGCATCGTGATGAGCTTGGTCAACTTGGTGCAAACCAACACCTCGCCCGTGCGCCAAGAAATCACCGACGCCCTGAGTGGCAACTTGTGCCGCTGCACAGGCTACGCGCCCATCATTGACGCTGCGGCCAAGGCTTGCGAGAAGAAAGCTGCTTTGAAAGTGGACGACAGCGCCGACTTGCCGCTGCTCAAAGAAATCAAGCGTGCCAGCACACCGACCATGAGCCTGGAAGGCGACATCATCGTGCAGCCTGTGGTGCGCACCCGCAAGGGCAATGAGTTTGTGTCGCCCGCCACCTTGGCTGAAGTGGCCGATTATTTAGTCAAACACCCCACCACCACTTTGCTGGCAGGCAGCACTGAAATCGGTTTGCAAGTGAACAAACAGTTCGCACGCCCAGACCACATCATGTACTTGGGCAACGTCAAAGAACTGCGCCAAGTGGCCGAGACCGACAAGGTTTGGCGCATTGGCGCAGCGGTGTCGCTCACCCAAGTCGAAGCGCTGGTGTCTAAGGCTTACCCAGACTTTGCCGAAGTGCTGCGCCGCTTTGGTTCGCCCCCCATCCGTTCTACTGCCACCTTGGCGGGCAACATTGCCAACGGTTCACCCATTGGCGACTCCATGCCTTGCTTGCTTGCGCTGGGTGCCAACCTGGTGCTGCGCCGTGGCGAGAAGACACGCAACGTGCTGCTGGAAAACTTCTACACCGGTATGAAGAAAAGCGTGCTCGAAGCCGGTGAGTTCATCGAAGCGGTTGAGTTGCCCAAGCCTGTGGCGGGCCAAGTGTTCCGCGCCCACAAGGTGAGCAAGCGTTTTGAGCAAGACATTTCTGCCACTTGCGCGGCCATCAGCTACACCCTCAAAGGCGGCAAACTGGCTGGCGTGAAACTGGCCTACAACGGCTTGAGCCCATTCCCAGCGCGTGCGCCCAAACTTGAAGCTGTGCTTGAAGGCAAATCACCAGCAGATGTGAAAGCCGCCGACTTGGATGCCGTGATTGCTTCTAGCTTCACCGCCCGCGACGGCTTGCGTGCCACATGGGCGTATCGTGCATTGGTGGCTCGCAACTTGGCTTTGGAATTCATCGAAGAACAGAAAGAGGTGGCTTGAATGAACGCTCCTACCGCACTCAAAAACCTGCTGCCTGTTTCAGGCGTTCAGCAAGGCACCGACGTCGTTCATGAGTCCGCGCACTTGCACGTGACCGGCACGGCCACCTACATCGACGACATCCCTGAGCACGCAGGCACTTTGTACGCAGCGCTCATCTTGTCGCCCGTGGCGCACGGCGAGCTGATCGGCGACGGCATTGACCGTGCAGCCATCCTCAAAGAGCATGGCGTCGTAGCGGTTTACACCGCCAAAGACATCCCCGGCGAAAACAACTGCGGCCCCATCGTGCACGATGACCCGTTCCTCGCTGCAGGCAAGGTCGAGTTCATCGGTCAGGCCGTGGCCGTGGTCGTGGCGCGCGACATGCTTTATGCCCGCGAAGCTGCACACAAAGCCAAAGTGTTGGTGAAAGAACTCCAGCCCATCTTGACGGTGGAAGAGGCGATGGCTGCCAACAGTTTCATCATGCCCGCCAAAGGCATCACCCGCGGTGACGCGGCTGCCGCCATTGCCAATGCACCTCACAAAATCAAAGGCACCACACGCACCGGCCAGCAAGAACAGTTCTATCTGGAAGGCCAAATTACCTATGCAGTGCCCAAAGAAGACGGCCAGCTCACGCTGTACGTGTCAACCCAGCACCCCGACGGCAACCAACGCGAAGCCGCGCACGCCCTGAACCTGCACACCAACGATGTGGAGGTGATTTGCCGCCGCATGGGTGGTGGCTTTGGTGGCAAAGAAGGCAACGCCAGCATCTTCAGCCAAAGCGCTGCACTCGCCGCGCACAAGCTGAACAAGCCCGTCAAGCTGCGCGTGAACCGCGACGACGACATGACCATCACCGGCAAGCGCCACGATTTCCGCATCGACTACGAAGTGGGTTTTGACGACAACGGCCGCGTCTTGGGCGCAGACATCACGCTGATGTCTCGCTGCGGTTACAGCACCGACTACTCAGGCCCTGTGAACGACCGCGCTTGCCTGCACATCGACAACACTTACCACCTGCCTGCGCTCAAGCTGGTCAGCCACCGCTGCAAAACAAACACGCAAAGCGCCACCGCTTTCCGTGGTTTCGGTGGCCCACAGGGCATGTTTGGCATCGAAACGGTGATGGACGAAATTGCGATGACTTTGGGCAAAGACCCCTTGGAAGTGCGCAAGCTCAACCTCTACAAAGACCCGGCCATCAGCGGCACGCCCGACACCATGACCACCCAATACAACCAGCTCATTGAAGACTGGGTGGGTGACAAGGTGATCGACCAGGTCGAGCGCGAATCCAACTACGCCGAGCGCCGCGCTGCGGTGCAAGCCTTCAACGCCAAGAGCAAAACCCGCAAGCGCGGTTTGTCGCTCGTGCCTTTGAAGTTCGGCATCAGCTTTACCGCTACCCATTTGAACCAAGGCGGCGCGCTGCTGGTGATTTACATGGATGGCTCTGTCAGCTGCAACCACGGCGGTACCGAAATGGGCCAGGGCCTGAACACCAAGATGGCGCAGGTGTGTGCCGATGGTTTGGGCATCAGCGTGGACAAAGTGCGCATCACCGCCACCGATTCGCAAAAAGTGCCGAACGCTTCAGCCACATCCGCTTCGAGCGGTGCTGACATCAACGGCGCGGCCATCATGAACGCCACGATGCAAATGCGTGAGCGCTTGAAGCCAGTGGCGGCCCGCATGTTGGGTTGTGCCGAAGGCGATGTGACTTTTGCGAACAACGAAGTTCACGGTGGCGGCAAAGCCGTCAAGTGGGCTGATGTGACCAAACAAGCGTGGCTCGACCGCGTGGGCTTGTCTGTCACGGGCTTTTACATGACGCCCGAAATCAAATACGACTTCACCACACTGAACGGCCGTGCCTTCTATTACTACTGCTACGGCGCTGCTGTGAGTGAAGTGGAAATCGACACCCGCACCGGCGAGTGGTGGCTCAAGGCCGTGGACATCGTGCACGACGTGGGCCGCAGCATCAACCCCGCATTGGACAAAGGCCAGATCGAAGGCGCCTATGTGCAAGGCATGGGCTGGCTCACCATGGAAGAGTGCATTTGGGACAAAAAGGGCAAGCTGCTCACGCACGGCCCCAGCACCTACAAAATCCCAGTGGCGGGCGATATTCCAGAACACTTCAAGGTGTCTTTGTTTGAAAACCAGAACAACAAGCCCACACCGTTCAACAGCAAGGCCACGGGCGAGCCACCTTTGATGTTGGGCCTGTCTGCCTTCTTCGCCTTGCGCGATGCAGTGGCCGCCAGCGCCGACCACAAAGCCGTGGTGTACATGGATGCCCCGGCCACGCCCGAGCGCATCTTGATGGCGTGTGAAGCAGCGAAAGCGGCAGCGGTTTAACAGCTGTTCCTTTCAGCTGTCATTGCCTGCATCGCTAAACCCTTTGTGCCACGCCACACCGCTGAGCTATTGAACCAACTCCAACATGCCGATGGCGTGTTGGTGTCGGTTGACAGCGTGCAGGGCTCAGGCCCGCGCGAGGTGGGTGCTTGGATGGCGGTGTTCCCGCAGACTTTGGTGAACACCATTGGCGGCGGGCATTTGGAGTTTCAGGCGATCACGGAGGCACGTGCTTTGTTGTCTAGGCCTGCGCATATCAATTCCTCTGATAATGCTGCGCCGTCTGTCAACGGCAATGTCGCAGCACCCCTCACCCACGAAGACAATGCCCTCACCACGCGCTACGCCCTAGGCCCCGCCTTGGGCCAATGCTGTGGCGGCGTGGTGCATTTGAAGTTTGAGCGCATCAGCGCTGCAGACGCACCGGCACTCAAACAACGCTTGTTGGCCAATGGCCAACCGCTCGCACTCTTTGGCGGTGGCCATGTGGGCCGTGCCTTGGTGAACGTGCTCAGCACCTTGCCCTACAACGTGCAGTGGGTCGACAGCCGCGACGAAATTTTCCCTGCGCAGTTGCCGCCCAATGTGGTGTGCGAGCACTCCGACCCTGTGCATGCGGCCGTCGCCGACCTGCCCAGCGGTGCGAGCGTGCTGATCATGAGCTTCAGCCACGCCGAAGATTTAGACGTGGTGGCTGCTTGCCTCAAGCGCCAACGCCTGCACGGCGATTTGAAGTTTGTAGGCCTCATCGGCAGCAAAACCAAGTGGGCCACGTTTCAACACCGCCTCGAAGCCAAAGGCTTTACTGCCGACGAGTTGGCTTTCATCACATGCCCGATTGGTGTGAGCGGCATCAAGGGCAAAGAGCCCGAAGTCATTGCGGTGTCGGTGGCGGCACAGTTGCTACAGCAACGCTGAAGTTTGTATGCAAGGGGCCCAGCCCCATTTTTAGAATGAATTGAACAAGGCATGCGTATTGCATGGCTCATTTCAGTTGCTCACGTTCTAGAAAAGGCCTGCACATGAAAACAATCGCCATTGTCGGCGGCGGCATCACGGGTATCACCACTGCGTATGCCTTGGCCAAGCGCGGCTTTGCCGTGACTTTGTTTGAACGTCACCGCTACGCCGCGATGGAAACCTCGTTTGCCAACGGCGGTCAGCTCTCGGCCTCGAACGCCGAGGTGTGGAACAACAGCGCCACCATCCTCAAAGGCCTCAAGTGGATGCTTAAAAACGATGCACCACTCCTGGTCAACCCCGCACCGACTTGGCACAAATTGTCTTGGTTTGCCGAGTTCATCGCCGCCATGCCCCATTACGAACGCAACACCATCGAAACCGCGCGCTTGGCCGTGGCCGCGCGTGAACACTTGTTTGAATGGGCCGCAGCTGAGGGCATCGACTTTGACCACAAGCGCGAAGGCATCTTGCATATTTACCGCGACAAAAAAGGCTTTGACCACGCAGGCAAGGTGTCGGTCATGTTGGCCAAAGGTGGCTTGCCACGCCGCGCGGTGACGCCTGCCGAGATGACAGCGATTGAACCCACGTTGGCAGGCACGTATTACGGCGGCTACTTCACCGAGAGCGATTCAACGGGCGACATTCACAAGTTCACCCATGGTCTGTCGTTGGCTGCCGCACGCTTGGGCGTGCACACGCTGTACGAGCAAGACGTGACGCATATCAGCACCAACGGCCAGCAAGCCGTGGTCATGGTGGGCGAGGGTGCAGCCCAAACCGTGCACACCTTTGATGGCGTGGTGGTGTGTGCCGGTGTGGCCAGCCGCCATTTTGCGGCGCAGTTGGGTGACCGTGTGAACATTTACCCCGTCAAGGGCTATTCCATCACCGTGAACTTGCGCGATGAAGCCAGCCAGGCGGGCGCACCCAATGTGAGCTTGCTCGATGACGAAACCAAGCTCGTCACCAGCCGTTTAGGCGTGGACCGTTTCCGTGTGGCGGGCACGGCCGAGTTCAACGGCATAGATCGCGACATTCGTGATGACCGCATTCAGCCGCTTATCCGCTGGGTCGAGGAATGTTTCCCCAACATCAACACCCGCTCGGTTGTGCCTTGGGCGGGCTTGCGCCCCATGATGCCCAACATGATGCCGCGCGTGGGCAAGGGTGTCGCGCCCAATGTGTTTTACAACACAGGCCACGGCCACTTAGGCTGGACTTTGTCGGCCATCACCGCAGACATGGTGGCCGGTGTGGTGGCAGGGGCCATGCCATAAATGCCGCTAGGGTTTGCCCCGAAACATTCAGCTTTGTTTGGCGACAAATTTTGTATACACTTTGCATCACCTGTCGCAGCGGAGCAGGGCGGTCATCAGCCCTTGTTCGCGACCCTCGTGTCATTCACAGCGCCCGCAGTGGTGAATGGCAACTTTGACTCAAAAGACTGAGGTCTCGACATGGATGCATATTTCTTAGACTGGGCCAACTTGCTGTTGCGTTGGGTGCACGTCATCACCGCCATTGCATGGATTGGCTCATCGTTTTACTTTGTCTTCTTAGACAACAACCTCATCAAACCCAACTCACCCGACCTGCTGGAAAAAGGCGTGGACGGTGCCATGTGGGCGGTGCACGGCGGCGGTTTTTACAACCCGCAAAAGTACATGGTGGCGCCTAAGAAGATCCACACCAAGTTGCATTGGTTTTACTGGGAAAGCTATTCCACGTGGCTCACAGGCTTTGGCTTGTTCACCGTGCTGTATCTGTGGAACGCGGGCACGTTCTTGATTGACAAGTCGTTGATGGACTGGTCGCCTGCGGCAGCCATCACGGCGGCACTGAGTTTCTTGGTTGCGTTTTGGTTCATTTACGACGCGGTATGCCGCGTGTTTGGCTTCCGTGAAAACGGCGAACGCATTGTGGCCCTCACCATGATTGTGGTGGTCGCATTCGCAGCTTGGCTGTCGTGCCAGTTGTTCGCGGGCCGCGCTGCCTTTTTGTTGGTGGGCGCGATGATCGCCACATCCATGAGCGCCAATGTGTTCTTCTGGATCATCCCCGGCCAACGTAAGGTGGTGGCCGCCATGACTTCGGGCGTGGCGATGGACCCCAAAGAGCTGGCCACGCACGGCAAGCGCGGCAAACAGCGCAGCGTGCACAACACTTACTTCACGTTGCCCGTTATCTTTGCGATGCTGAGCAACCACTACAGCTTCCTCTACACCTACGAAAACAACTGGGTCATCTTGGTGATGATGATGTTGTCGGGGGCGTTGATTCGTCAGTTCTTTGTGCAACGCCACGGCTACCACTTGGGCCGCGCCAAGAACCCGCTGCCGTTCGCGATTGCGGGCGTGGTGATTTTGCTCAGCGTGATTGTGTGGATGCGTCCTGCGCCTTCGACCTCTGCTACCGCCGCTGTGAATACAGCCCCAGTGACCTACGCCGAAGTGAGCCAAGTGTTTGCGCAGCGTTGCTACATGTGCCACGGTGAACAAGTGCAAATGAAGAATGTGCGCTTTGACACGCCCGAGGGCGTCAAACAGCATGCCTTGGGCATTTACCAACAAGCGGTGGTGACCAAGCAAATGCCGATGAACAACGCCACGGGCATCACGGAAGACGAGCGGGCTGTGATCAAGCGTTGGTACGAGGCTGGAGCTGCGCTGAGATAATCAGCGCCTATGAAATTTCGTTTGATGCTGGCTTTCGCCAGCACTCTTTTTTGTGTTGCGGCTCAAGCCGGTGAAGTGACGGTGGCGGTCGCCGCCAACTTCACCGCCCCCATGCAGAAAATCGCCAAAGCGTTTGAGCAAGACACGGGGCACAAAGCCCAATTGGCATTTGGTGCCACCGGCAAGTTCTACGCCCAAATCAAAAATGCTGCGCCGTTTGCGGTGCTGTTAGCGGCTGATGACGAAACCCCTGTACGTTTAGAAAAAGAAGGCTTTGCCGTTGCTGGCACACGCTTCACCTACGCCACGGGCCGCTTGGCGTTGTGGAGCAAGCAGCCCCATTTGGTGGACGAGAAGGCCGAGGTGCTGCGCAGCCACAGCTTTGAAAAACTCGGCATACACAAGATTGCCATGGCCGACCCCAAGCTCGCCCCCTACGGCGCAGCGGCGATGGAGGTCATCCACAAAATGGGTGTGCAAACCCACGTGATTCCGAAGTTGGTGCAAGGTGAAAGCATTGGCCAGACCTACCAGTTCGTCAGCACCGAAAACGCACAACTCGGGTTTGTCGCCTTGTCGCAAATTTCAGTTGATGGTCGCATCACCCAAGGCTCCGCGTGGGTCGTGCCGCAAAGCATGCACACACCACTCAAGCAAGATGCTGTGCTGCTCAATGCAGGCAAAGACAATGCTGCCGCACACGCGCTGTTGAAATACCTGAAAGGCGACACCGCCAAAGCCATCATCACCCGCTACGGCTACGCCCTGTAAAGTGTGGGCATGAATTTAAGCGCCGAAGATTTCCAAGCCATTGCGTTGACGCTGCAACTCGCCAGCGTCACCACCGTGCTGCTGCTGTTGCTGGCCACGCCGGTGGCGTGGTGGCTGGCGCACACGCACTCGGCTTGGCGCGCGCCTGTAGCCTCGCTCGTCGCACTGCCCTTGGTGTTGCCGCCCACGGTGCTGGGGTTTTATTTGTTGGTGGCGCTTGGGCCCAACGGCCCGATTGGCCAGTTCACGCAATGGGCGGGCTGGGGCACATTGGCGTTTAGCTTTTGGGGCTTGGTGTTGGGCTCGGTCGTGTATTCGCTGCCGTTCGCTGTGCAGCCACTGGTCAACGCGTTTGAAGCGATGGGTCCGCGCCCGATGGAAGTGGCCGCCACCTTGCGAGCCAGCAAGTGGGATGCTTTCTTCACCGTGGCCGTGCCTTTGGCCAAGCCCGGCTTTGTGATGGCCGCCATGCTGAGCTTTGCGCACACGGTGGGCGAGTTTGGTGTGGTGCTGATGATTGGCGGCAACATCCCCGACAAAACGCGTGTGGTGTCCACCCAAATCTACGGTCATGTTGAAGCGATGGAATACAGCCAAGCGCATGGCTTGGCCGGTGTGATGTTGGTCTTTTCGTTTGTGGTGTTGTTGGGTCTGTCGTGGTTCAACCGTCGACCTCATCGTCATGCCACGCGACATCCAAAGGCGAGCGCATGAACATCCACTTGCAGCTAGACCTCGCGCGTGCCGACTTTGATGTGTCGGTCGATGTGCTGTTGCCCGCGCATGGCATCACCGTCATTTATGGTCCCTCGGGCTGTGGCAAAACCACCTTGCTGCGTTGCGTCGCTGGGCTAGAGCCCTCGGCGCGTGGCGTGGTGCAACTGGGCCACGAGGTGTGGCAAGACGATGCAAACCATGTGCGCCTGCCCACGCACCAACGTGCCTTGGGTTATGTGTTTCAAGAGGCGTCGTTGTTTGACCATTTGGATGTGGCAGGCAACTTGGCCTATGGCCACCAACGTGCTGAAAAGCAGAGCCGCAACGCGATGAGCCAAGCCGTGGTGCAACAAACCATTGAGCTGTTGGGCATCGGCCACTTGCTCAAACGCCGCAGCCACGAGCTGTCGGGCGGCGAGCGCCAACGCGTGGCCATTGCCCGCGCCTTGGTCACGCAGCCGCGCTTGCTGTTGCTCGACGAACCTTTGGCCGCGCTCGACCACGCGCGCCGACAAGAGGTGCTGCCGTGGTTAGAAAAGCTGCGAGACGACCTCAACATTCCCATGCTCTACGTCACCCACGCTGTGGACGAAGTAGCCCGCTTGGCCGACACACTGCTGGTGATGAACGCAGGTCGTGTGCAAGCCAACGGCCCTGTGGCCGAAGTGCTGACCCAAGCCGAACTGCCCGTGGTGGTGGGCGAAGATGCAGGCGCGTTGCTGACCGGCATCGTGTTGAACATCGACAGCCAATGGCACTTGGCCCAAGTGGGCTTTGCCGGTGGTGCGCTGTGGGTGCGCGACAGTGGGTTAGTGGTTGGCCAAACCGTGCGCCTGCGCGTGCTGGCCCGCGACGTGAGCGTGACTTTGCATGAGGCCACTCACACCAGCATTCAAAACCACGTGCCCTGCGTGGTGGACGCCATCACGCCGGAGGCACATCCGTCACAAGTGCTGCTGCGTTTGCGTTGTGGCGACACCGTGCTGCTGGCGCGCGTCACGGCGCGTGGGGTGTATGAGCTGGGCTTGCAGGTGGGCATGCCTGCGTGGGCGCAGGTGAAGTCTGTCGCGCTGGTCAAGTAAGCGTTAAAACCACCAAGCCACCGCTTGCGGAATCACCACCGCACCCACAATGCCGTGCAAGCCCATACCCAGGCTGGCGTAGGCGCCTGCTTCGGGGTGTACGCTGAAAGCGCGTGAGGTGCCTATGCCGTGTGCCGCTACGCCTAAGGCAAAACCGCGTTGCCACCATGCGGTCGCGCGCAAGGCATCCAACACGTAGCGGCCCAGCACGGCGCCCAAGATACCGGTGCTCACCGCAAAGATGGCGGTCAAGGTGGGCGAGGCTTGCACGCGTTCGGCAATACCCATCGCAATGGGCGCGGTGACCGACTTGGCCACCAAGCCGCGCACCAACGATTCGTCCACACCCAACCAACGCGCCATGCCCACCGCGGTGAACACCGAGGTGACGCCGCCCGCCACCAGCGACAGCAGCAACACGCCCATGCGGCCCTTGAGCGACGCAAAACCTTTGTAGATCGGAATGGCCAGCGACACAGTGGCCGTGCCCAGCAAGAAGTGCACAAACTGCGCGCCCTCGAAATATTTGGCATACGGCATGTCGAGCACGCTGATGCTGAACGTGACCACCACCACCGCAATCAACACAGGGTTGGCCAGCGGGTTGCGCTGGCTGCGCTCGTACAGCGTGAGGCCCAGCAAATACGCGCTCAGCGTCAGCACCAAAGCCAGCAGCGGGCTGCCCGAGAGATACACCCAAATTTCAGAAATCGGCGGCAGGTGCGTTTGAAATTCATTACTCATGCGTCGGCTCCTTCTTGGCCAACACCTTGAGTAAACCCGCCGTCACCGCCACCGTGGCCACCACGCTCACCACCAGCGCCGCGCTGATGGCCCATGCGTTGGCCTGCAACACGGGCAAGTAAAGCACCACGCCCACCGACGCGGGGATGAACAACAACCCCAAGTGCTGCAGAACGCTGCCGCCCACCAAATCAATCGCCGCAGGCACGTGACCGCGCACGCTGAGATACGCCAGCAACAACACCAAGCCCAACACAGGGCCAGGGATGAAGGGTAGGGCGAACTTAGACACCAGCTCGCCGAGCGCTTGAAAGATGAAGAGTTGAACGAGGCCTTGAATCATGACCACAGTGTAGACAACACAAGCTATGACATTAAGTTAAAACAGTTCAACCCAACGTCTCTGCCAAGATCACGGGTGTTGCCATCAAACTAACAATCGCGTCCACCATTTGTGTCTGGAACATCTCAATTTGCCCATCCACAAGCCGCGCGCTAACGAGGTTCACGTCACAATTGAGAGCCAATCGACGCAGAAAATTTACCGATGTCTGAATCTGTCAAAAAAATTCCACCAGGTATTTGGGTACTGGGATTTGTCAGCATGCTCATGGACATCTCTTCGGAGATGATTCATAGCTTGTTGCCCATGTTTCTTGTTGGCGTGCTTGGGATGAGCGTTTTTACCGTCGGCATCATCGAAGGATTGGCGGAGGCTACTGCTTTGATCGTCAAGGTGTTCTCAGGTGCCTTGAGTGATTATTTGGGCAGACGCAAGGGCTTGGCGCTCCTCGGCTATGCATTGGGTGCTTTGACCAAACCGTTATTTGCGATTGCCTCAGGCACCGGTCTTGTCATCGCTGCAAGATTGATGGACCGTGTGGGCAAAGGTATTCGCGGTGCACCGCGCGACGCTCTGGTGGCGGATATTGCAGCACCAGACATGCGCGGTGCCGCTTTTGGTCTGCGTCAATCGCTCGACACCGTGGGTGCTTTTGTCGGACCATTGCTGGCTGTGGGCTTGATGCTGCTTTGGGCTAACGACTACCGTGCCGTTTTTTGGTTCGCTGTGATTCCCGGGGTAATGGCGGTGCTCTTGTTGCTGTTTGGCGTTCAAGAGCCGGAACGGCATATGCATCACAAGCGAACAAACCCCATTCAACGCGACAACTTACGTCGCCTTGGCGCATCGTATTGGTGGGTGGTTGCGATTGGTGGATTGTTCACATTGGCTCGGTTTAGCGAAGCGTTTTTGGTGCTTCGCGCTCAGCAATCCGGTGTGGCCGCAGCGTTTGTTCCACTGGTGATGGTGGCCATGAATCTTGTTTACGCGGGGTCAGCCTACCCGTTTGGATGGCTTTCAGATCGCATGAGTCACACCAAATTACTGGCGTTGGGGTTGATCGTTCTGATTGCGGCAGATGTCGTGTTGGCCAGTGGACATCACTGGTGGACGGTCCTCATTGGCGTCAGCTTGTGGGGTGTTCACATGGGCATGACCCAGGGACTCTTAGCGACGATGGTTGCTGATAACTCACCCGCCGACCTTCGAGGTACGGCGTATGGTGTGTTTAATCTCATCAGCGGCATTGCCATGCTGGTGGCAAGTGGCTTTGCGGGGTGGTTGTGGGACCAATACGGCGCCGAAACAACCTTCTATGCCGGGGCCATCTATTCTTTGATTGCCTTGTTGGGGCTTGCTGTTCGGTGGCGATCGATGGTCGACAACCCGATAGATGTACCTCGCTGAACACACTGAAACGTGACGGTGTGTGTTCATGTGTTGAATCACTTTGCCCCCAACGTCAACTGCAAAGCCAGTTGGTTATGCCTCTCAATCAACGGCCCCATATCCACCGTGGCAATTTCACCCTTGCGCACCACCACGCGGCCATTCACGATGGTGTAGTCGGCGTTGTCGCTGGCGCACAGCAGCAGCGCGCCCACGGGGTCGTGCACTGCGCCACCGGCCATGCTGAGTGTGTCGGTGCGGAACATGGCGATGTCGGCGCAATAGCCCTCTTTGATTTGTCCCAGCTCGTGCGCACGGCCCAGCACTTCTGCGCCGCCACGTGTGGCTAGGCGCAGGGCGTCGCGGGGTGTCATCTCAGATGGGCCGCGGTCACAGCCGAATACGGTATGCCCGTCTTCGACGCGCGGGTCGTCTAGTGCTCGGCCCACGCGTGCCAACAGCATGGCTTGGCGGGCTTCGTTCAGCAGATGCGAACCATCATTGCTGGCGCTCCCATCTACGCCCAAACCAATGGGCACACCGGCATCTAGCATTTTGCGCAGGGGCAAGATGCCGCTGGCCAAGCGCATGTTGCTGCACGGGCAGTGGGCAATGCCTGTGCGCGTGCGTGCAAACAAATACGTGCCTTCGTCGTCCAGCTTCACGCAGTGGGCGTGCCACACGTCGTGGCCCACCCAGCCGAGGTCTTCGGCGTATTGCGCAGGCGTGCAGTTGAATTTTTCTTTGGTATACGCGATGTCATGGTCGTTCTCGGCCAAGTGCGTGTGCAGGCGCACCTTGTGTGCGCGGGCCAGTTTGGCGGATTCGCGCATCAAGTCTTGGCTCACGCTAAAGGGCGAGCAAGGAGCCACGGCCACGTGCGTCATAGCGCCAAAGCTGGCGTCGTGGTACGTCTCAATCAGGCGTTGAGTTTCTTTGAGGATGAAGGCTTCTTTTTCCACCACGCGGTCGGGCGGCAGGCCGCCTTGGCTTTCGCCCACGCTCATGCTGCCGCGTGTGGCCGTAAAGCGCATGCCAATGGTGTGCGCGGCTTCAATGCTGTCGTCCAGTCGCACGCCGTTGGGGTAGATGTACAGGTGGTCGCTGCTGGTGGTGCAGCCGCTCAGCAGCAGCTCGGCCATCGCCACTTGGTTAGACACCAGCACCATCTCGGGTGTGAGCCCCGCCCAAATGGGGTACAGCCCTTTGAGCCAGCTGAACAGCTCGGCGTTTTGCACTTGCGGCACGGCACGCGTGAGACTTTGCACCATGTGGTGGTGCGTGTTGATGAGGCCGGGCACCACCACATGGCGGCGGGCGTCAATCACTTCGTCGACTTGCTTCAGCAGTTCGCTCATTTCGGCGTCTGTGTTTTCGCCAGCAGGAATGATGCGTTCAATACGGCCATCCCGCAGCAGCAGCGAGGCGTCGTTGAGTTCGGTGTTGGCATCGTCTTGCGTGGCGATGCAACGTGCGCGGTGGATGAGCAGGGTGGTCATGGTCAAACTTTAACCTTTGTTGTATGGCTTACTTGTGTCACCCAAGTGGTTTCCACAGGGGCTAGGCCGCATCAGGCACGGCACAATTTGGGGATGCAAGAAGCAAGCCCACCTATTCCTAGCCCGTCCATCCATCCCGACGCATTTTTAGCCATGCTCTACCAAGCCGCCGTCAAGCGAGCTTTGCCACTGCACAACACCGCGGCTTATTTGCCCAAGTCCCCCAAGGGCCGCACCGTGGTGCTGGGCGCTGGCAAAGCCGGTGGTGCGATGGCGCAAGCGGTTGAAGCGCTGTGGCCTGCTGACAAGCCGTTGTCGGGCTTGGTGGTCACGCGCTACCACCACACGCCACCGCGTCCTGCGGGTTTGCCTGAGCGTATTGAGGTGGTCGAGGCGTCGCACCCCGTGCCCGATGCGGCAGGCTTGGCCGCTGCCGAGCGCATCTTGCAACTCACCCAAGGGCTGACCGCTGACGACTTGGTGTTGTTCTTGATTTCTGGCGGTGGCTCGGCCTTGCTGACGCTGCCCGCTGATGGCTTGACGCTGGAAGACAAGCAGCGCATCAACCGCGATTTGCTCAACAGTGGCGCTGGCATTGGCGAGATGAATTGCGTGCGCAAACACCTCTCGCGTATCAAAGGCGGTCGCTTGGCCGCCGCTTGCGCGCCGGCCCAAGTGGTCACGCTCACCATCAGCGATGTGCCGGGTGACGACCCCTCTGTCATTGCCAGCGGCCCCACGGTGCCCGACGTCACCACCTGTGCAGATGCTCTGGCCATTTTGAAACGCTACAAGATCGAAGTGCCTGCCGCCATTGAAGCCGCGCTGAACGTGGGCGCACTAGAAACACCCAAACCCAGCGCTGAATGGGCCAAGCAGCCCGTGCATTTGATCGCGACACCGCAGCAGTCGCTAGACGCTGCCGCCGAGTTGGCCCGTGCCGCAGGCCTGAATGCTTACGTGCTGAGCGACGAGCTAGAAGGCGAGTCACGCGAAGTCGGCAAAGTACACGCCGCCTTGGCGCGCGCCGCGGCGCAGGGCAAAGGGCCTTTCCAAAAACCATGCGTCATTTTGAGCGGTGGCGAAACCACGGTGACCATTCGCAAGCAGACAGCGGGTACGCCTAAAGGTCGAGGCGGCCGTGCCGGTGAGTTTTGTTTGGGCCTCGCCGTGGCCTTGCAAGCACAAGCTGGCGTGTGGGCCATTGCCGCCGACACCGATGGCATTGATGGCATCGAGGACAACGCAGGTGCCCGCGTCACACCCGATACCTTGTCCCGTGCCGAGGCCCACGGTGTGAAAGCGGCGGACTGTCTAGACCGAAACGATGCCTACGGTTTTTTCGAGGCCGTGGGTGACTTGGTGGTCACGGGCCCCACACACACCAATGTCAACGACTTCCGCGCGATGTTGGTGCTTTAAACCTTCATTCGCACAAGCTGCGAATCGACGGCGGAATCGGCACGGCACGAATGCCTGGCTGCGGATCGCCCACGGCGGCGCGGTGGGCGGCAAAGATACGTACTTCGTCGCATTCCATGATCAGGTCGCCCCCGCGACGAATTTGGTACTGCGTCACAAAGCTCTTGGTGCGCCACTCGGTGATGGTGACGTGAATGTCCAACACATCGCCGTAACTGGCCGTATTGATGAAGCGCGCATGCGTGTCCACGATGGGGGTGCCCAAGACACCCAAGGTCTTTTCGGTTTCATGCCAGGGCGGAACGCCACATTGCACAAAGAAGTTGCGCGAGGCGGCATCAATCCAACGAAAGTAGTTGGGGAACCAGACAATGCGTGCGGGGTCGCAGTCGCCAAACTCGACCTTCTGCTTGTAAACAATGGTTTTGCTCATTTTCAAATTATCAGGCACGTTGCTTGCAAGAAGATGTACAGCTTGTGCTGCTAACCTAGCCCCCTTTTCGCTTACCCCCAATTTTTGCGATGCCCCAACCCCGACTGCAACTGACCCACATCACCAAGCGCTACCCCGCGGTAGTGGCCAACGATGCCATCCACCTCACGGTGCAGCCGGGTGAAATTCACGCCGTGTTGGGCGAGAACGGCGCGGGTAAATCCACGCTGATGAAAATCATCTACGGCGCGGTCAAGCCCGATGCGGGCGAGATTCGCTTCAACGGCGAGCTGGCCCAGATTCGCAACCCGCAAGAAGCACGGCGACTGGGCATCAGCATGGTGTTTCAGCACTTCAGCTTGTTTGACACGCTCAGCGTGGCCGAGAACGTGTGGTTGGGCCTGGACAAATCGTTCAGCTTGGCTGAGGTGACGCAGCGCATCACCGACACTGCCGCGCAATACGGCCTCGACATTGACCCCGCCCGACCCGTGCACACGCTGGGTGTGGGCGAGATGCAGCGCGTGGAAATCATCCGCGCTTTGCTGACCAACCCGCAGCTGCTCATCTTGGACGAGCCCACCTCGGTGCTGACCCCGCAAGCGGTGGAAAAACTGTTTGTGGTGTTGCGTCAACTCGCCAGTGAAGGCCGCAGCATTTTGTACATCAGTCACAAGCTGCACGAAATTCGTGCGCTGTGTACCGCTTGCACCGTGATGCGTGCAGGCCGCGTGACCGGCGTGTGCGACCCGCGCCAAGAAACCAATGCCTCGCTGAGCCAACTGATGATTGGCAGCTTGCCCCCCGAGCTGCATGTGCGCGAGCACAAGCCCGGCGCTGCTGTGCTGAGCGTGCATGATTTGGCGCTAAAAGCCGACGACCCGTTTGGCGTGGACTTGAACGGTGTGAACCTGCAAGTGCGTGCCGGCGAAGTGGTGGGCATTGCCGGTGTGTCGGGCAACGGCCAACGCGAGCTGCTGTTTGCGTTGTCGGGTGAAGACATGCGCGCGGCGGCTGACAGCATTCAACTCAGCGGCCAAGGCATGGGCCAGCTCAACCCTGACCAACGCCGCGACCTCGGCCTGCACTTTGTGCCTGAAGAACGTTTGGGTCGAGGCGCAGTGCCCAGCCTGAGCCTTGCACAAAACCTATTGCTGACTCGCCATGACGCGGTGGCCTCCAAAGGTGTGGTGGGTGCTTTGGGTTGGCTTAATTTGAAAACGCTGCACACCCAAGCGGCCCACATCATTGCCAAATACCACGTGAAAGCGGGCGGGCCCGATGCGGCTGCGCGTTCGCTGTCGGGTGGCAATTTGCAAAAGTTTTTGGTGGGCCGCGAGATTGAAGCCGCGCCCAAGTTGCTCATCGTGTCGCAGCCCACATGGGGTGTGGACGTGGGCGCTGCCGCGCAAATACGCGCCGCACTGTTGGCCCTGCGCGATGCAGGCTGCGCCGTGCTGGTGGTGAGTGAGGAGTTAGACGAATTGTTAGAACTGTCAGACCGCCTGCATGTGATGGCCGAAGGCCGCTTGTCGCCCGCGCTCACACGCGAAGAAGCCAGTGTGTCGCGCATCGGCGCGTGGATGAGTGGCTTGTGGGACAAGTCCACAAAGGAGGTGAACCATGCTGCGTCTTGAGCCGCGTGCCCAGCCTTCGACGCTGTGGCGTTATGCCTCGCCCTTGCTGGCGCTGGCCATCACGGTGGTGTTGGGTGTGATTCTTTTTGTTGCGCTCGGCAAAGACCCCGTGCGTGGGTTGGGTGTGTTCTTTTGGGAACCCATCAAGAGTGTGTATGCCTTGTCTGAGTTGATTGTCAAAGCCACGCCGCTGTTGTTGATTGCCTTGGGGCTGGCCGTGTGCTTTCGCTCCAACGTTTGGAACATCGGAGCAGAAGGCCAGTTTGTGATGGGCGCGGTGTTTGCCTCTGGCGTGGCGCTGATGGCCGATGCCAACACGGGCGCAGGCTTTTGGGTGCTCATCTTGCTTGCGGGTATTGCAGGCGGCATGGTGTGGGCGGGCATCACCGCGTTCTTGCGGGACCGTTTTCACGCGAGCGAAATTTTGGTCAGCTTGATGCTGGTGTACGTGGCCATCATGGCACTCAACTTCATGGTGTACGGCCCGTGGAAAGACCCGTTGGGCTACAACTTTCCGCAAACCAAAACCTTTGATGCCATCACCCAAATCCCCAAACTCATCAGCGGCACACGCGTCAACATAGGTGTGTTGCTGGCGTTGGCAGGGGCGGGGGCTCTGTGGGTGTTTTTGTTTCGCACGCACGCAGGGTTTGCGCAGCAGGTGGGCGGATTGGCCCCTGATGCCGCGCGCTATGCGGGCTTCTCGTCACGCAAGGCCTTGTGGCTGGCGCTGCTCACCTCGGGCGCTGCCGCTGGTTTGGCGGGTGCTTTAGAGGTGGCTGGGCCGCTGCGTCAGCTCACGCCGTTTGTGCCAGTGGGCTATGGCTTTGCCGCCATCATCGTGGCCTTTGTGGGGCGCTTGCACCCCGTGGGCATGGTGCTGTCGGCAGTGTTGATGAGCATGTTCTATATCGGCGGTGAGCTGGCGCAATCGCGCTTAGGGTTGCCGCGTTCACTCACGGGCGTGTTTCAAGGTTTGTTGTTGTTCACCCTGTTGGCATGTGACACCTTGATGCAATACCGCGTGCGTTGGGTATCGAAAGTGGAGGCACTGTGATGGAGACTTACGCACTGTTATGGGCCTCCACTATGAACGCAGGCACTGTTTTGGCGCTGGCTTCGCTTGGCCTTTTGATCAACGAAAAAGCAGGCATTGTGAATTTGGGGGCCGAGGGCATGATGCTGTGCGCCGCCATCGCCGGCTTTGCCACCGTAGCCACCACGGGCAGCGACACACTGGGCTTTTTGGCAGGCATGGGCGCAGGCGCGCTGATGGCTGCATTGTTTGGCGTGTTGGTGATTTGGATGAACACCAACCAATACGCCACAGGCCTCGCACTTAGCTTGTTTGGCGGCGGTTTTTCGGCCTTTGTTGGCGTGGGCTTTGTGCAGGCCAAGCTGCCTGAGCGCGTGCAGTTTGAAGTGCCACTCTTGGCTGACATTCCCTTAATTGGTTCCGCTTTGTTCAAACACCACCCCTTGGTGTACGGCGCGATTGCGCTGGCTTTGGGTTTGATTTATTTCCTTTACCGCACCCGCGCTGGCTTGGTGTTGCGTGCCGTGGGCGAGTCGCCCGAGTCAGCCCATGCGTTGGGTTACCCCGTGCGCCGCATCCGCTTGTTGGCGGTGGTCGTAGGCGGTGCCTTGTGCGGTTTGGCAGGCGCTTACATCTCCATCATCTACACGCCGCTGTGGGTGGAAGGCATGATCGCGGGCAAGGGTTGGATCGCTTTGGCGCTCACCACCTTCGCCACATGGCGCCCGGCACGCGTATTGCTTGGTGCATATCTGTTCGGTGGGGTAACCATGCTGCAGTTCCATTTACAGGCCACGGGCGTGGATGTGCCCAGCCAGTTTTTGAGCATGCTGCCCTACCTGTCCACCATCGTGGTGCTGGCGCTGATTTCTAAAAATCCGCGTTGGCTCAGGGTAAACATGCCCGCCTCGATTGGTAAACCGTTTTATCCCGGTTGATAATTTCCCCGCTTTTTTTGTTCTCTTTTAGAAGGGTTTTTGATGACTAATTTGTTGAAACGTCGTTGGTTGCAAGCCGCAGCCTTGACCGCAGTCTCTGCGGCTGTGTTGGTGGGTTGCGGTAAAAAAGAAGAAGCCAAGCCTGCGGATGCGCCTGCTGCCGCAGCCAAGGCCGAGCCTTTGAAAATTGCATTCGCCTACGTTGGCCCTGTGGGCGACGGTGGTTGGACATTCGCCCATGACAACGCACGCAAGGCGTTGGAAAAAGAATTCGGCGACAAAATTCAAACCTCATTCGTTGAAAACGTGCCTGAATCGGCTGATGCTGAACGCGTGATTCGCGACATGGTGGGCCAAGGCAACAAGCTGATTTTCGGCACCACCTTTGGTTACATGGAGCCCATGCTCAAAGTGGCCGCCGACACCAAAGACGTCAAGTTTGAACATGCCACCGGCTACAAACAAGCCGACAACATGCGCACCTACGACAGCCGCACCTACGAAGGCGCGTACATGGCTGGCGTCATTGCAGGCAAGATGACCAAGAGCAACACCTTGGGCGTTGTCGCTTCAATCCCAATCCCTGAAGTCATCCGCAACATCAACAGCTTCACCTTGGGCGCTCAGTCCAGCAACCCCAAAGTCAAAACCAAAGTGGTGTGGGTCAACGAGTGGTTCAACCCACCGAAAGAAACCGAAGCCGCCACATCGCTCATCAATGGCGGTGCTGACATCTTGTTCCAAAACACCGATTCACCTGCTGTGCTGAAGACAGCCCAAGACAAAGGCAAGCGCGCTTTTGGTTGGGACTCAGACATGACCGCCTACGGCCCCAAAGCTCACTTGGCATCTGCTGTCATCAACTGGACGCCTTACTACATCAACGCCACCCGCGCAGCCTTGGAAGGCAAGTGGACCGGCGGTGCACACACATGGTCTGGCGTGAAAGACGGTGCGATCGACATCGTGTCCATCGCTGACGATGTGCCCGCCGACACCAAAGCCAAAGTGGCCGAAGTCAAAGCAGGTTTGAAAGACGGCAGCTTCGCCATCTGGAAAGGCCCCTTGGTCGACAACACGGGCAAAGAAGTGTTGAAGAAAGACGAAGTCGCTGACGACAAGCTCTTGAGCGGCATTAACTTCTACGTCAAAGGCGTGGAAGGCAAAGTGCCGGGCGCTAAGTAATTAAAAAAAGCAGATGCTGGTTTTCTGGCATCTGTTTTGCATACCTATTTTTTTAACCTTGAAGGAAACTTAAAAATGAAAAAGAAAATTGCTCTCGTTGCATTAGCTGTTGCTGCAGTTGGCGTGCAAGCTGCTGAGTGGAGCGATACGTCTATTAGCTTGCGTCATGGTACAAATTTTTCTGAACCATACGATTCAAACAATGCGATTACAAAAAATATCATTGGTTTGACTCACGCTAGCGGCTATACCTATGGCACTAACTTTTTCAATGTCGACCTTTTGTTGTCTAACGAAAAAGACCCAGCTTTTAAAGATGGAAAAACAGGTGCTCACGAAGTTTATGCGGTGTATCGCAATACAGTTGACTTTGAAAAAGTAACTGGAAAGTCTTTCAAGACAACAGGCGTTCGTGGCCTAGGTTTTACAGGTGGCTTTGACTTCAATACAAAAACTGATACTGGCTACAACTCTAAAAAAGAGATGTTAGTTCTTGGCCCAACAGTGATGGTTGATGTGCCTGCTGGTTTCTTGAATGTGAGTCTGTTGCAATTGTGGGAAAGCAATGCACCTTCTGGCTGGAGTTACCTCAATAGTGCTTATTACGGCGTTGAGCGCTACCACTATGACGCACATCCAATGTTGAGCGCATCTTGGGCTATCCCCTTTAACGTTGCCTCGTTACCTTTGTCATTTGAAGGTTTTGCAAACTACATTGCACCTAAAGGTAAAAATGAATTTGGTGGCGATACAGCTGCTGAAACCAATATTGACATGCAAGTTATGTATGACATGAGCGGCGCAGTTGGTTCTAAAGCTAAAACTTTTAAAGTTGGCGTTGAGTACCAATATTGGAAAAATAAATTTGGTAACCCAACTACTGCAACAGTCGTCTCAGGCAGCCAAGCTGGTCAAGGCGCTACTGCTCGTACCCCAATGGTCCGCGCCGAATACCACTTCTAATCAAGTGTGATGCCCAAAAAAAGGCCACCCTCGGGTGGTCTTTTTTTACTTCACCCAAGGTGTGATCTGAGGTACCGCACACGGCCCTTCGACAGGGATGGACTCAAAGTCTGCAGGGCCCACAATTTCCAAATACTCCATGTCAGGCGAGTAGTCGAACAAGTAATGGATGATGCCCGGGCGCTGATGTACGCAGTCGCCCGCCGACACCAGCGTGGGTGTTTCGCCGTACATAAACCGCGCCCAGCCTTTGAGCATGATGACGATCTGAAACTCTGCCACGTGATAGTGCCAGCCTGTGCCGTTGTCGGGTGGCATATTGGCTTTGGCGATGTGTGCAATCACCTTGCCGCGTGTGGCAGCGGCGACGCCGAGGTCGCGATACACAAAGAAGTCGCGCAAGCCACCGGGTAAAAACTGGGTATCTTCGGGTTTGACGTGAGAGAAGTCGGTGTTGCTCTCGTAGGCAATGGTTTTAGAAACAGCGGTACTCATGGTTAAAACTCCACTTCAAGTTCTTCAATATCGTCAGGCTCTGCAGTTGCGGCTGCCATCCACTCCTTCATCTCGGGCATCGACAAAATGTGTTGGCAGTACTTTTCGCACACGGGGTCGAGCGCAATGCCATAGGTGATGAAGCGCGTCACCACCGGTGCAAACATGCAGTCGGCCAGTGTGGGTTGCTTGCCAAATAAGTACGGACCTTTGTAAGTAGACAGGCAGTCGCGCCAAATGTAGAGCACGCGGTCAATGTCGAGCTGTGCTTTAGACCACACTTTGAATTTGCTGAATTTGGCTTTGATGTTCATGGGCAGCGAGGCACGCAGGGCTGAAAAGCCCGAATGCATTTCGCCGCAAATGGACCGGCAATGTGCACGGTGCACCGCGTTGGTGGGCAGTAGGTTTGCTTTTGGTGCGATTTCGTTGAGGTACTCGCCAATCGCCAGCGTGTCCCACACGCGCGCGCTGCCGTGGTTGAGGCAAGGTACAAGAATGGAAGGGGAGAGCAGCAACAGCTCGGCACGTGCGTCCACGTTGTCGGTGGACACGGGTGTTTCCTCGAAGGGAATGCCCGAAAGCTTGACCATGAGCCAGCCTCGCAATGACCAAGACGAGTAATTCTTGCTGCTGAGTGTGAGCGTGGTTTTGGCCATGGTTGCCTTCTGGTGCATCTGTGTGCGGTGCAACTCACATTGCAAGAGATATGCCATCCCGTGGCACGCGTCTTGCACTTCTCATTGCATCAAGACAACGCTGCAAGGCGTGGAGACGCTGCGATGATTTATCACAACTACCAAACGGTGGCCGATGTGTCAGACCCGATTCGAAAATTTGCCGAACATGCGCGCGAGATCAGTTTGAATTGGTTTGATGACAAGCGCATCACGCCTTTACAACGCATGGCTGCGTATTACGAACAGGTGGCTTTGCTGGGCTTCACGCACACGCGGCCTTCTTTCAACATTGCGAGCGTGTTGAACACCCAAGGTCAACGCGTGCCTGTGATGGAGACCACAAGTTTTAGAACGCCGTATTGCGACTTGGTTCGCTTTTGCCGCGAAGACGCGAAAGACTTGCCCAAGCTGTTGCTCGTGGCGCCTATGTCGGGGCACTTCGCCACCTTGTTGCGTGGCACCGTGCAGACGTTGGTGCAAGACCACGAGGTGTATGTGACGGACTGGCGCAACATCCGTGACATTCCGATGAGCGAGGGTGAGTTTGGTTTAGACGAGTACGTCGAACACATCATTTGGTTCATGCAGCACCTTGGGCCCAATGCGCATTTGATGGGTGTGTGTCAGCCCACGGTTGCGTGCTTGGCGGCCACGGCCGTGTTGGCCGAAGACCGCAGCGATTGCCAACCTGCTTCGCTGACCTTGATGGCCGGCCCCATCGACACACGTGTGAACCCCACGGGGGTGAATGAGCTGGCCATGAGCAAACCGATTGAATGGTTTGAAGCCAATTTGATCGGCATGGTGCCGCTGCACTTCAAGGGCGTGGGGCGTCGCGTGTACCCAGGCTTCATGCAGCTGATGGCGTTTTTGAATATGAACATGGATCGCCATCGTCAATCGTTCAAATCACTTTATGAACACCGCGTGAATGGTGAGGACGAAAAAGCCGACGTGATTCGCGATTTCTACAAAGAGTATTTCGCCATCATGGATCTGTCGGGCCCGTTTTATTTAGAGACCGTCAAACAAGTGTTTCAAGAGCACACCTTGCCCACCGGCAAGATGACTTACCGTGGCCGTCCTTTGAATTTGCAGGCCATTCGCAAAACCTTTTTGCTCACCGTCGAGGGCGAGCGTGATGACATCTGCGGCATGGGCCAAACTTTGGCTGCGCAAGATTTGTGCAGCATGTTGCCCGCGTATCGAAAAACGCACCATTTGCAATCGGGCGTGGGCCACTATGGGGTGTTCAATGGCAAGCGCTGGGATGCGCAAATTTATCCCGTGGTGCGCAACCTGATTCGTTCAGCGCACTAAAAACTTGGGTAGCATGAAGTCTTGTTAGGAGACTGCCATGTTCAAAGTTCACGCTGTTGCCACCGTCAATTTGCCCAAGCTCTTGCGCGAAATGCCCAAGGCTGAGTTGCACATTCACATCGAAGGCTCGTTAGAGCCTGAACTCATCTTTGCGCTGGCCGAGCGCAATGGCGTAAAGCTGCCTTACGCCAATGTCGAAGCCTTGCGGGCGGCCTATGCCTTTACCAACCTGCAAAGCTTCCTCGACATTTACTACGCAGGTGCAAGCGTGCTGCTGCACGAGCAAGACTTTTATGACATGGCCTGGGCCTACCTGCAACGCGCAGCAGCAGACCACGTGGTGCATACCGAAATCTTCTTTGACCCGCAAACCCACACCGAACGCGGTGTGCCCATGGCCACGGTCATCAACGGCTTGCACCGAGCGTGTGCGGATGCCCAGACTCAGTTAGGTGTGAGTGCGCAGCTCATCTTGTGTTTCTTGCGCCACTTGAGCGAAGAGGCTGCCTTGCATACTTTCCAAGAGGCGTTGCCCTTCAAAGACAAGTTCATTGGCGTGGGTTTGGACTCTAGTGAAGTGGGTCACCCACCCGAGAAATTTAAAAATGTGTTCGCCTTAGCGCATGCGCATGGCTTGCACCTTGTGGCCCACGCAGGCGAAGAGGGGCCCCCTGCCTACATGTGGAGCGCCTTGGATGTGCTGCGCGTCGAACGCATCGACCACGGCGTGCAAGCCGTGCACGATGCCGCGTTGATGGCGCGTTTGGCCAAAGACCGCACGCCACTGACGGTGTGCCCCTTGTCCAACCAAAAGCTGTGCGTGTTCCCTGATTTGAAAGATCACAACATTGGCCAGCTCCTAGACGCGGGCTTGTGTGTGACCATCAATTCAGATGACCCCGCCTACTTTGGCGGCTACATCAACGACAACTTTGTGCAAACCTTTGAAGCTGCGGGCCTCACCGCCCAGCACGCCTATGTGTTGGCACGCAACAGTTTTGAGGCCAGCTTTGTGACCGAAGCCCAACGTCAAAAGTGGATCCATGAGCTCAAGCTGTGTTTTGAGCGCTTCGCCGAGGGCGATCACTAACCCCTCTAAAATGACGCCATGAGTATCAAATCAGACAAATGGATCCGCCGTATGGCGCAAGAGCACGGCATGATCGAGCCCTTCGAGCCAGGCCAGATTCGTCAGAACGCCGCTGGCGAAAAAATCGTGAGCTACGGCACCAGTAGCTACGGCTACGACATCCGCTGCGCGCCCGAGTTCAAGGTGTTCACCAACATCTACAGCACGGTGGTGGACCCCAAAAACTTTGATCCCAAGAGCTTTGTGGACATCGAATCTGATGTCTGCATCATCCCGCCCAACAGCTTTGCGCTGGCCCGCACGATGGAGTACTTCCGTATTCCTCGCAACGTGTTGACCGTGTGTTTGGGCAAGAGCACTTATGCCCGCTGCGGCATCATCGTCAACGTCACGCCGTTTGAGCCCGAGTGGGAAGGCTATGTGACCTTGGAGTTCTCCAACACCACACCGCTGCCCGCCAAGATTTACGCAGGCGAGGGCTGTGCCCAAGTGTTGTTCTTTGAGAGCGACAAAGACGATGTGTGCGAAACCAGCTACAAAGACCGTGGCGGTAAGTACCAAGGCCAAGTGGGCGTCACACTGCCCAAGACCTAATTGAAGACATTCAACGTCATCGGCTGTGGCCGCGTGGGTCAAACCCTCGCGGCCTTGTTACATCAGCACGCCCAAGTGCAGGTGCAAGACCTGTATTCCCGCAGCTTCAGCAGTGCCGAGCAAGCGGTGCAGCTTGTTGGCTCGGGAGCGGCTGCCACGGAGCTGGCTCAGATGCGTGCCGCCGATGTGTGGCTGCTCAGCGTGCCCGATGCTCAAGTGGCTGTGGCCGCGCAGGCTTTGGCCGAGGCGCAGGGGGCCTATCTAAAAGGCGCTATCGTTTTTCATAACAGTGGTTTTTTAAGTGCTGCCGTGCTGCAGCCCTTGCAGGCTTTGGGCTGCCATGTGGCCAGTGCGCACCCCGTGCTCAACTTTGCTTCTCCCCACACGGGCGTGCGCCAGTTTGCAGGCACGCCGTGCGGGCTAGAGGGCGATGCGCCCGCTCTGGCTTGGTTGCACACCGCGCTCACCGCCATTGGCGGGCGCTGCTTTGAGATTGCCAGTGCCGACAAACCGCTGTACCACGCAGCAGCGGTGTTCAGCAGCAACTTCACCGTGGTGTTGCAAGGCATCGCGCAAGACGCTTGGCGCAGCGCCGGTGTGCCGCCCGAGCTGATGCGCCCATTGACCGAGGCCTTGCTCAAAAGCACAGTCGACAACGTGTTGGCTATGGGGCCCGCGCAGGCGTTGACTGGCCCAGCCGCCCGTGGCGACACAGCGGTGGTGCAGGCGCAAGGGGCGGTGGTGAAGGATTGGAGCGCGCCTGCTGGCGAGGTGTACAAGACCCTGAGTGCGCTAGCGGCCAAGCTCAAGCAAGACGGTCACACACAGCCCTGAGCGAGTCGCATCAGGCCTCGGCAGCGGGGCAAAACCCTGGTTTTGGCCGCACCCGCCCACAATGCGACAATATGCCCCAGACATGACGACCTCTTTTTCTAATTTGCAGCTGGCCCCCGCGCTGGCACGTGCCGTAGCCGAAATGGGCTACGAATCCATGACCCCCATCCAAGCCCAGGCCATTCCCGTGGTTCTGACTGGCCAAGACGTGATGGGCGCCGCGCAAACCGGCACCGGTAAAACGGCCGCGTTCTCGCTGCCTTTGCTGCAACGTTTGCTCAAACACGAAAACAGCTCCACCTCGCCAGCACGCCACCCCGTGCGCGCACTGGTGCTGTTGCCCACCCGCGAGCTGGCCGACCAAGTGGCCCAGCAAATCAAACAGTACGCTGTGCACACCAACCTGCGCAGCATGGTGGTGTTTGGCGGCATGGACATGAAGCCCCAAACCCTCGAGCTGAAAAAAGGCGTCGAGGTCTTGGTGGCCACGCCCGGTCGTTTGCTCGATCACATCGAAGCCAAGAACGTGGTGTTGAACCAAGTTGAATATGTGGTGCTCGACGAAGCCGACCGCATGTTGGACATCGGCTTCTTGCCCGATTTGCAACGCATCTTGAGCCACTTGCCCAAGCAGCGCACCACGCTGTTGTTCTCAGCCACGTTCTCGACAGAGATCAAACGCTTGGCTGGCAGCTATTTGCAAAACCCCGTCACCATCGAAGTGGCGCGTCCTAACGAGACTGCAGCCACCATCACGCAGCAGTTCTACAGCGTGAGCGTGGACGACAAATACAACGCCTTGCGCCACCTCATCAAAGCCAACGGCATGAAGCAAGCCTTTGTGTTTTGCAACAGCAAGCTCGGCTGCGCCCGTTTGGCCCGCTCGTTGGAGCGCGATGGTTTTCGCACCAGCGCTTTGCACGGCGACAAGAGCCAAGACGAACGCCTGAAAGCCCTCGAAGGCTTCAAAAAAGGCGAAGTCGATTTGCTCGTCTGTACCGATGTGGCCGCACGCGGCTTGGACATCAAAGATGTGCCAGCCGTGTTCAACTTTGACATCCCCTTCAACGCCGAAGACTATGTGCACCGCATTGGCCGCACAGGCCGCGCCGGTGCTTTGGGCCACGCCATCAGCTTTGTGTCGGGCAGCGACCAACGCTTGGTGGGCGACATTGAAAAATTGCTCAAAACCAAGATCACGCTAGAAACCGTGAGCGTCGAGCAAGACCGTTCGCGCGAGCGACGTGAGCCTCGCAATGATTCACGCAATGATTCTCGCGAACAGCGTGGTGACATGCGCAGCGAATCGTCCGCTGGTGGTGAGCGCCGCGAGTTCAGCCGTCCCCGTGAAGGCTATGCCTCACGCGATGCACGCCCCCGCGAGCAAGACAGCCGCCGCAGCCGCGAAGTGGGCTACGTGCCCGCACCGCGCATCAAGAACGACCCGTTCTTTGACAAACCCTACGAAGCGCCTGTGCGCAGCGCAGAGGCAGCAGCACCTGCCGCACCCGACCCATTGCGCAAGTCGGCCAACATCAAACCCAAGCGGGTGATGGCGGCTTTGTTCAAGTCGACTACTTAAAAGAAAACGCGCCAAAAATGGCGCGTTTTTTTTGGTCCACCAGCCACTGCTCAGCGCATTCAGCCTAAGGTGGCGCACTATTTCCGCGCCCTACTCTCTCTTGGCCGGCTTTTTGCGAATACGTGTTTTTGGCTTCGCTGGTTGTGCGGGCGTCATGTCAGCAAGCAAATCGGGTGTGCTTGGCGCGGCCAAGTAGTTGGTTTTACTCACCACTTTCTTGCCCGTCTTGGCCTCTAGCGCTTTGCGGGCGTTACCGGCAATCTTGCCGCCCTCTTTGGCGGAGGTGCGGTTCTCATCAAAACCCTGTGCGTCGCTGCGGCGGGCGATCTCGGTGGTGCTGGCTTCGCCCAGCATGGTGAAGATCAACTCTAGGTCGGTCATGTGGTCGCGCAGGTTGTTGCCAGTATTCACCACATCCAGGCCCTTAAGCTGGCTGTGTTCGCCGGGCGTCACGCCAAAGGTAGCGCGGGCAATTTCGGGGTTTTCTATTTCTTTGACACGCTCGTAACCCACTTGTGCCAGCCAGCGTTTGAAAGGCTCGGCCTTGGGTGAGGGGATGGCCTGGATGATGCGGAACAGGCCTTCGGTGTTAGCGCAATCCGTTTCGCGCTGTTTGCCGTCTGAGGCCGTTAGTTTCAACCCATGACAAAACGTCACGGGTTGGCCACCCTCTGCATTGAGCCGCTGTTTGAGTTTGCGCCAATAGGCACCGGCATCTGGGCTAGCGGTCAAGGTGGCGCAAACATCCACCACGGAAAACCACCATTCCGCGTTGTGCCAGACACGGCGAATGGTGGTTTCCTGGAATACCGCGATGTGGTGTGTGGGATCGTTTGGGGTGGTGATTTTCTTCATACGGCTCCCATAAAAACTGTAATTCTATACAGTTGTTTAGAATTGTGGCAACCGCTATTTCTTTCCTACGCGATAGAAACCGCATTGAAACGCTTGGAGGAATCGACATGAAAAGCCTAAAAGACGTGAAAGCAAAACTGCTGACCAACTCTGCCGTTCGCCAAGCCTACGACGCACAAGCGCCCGAGTTTGAGCTGGCTCGTGAACTGATTGCAGCTCGCAGGCAAGCGGGCCTCACGCAAGGCGATGTGGCCGCACTCATGGGCACAACCCAAAGCGACCCATTCACAGTCAAGACATCAGTCCCAATTTGGGACTAAAATACCGTCATGCGTGTCATTGCCGTATCCACTCTCAAGACATTTTGGGAAAAATCTGGGCGTACAGATTCAGAAGAGCCTTTGAAAACTTGGTACGGTGAGGCATGTCGCGCCGAATGGAAGTCCCCAGGCGATGTGAAAGCTCAATACGGAAACGCCAGCATTGTTGGCAACAACCGGATCGTGTTCAACATTGCAGGTAACAAATATCGGCTCATCGTCGCCTTTGCCTATCGCATGCAAATTGCCTACATCAAGTTTGTAGGCACCCATGCCGAGTACGACAAAGTCGATGCGGCCATAGTGGATCAGTCGTGAGCGTTAAGGAGAACATCATGGAAATCACACCTATCCGTACAGAGAAAGACTACCGTGCAGCACTGCGCGTGGTGTCAACACTGGTGGATCAAGATCCATCGCCTGACACGCCAGAAGGCGAACGCTTGGATGTGCTCTCTACCTTGATTGAGGCCTATGAGCGCAAGCACTACCCGATTGATTTGCCAGATCCGGTGGAAGCCATCAAGTTCCGCATGGACCAAGCAGGGCTGTCGGTGAAAGATCTGGAGCCCATGATCGGCCAGCCCAACCGTGTGTATGAAGTGCTCAACCACAAACGCCCGCTGACGCTGCGCATGATCCGAAACTTGAACAAAGGCTTGGGTATCTCTGCCCAAGTTCTGATTGCGGAAAACGACAACACGCCCCGATCAGCAGCGGCGTGATTGCACCGTATCGCTCCCTTTCCCATTCCCTTTGGCTGACCAAGACCCGACCCCCGCTACCCCTTGCGCTGTTCAACACACTGTTCAACGTGATGTTCAACATGAGTTACGCCATGTGCGTGCCCTCATGCAATTGGAGCAAAAGGAAGATCAAGCGCAGTTCAAACTCAAAAATGCCAGTGCCAGCATCAAAGAGCGCCGTCGGCGTGGCCTGACTTGGTACCCCGTCACCATCACCCAAGAAGACATTGGTTTTGGTGGCAAGGTGGTGTTGGAGCTAGAGCGCCCAGCGCATCGGCAAGACCTGCATTTGTTTCAGGTGGGCAAGAACGCTTCGCTGTTCAGCAATGCAGCAGGCCAATCGTCAGGCCATAAGGAATCTGACAGGCCCACGCTCAGCGGTGTTGTCACCAGCGTGCGGCGCAACAAGCTGGTGCTGACCACCACCAAAGAAGCGCTGCCCGACTGGGTGCTGGACGGCAGCACCCTCAACGGCAGCACCCTCGGCATTGACCTGACGTTTGACGAGGTTAGTTACCGCGAGATGAACCAAGCCATGAGCGCGGTCATGGTCGCACACGGCAACCGCTTGGCCGAACTGCGCGACGTGCTGCTGGGCGTGAGGCAAGCCAGCTATCGCGAGCCCCAAGCCGACGACTTGTTTTACCCCAGTGCGCTTAACGACTCGCAGCTGGTGGCGGTGCGCCATGTGATCTCGGCGCAAGACGTGGCCATCATCCACGGCCCGCCCGGCACGGGCAAAACCACCACGCTGGTCCAAGCCATTTTGGAAACCATCCGGCGTGAGCGGCGCGTGCTGGTGTGCGCCCCCTCCAACACCGCCGTGGACTTGCTGACCGAAAAGCTGGCCGAGCGCGGTGTGAACGTGATCCGCATGGGCAACCCCAGCCGCGTGTCGGAGCTGCTGCTTCAGCACACTCTTGATGCTGGTGTGATGGCCCACCCCAGCTACGCCAAGATGCACGCGATGCGCCAAACCGCTGAGCAGCACCGAGACACGGCTAACGAACACGTTCGCCATTTTGGTTTTGAGGAGCGACAGCACCGCCAATGGCTGCGTGAAGAAGCGCGTACGCTGCGCCAATCCGCCGACGACTTAGAGCGCTTCATGACCGAGGACGTGCTCGAATCGGTGCAGGTCATCACTTGCACGCTGGTGGGTGCCAGCCATCGCCACATGCGTCACCTGAGCTTTGAGACAGTCTTTATCGACGAAGCCGCCCAAGCCTTGGAGCCGGGTTGCTGGATACCCATTGCCAAGGGCCAGCGCATTGTGTTGGCGGGCGATCACCTCCAACTGCCGCCCACTGTGAAAAGTGAACAAGCCGCCCGCGAAGGCCTGCGCGAAACCCTGTTTGAAAAGTGCATCCAGCGCCAACCCAACACGGCCCGCATGCTCACCACGCAATACCGTATGCACGAGCACATCATGGGCTTCAGCTCCGAGAAGTTTTATGGCGGCCAACTGGTGCCGCACGCCAGCGTGCGCCACGCTGGCCTAGAGGCTTATGACCTGCGTTTTGCACCCGACCTGCCAGTGGAATTCATCGACACGGCGGGCTGCGGTTATCAAGAAGTGGCCATTCCCGAAAGCCGTTCAACCGCCAACCCCGAAGAAGCCCACTTGCTGCTGGAGCGCCTGGCTCAGCTGCTGGCGCTGGGGGAGCCCACCGACCCAGACCAGCGCCCGCTGACCATTGGCGTGATTGCACCGTACCGCGCCCAAATCAACTATTTAAAAGACGCCATCGAAGACACCGAAGTGCTGAATGGTTTGCTGCTGCAACGCAGGCTCAGCGTGGGCACCGTCGATTCGTTTCAGGGCCAAG
Source organism: Limnohabitans curvus (assembly GCF_003063475.1). NCBI lineage: Bacteria > Pseudomonadati > Pseudomonadota > Betaproteobacteria > Burkholderiales > Comamonadaceae > Limnohabitans > Limnohabitans curvus. The sequence goes on from NZ_NESP01000001.1 coordinate 2,131,278, forward strand.
AGCGCGACATCATTGCCATCACATTGACGCGCAGCAACCCCCAAGGCGAGATCGGCTTTCTGTCTGACATCCGCCGCATGAACGTGGGCATGACCCGCGCACGGTGCAAGCTATTGCTGGTGGGCGATTCGTCCACGCTTTGCAGCCATCCGTTTTTTGTGGAGTTGTTGGCTTATGTGAAGGGAGTGGGGGGCTACCGTACAGCCGATCAGATGGCTGACATTGACCCAAACCTGCGGATACTTTTCTATGGAATTTAGACGCTGAAGATAGAAGTTATTTACTTAAAATGTATTAAAACTTGCAGAGTGTTAATTAGGTGAGTTGGCTACGTGATGTTGTGGGTGAGGGTTCATTGCTACCTAGTCATTTACCGATTTACTTGCTCTAATTTTTGTTCTCACTCCAAATAAGTCCCCCATGCATCTGCTCAATTGCCAAATCAAACAGTTCCGCAAATTTTTTGATCTCACTATCAGCGACATTCCAGCCAGTGCCAAATTGGTCATTCTTGCTGGTCCCAATGGCTCAGGCAAGTCCTCCCTCTTCGATGCTTTACTTTTGAAATACCGTATGGACACATCGTCCGGATGGAATAACGATACCAACTACTACGATCGGCCTCAGCAAAATGCAAGTGGCCTAAGCTCCAGAATCTCCCTTGCTACTGACGCCGACGCCAAAGGTAAATTTACTCGTGGCAGCCTTTACGTGCGCAGTGCGTACAGGAATGACCATGAATTCAGTACCAGTACTCTTAAACGTCAGGGTGCCATCCTAGACAACATTACCTTGAGCCGGCTGATCGAGCCAGACGCAACGGTTAGCAATAATTACCAGCGACTTGCCTCCCAAGCAATGGAGGATGTATTCGTTAACGAAGCGGTTACAACGACCATGGGCGATTACCGCGAAAAGCTGATCGGCGAGGTCCAAGAGCCGCTTAAGCGGTTATTCCCGGATCTAACTTTCACCGGTATCGGTAACCCTCTAGACAATGGTACTTTCCAATTCGATAAGGGTACTTCGAAGGGCTTCGACTATAAAAATCTTTCTGGAGGTGAGAAGGCTTCCTTTGATCTGATACTTGATTTCGTAGTCAAGCGGCGCAGTTATATGGACACAATTTACTGTATCGACGAACCGGAAAACCACATGAATACGCGGCTGCAGGGTGCGCTCTTGGGCGAACTCGTTAGCCTACTTCCAGGCAACTCTCAGCTCTGGATTGCATCCCACTCGATTGGGATGATGCGTAAGGCGCGTGAAATGTACGATGCCGACCCGGCCACGGTAGCCTTTATAGATTTCAGTGGTCATGACTTCGACCATGTAGTTACGCTCTCGCCAAGCAAACCGACTCGAGCCTTTTGGCAAGGAGTGATGCACATCGCACTTGACGATCTATCCTCACTAGTAGCTCCGAAGCAAGTGATCATCTGCGAAGGCAATCCTACGGGTGCGGTGCCAGGGAAGAACGCAGAGCACGATGCGCGCATTTACGGATCGATCTTCGGCAACGAAATTCCCGACGCCACTTTCATTTCTGCCGGTAACTCGAAAGAAGTGCAGAACGATTTCATTGGGCTTGCCACTGTGCTGCCGAAGCTCGCATCGGGCATGAAAATCATCCGTCTGATTGACTTAGACGACCACGCTCCAAATGATGTACTAGCCTTCAAGAATGAGGGCATTACCGTTCTGAGCCTACGGCATCTAGAGGCCTACCTTTATGACGATGAGGTGTTGACTGCCCTCTGCATATCGTTGGGGAAACCCGAGAAGGCGGCAGATTTGATCGCAGCCAAGAACGTTGCGATTGATAGCGTAAAGAGTCAGGGTCATCCTGCGGATGACATTAAGAAGGCTGCAGGCGCAATCTATGTTGAGGCTAAGAAAATATTGTCGTTAACGCAGGTTGGTAATGATGCCCCAGCATTCGCACGTAATACTCTGTCGAAATTAATAAAACCGGGAATGACTATCTATGAAAAGTTGCGCATGGACGTATTTGGGGTTTGAAATGGCCTATGGGGCAATGGCGGCCAGACTACTTGGCTAGGCCAACGGATCCATCGTCTGCGGGCACTTCACGCCGACTCGCTGCCACGCAGGTGCATCAGCCACGCTCAAATGCGTGTCTTTGGCTTCCAGCTTCGCCGCACTCAAGCACCCACCCCACACACACCCATCGTCTAGGCACACCACGTCTGGGCGGTCTTCAATGTGCACGGTAGACCAATGGCCAAAGGCCATCCGCACATCAGCGGTCAATCGGCCAGGCACATCAAACCACGGCATCAAATGCGCAGGCGCTTTGTCTGCACCTTCTTTCACGCTGAAATCCATCGCGCCTTGCGCATCGCAAAAGCGCAAGCGGGTGAGGGCGTTGACGATCACGCGCAAGCGGTCTGCGCCCTCTAGGTCATCACGCCACACATTCGGCAGGCCGCCATACATCTGCGGCATGAAGTGCACCCAGTCGTCGCTGCGCAGCACGGCCTCTACTTCTCCAGCCAGTGCCATGGTGTGCGCCGCTGTCCATTGCGGCAGCACGCCCGCATGCACCATCAGCACTTGGCCCACTTGCATGGCCATGTTTTGGTGGCGCAGCCAGTGCAACAACTCGTGGCTGTCGTGCGCGGTCAAGATGTCTTGAATGGTGTCTTGCTTGTTGGGTTGGCGCACGCCGCGTGACACAGCCAGCACATGCAAATCGTGGTTGCCCAACAAACATTGCGCGCTGCTGCCGAGCGCCATCAAACGCCGCAGCACGCCCACGTTGTTGGGGCCACGGTTGACCAAGTCGCCCAGTAAATAGAGTGTGTCGCGGCTGGGGGAGAACGCGAGGTGGGTTAACAAACGTTCTAAGGCTTCGTCACAGCCTTGCACGTCGCCAATCAAGTAAAGTGCCATGTAGGAGATTGTGATGGATGTTTTACTGATTGTTTTCTTAACGCTGCTCAATGGCGTGTTTGCCATGTCTGAGATGGCTTTGGCCTCCAGCCGCAAAGCACGCTTGGCGGCGTTGGCCGAGACGGGCGACAGTGGTGCGCAAGCCGCGCTGCGTTTGATGGCGCAGCCCACACAGTTTTTGTCTACGGTGCAAATTGGCATCACCTCCATTGGCGTGCTCAACGGCATCGTGGGTGAGGCCGCCTTCAGTGATGATTTTTCGTATTGGCTGTTGGCCCAAGGCGTGCCTGAAAACCTCGCCTCAGGTTTGGCCACGGCGTTTGTGGTGACCCTCATCACCTTCAGCACCATTTTGTTTGGCGAGTTGGTGCCCAAGCGCATTGGTCAGTTGTTTCCCGAGTCGGTGGCGCGTGTGGCTGCCCCCGTGATGTTGGCCTTGGCCACTTTGGCCAAGCCCTTTGTGCATTTGCTGTCTGCCAGCACCAGCGGTATGTTGAAGTTGCTGCGCATTGATGTGCATGGTGCCCGCACGGTGACGGAAGAAGAAATTTCGGCCAGCTTGGTCGAAGGCGTAGACGCCGGTGTGATCGAACAGCACGAACACCAAATGGTGCAAAACGTGTTCAACCTCGATGACCGTCCGCTCACCTCCATCATGGTGCACCGCTCTGACATTGAGTGGCTCGATGCCAAGCTGCCCGTGCCCCAAGCCTTGGCGCAAGTGGGTGCCAGCGGCGCGCACTCGTGGTATCCCGTGTGCCGTGGTGACTTAGACAATGTGGTGGGCGCGGTCAGTGTGTCTCAGCTCTTGCGTTTGCCACCCGGCACCGACATGACGGTCGAGGCTTTGGCCAAGCCTGTGGCTTTTATTCCTGAAACTTTGAGTGGTTTGGATTTGCTGGAGCAATTCCGCAAACCCGCCGAACGCGCCACAGCACACGGCCGCATGGTGCTGGTGGTGGACGAGTATGGCGTGGTGCATGGCTTGCTCACGCCACGCGATTTGCTAGAAGCCATCACGGGTGAACTGCTGCAAGCCACGCCCACCGATGAAGCGTGGGCCAAGCAGCGCGAAGACGGTTCTTGGTTGGTCGATGGCTTGATGCCAGTGAGCGAATTCAAAGCGCGTTTGACCATCAAAGAATTGCCCGATGAAGACCGTGGCATTTACAACACGGTGGCCGGTTTGGTCATGGCCATTTCGGGTGAGCTGCCCGCCGTGGCTGATGTGGTGGCTTTTGGTGAGTGGCGTTTTGAAGTGCTCGACCTCGATGGCCGCCGCATCGACAAACTCTTGGTCAGCCGCGTCGGTTAAACGGCACTTGGTACATCCACACCGGGCGGCCATCGCGGCAGGTGAGGATGGCGCTGGGAATCAGCTCTCGCGCTTCAAACTCTAAGCTCACCAGCCAAGCGCCACGGCGCAATTCGGCTTCTGCTTTTTCGACGGCGCGGGGCATGCTCTCAGGGCGTTGAAACAGGTAGACCATGTCAAAGCTGCGCCAATCCACCAGCCAAATATCGCCTTGGCGAATGCGCGCAAACGAGCAGCGCATGGCGCTGAGCACGCGCAACGGCCAGCTCATTTCGACGCCGTGAAGTTCGGCACGCGGGAACGCATCGCGCAGCGCCAACAAACCATCACCCATGCCACTGCCTGCGTCCAAAATGCGTGCGCCCGCGGGCAGCACGATGTGTTGCTGCAATTCGCGCAGTGCTTTTTTAGGCGTGGGGAACAAGGGCGCATCGCGCCATGCTTTGCGTGGGTAAACCAAAACAATTAAGCCCAACAAGAACAACCAACCAATCGGCGGCACGTTCAGGGTAGACGAAGACGCAGCCATGGAGAGCGGAAAACCCAACACGATCAAGGCTTTACGCATGGGGGTGTGTGCCAGCGCACTTAAAAAACCACCCAAACACGTGGCGACGATGAAGGCAATGGCTTCGCTCAAACCGACCAGTTGCAGGCCTTTGAAGATGAGCCAAGACGAACCCCAAGCAAGCAGGGCGGGAACGGGCCAAGTCATGAATTTCATGAGGAGGAATCATAGAGCCAACGTGACAGCTTATTCAGGTGGATTTGACTGAGAATCAAAGCCAATGGAATCCGTTCACAAGCTCACATGACTCAGTCCGCCACACACACGCTCAGCACCGTTGACCAGATGCGAGACACGCTTCGCCGCATCAGCCACCTCAAAGGGCGACAGCCCGATGTGCAGTCGCTGCAAGAGGTGCGGTCCTTGGTGCATGCGTTTGAGCGACGCGATTTGTTGATCGAGCATTTGCATGCGCTGAACGACGCTTACCGTGGTTTGTTTGAGCGCCACTTGGTGGCCTTGGCGCATGAGATGAAGCTGCCCATGGCCGAGGTGTTTGAGGTGGCCACGTTCTATCACCACTTCGAGGTGTTGCCCAATGACGCCACGCAGGCGGCCTTGACGGTGCGCGTGTGCGATGGCCTGAGCTGCGAGATGGGCGGTGCCAAACAGCTGCTGGCCAAGTTGCCCGCCCTCTTGGGTGCAGAGGTGCGCGTCATCCGTGCGCCTTGCGTGGGCCGTTGCGAACAAGCCCCTGTGGCCGTGGTGCACCAGAACGCTGTGCCGCACGCCACGCCCGACAAAGTGAAGGCTGCGGTGCAAGCCGGTCACACCCAACAAGCTTTGCCCGACTATGTGGACATGGCCGCCTATCTGGCCGATGGTGGCTATGCCTTGGCTGCCTCGCTGTCAAAGGGCACAGCCCAAACAGAGGATGTGTTGCAAGCCATGGAGGCCTCGGGTCTGCGTGGCTTGGGTGGGGCGGGCTTTCCGGCAGGGCGCAAATGGCGCATCGTGCGCGAGCAAACCGCACCGCGCGTGATGGCTGTCAACATTGACGAGGGTGAGCCTGGTACTTTCAAAGACCGCACGTATTTAGAGCGTGACCCGCATCGGTTTTTAGAAGGCATGCTGGTGGCTGCGCAAGTGGTGGGCATAGAGGCCATCTACATCTACCTGCGCGATGAATACCACGGCTGCCGCGCGTTGCTGCAACACGAGCTGGCTGCTTTGCAAGCTAACCCACCTTGCCCGCTGCCACACATCGAATTGCGCCGTGGCGCGGGTGCGTATGTGTGTGGCGAAGAGTCCGCCATGATTGAAAGCATCGAAGGCAAGCGCGGCGAGCCACGCATGCGCCCGCCTTACATTGCGCAAGTGGGTTTGTTTGGCAAACCCACCCTCGAACACAACTTTGAAACGCTCTATTGGGTGCGTGACATCGTGCAAAAAGGCTCACAGTGGTTCACCAGCTTTGGTGCCAATGGTCGCGTGGGTTTACGCAGCTTCAGTGTGAGTGGCCGCGTCAAACAGCCGGGTGTCAAGCTTGCACCGGCGGGCATCACGGTGCAGGCCTTGATTGACGAGTATTGCGGAGGCATGTTGGAGGGCCACACGCTCTATGCCTATTTGCCGGGCGGGGCATCGGGGGGCATCTTGCCTGCGCGGCTCAACCAAATTCCTTTGGACTTTGACACGCTGCAAGCACACGGTTGCTTCATTGGCTCCGCTGCCGTGGTGGTGCTGAGCCAGCACGACACCGCGCGTGATGCAGCGCTCAATGCCATGGCGTTTTTTGCACACGAGAGCTGTGGCCAATGCACACCCTGCCGCGTGGGCACTGTTAAAGCGGTGCAGCTGATGCAAGCGCCCACCTGGGACAACGCCACGCTAGAAGACTTGAACGAAGTGATGGTGGACGCATCCATTTGTGGCCTCGGTCAAGCTGCGCCCAACCCCGTGCGTTGTGTGCAAACCTATTTTCCACACGAGGTGGCTTGAATGATTGAATTCAAACTCAACGACCAATCGGTTCAAGCGTATGAAGGCGAGAGCATCCTCAAAGCCGCACAACGCAATGGCGTTGACATTCCGCACCTCTGCTACACCGACGGTTTGCGTGCCGATGGCAACTGCCGCGCGTGTGTGGTCGAGATCAAAGGCGAGCGCACTTTGGCACCTAGCTGCTGTCGCACGGCGACGGCGGGGCTGGAGGTGTTGGTGAGTGACCGCGCTATCAAGAGCCAGAAGATGGTTCTTGAAATGCTACTATCGGATATGCCTGATGTTGGGTACAAGTGGAACGATGCTTCTTCTCTCGCTGTTGCGACGGAGGATACGCCAGGCTCCTTATGCGGCGAGCCAAAATCGTCACCCGGCGCATCCCCCATCGCAGCAGGTGCTAGCGATGGCGGCGCTGTTGGTCAACATGGTGAGTTGAGTGACTGGGCTTCTCGCATGGGTGTCACCGTGCGACCTGCATTGCGTGCACTGCGTCGCGAACAACCCGCGTGTGATGTGTCCCACCCGGCGATGGCAGTGAATTTGGATGCTTGTATTCAGTGCAACCGCTGTGTGCGTGCCTGCCGTGAAGAGCAGGTCAACGATGTGATTGGCTACGCGCACCGTGGCGCGCAGGCGCAAATCGTGTTTGATTTGAACGACCCGATGGGGTTGAGCAGCTGCGTGGCTTGCGGCGAGTGCGTGCAGGCGTGCCCGACGGGCGCGTTGATGCCCAAAACACAAATTGGCTCGCAAGTGGTCGATCAAAAAGTGGATTCGGTGTGTCCGTTTTGCGGTGTGGGTTGCTTGCTGACCTACAACGTGAAGGACAACCACATCGTCAGCGTCGACGGGCGCGACGGCCCGGCCAACCACAGCCGTTTGTGCGTCAAAGGCCGTTTCGGGTTTGACTACATCCACAACCCACAACGGCTGACGGTGCCGCTGATTCGCAAAGCGAGCGTGCCCAAAGACCCAGACGCGTTGAACGCGCTCAACATCAACGCCTCCGATTGGTCGCAGGTGTTTCGTGAAGCCACGTGGGTAGAAGCCCTAGACCTGGCCGCATTCCAACTCAAACACGTGCGCGACACGCATGGCAAAAAAGCGCTGGCCGGTTTTGGCTCGGCCAAAGGCAGCAACGAAGAAGCGTATTTGTTCCAAAAATTGGTGCGCACAGGTTTTGGGTCTAACAACGTGGACCACTGCACACGCTTGTGCCATGCGTCTAGCGTGGCGGGGTTGTTAGAGGGCGTGGGCTCGGGCTCGGTGACCAACCAAGTGAACGATGTCGAGCACTCAGACTTCATCTTCGTCATCGGCTCTAACCCCACATCCAACCATCCTGTGGCGGCCACGTGGATGAAGAACGCAGCCAAGCGTGGCGCCAAGATTGTGGTGGCCGACCCGCGCGGCACAGACCTTGGCAAACACGCGTGGCGTACCTTGCACTTCAAGGCCGACACCGATGTGGCCATGCTCAACGCCATGCTGCACGTCATCATTGAAGAAGGCTTGGTGGATGAGGCGTTCATTCGTGACCGTGCCAACAACTACGACGCGCTCAAAGCCAACGTCAAAAACTTCAGCCCCGAGGCCATGGCCCCGATTTGCGGCATTGACGCACACACCTTGCGCGACGTGGCGCGTGCCTACGCCACCGCCAAAAGTGCCATGATTTTGTGGGGCATGGGCGTGAGCCAACACGTGCACGGCACCGACAACGTGCGCTGCCTGATTGCCTTGTCGTCCATCACCGGCCAAGTGGGCAAGCCCGGCTCGGGCCTGCACCCCCTGCGCGGCCAAAACAACGTGCAGGGCGCGAGTGACGCGGGCCTCATTCCCATGATGTTTCCCAACTACCAACGCGTGATCAACGCCGATGCGCATGCGTGGTTTGAAAAGTTTTGGGACACACCGCTTGACGACAAGCCCGGCTACACCGTGGTGGAAATCATGGGCAAGATATTGGCCGACGAGACCGACCCACACAAGATCCGCGGCATGTACATCATGGGCGAGAACCCCGCCATGAGCGACCCCAACCTCAACCATGCGCGTCATGCGCTGGCGTCGCTAGAGCACTTGGTGGTGCAAGACATCTTCATGACCGAAACCGCGTGGCTGGCCGATGTGGTGCTGCCCGCCACGGCATGGCCCGAAAAAACAGGCACGGTCAGCAACACCGACCGCATGGTCCAGCTCGGCTTGCAAGCCATTGACCCACCGGGTGATGCGCGTGCTGACTTGTGGATCATTCAGCAAATCGCACAACGCATGGGCCTGAGTTGGCACTACGCAGGCGAGCACCATGGGGTGGCCGAGGTGTATGACGAAATGCGTCAAGCCATGCATGCGGCCATCGGCGGCATCACATGGGAACGCTTGCAACGCGAAAGCAGCGTGACCTACCCCTGCCACTCCGAGGACGACCCGGGCGAGCCCACGGTGTTCAAACATCACTTCGCCACCGACGATGGCCGCGTGCACTTGGTGCCTGCAGGGTTGATCTCGGCCAACGAACAACCCGACGCGCAGTACCCGTTTGTCCTCATCACCGGTCGTCAACTCGAGCATTGGCACACCGGCAGCATGACGCGTCGCGCCGCGGTTCTGGATGCGATTGAACCCACAGCCACGGCCTCGATGTGCAGCGCCGACTTGCAAGCCTTGGGTGTGCAAGCGGGTGATGTCATGACCGTGGCATCGCGGCGCGGCCAAGTGAGCCTGCGTGTGCGTTTGGACGAGGGTACGCCACAAGGCGCGGTGTTCATCCCCTTCGCCTACCAAGAAGCCGCGGCCAACTTGCTGACCAATCCCGCGCTGGACCCCTTTGGCAAGATTCCCGAGCTCAAATACTGCGCTGTGTCCGTGACAGCGGGCGGTCAGTTAGCGCACCCCGCTGGTTTTAAAATCTAACCCTCATTTTTGGAGACTTGTTCATGCACGCTTTTCGCCGTTCTTTGATTGCCCTGAGTTTGGGCTTGGCTTGCGCATCTGGTTTTGCGCAAAACGACGCGACTGTGAAGGTCGGTTTGCTCAGCACCTTGTCAGGCCCCGGCGCGGGTTTGGGCGTGGACATCCGTGACGGCTTCCAGCTCGCGGTCAAGCTCTCGGGTGGCAAGTTCAGCGGTAAGGCCGTGGACGTCATCGTGGCCGATGACCAAGCCAGCCCCGATGTGGGTCGCCAAACCGCAGATCGTTTGGTCAAGCGCGACAAAGTCGACTTCATGACCGGCATCGTGTTCTCCAACGTCATGCTGGCGGTGGGTGCGCCCACCTTTCAATCGAAAACCTTTTACATCAGCGCCAACGCTGGCCCCTCGCAATACGCGGGCGAGCAGTGCAACCCCTACTTCTTCAGCGCGTCCTACCAAAACGACAACATGCACGAAGCCGTGGGCAAAGTGGTGACAGACAAGGGGTTTAAGAAGGTCGCATTGATTGCGCCTAACTACCCTGCAGGCAAAGACGCGATTGCTGGCTTCAAGCGTTTCTTCAAAGGCGAAGTGGCGTCAGAGACCTACACCGCTTTGAACCAACTCGATTACGGCACCGAGCTTTCCAAGTTGCGCGCCACCAAGCCTGATGCGGTGTACATCTTCTTGCCCGGCGGCATGGGTATCAACTTCATCAAGCAGTTTGTGGGCGCTGGTTTGTCGAAAGACATCACCTTGTTTGGCCCCGGCTTCTCAGGCGATGAAGACGTGATCAAAGCGGTGGGTGAACCCATGCTCGGCATGTTCAACACCTCGCAGTGGGGTCACGACATGGACAACGCGGCCAACAAAAAGTTTGTGGCCGAGTTTGAAAAGGCCTATGGCCGCTTGCCCACGCTGTACGCAGCCCAAGGCTACGACGCTGCACGCTTGATCGAAGCCGCCGTGCGTGACAGCAAAGGCAACTTGGAAGACAAAGCAGCCGTGCGCAAAGCGTTGGAGGCTGCCAAGTTTGATTCGGTGCGTGGTGCCTTCAAGTTCAACAAGAACCATTTCCCGATTCAAGACTACTACTTGCGCGTCATCACCAAAGACGCCAAAGGCCGCGTGACCAACCGCACCTTGAGCCCCGTGTTCAAAGCCCATGCGGATGCGTATGCAGCCAGCTGCAAGATGCCCAGCTAAGGCGTTTTGATGGATGGTATTTTGCTGTTCGAGCAATCGCTCAACGGCTTGCAGTTTGGGTTGATGTTGTTCTTGCTGGCCGCGGGCTTGACGCTCGTGTTCGGCATCATGGACATGATCAACCTCGCGCATGGCTCGCTCTACATGGTGGGCGCCTACCTGATTGCCACGGTGGCTGCGGCCACCGATTCTTTTTGGCTGGGGCTGGGCGCAGGTGTGGCCGGTGCTGCGCTGTTTGGTGTGTTACTTGAAGTGACTATCCTGCGTCGCCTGTATGAGCGCGACCACCTCTCACAAGTGCTGGGCACGTTTGCCATTCTCTTGATGTGCAACGAAACCGTGCGCTTGATTTGGGGCGCACAGCCCATCACGCTCAACCCTCCGGCGGCGCTCAGCGGCCCTGTGGAGTTGGTGAGCGGATTTTTCTATCCCGCGTATCGCTTGTTCATCATCGGCGTGGGTTTGGCCGTGGCTTTGTTTTTGTATGTGCTCATCACGCGCACACGCGTGGGCATGCAAGTGCGTGCAGGCGCGGCCAACCGCGAAATGGCCTTGGCCATGGGCAGCAACGTGACGCGTTTGTTCACAGCGGTGTTTGGTGTGGGTGCTGCGCTGTGCGCCATTGCAGGTGGCATGCTGGGCCCGCTGTTGGCCGTGCAAGTGGGCATGGGGGAGAGCATTTTGATTTTGGCGTTTGTGGTCATCGTCATCGGTGGCATTGGCTCGATACGCGGCGCGTTCTTGGGCGCGATGTTGGTGGGCGTGGTCGACACCGCAGGGCGCACCTTGGTGCCCATGGTGTTTGACTCGCTGCTCAGTGCCGAGGCTGCATCCAGTGCAGGCCCCGCTGTGGCATCTATCTTGATTTACATGCTCATGGCCACGGTGTTGTTCTTCAAGCCGCGCGGGTTGTTTCCGACACACGGTTAAGCAACGCACGACTTAGCAATACACAGCACAACAAATTTCCCATGGCCCATTCACCTCGCTCCACATCTTTAGACCACTCTTTGCAGTGGCGCTGGAGCGTGCCTGCGTTGCTGCTGCTATTGGCTTTGCCATTCATTGCCAATGCAGTGGGCGAAGGTTTTTACATTGCCTTGGCCAGTCGCATTTTGATTTTTGCGTTGGCCGCGACCAGCCTCAATTTCATTTTGGGTTTTGGTGGCATGGTCAGCTTTGGCCATGCCGCGTTTGTGGGCGTGGGCGCGTACAGCGTCGCCATGCTCACACAAATGGGCATCACCGACGCGTGGGTGTTGTGGCCAGCGGCGATGGTGGTGAGTGCTTTGTTTGCTTTGCTGATTGGCGCGATCAGCCTACGCACGCAAGGCGTGTACTTCATCATGATCACGCTGGCGTTTGCCCAGATGATTTACTACCTCACCATTTCCATCAAAGCCTATGGCGGTGACGATGGGTTGTCGTTGGCCACTCGTTCGCAAATTCCGTTGGTGGACATCAATGACGAGACCTCGTTTTATTACGTGGTGCTCGCTGTGTGTGTGGCTTCCATCTACGCCGTGGCCCGTGTGTTGAACGCACGCTTTGGCCACGTGCTGCAAGCCATTCGTGAAAACGAAGTGCGCATGCAAGCGCTGGGCTATGCGGTGTACCGCTACAAGCTGGCGGCGTTTGTGATGGCGGGTGCGTTGGCTGGTTTGGCCGGTGCGCTGCTGGCCAACCAAGGTGGCTTTGTCAGCCCCGCGCTCATGCAGTGGAGCCAATCGGGCTTGTTGATGATGATGGTCATCTTGGGTGGCGTGGGTCATTTGTATGGCGGTGTGTGGGGCGCAGTGGTGTTCTTGCTGCTGGAAGAAACCTTGAGCCACTTCACCATCCATTGGCAACTGGGCTTAGGTGCTTTGTTGCTACTGGTTGTGCTGCTGGCCCCCAACGGTTTGACCAGTGTGTTGCAACGCCTGCAGCGAAAGGACACGCCATGAGCGCGCCTTTGCTGCACGTAGATAACTTGGTCAAACGCTTTGGCGGTTTGGCCGCAACCGACCACGCCACGCTGCAAGTGCAGCGCGGTGAAATTCATGCGCTCATTGGCCCCAACGGCGCGGGTAAGACCACGCTCATTCATCAAATCTCGGGTGCGTTAGCGCCCGATGAAGGTCGCATTGTGTTTGATGGGGCAGACCTCACACACACGGCCATGCACCAGCGTGCGCATTTGGGCTTGGTGCGGTCTTATCAAATTACCAGTGTGTTCACGCGCCTCACTGTGCAGGACAACTTGGCGTTGGCTATCCAAGCGGGCAATTCGCAAGCTGTGGAAACTAGCTTCAAGTTTTGGCGTGCCGCACGCAGCGAGCATGCGCGTTATGCACGCGCCGCCGAGGTGGCCGAGCGTGTGGGATTGCAAGCGCAGCTCATGCAGTCCGCAGGTGCGCTGTCGCACGGCGAGCAACGCCAGTTGGAAGTGGGCTTGGCTTTGGCCACAAGTCCTAAGTTGATGCTGCTCGACGAGCCTATGGCTGGCATGGGCCCTGATGAATCTGAGCGCATGGTGCAACTGCTGCAAAGCTTGCGTGGTGACACCACGCTGCTGCTGGTCGAGCATGACATGGATGCGGTGTTTCGCTTGGCCGACACCATCTCGGTGTTGGTGTCGGGCCAAGTCATTGCGTGTGGCACGGCAGAGAAAATTAAAAACGATGCGGCTGTGAAGCGCGCTTACCTAGGCGACGAATAAACCATGAGCGCCTTGTTAGAAGTTCACGACTTGCACAGCGGCTACGGCAGCAGCCAAGTGTTGTTTGGCATCAGCCTCAGCATTGAAGTGGGTGGCGTGTCTACTTTGCTGGGCCGCAATGGCATGGGTAAAACCACGACGGTGCGTTCCATCTTGGGCCTCACGCCTGCGTTGTCTGGCACGGTGCGTTTTTGTGGCGAACGTGTCGAAGGCTACAGCCCAGACCGTATTGCACGTATGGGGCTGGCGGTGGTGCCCGAAGGTCGACAAATTTTCCCGACGCTCTCCGTGCAAGAAAACCTGTTGGCCTTTGCGGCCAACCGCAACAGCAGCACCCACCCGTGGGCGCTAGAGCGTGTGTATGCCTTGTTCCCACGTTTGGCTGAACGCCATCGCCACATGGGCAACCAGCTTTCGGGCGGTGAACAACAAATGCTGGCCATTGGCCGCGCCCTGATGACCAATCCACACTTGTTGGTATTGGACGAAGCCACAGAAGGTTTAGCTCCGCTGGTGCGTGAAGACATTTGGCGCTGCCTGCACACCTTGCGCGGTCAAGGCCAAAGCATTTTGGTGATCGACAAGTATGTGCAAAAGCTGGTCAAGCTGGCCGACCAGCACACCATCATCGAACGTGGGCAGGTGGTGTGGCAGGGCGCGTCTGCTGCGCTAGAGGCGGACCACAGTTTGTGGCATCGCTACATCGGGGTTTGATTCAAACCCCACACGTTTAAGCGGCCAGTGCCAACCTTTGAATCTTAGGGCGCTTCATTTTGCTGGCCATGTACAAGTCGTACTGAAGTTGCATACCTGCCCACAGTTCAGGGCTTGTGCCAAATGCGCTGCCTAGACGGTACGCCATATCAGCGGATATGCCAGAGCTGCCAGAGATCACGCGTGACAGCGTGACGCGATTGACGTTCAGTTTTGATGCTGCTTCAGTCACAGTGATGTCACCCAAATATTCCCGAAGGACTTCGCCTGGGTGGGGCGGGTTATGCATTCTTGTCATATCTACCTCAGTGGTAATCCATGTAGTCAACCAGCACAGCATCCGTACCTTCAAACGTGAACACCATGCGCCAATTGCCATTCACTGTCACGGCCCAATGCTTTTTCAGGTCGCCCTTCAACGGGTGTAGGGCCCATGACGGTGCAGACAGGTCTTCTGGACTTGTTGCCTGATCAAGTGCTGCTAACTGAAGGCGAAGCTTGGTGGCATGGGTTGCTTGAATTCCAGCTTTGCTGCCTGTTTCAAAAAACCGTTGCAAACCTTTGTGTCGGAAACTTTTGATCATTCCGAATTATTGTACTGTGTAGTGTATAGCGCTACAAGTTGTAATTTCAAATTGTGCGAGTTTTTGAATAAATGGCTCAGTCGCCAAGCTTGTGCTAGGTCTCTTCAATGGCTGCCTCTGTGTGTTTTATTTCCGTAGATTACACAAGCAGCTGAAACGACAAAGGCCCGCCCCTTGAATTCAAGAGGCGGGCCTTTGTTTGTGAATCGTAAAAGATTACTTTTGTGCGTGATAGCTCGTCACACGTTCCACTTCGTTCTTAGAACCCAAGACCACGCTCACACGTTGGTGTAGTTGTGTGGGCTGGATGTCCAAGATGCGTTGCTGACCGTTGGTGGCGGCGCCACCGGCTTGCTCGACCAACCAGCTCATGGGGTTGGCTTCGTACATCAGGCGTAGCTTGCCGGCTTTGCCTGGCTCGCGCTTGTCCCAGGGGTACATGAACACGCCGCCACGGGTCAAGATACGGTGCACGTCGGCCACCATGGAGGCAATCCAACGCATGTTGAAGTTCTTGCCGCGTGGGCCTTCTTCACCTTGCAAGCACTCGTCGATGTAGCGCTTCACGGGCTCGTCCCAGTGGCGCATGTTGCTCATGTTGATGGCGAACTCTTTGGTGTCGGCAGGGATGCGCACGTTCTCTTGGGTCAACACAAACGAGCCTTGCTCGCGGTCCAAGGTGAACATGGCCACGCCATCACCCACGGTCAGCACCAAGGTGGTTTGTGGGCCGTACACGCAGTAGCCAGCGGCCACTTGTTGGGTGCCGGGTTGCAAGAAGTCGTCTTCGCTCACGCCTTTGCTGGGGTCTACTTTTTTGAGCACGCTGAAGATGGTGCCAATGCTCACGTTGACTTCGATGTTGCTCGAGCCATCGAGTGGGTCAAACATCAACAGGTATTCGCCTTGGGGGTAACGGTTGGGCACGACGTGGATGCTGTCCATTTCTTCGGACGCCATGGCAGCCAAATGGCCGCCCCATTCGTTGGCTTCAATCAACACATCGTTGGCGATGATGTCGAGTTTCTTTTGCACTTCGCCTTGCACGTTTTCGCTGCCGGCGGAACCCATGACATCGCCCAGTTCGCTGCCCAAGGCGCCTTTGTTCACAGCATGGCTGATGCTTTTACAAGCACGTGCCACGACTTCGAGCAACAAGCGCAGTTCAGAAGGGATGAGGCCTTTGGCGCGTTGTTGTTCGACCAGATAGCGGGTAAGAGATACAGACATGGCGAGTCCTTAGTTGGAGAGCGCGCGTGAGACCACCTCACGCACGTCGTTGCTTAAATCAGTTTTGGCAGCGATGCGTTTGATGGCTTCGTGCGCAGCGGTGCGGTAGGGCTCGGCCAGTTTGCTCCAACGGTCCAAGGCGCGTGCCAAACGGGCGGCGACTTGGGGGTTGATGGCGTCGAGCTCCAACACGCGTTCGCTCCAGAACACATAGCCCGCCGCATCGCTGCGGTGGAATGCGCCGGGGTTGGCACTGCAGAAACTGAAGATCAGGCTGCGTGCGCGGTTGGGATTTTTGATGTGGAAATCGGGGTGCAGCATGAGGTTGCGCACCAGCGACAAGATGTTGCCACCACGGTCGGTGCTGCCGGCTTGCAAGGCAAACCATTTGTCCATCACCAAGGCTTCGTTGTGGAACAGGTTGTAGAAGCGTTGCAGCGCATCGCCTGCCAATTCAAGACCCGAGCCCACCAAAGCGCTCAAAGCATTGAAGCGGTCGGTCATGTTGTGCGCGTCTTTGAAACACTGGTAGGTGCGGCCTGGCCAAACTTCATCGCCCGTGGTGCGTGCATCCAGACACAACATGGTGAGGGCCATGCCGCTCAATGCGCGGCGGCCACTCGACACGGGGTCGGGGCTGAAAGCGCCGTTTTCGCTGTGAGCTTCAAAAGCCCAAGCCCAATCGTCGTGCAACTCGCGAGCCAGTTGCGCACGCATAGATTCACGCACGGCGTGGATGCGCTGAGGGTCCACCACTTCGAGCTGTTCAGCGATGTAGGTTTCAGAAGGCAAGGTGAGCACCAAGTCTTTGAACGCGGCATCTAAAGCAGGGTTGCGCAGCACGGTGCGCAGGGCTTGCACCAAGGCGGCATCCAACACGTGCGTGGGTGCGTCGCTGGCCGCCACGGCGGTGAGTGCGGCGTTCAGGCACAGGCGTTGCGCTGCTTCCCATTGGTTGAACGGGTCGGTGTCGTGCGCCAACAGCGTGAGCAGTTGGGTGGCTGTGAAGTCTTTTTCCAGCACCACAGGGGCGCTGAAGCCTCGGAGGATAGAAGGTACAGGCTCTTCGCCTGCTTGCAGTGACAAGTCCTTGAACTCGAAGCTTTGCGTGGCTTCGGTCAATACCAAGAGTTGCGTGGACAGCACCTCGCGGCCATCGGCACCCAGCAAACCAAATTGCACCGGAATGACAAACGGTTCTTTGTGGTCTTGGCCGGGGCTGGGTGGGCAGCTTTGGCTCATGCTCAGTGTGTACGTGCGAGTGTCGGCGTTGTAGCTGCCAGAGGCTTGCACGCGGGGTGTGCCCGCCTGTGCGTACCAGCGCTTGAACTGCGTCAAGTGTGTGGCGAGTGCTGAGCCTGGGTTGGCATCAGCAATGGCTTGTGCGAAATCGTCACACGTCACCGCTTGGCCATCGTGGCGCTCGAAGTAGAGCGACATGCCTTTGGCGAAGCCTTCACGACCTGAAATATTGGAAGCTGGCGTTGCCGCCAGGGTCTGCATCATGCGCACGACCTCAGAGCCTTTTTCGTAAATCGTGACGGTGTAGAAGTTGTTGATCTCTACATAGCTGTCAGGACGCACTGGGTGGGCCATGGGGCCTGCGTCTTCTGGGAACTGCGCGGTGCGCAACAAGCGCACGTCTTCGATGCGCTTGACGGCTTTGGCTGAGGCGGCAGCTGTTGGGTTGTCTTTCAACGCTTCAGCAGCCAAGTCTTGGCTGAACTCTTGGTCGCGGAAAACCGTCAGGCCTTCTTTGAGTGAGAGTTGGAACCAGTCGCGGCAAGTCACGCGGTTGCCCGTCCAGTTGTGGAAGTATTCATGGCCGACCACGCTTTCGATGTTGGCGTAGTCCATGTCGGTGGCGGTGGCGGAGTTGGCCAACACAAACTTGGTGTTGAAGATGTTGAGGCCCTTGTTCTCCATCGCGCCCATGTTGAAGTCGCTGGTGGCGACGATCATGAAGCGCTCTAAGTCGAGGCTCAAGTTGAAACGCTGCTCGTCCCACTTGATGCTGGCCATGAGTGAGTTCATGGCGTGTTCGGTTTTGTCCAAATCGCCGGAGCGCACAAACACCTGCAGCAAATGCTCTTTGCCCGACGGTGCCTTGACGCGCTGTTCGCGGCATACAAATTGGCCCGCCACCAAGGCAAACAAGTAGCAAGGCTTTTTGTGTGGGTCGACCCAACGGGCGAAGTGACGACCGTCTTCCAGCGTGCCTTCGTCCACCAAATTGCCGTTGCTCAGCAGCACGGGGAAGGCCTTTTTGTCGGCGCGCAGCGTGACGCTGTAGTTCGACATCACATCGGGGCGGTCTAAGAAATAGGTGATGCGGCGAAAGCCTTCAGCCTCGCACTGCGTGAAGAACGAGTCGTTGCTCACATACAAGCCCATGAGCTTGGTGTTCTTCGCAGGGTTGCAGGTGGTGAAGATTTCCAGGTCAAAAGCCTCGTGGCCTTCAGGCAAGTTCTCCAGCACCAACTGGCTGCCGTCCATCTTGAACGAGGTGCCTTGGCCGTTGACCAACACACGCGCGAGGTTGAGCTCGTCGCCGTCCAAACGCAAAGGCTGAGCCGCCACGTCGGGGTTGCGGCGCACGCGCATTTGGTTGAGCACGCGGGTCTTGGCGGGGTCCAAGTCAAACGTCAGATCGACGGTGTCAATCCAAAACGCGGGCGCTGTGTAGTCGGCGCGTTGGATTAGTTGGGCTGTGCCTTCACGGTACATGATGTTCCTTAAATACCTTGCTTGAGTGACGCTTCGATGAAAGCATCGAGGTCGCCATCCAAGACTTTTTGTGTGGCCGAGATCTCAACGTTGGTACGCAAATCTTTGATGCGGCTGTTGTCCAACACGTAGCTGCGAATTTGGTGACCCCAGCCCACATCGGTTTTGGTGTCTTCGAGCTTTTGCTGTTCTTCTTGGCGCTTGCGCATCTCGTGGTCATACAAGCGCGAGCGCAGGCGTTTCCAAGCCACGTCACGGTTGCTGTGCTGGCTACGGCCGTCTTGACACTGCACCACGATGCCGGTGGGCATGTGGGTCAAGCGCACGGCAGAGTCGGTTTTGTTGATGTGCTGACCACCCGCGCCCGAGGCGCGGTAGGTGTCGGTGCGCACGTCCGAGGGGTTGATGTCGATTTCGATCGAATCGTCAATTTCGGGGTACACAAACACCGAGGCGAACGAGGTGTGGCGGCCGCCCGAGCTGTCGAACGGTGACTTGCGCACCAAGCGGTGCACGCCAGTTTCGGTGCGCAACAAGCCAAAGGCATATTCGCCTTCGATCTTGATGGTGGCGCCTTTGATGCCAGCCACGTCGCCCGCAGATTCGTCTTCCACCGTGGTTTTGAAGCCTTTGCGTTCGGCGTACTTGAGGTACTGGCGCAGCAACATGCTGGCCCAATCGCAGGCTTCGGTGCCACCGGCACCGGCTTGGATGTCGAGGAAGCAATTGAGCGGGTCCGCTTCGTTGCTGAACATGCGGCGGAATTCGAGCTCTTCGATGGTTTTGACCAAGCCTTGGGTGTCGGCTTCGATGGTGAGCAAGCCGTCTTCGTCGTTGTCGGCTTTGCTCATTTCAAACAACTCGGCGTTGTCTGCCAACTCTTGGGTCAAGCGGGTGAGGGTGACGACCACGCCGTCAAGGGCTTTCTTTTCACGACCCAGCTCTTGCGCTTTTTTGGGGTCGTTCCAAATGGTGGGGTCTTCTAGCGAGGCGTTGACGGTGCGCAGGCGTTCAGATTTGGCATCGTAGTCAAAGATACCTCCGGAGATCCACCGTGCGGACGCTCAGGCCGGCAAGTGTGGATCCAATGAGGTTGATGCGTTCTGCTTCCATGATGCGGTCTTCTTTATGTGTCTGGGGGAAACCGCAGATTTTCTCACGTTCAGACCGGTTCTTAGAAGCTGCGAGCGTAGGCAAACAAAACGCCAGCGTTGCCGAGCAAAAAGACCTGCGCTGAGTCTTTAGGTGTGAAGGCGTAGCCCAGCGAGGGAATGATGGCCGGCGCAATGCCGTAGTTGTTGAATGGGATTTTTTCTTTGTATGCGCCGCGGTAGCCGTAGAGCAAACCCGCAGAGACTTTGGTGAACAGCTTGGGGTTGCCCAAAATGCCATCCCACTGTTTGCCCACATAAGCGTAAGCCGAGCCCTGGCCAAAGGAGTTGGTGAACAAGGCCAAGCCGCAGAAACGGCCACCGCTGACGTGGCTGTCAAGCGCTACCAGAATGACTTGCTTGTGCTCTGGGTTGTTGGACCAGTGGTGGGTGTAAGGGGAAATGGTGAGGTCCCATTTTTTGGTGGGCTGTGCGCCGCCCTCAACTGCCAAGCTGTCGGGGCAAGGCTGCCAGTCGTAGAGATCGTTGTCTGCGGCTTGGGCCGACGTGGCTCCCAAAGCGCCTGCCAACACAGTGGAGAGCAGCAGGGCGCGTAAGTTATATGGAAAATGCATTCGTTTGGCTTAATTTCTAAAAATCGAATTTTATCTTCTTTAGCAAACCATCACGTTTTCAAAAAATCTTCTATGAATTGCGCCAGTTGTTCGGGTTGGTCGTGGTGCAGCATGTGGCCCGCATTGTCGATGACGGCGTGGGTGATGTTGGGCACGGCGGCAATGCGTTGCATGAATTCGGCCAAGGTATAGCTGTCTTTCCACCACTGGCCCATGCTGTCGGTGCTGGCCACCACGCAGAGCATGGGCGCGGTGATGCGTTCGTAAATGGCTTGGGTCTCATCGGTTTTGAACAACTGGGCGTTGACGACCTTGTGTGCCGCATGACCCAGGATGCGCCATTCACCTTGGTCGTTGGCGCGCGCCCAATGCTGAGCCAGCCAATGGGCTTTGTCTGAGCCCAAGCGCGGGTTGGTTTTGATGAGGCGCTGCGCCACGGCTTCAAGGCTGGCGTAAGGTTTAAGGGCCATCTCGTCGCGTTGCAAAGCTTTGAGCTCGTCCATCCACTTGGCCAAGCGGCTTGGTGCTTGGGCTGGGCGAGTGGCGGGCATGCCAAAGCCTTCGAGGTTGATGAGCTTGTGGATGCGTTCAGGGCGAATGCCCGCATACATCGTCGCTACATGACCACCCATGCTGTGGCCCAGCAGGTGGATTGGGCGTTCTCCCACGTAATGGTCAAGCAGTTGGTCCAAGTCAGCCAGATAGTCGGGGAACCAGAAGTTGTCGGTGTGGGGTGTTTCGGTCAGGCCAAAACCACGCCAGTCGGGGGCGATGACCCAGTGATCGTCTTGCAGTGCGTCGATGACAAACTGAAATGAGGCGGCCACATCCATCCAACCGTGCAGCATGACCAGTGGCGTTTTGTCGGGTGATGGCGTGCCCCACTGCCGCACGTGATAACGCAGGTGGCGGATGGGGATAAATTCGCTGCGCGAAGGGTGTTGGATGGGGTACATGGCTTGGATCATAAGGAGGCGTGACACGGCAAAGTTAAACGACGG